>NZ_AUNE01000030.1 GCF_000447755.1 Bacteriovorax sp. BSW11_IV | reverse complement strand
AGTCTTCATCAAGCCCACATTCAAGGACGACTTCTCTCAAAGCGATACTTTCTTCTTTCCAATTCTGATTCTTTTTAAAAAATGATGTTACTTTTGTGTTCATACATAAATTGTATTAGTCACAAAGAATTTTCGCAAGTGGCTCTTCAGGTAAAAGAAACGACTTTGCCCCATAGAACTTCTTTCCATTGTTAACAAAGCTTTTTGCATTCTTTCCAACAGGAAGAACATAGTATCCTTGTCTTTGAGTCAGTGAATAGGCAACACCTGATATTTTTGCTTTGTTATCTAAATCTTTGACAAGGTTTAGATATACGATTGGACCAGTTTTATTGTTAAGCCCTTTTTGAAAGGCCACAAAGTTTCCAAGAGAATAAACGAAAAGAGCTTCCTCACCTTTTGAAGTAATGTACTTCTCCCAAGGTTGTGGAACATGTGGATGTGAACCAATGACGGCACCGGCCCCTGCTTCAGCAAACTTGCGGGCCAACATTTTCTGAGAACCACTTGGTTCTGTTTTATATTCTATTCCCCAATGAGGCATAACTGTTATAAAATCAACTTCTGATGACTCTTTTAATTTTTTTACAATTTTTTCAACACTTCCATTATTGCAATTAAGAATTTGATTCTCTTTATCACTTCTTCCATTTAATGATTCTGTACATGCAACGAAGGCCACGTTAATTCCTTCGATATTAACCACAGAGTAAAGCTTGCTCTCATCTTCATAGGTTTTTCTAGCTCCTGAAGTTATAAGATCAGCTTCATGTAATGCCTCAAGCGTTTTATCAACACCTAGAGAAAATCTATCCATTGAATGATTGTTGGCAAAAGAAATAAGATCATAACCCGACTTCTTTAAATCCTTGGCAATTTTTGGGTGATAATTAAATACGAAGTTCGTACCAGAATAAACCTTGCCGTCATAGATAAATCCGACATCACCTTTATCGCGACCATTAGAATCAATTCCAAGAGCAGCGGCCCCCTCAAGATTTGCCACACTGAAGTCGGCCTTTTGGATCATTGGATTTACAGCATTCCAGATTGTTGAAAAATCCTTACTTCCCTTAGCAACACTCTTATAGATCGCCTTGTGAACAAGAATATCGCCAACAAAAGAAATTGTCGCTCTATTTGAACTTTCACAACTTCCAGAGAAAGAGAGATCTTTCTGAGAGTTCGCAAAGGTTAGAGAAGTTGCAAATGTAGTGGCAATAAGGATGTATTTTTTCATCCCGTTACTATACAGATTATTTAATTATGAGCTAGTTGGCCGATAAATATTTCACTCTTTCTTCGCTTGGAGTTTTTCCAAATTGTCGTAAATACTCACGACTAAATTGAGAAGGGCTTTCATAGCCTACCTCAAAGGCCACCGATGAGATATCCTCACCACTTCCTGTAATTAATGCTCTTGCTTGCATAAGCCTAATTTTTTTCTGATATTGAATTGGACTAAGTCCTGTGACGTCTTTAAACGATTTATGAAAGGAAGAAGTACTCATGGCCGCTAATTTGGCCATATCTTCTATATTTATTTTATCTTTATAATTATTAAGTATGAGGGAAATTGATTTTTTAATTTTTTGAAACTGCCCACCCATTAATCCTAATTGGTAAAGAGTATGGCCATTCTCTTTGGAAAGCAGGTGGAATATAATTTCTCTAATATAGAGTTTTGATAAATATTCATTCTCATCATTTTTCAATGTTAGAAGTAATCTCTTAATGGCATCGACAATTCTATCCTCAGCATGATCCACGACAACTGCCCTTTCGGGAGACGGATTCAACCGTTTTTCAAAAGTAACATCCTTTAAAACATCAATCACGAGAAGAGGATCAAGTTCTATCAAAACTCCAAGATAAGGTTTTTCTTCAGACACATTACTTATTGTCGCAGTTAGCGCAAGATCAGCAGAGACTAGTACATAATCTCCTGAACCATAATTATAAATGGTCCCTCCAATTTCGACCTCTTTATCACCTTGAACAGTTAAACAAAACAAAGGTCTGAAAACACTATGAGTAATAAGCTCACTTGAATGTTTACGTATAATTAGGCCAGAAACCTTTGTTTTATTTTCACCTTCTTGAGGAGAAAGGTTTTCAATAATTTCAACAACTTCTCGTATATTATCCTTCATAAGACCATTATAGCAGACATTTACACAAAACTATACAAGTTAGCCCATATCTGGAGTTTTAGGCAAGATATTAAGAGGATGCTGATAACCCTTTTCGATGATTTTCATTAAATTAGAGTTAACTGAAAACATCAACAAGGATGAACGTATGAGCAGAATATCAAATGAAAGAATGGCAAAAGCAATGGAGCAACTGGAAACAATCACTCCAGAGGATTACGAAAAAGTTATGGCCCTGGCCAATATTGTAAAACCATTAAGAAGTGTTCTTCACAAAACACCAGACGACTATGGAATGACTGATTGGGAAGATATCTACTTCCAAAGTGATGACGGTGTTCCTTTAGAAGGGTGGTACATTCCGGCCAAAGGTGGAGAAAGTAACAAACTTATTATTTTCAATCACGCTCTCCCTATGTGCCGTGCAGGTTTTCCAGGTCATTTAGGTGCTCCATGGAATCAATTTGATGCTGTTGAAATTGATTTTGTTATTCAAATGAAACACCTTACAGATGCTGGTTACAATGTCATTGCCTACGATATTAGAAATCACGGTAACAGTGGCGCTGCCAATGGAGGTCTTTCAGGGATTGGTCGTTGGGAATGGAGAGATTGTGTCGGTGTAAAAAAATATGTCGATAAACACCCTCGTTTTAGTAAAATGAAAGTTGGTCTGTATAGCCAATGTATGGGAGGAAACTCTCAATATGAGGCCATTGCAAGAAAACCAGAACTATTTGAAAACGTTTCATGTATGTGTAGCCCAATGGTTGTCTCAATGTCGGCCATTTTTGATGCCTTTTCAGAAATTTATGGTGTCAGACAATATCAAGAACTCATAGACCTTGAATTATTAAAAATGGGTGCTTTCGTTGCAGATGAAATGACTCCTCAGCTTTTTGCTTCAAAAGTTACAATGCCAGTTCTTATGGTACAAGTTCATGATGACGAGTGGACAAGAAATCCAGTGGATGCGCAAAAAACATTTGATCTTTTAGGAAGTGAAGAGAAAGAACTTTTTTGGATTCGTGATACAACAAAGAGATTCAAAGATGGTTATAATTACTTTGGCAGAAATCCTGAAAAGATCATTTCATTTTTTGATAAACATATGAAGTAATTTTAAAAGGGTCTAGAAATAGACCCTTTATTTTATCAATATGAAATACGTCCAAACAGAAGATAAGGCCACAAGACCAAGAAGTAGTACGACTTTAAACCCTATAGTTCTTTGCTGATTTTCAGTCCAAATATTGAATAGTGATTTCGCGTCTTTTTTATGTTCGATCATATTATCCCCTTCATAGAGATTATAAATTACTTCGACTCTAAATTAATAAAACATTCATAGCGAATGGGTTTTCGACCATTTGCCTTTGCCGTATTAAACGAAGGTAAATTATGAGAATCAATTGTGCCCCAAATAAGCTCATTATCTTTGCAAAACTTTGCCACAAACTTTCTTTGCATGGCCTTAGCAAGCCCTTTACCTTTCCAATTTCTCATCAAAAATATCTCGTTAAAATACACCCCAGGGTGTCCAAGATAGTCGCTTCTTTCGGCAGCAATTAACCCCACTTTCTCGCCATTAATACAGGCATAAAATATAAGAGATGCTTCAATAGAGCCTTTCATAACTTCAAGACTATTTACTGTTACTTTAGCTTTTAAATCTTTACGATCCTCATGAAATTCTTCATATCCTTTCTTATACCAATCATAAAATGAATTATCTGTAATTGGTTCAAATTCAAGATTATCTTCACCGTGCCAAGGAGTGATTTTTTTTATTTGAGAAGCCAGGGAGACCATATCAATGGAACCATAGAAATCTGCAATATTCTCTACCTTTGAATAAAAAGATAAATACAGGGGTCTAAACACTGAAAAATGTTTTTTAATCATTTCATATATCTGCAAGGCCTCTTCTTTTGACTCTAATGAAAAATTTGTTGCAAGCGACACAAAGGACATTTCTTTGTTTCCACCAAAATGTCGAATCCCGCAAAGTACTTTTTTGTGTTCCCCTAGATCAATCACTCTTTCTAAGTAATCTTCTTTTCTAACATTTGGAAGTTTTAAATAATCGAGACGAAACTCCAAAGTTTCATCACTATTAAGATCTTCAAACTCTTCAACTCTGTCGTCAAAAATAGCGTTTAGTGCGACCTCTCTATCAAGACTCAATTCTTCCAAGGAATACTTACTAAGATCGATTTTTGAAATTTCTAATAATGCTTCACGCTCTAAATCCATCTCTCTCTTCTTTTGTCAAAATTTTTGTCTCATAGATATATCTTTCACTTTCGAAGTCATAGAAAGGATGCGGTCGATTAAGACCTTTTATTTTCCACTGTAAAAGTTTCGATATCGTTTTCAGCAAATGTCCAAAGGGAACTTTTTCATCATGATTCTCTTTAATTGGGCCCGTTGCAAAACGCAACTGTAGTCGTGCACATACAGGTCCAATTGTTTTATCTGCATCACGCATTTGTTCTTCATCTATAAAGGCAACAGGAATACCAATAAAGGAAACACTGGGGTTTTGAAGCATATTACCAATGGGAGTATGGCAACACTTGGCATACCAACGTTTAATACCTTTGGGTGATAATTGAACGCATTCAATTTGATCTTGTCCCTTATGAAAACTAACGTAGGCCTGTGGGACTTGTAAGAGTTCAGTGCCCCCATTTTCATCTAATACACTTTTTTGTCCATTGAGATAGCGTGCGTATGTTTGACAATCATCACAATAACAAACAACTCGCAAACCTAATTTCGGTGTTACATTTTTGATTTGTCCTTGAACTTTATTGCAAGAACAAGATAAATTTAGATCCATTTATAATCCTTTACAATGGCTCTGTCGGTTCAACCTCATCGGCAAGTTCGAGTGATTTTCTAATTGCCGAGGCAGTGAAATACCTGAGCGTTAAGAGCATTTCTTCATTCTTACTCAAGTGTAGCCCTTTTGATAATTCATTCAAGCTTAATCTTGCAACTTCATCTGACAAAGTAATAAGTTTTATCACTTCAAAGTTTGATAATTTAAAATTTTTAATCGTTAAAAGTTTAAAAAGAGTATTCTGTTTTTTAAATAGGTCTTGAATCTCGCTCCACAATCCTTTTTCAATGTCACTCAATTCTATCGAATTAAAATAAGAATCAAATCTCTGACATCGGTAGGCCAGTGACATATAATCACATTTCGTCCCTTTTATTCGCTTTGCTTCATTTTGATTTTCTCTCATATGAGGAGTTAGAGACTGATTCTCTTGGCAATCCTTATCACGGGTTCTACCGTAGACTTCAATCATTTGATGAAAATCAAAGCGATCATCGAAGTTAGGGGAATCTTTTCCGAAAGTCATTTCATAAGAAATGAAAGTCTCCGAATGAAGTAGATTGTGGTAGCCAGAATATCCATTATCTACAGGAGATACTGTATATCGATTTGGATATAGGGCATTCCAAAAATGAGTTCCCTTATCATTACCTTCTTCTCTAAAAATATATTCAGGCCCATATGTATTGATAATATCCCCAGGCCTTAAACTTTCACCAACTGAAAGTTTTCGACAAAGAGGTGATGATTGCCAATATTGCAGTTCATTTGACCAGACAAAGCGTGGAGTCTGAGAAAGGCCGCGCAACCCTAGGGCAGTACCCCAGCAATTGGCACCAGATTTATTTAATTTTTTATGATGAATTTCTTTAACCAGATCGGGAATACATTTAGAGACAACAATGCTTGTCTTGTTCTTGTTTTTCACACAAGCATTTTTAGAAACTTTAGGTATTTCAAAACTTGGATCGAGATTTTTCTTCCACTGGCAAATGGCCTCTCTTTGAAATAAAACTTCGTCACAAGTACTGGCCGTGATTTTTAGATTATTTTCTTTTGTTACAGAGAGTTCTACCCCATACGTAAAAAATGAAAAGATCGCAAAGAGAGTGCACAAAAGTGATTTGATTGTTTGTTTCATGGGCCTATATTAACCCAACGAAAAACGACCTCAACTAGGAGGTCGTAAGTATGTAAAAATGTTAAAAGCGTGACACTTTATACGTGAATATTTTCAACTACTTAGAAGTGTTCCCATAGAGTTTAACCAGATTGATTTCACCACCGTCATATTTTAACTCTACAATTGATGAAATTTTTCTTGATCCATTCTCTAGTCTTTCTTGGAAAACGAGGTAACGGAAGGCCTGAGCAATAGCATAACGGGCCTCTTCAATAGTAAGTCCACTTGAAGAAATAACTGTTTTAGTCACAAGTCTTTCAATGGCATCCTGAACGCTTTCACCAGTAATTAGAGCAATACCTGTACAATTATTTCTAATCATCTCAATGAAATGTCCGGCCTCGCCACCAACGATTTCAGAGATAGCAACATAGTCACCTCTCATACTTTCCGCCATGTCGATCAACTTAATCATAGATTCTACTTCTAGATTTTCTGGACTTAAACGACATACCATTTTTCTGTCGAAAATAAGATCAGGATGGCGCTCTAGAGTAACAATTCTATTAGGCATTGGGATATTATTTAACATAATGTTTAAAAGAGTTGTTTTCCCACACCCTTGATTGCCAGCAAGAAGTATTCCTTGGTGAGAACCAAGAATGTCTTTAATAATTTTTAAACCTTTATCATCAATGACATTCCAACTTAGGTAATTATCAAAAGTTGGAGTTACTTTTGGTAATTTTGTAATAACAATGGCAGGCCCTTTCAGTGCGATTCCTGATTGAACAACTGTGATCTTTGCATAGGTATCTAATAGTTTTGAGAATGATTGATTTGATTTTTCGATATTTAAAAATTCAGTAACCCTATCAACCAAGGAATCAAGTTCTGACATATTTTCAAAAACACGAACTTCTTCTATAACGCCATTTCCTTTTGCAACGAAAACTTCAGTTGGTGAATCAATTACGATTTCCCAAACAGATTCATCTGAAAATAAACTCCAAAGTGGTCCTAATGTTTTTTCTAAATTGATTGTTTTCATAAATTCTCCGTTGTTGGTTTTAAACAATACTAGCTGAGTCCTAAAAAAACACAACTAGGGAGAACCCTAAATCTGACTATAACCATCTGTTTTTTAAGGCATTCGTCACAGCTTCGGCCCTTTTAGATGCATGAGTTTTTTGAAAGATAGACTTTAAATGATACTCAATCGTCTTCTCTGAAATAAGCAAGGCCTTTGCGATTTCACGATTAGTAAATCCATTTGAAACATGGGCGAGAATTTCAGTCTCTCTTTTTGAAAGAGGATTTTCATCAGAAATAGAATCTTCATTTAATGATGAAAGAAGAGAGTTAATTGTGTTTGAAACTCTCATTAATGCAAACGATGAATTGACACTACGACTGTGCAGACGACATTCTTTTGATAATCTCTTAAGTTCGCTGATTAAGATTTCTTGCGTATCCATTTTACAGATTCCTTTAGTACGGAAAATAATTCCGTGAGCAAAATCAAGAGTTTTTATTAACTCATCTTATTATAATAAACATATTTATTATACGGGTGGTCTATGTCATTACAATTTAAAATTCTAACAGCATTAATAATTATTTTTAGCTCTCTTACTGCAAGTGTACTTTATACAAACTACAGTGCTGAGAAGGCCTTTGTTGAAGAAGTTATTGAAGCACAGACCCACTCGCTCTCAGAACAATACTTTGATAGTGTAAACACATTAATGATTACTGGTTCCATGGAAGAGCGCGAGATTCTTAGGAAAAAATTTCTGTCAAAAGAAGAGATTCTTGAAGCAAGAATCATAAGAGGAGATCTTGTAAAAGCTGATTTTGGAGAAGGTTTTCCCCATGAATCTGCTGCCAATGAGATCGAAAAAGAAGCATTAAAGGGAACCTCCCATTCTTCAATAGCTTTAAACAATGAGGGTGTTCGTGTTGTTAGTGTTATTACTCCATTTAAGGCGTATTCAAATTATAAAGGGACAAATTGTCTAGAGTGCCACGTCTCTGCTAAAGAAGGAGATGTTCTCGGGGCCGTGAAAATAACATATGATCTTACACAAATCGATAAAAAGATTATTCAAAATACAACATTCACAGCAAAACTTATGGGCGCCATGTTTCTTGTGGCCCTTTTGGCGATTGGTTTTATTTTACATATTCTCATCGTAAAAAGAGTCGTTAATTTAAAAAACATTGTAGAAGAAATTGGAACGAATCTTGATCTTACAAAAAGAACGAAGAAATCTTTCTTCAAAGATGAAATCTCTGCTCTCTCTTTAGGGCTAAATACAATGCTCGAAAGATTTCATCATTCTATCAAAGTTGTTTCAGAAAAAACCGAAAACGTTCTTCACGGTAGTAAGGAAGTAGAATCTCTTTCTAACGAAACACTGGCCAACAGTAGTGTTCAACAAGATGAAATCAACCTTGTTGCACAGGCCATTACTGAAATGGCACAAACATCAAAACAAGTTGTTGATCACAGTGCCCTAGCAAAAGAAGCGACAAAAAGAGCAAATGACAATGTTCAAGAAGGATCAAACAATGCTCAATCAGCGAAAGAAAATATCGAAAGCCTTACGAAGTCTATTGAAGATGTTGCTGGAAAAATGAATGAACTAGAAAAAGAGGGAAAAGAGATCATAAGTGTTCTTACAATGATCAATGATATTACAATGAAAACTCAACATTTATCGATAAACGCAGCAGTCGAGGCCACTCGTGCTGGTGTTCATGGTAAAGGATTTATTGTAGTTGCAGAAGAAATTGGCGAGCTGGCCAGCGAGACAAAAAGCTCAACACAAAAGATTCAAAACATTACGTCACGAATTCAAGAGTTAATATCTGAAACGGCAAGCACTGCACATGAAACAAAGGATTTGGCCCTTAAAGGTAATCAAAAAGTAAGTGATACTTTCAATTCTTTCCAAAATATCGCTGAAGAGATGAATAAAGCAAGTATGCTTTCAAATGACATCTATATCGCAACCACAGAACAAAGCTCTGTTGCTGATAGTATCCATCAAAATATCGTTCAAATTATGGACATTACAAGCAAAGCAACCGCATCATCAAAATCGTTGTCTACCTTATCAAATAATTTTGAAAAACTAGCACGCGAGCTCAAAAATTTAATTCAAAAATTTAAATCGTAAGCTTCTTTTTAATGACTATACTCTTGGATAATGTTATCACAAAAAAAACATTATCTAAGAGTTCATCATGAAAGAAAAGGCCTATCAATTCCTCGAATCAATCTTTGCGACACTGAATGAAAAAAAAGTAGATATTAAAAATCTTGAAATCGATCATCTTTGTTATCGTACAAGCAGTGAAGAAAACTATAAAGAAATTAAAGAAATTTTTTCATCAATCGGACAATGTCTTATTGAAAGTGATGTCAATGGTAGACTCATTGCAACCTATAAGCTTTCAGAACCCATTTTATTCGATGAATATATTATTGACCTTGTTGAAGTTCCTGCCCCTAAAAAAGGGAAAATAACAAAAGAGGGATTCGAGCATATTGAAGTTGTGACCAGCGAAACTTTCGACGATTTAATTAAAAGATATTCTCATCTTAATATTGAGACGAAGGGACTTGAGAAATCATTTAACCCTGAGCTTGAAATTAATTTTGGTGACATGGCCATTAAGTTTCATAATCAATCTCTTGAATCAGTCATTAATGTCGAAAAAAATGAACTTATAAATGAGTTTCTTGAAAATTCTCAAGTGTTATCAAAATTTAAACAATTCTCACCACAAGTTTCAGGAACTTTTCCAATCGATATTGCTGTTAAAGATTCCGATCTCGATATTCTTTTTACCTCAACTGACTTAAGCTATTTTGAGAACGAAGTTAAATCCCATTTTTCTCATCACGATGGTTTTTCGATGAGAAGAGCTCAACATCAAAATCTAGAATCATCTGTCATCAACTTTAATTTTAAAAATTTACCAATTGAATTATTTTGTCAGAATATTCAGACTTTACAACAGAATGCAAATCTTCATATGCTTATAGAAGGCAGACTTTTAAAAGTTTTACCTCAATCATTCAAAAAACGTATCATTGAGTTGAAATCCAATGGTGTAAAGACAGAAGTTGCTTTTGGCCAACTCCTTAATCTCAAATCACCATACGAAGACTTAATCACTCTACAGAAGTTAAGTGATAAAGACTTGGTAAATCAATTTTCAACTCTCGACTTCAATTAAAAGGAAAATTTGATGAAGTTAATTAAAACTCTAGTGTTGATGACTATTTTCACGATGACTTCGGCCCATGCACTTGTTTGCAACGGAGAAAAAAGAGTTACTACACCTGATGGTGTGGTTGTCCAAAAAACACTGTTAGAAACGATTATGCAAGGCCCCGAGCTTTCGAAATATGCACTTGATATTGATGAGGCCTACTACTCTGTAACTGTTCACGGACAAGATATTACAAGTATGATTACTCTTGGCCCAGATTATACAACTGGCAATCTTTCAAAAGGTAGCCTTGATAAAAACGGAAATCTACGTCTTTCTTACGTTACACCATATATCACTTATATTCTAACTTGTAGCGATCGCTAAAAAGCAAAGGCCCCAGAAATCTGGGGCCCAAGTAAAGAGAGAGTTTTACGAGATGCCAAAGTGATGTGAACCTTGGCTTAATTTATTATGACCATTTTCTGGTCTCGGCCCCAATCTATTAAATCTATGACTCAATAGAGAATATCAATTATTCAAGAAGGGAAAATTCAAGTCCTTAGGATATACTTGGTTCATATTCTTAAATACTTTTTTAGCGTAATTGACCTTTGCGTCTCCTTCTTCACCATTATAGATTTGAAGAGCATCATAATAAATTTCACTTTTTTGCAGCTTAATTTTTTTATCTTCTGCTCGATCATCTACTCTTGCGACATAGGTCTTTAACAAAACGGCTCCATAAGTGATCGCCACACGAATATCATTTTTAATTTCCGTTTTGAGAGCATTGTAGAATTCAGGATCATCTTGCTTAACTGAAACCTTGTCCCATAAATGAGTCCAAGTTGGATCTACACATTCCTTAATTTTCGAATTGAAGTAACTAATACTTTTAAAATGGGCACCCTTGCGGCCCCTCATTCCAAGTTGATCATTTACCTCTTTAAGTCCTAGTGAAGTGAATTGGGTTAACCCTACAGCACCTGTAGGACTTGATACCTCTTGTCTGAAAGAAGATTCCTTTTGGATTAATCCTGTAAATAACCAAGGATCAATTTTGAAACAATCACAAACTTCTAAGATATCTGTAGCAATTGCATCGGTCTCTTTTTTTGAAAGTGAGGAATTGATTTTTTTAATATGCTTAGAAAGCTGATTAATCTCAGGTTTCATGCGAAGAAGTGTAAAATCTTTAACAATAGATGCTGGGGATAACCAATACCCTTTATCAAAAATACTATTCTTTGCTGAGGCATTAATGGCCAAGAAACTGGCCAAGGCCAGGACTAGATAAGTTGTTGGTTTCATTTTCCCCCCCAGAAAAATTTAACTAGGGGAAGGAATTAACATATCTAAAAATTCGGGTGTAGGGCCGTTATAATATTTTCAATTCCTAAATATTTGAAAAATGGGATAAGTTAATTTCAACTACTCAAGAAAAACTTAAATGTCTGATTTTTATAGATTTTTTAACCTTAAAGTTACGTTATCCCTTAAAATAATTAAGCAACAAGTGAAGATGGAGTTCTAAACGTGGATAGTATATTTGAAGATTTTGTAATCGAAGCCGTTGATTTAATTACTGAGGTTGAAGAAGAGCTCCTTAATATTCAGCAATCACCCTCTCTGGCTGAATCCTATAAACTTATATTCAGAAATTTACATAGTTTGAAAGGTTCATCAGGGATGATTGGGCTTACTGATCTTCAACGTCATACTCACATGCTTGAAGACTATTTTTCTAAATTTCAAAGTAACTTAGATGGCATTGCCGGCAGTGTTGATTTTCTTTTACAAGGGATCGATGGATGTCGTGACCTTTTAGAGGGAAGAAAATCAGAGTTTGTTTTTACTGAACCTGCTTCTACCCCAAAAAGTGATGGGTATGCGACGAAATTTAATCCTAACACATCAGCAGCACCTGAGATTTATCTTATTGGTCAAAAGTCAGAATTTAAAGAATGCCTCAAAGCTTTTTCTGGTTATTCAATATGTAATTTCAAAGATACTTCTCTTTTTGCCAATTCTTATAAAGATGTTCACAATGCTGTCATTGTCTCTACAGATGAATTCATGGCAGAACTAAAAGAGAAAGTAGATCATACGAAGAATGAAGTTCTCAGTCTTAAAAATGTTACTGATGCCTATGCTCAGCAGGCCATTGAAAAAATTTATTTAAAAAAACACGTTAATAAATCAATATTACTTCTCCTATATCAAATGAGTGATTTAGAAGACTTTTTAAGAAAGAATAATAAAATAGAGATCTTAAAAAGTATAAAAGGTGAAATGAACGATCTTCTGGAATTTCGTGGTCAAATGAGAAAAGGACCAAAGAAATGAAAGTCTATACAATCTTCAAATCTCCACAGTTATTGACAAAAGCGAATTCAATAATTCAAAACTTCACTTCTATTGAGAAGTATGAGCAAATTGTTGATATACTTGCTGTTGAAAATAATGAATCGACAATCTTCATCAAAGAACTCTCCGAAGATGAGGCCATCAATAAAGAATATATCGCTGATCTCATTTCTAAATCAAAGAAACGAGTGATACTCGTATCTCCAGTGCCTCTATCATCTGAATTTCAAGTTCACTATATTCCGAGAGAATTTAAGATCGTTGAGTTTGCTTCGAAATTTTCAGAATTCACGCAAAGTTATGATGAAACATTCTATGCCATTGGCCAAGAACTTCTTCTTGCAAATGAAAAATATCCTTGTGATATTTATTTAAAACTTGGTCCAAAGAAGTATGTCCGCTTTGCCAACAAAGAAGATACTGTCGATGTTCTCACACTAGAAAAATATCTTAAAAGTGGTGTCGCTCATTTTTATATAATGAAAAATGATTTTGAAAACTATGGAGATGAACTCTTTAGACAAGATCTAATTAATCTGAAAAATTTTGACAATAAAATTGAAGGTCTAAGTAAAAAACACCGTATGATTCAAAATATCATTAACGATTTTGGTGTTTCAAAGTTTGTACTAGATCAAATCGAAGGTTCTCTTGAAGCCTTTGAAGATAAAGTAAAAACGATGAGCACAAAATCTCTTATGGAGATGTTTGAAAAATCAAAGGGCAGCTTTATTTACGACCACTCTTTTCTTACAGTATTTTTCTGTGGACTGATCTGTGAGAATCTCGATTGGTACGATGATACAGTGAGAGAAAAACTTGTCATGGCGGCCATGTTTCACGATCTCGCTATCGATAACCCAAACCTTGCTTTGAGTGAAGATTTAAAGGTTAATGACCTCCTCCTTTTAGATTCGAAATCTAGCATTGAGATTTCGAATCATACAAAGAAAATAGCTTATCTCCTGCAACAAAATCCTGATATTCCTTCTGATGTTGTTAATATTTGTCTAAACCATCACGAAGGATACGAAGAAGGTTATCCAAAAGGTGTTCCTTTCACTTCATTAAGTCAGCTAGAAAGAGTTTTTATTCTGGCCCATGCACTGGCCCTAGGACTCTATCGTATTGCTTTTAGACTTGAGAAATTTGATGGAATCATTGATGACATTAAAAGAAAGTACAACTGCGGAAATTTCGCCGGGATACTCGATAATATCGCATCCCGACTAAAAGAAGTGAATTCAACACTTCAAAAATAGAAAAGTAGACCTGTTGTCATTTTTTCGTTTAAGAGATTCTTCTTTTCATATGAAAGGTAAGATGCCCACTTTTTATTAATAAAGTATCGTGCCTCACCTTTCATATTTGAGCTATAGTCTTTCATGAAATTTATTTCTTTGAATCTTTTGTAATTAAGTGCCAGGGAAAATGAATCACCAGAATAGATCAACAAGAGCTCTGGACCGAAAGACAAGTGATACTTATCTTCATAGTTAAATCCATATTCTTGAGATGTTGCAAGGAAACCACCTAACATTAAATTTGATATATTAAAGCTAACCCCATAAGAGAAATCGATAAAAGGATTTATATTTTGTCTTTTTTCATTCGTTGGATCTTTTAAACCAAACGAGAATCTCCAACTCATACTCTTATCAAAACTACTAAATGGTCTCATGGCATCAACTGCAACAACTGTGAAGTCTTCAACCTTGGCCGTAATCTCATCATCAAATCGAAACTTAACAATTCCCATCTGTGTTGAAGAAAAAGGGATGAATCCCTTTTTATTGTCGAGAAAATCATGAAAGCTAAAACGATACTCCAAATCGATTCCATAAGTATCGTGAGATTTAGCTCCACCGAGTCTTATTCTTTTTGTATCGTGGCCTCTATCAGGCGAGTTGATAAATTCTCTACTAAAATCCAAGTCCTGAGATTTTTCTTTAATCTCACTTCTTCTTAGATTTACGTCAAACTTCAAATCATTGGCCTTTTCATGGTGGGCCCCTGTTTTGGCCTCTAAATCTTTTGAGTATTTGTAATCAATATAATCCGAATAGGCATCGATGACATTCACATCACCTATTTGGTTTAATTTCTTCTTCCCTTCGATAAGTAAGAAGAAATTCTCTTTTTCATCTTTAGATAAATTCTCAAAACGAGTCCATGCCTTTTTAAAAATTGAAGGTCTATATTTGACGTTCTTTACAATATTATCTTGTTGGTAAAGAGCGTAGATCGTTTGGACTGGCGGTAAAAAGCTATCCAACTCTCTCATCAAATCCCAGTCAGGCCTGATAGCATCAAGCAAAGAGAGGACATGGTATGAGCAATTTTCTGTGAAATAGAAATAATCAAAACGTGCTTTTTGCATTTCAAAGAGATGGGCCATAAAAAGGGCCTTATCCTTTGCCGTGAAGTTGATTTCATAATCCCAAAGATCACGTGATTCACTATCGTTATATTCTCGAATTTTATAGTAATAAGGCATCATCTTAAATTGGCCAAAAAAGCCACCTAGGATGCCGTAGATACCGTAAAGAATTGGGTTATTTGTTGTTACCTGGGCCGAATAATCGACACCGTAATCAAGAAGATCATTGTCTTCTTGGACTGAGTCCTCTCCTCTAAGCCTTAGAAATGTGTGTCCAAACGCAGAGGCAGGATTTTGAATAAAATAAGATGAGAAAACGAGAGAAACGCTATGAAGCTTCACCTTCGTTAAATAATCTTGAAAGGCCTTGCACTTTTTTAAATCAAAAGGAAGTTTGCGCCCTTCAAGTTCAGAGAGAATTGTGGCCCTCGCAGGAAACTGACAAATAAAATGATCGCTCGAGATGCTTTTGTTTTCAAAAGCGAGTTCGAGAGATTTTTTGTATTCACTCTGAGGATTATTTTTTCCATCTTTAGTGACAAAAAATGTTTTTTCATCAACTTCACTTTCAAAATTTCCAAGAAGTGTTTTTTGATATCTAAAAAGTTTCAACCATCTTGGATTTTCAAAATGATTTGTATTGGCCTGAGTATAAGTGCTTACGACTAATAGAAATAAAAGAAAATGTTTCATGGAATTATAATAGGGTGCCCGAAGGCACCCCGACAAGTATTAAAGCGCGATAGCGTTTTGAATAGCTGTGTGGATTTCTTGTGCAGAGTTACCTTTTGCAAAGATTTTCCCGAAGTTAGCTTGTAGCTTAGACTTATCAACAGACTTTGTTCCAGTCATTGATAGGTAAGCGTCAAGAGTCTTTCCGTGACCTTTAGAGATGTCGTTAGAAAGAGCTACTCTGTTATTTTCGATGAAAGAAACAGCTGCTACAGAAGCAGATTTCGCATCTTCACATCCTAGAGTACCTGTTGACATACCAAAAGTTTGGTTACCTGAAGTACCGTTGAAAGTAGCAGCAAGAACGTTGAATACTAGTCCTTCTTTTTCTTTGAAAAGAATTGAACCTAGACCACATCCAGCTGGACCGTGAGCAGCGAAAACAGAACCAGAAACCATAAGAGCAGCAACAGTTGCCATCATTTTTTTCATAAAAAACTCCTTTTTTATTTTATCTAAAAATTTTAGGGGGTACTGAATTTTTGTCAACATAGTTTATCTTAAATTTAAAGCAAAATACTTGAGTAAAAGCCTTCTAACACTTTATAAGACAAAATTGTTCTGCTAATATCTACCCTATTAAATGAGGTGATTTATGGATTTGAAAATGATCGCATGGGGCATGGTTATTATCCTTGCGCTGCTTTTTGTACTGACACCAAAATTTCGAAAAAAAGAACAAACAAGCAATAAACTTGAAGTGATTTTTTTTGAAGCTCTAAAAACTTACAAGTCACTTCCTAGTGAAGAAAATAAATCAAAACTTGAGGCGGCACTTAGTTCCTATTACAAGAACATTGGTTTAAGTGATGATGATTTAGAAAAGAAGAGAGCTGAAATTTTCCATGGATAAATTTCTCGGTTTTCTTATAGCTTTATTTTTGAAGACGATTGCTCTTAGCTATCGATTGAAATTTGTTAATCTCTCTTACAGAGAAGAGGCCGAAAATTCTAATAAAGCAAAATCATATGTTCTCGCCTTTTGGCATCAAAACATACTTTCAAGTGTTATCTCACAAAATCACAGAAAACATGTGGCCATTGTATCAGCATCTAAAGATGGCGATTTGGCCGTAAATGTCGCAAGACAATTCGGTTATAATTTTGTACGAGGAAGCTCATCACGAGGTGGCGGCGAGGCCATGCTTAAGATGATTCACAAAATCAAAGAAGAAGGTATTCCAGGTGGGATTACTATTGATGGACCAAGAGGACCAAGTCACGAAGTAAAGCGTGGAGTTATAGAAATTGCGAAACTCACACAAACACCAATTCTTCCCCTTCTGGCCTATCCAGAAAAGTTTTGGTCTTTTAAAAGTTGGGATAAATTCCGTTTTCCAAGGCCATTTACTAAAATTCATATCATCTATGGCAAACCAATATTTGTTCCAGAACATATTGAAAAAGATGATTTTGATTTCTATGCCCAAACTCTCAAGGAATCGCTAACTCAGTTAGAAGATGAAATAATAAAAAAGATTAGAGGATAAAATGTCTGAAGAACTTTCACTACCAGAACAATTAAAATCACAAATTGATAGAGCACATTGGAAACTATTAGAAGATCATCATAAGAGAGGAGCTCTTTTACTTGTTTCTCTAACTGAAGATCTTGTCGATGTGGGTGTAGCTATCGCTCAAGACAATGTTCAAAAAATTAAAGAACTTCTCGATAACGGTCATCTTATTAGAACAACTGAAGAGCTCGTTGCTGGATTTGATAAAGAAGAAAATCTTGAATTTAACTTCATCATTATTCAACCCTACGTACTCATTCAAAATGTTAAAGAATCTGAGGATATGCAATGAGAAAACTATTAATTTTAATTCCGGCCCTTGTTCTTTTATCTTGTAAGAGTGAAGATCCGGCCAATCTTGGACCAATCCTCAATGAGGAAACTCAATTAGTTTCTCTTGCTCCGTGTTTACAAGAAAAAGAATGTTTTTCTTCATTTGAAGGAAGCGCAGACTCTCTCCAATACAATGGGACTAAAGAATCAATGCTTGAGGCCATTAAAAAAATTATTAAGAATGAAGATCGCGTGGATATTAAAGATGAATCAGCAAATTATATCCATGCTATTTATGATTCAGGTTTATCTGGGCTACAAGATTTAGAATTTGTATTTACTGATTCTAAAATTGAAGTCAAGGCCCAAGCAAGAGCAACTTACCTTACTTTTGGGAAAGGAAAGAAGATGCTTGAGCGCATCGCCTTTCGCTTTCACCAAAGAGATTATTAGTCTCTAAACCAGCACTCAGGGCGCTCTTCACCTAGGGCGCCATTTTTAATTGTATCAAGTCGGCATTGCACATCAGGATGACCCAAATTCGTTTCACTCACCTGAACTTGAGAGTGGTGATGTATAGAGGGTTCATCAGTGTTTTTTAAAATCGCAAAAACATTTCCAATAGTCACACCCGTTTTCAAAACTCTTTCGCACACTTCATCTTCTTGGCAAAAGGGACTAATGATTTCCACATCACTTAATTTTTTATCATCACCTTTAAACATTTCAGGCAAACACTCATTTGCAGCGAAATAATCCGCCTGCCCTTCAGCTGATGACCAGCTATCAATATCGGTATTGCCTCTTTTCTTTTTAGGTGTACCTCCTAAATGATGACCTAATTCATGACATAAAATAAAAACGAGTCCATCTTCATCCATTCCCTGTGCTCTGGCCATTCCTCCATTTACCTTGATCACAAGGTTGTAGTCGCGATCCCTCGTCGCGTGGGCATTAGCACGCTCTTCATTCCACAGTGCTTCGACAATGAGATCTTTTCCCATTTCGGCCTTCACACGAGGTTGCCAAAATTCATTAAACCTCTTTACGACAGTGCGAAATTCATCTTCCGTTTTGACTTTTCCAACACCCATTGACTTCAAAGAGATGAGAAAAAGTCCGAGAATCGTCAATTTTTTCATAAACACCTCCTACTTTTTCCTACCATTTTTACAGAAAAATAGTGGTGATCTGGATCATGTTTTAACGATCACAGAATCATATTTGTTTATCTACTCGCTCATATTCAGATCACGACGAATCAGCGAAAACTAGATTAGATAAAGAGATCACTAGGAGGACTCTATGAAACTTGTAAAATTTTTGGCCATATTGATCATGATGATTAGCTTTGCCGCAAACGTCCAAGCTCATGTCATGCAGTTCGTACCCGTAGATAACGTATATGCCCCTCCAGGTTATAACTCGAACGATAACGTTGAAGTTGTCGTCTCAGGTTTCTTACCAAACCTGTGTTACCGAGACCTAGAGGCCGTACCGGTAGTTGAAGGAAATAAAATCAAAATCAAAGTCCAAGCTAAAGACTTTGCTGGCCCAGGCATCGGTTGTGCCGACATGATTGTTCCCTTCGTAGAAAGTGTAAAAATTGGTCTGCTAGACCAAGGTGACTACGATATCGTAGTCAATAACATGAAGGAGGCCCCACTCTATATTGATGAATTCAGCGATGATGCTATCGATGACGAATTTGTCGCAAACATTGAATCAATCGAGAAAAACTTTGATGATCGACAAATTGTCATGAAAGGTCACAATCCAAGTGACTGTTATGTCTTCGACCGCTTCGAGGTTCAAGACAACGGACGAGACGTCTACTCAGTTAAACCAATAATGAAAAAAGTTAGAGACTTCTGTCCGATGAAGATGGTTCCTTTTGAACTAAACTTCGATGTTCCACAAGGACTTATGAGTGATCGTATCCTCATCCACGTGAGATCCATGTACGGACAGAGCGTGAACTCCCTTTTTAACAATGACGTGTAAGTTACTTCGGGAGAGATGTTGTCGTCGAGAGGGTCACCCCTAGTTGGGTGGCCTTCTTATTGGTGCAAATCTTTTAAAAATTGGTCTTTAGCTAGGATATAGCGCTTGTAATGCTCCCCATACTTTTTCACTTCATCATCACTTAACTCTCGCTTCGCAATAGCGGGCGAGCCAATTATAAAGCTTCTTGGGGGATAAACTTTTCCAGGAGGAACTACAGAACCTGCAGCAACAAGAGATGACTCTCCGATGACGGCACCATTTAGAATAGTTGCCCCCATACCGATCAAACAATTATCGCCCACAGTACAAGCATGCAAAGTCACACAATGGCCTACGGTCACGTTGTCCCCAACAATTAGAGGAAGGTCTGTATCAACGTGAAGCATAGATAGGTCTTGGATATTTGTATTCTTTCCAATAATGATTTCATTAATGTCACCGCGAGCAACACAATTAAACCAAATATTAGAATTTTCTTTCATGTGAACGCGACCAATAATATCGGCCGAAGGTGCGATAAACACACCTTCTTCGATATTTGGTCTAAATGTACCTAGATTATATAAAGGCATTTGGAAGAATTACTTCTTCCAAGGAAGTTTTGAAATATAAGCAGCAAGATCTTTGAAGTCTTGATCAGAAAGGTTTTTGATGTATGGGTCCATCACTTTGTTAACACGAACTTTATTCTTCATATCAACAAGTTGTTTTTCAATGTACCAATCCATTTGTCCACCGATCTTAGGAGCGTTTTGAGAAGACTTACCTTCCCCTCTCTTACCGTGGCAAACCATACATTTAGCGTAAAGCTTATCACCGCTAACAAGTTGTGGAGTATCAAGAACTACTAGTGGTCCTTCATCAACAACTTCTTCTTCTTCCACTTTTGGCTTAAGTGCTTCAAGCTTCATTTTTTCAATTTCAGCAAGCTCAGCAATCTTAGCAGCGTGGGCCTCTTCGGCCTTTTTAATATCAAAGCGTGTATTGTTAACAGGAATTGTCTTGAATGATTCAAGGTTAAATACTGCAACCAATCCGATTAGAACAAAACAGAAAACTACCAATCTAGTCATTGATTCTCCGAATCCTTAAAAAATAAAAAAAAGGGGTCTATAACTTTGGGATTATAGGTTATAGGCCCTAAATTGTAAACCAATCAAGCACTGTGAAACGATGCAACATCCACTAGAAATTCATCAATAGATTTTACTTCGCGAACCAATTGAAGGTGCTCATCTGATAGAAAGCCCTCTTTATTAATGTGGCGAAAGTGCGTTAGAAGCCCATCAAAAAAGCCGTCAAAGTTTAACACGTAGCAAGGCTTCTTGTGATATTTAAGCTGTGCCCAAGTGATAATCTCACAAAGTTCATCTAATGTTCCCATCCCACCTGGAATGGCGACGAAGACATCAGACCAATCGTACATAATCTGTTTACGAGCATGCATTGAGTCGACAACTTCAAAACGAGAAAGATTGGCGTGGGCAACTTCCCAGTCCACAAGGGATTGAGGCATAACACCCCAGACTTCACCTTTTTTCTCTAAAACTGAATCGGCCACAGCGCCCATAACTCCAATAGATGCGCCACCGTAAACAAGGCCCATATTATTTTGAACGAGCTTATCCCCAAGCTCACGGGCCATGGCCACATACTTTGGAGACTTCCCTGCAGATGATCCGCAGAAGACACAGATTCTTTTCATATTAATCCTCTATAAATCAATAAATTTATTTACATCAATTGCGTGCTTATTAAGTTTCTTATCAATATGAAAGAAGTACTCAATATTTCCCGAACCGCCAACAATTGGTGAACGGATTGCATTTTTTATAAAGTAGCCTTTGTTATCGCACCAAAAAAGAAGTTCGCAGAGAATTTCCTCGCGAATATTTTGGTCTTTAACAATGGCATTTTTACCAAGCCTCTCTAGGCCCGCTTCAAATTGTGGCTTAACAAGACAGATGACGTCGCCGTCTTCTTTTACAAGAGAAACAATCGAATCGAGAGTTAATTTCAACGAGATAAATGACAGATCAACAACAGCAAGGTCAACCTTCTCTTCCAAATCAAGCGGGTTTCGAATATTCACACCCTCAAGATTTGTAACTCGAGAGTCTTCTCTCAAACTTTGCGCTAGTTGATCGTGACCGACATCTATGGCAAAAACTTTCTTCGCTCCGTTTTTAAGAACGTAATCAGTAAAGCCTCCAGTGGAAGCTCCCACATCAGCAATGACTTTATCTTGAACACTCACTTGAAAATCGTGAAGTGCGCCTTCAATCTTGTGGGCACCACGGCCAACGTAAATAACTTTTTTACGAACTTCTAATTCTTCAAGCACTACTTTAAGAGAAGCTTTTTGAACTTTTTGACCGCGATAAAAAACGCAGCCTTCGTCGATAAATTGTTGTGCCTGGGATCTTGTTGAAGCTAGCCCAAGAACAACAAGGGCCTTATCTAATCTTTCACTCATAGTTTTTGTAGGTCGGCCTTTAATTCTAATTTAATTAATTGGCCTTCAATTTGGGAGAATTCAAATGACTTCTCTTCGCCTAACTTGAAAATCAAATCCCCTCTTTGGAACTTCTTGATAAGTCTTCCATCGCTATGAATGAGAAGACCTTCAATTTCAACAAGGACACTTGGCCCTGTCTCTTGAGGATCAGGAAGAAGATGACTTACGAACTCAAAGCGAATACCATCGTTAGTAGTTACAATTTTTCTGTGCTCAGGGCGAAAGTCTTCACGCGTGTAAAGTTCAGCGTCAAGAACAAGTCCTTTATCAATACCTTTTTTGTGAATAATCCCAATATCCAGGGTCACAAAAGAGAGAGCATTGAAGCTCATAAGTAATATTAGCGCAGCGAAGAATTTTTTCATAAAACAATGATAACTAGAAGCGCGCAGGAAGGCAAAGCATGAACTTAAAATATCGCCCCCTTTGGTTATGTCTTGGTGGACTTTATTCAATATTGATCATTTATTTGTGCCTACGCCCAAGCTCTGGTGCCGAGGCCTTCTTCCCTCATATTGATAAAGTTTATCACTTTAGCGCCCACTTCTTTTTGACGTGGTGGTTTGCAGGACTTTTTAAAAATCGCACAAAAATTGTTCTCTATTCAGTTCTTCTAGGTGCTGCCATTGAATATATGCAGAAAGTTTCGGGCTACAGAAGTGCAGAGATGAACGATGCCATCGCCAATCTTGCGGGAGCAGTGGTGGGAGTTATGCCTTTTATGCCAAAACTCCCAAACTTTGCGGAAAAAATTCTTTTGAAATTAAAAACAAAGAGTGCCTGAGAATATTTTTTCGACTTGTCCACCGAGATAAACTTCAGAGTGATCATCGTTGAATTCTATAACCAGATCCCCACCTGGCATTTCCACGCGTACTTCACTCTCCCATCCAAAAAATGAATGAGTCGCCAAGGCCGCGGCCGTGGCCCCTGTACCACAAGCGAGTGTTTCACCCTCAACGCCTCTTTCATAAGTGCGAAGACGAATATGTTTATCTCCTACCACTTTGAAAAAGTTTGCATTCACACCCTCTGGAAATCTTTTATTGTAGCGAATCTTGGCCCCAACATTTTGTAGATCAAGCTCTGAAAGCTTGTCACACTCGTAAACACAGTGAGGAACACCCGTGTTCATAAATTTGGAGTGATTCGAATTGTATAAATCAGAAACTTCAATGGCATCCACATCGTAAAGTTCACTCATAAGAACCTTAACAAAGTCGCCATTAACGTGGGCCTTATAAACGCCCTTTTGTGTTTCAAAGGTATAACTTTTTTGATCACCAATCCCCAGAACCGTGGCCGCAAAATGGGCCAAGCAGCGAGTGCCATTTCCACACATCGACACTTCCCCGCCATCGGCATTTAAATAAATCATGCGGTAATCGTATTTATCAGATGGATTTAAAAATAAGACACCATCGGCGCCAACACCGAACTTGCGGTCACATACTTTTTGCCAAAACTGTTTATCTTTAACATCACAAATAAGTTTGCGATTATCGATAATCACAAAGTCATTTCCCGTCCCAGAATATTTAAAAAAAGTATTTTTGCCCACCGCAACACCTATTTATTTTGACAACCAATTGCCATAATTCCAAGATAAGTATATAAAATAGAGTACCAAATGACTATATGGGACATTAGCTCAGTTGGTTAGAGCCCCCGGCTCATAACCGGGTTGTCACAGGTTCAAGTCCTGTATGTCCCACCATAAAAAAAGTCACCCCTCGGGGTGGCTTTTTTTATTTGTGCCTACAAAATTTTATCTTCGCGACAGACAACCCTTTGGGTTGTCACACCAGCGCCAAAAAATGCTCCAGTGGAGCATTTTTACTACGTGTTGAAATGAATATTAATCATGCTCTCTAGAACCGAGTTGGCGGTGGCAAGTCCTGCGCATCTCACCATCTCGATATTGGTTTAACTATATTCCTCAATGTCTTAAAAAGCCTCCTCTTTAAGGGGGCTTAAGTTGATAGCGTTCGAATAAAATATTTTTCTTAGGTAGCCATTTTGACATATAGATAGAAGTTCGCGCAAAGAATAGAATGGACCACCATTCATAAAAAACCTATTCTTCGGTAGGCTTTTTTGTTCCCAGTAGATAATTAAAAAATGAAAACTCTGATTATGTTACTACTTTTTGCATGCTGTGCGCACAAATCTTCTCTAAAAGATGTTAACGTAGATTTATATTAAATAACCAACTCACAAATGAATTCTTTACATGATGATTTATGGCCAGGATTTAACGAATACAGTAAAGGCCATAAACATCCACTTGGACAAGAGTTTCAAGAAGAATCTATAATACGGGACAAACGATATAACTAGAAACAAGGTTTCCAAGACTAGACTTATTTGTCTCATTCGTTGGCAGCGCTCTTTTGGAAATCTCAATGATAATATCTGCGTCGTTTTGTTTCATGATTTTAATAAAATCGTGGGATCTATTGTAGCGTCCAAAGACCATTCCATTGTTTGCAACTTTATAAGATGAATATTCAATAGCTTTAATTTTGTCATCATCGCTACTGAGGTAATACATATTACGAAAATCTTCTTCTAGTAATATTCTTTCGCCGTCTTCCATTTTAAATTTATAAGTGAGTTCTACACCAGAGACAGCATCTTCATTCTCGGGATAATAGATTTCGCAGTTTAATGCCTTACCCTCTTCAAATATTGAAACATCTGCATGGTGCGAATTGAGAAATCTCTCTTTTACTTGAGAATAACTTGCAAAGGTCGAGATTGATAAGAAAGCTGAGATTAATAGTAACGACTTCATAAAAAACCTTTTAATTTATAATTTTACCAAAAATAGATTTAGTCACAATCGAACTCTAAAGTTTGATCTTTAATATCAGAGATATTGATTTTTTTAAATGTTGTATTTTCTTCTTCCCCTAAGAAATGGTCTGCAATTAAAATGTCATTTCCTTTGACTTCAGAAAGCAATCTAATATTTCTAGGCATTAAAAAAATCGAATGAGAGTTTTCATTTTCTTTTTGAGAATTCAGCGGGGCCATATTGAGAACAAGGATTTTATTTTCGCAGTTATTTCTAGCGAATACCGCATTTTTTTGATTTTTAAGTTCTTTAGTAATCCATTCTTCTTTAAAGTTACTTTTATTAAATTCCCCATCTAAGATTGATGTAATAATCTTTTGTCTTTCCTTTGTTACTCGAGAGCCATAATTCACACTTGAAACAGTAGACTGTCCACTAATAACTCCAATGATTTTGTGAGATTTTTTTGACTCTGAACTTATGAAAAGAGCACTTCCGCTCTGACCAGGATAGACATCACAGTCAAGATCGAGGACGCGAGAATTATTAGATGATAAAAAAGCTGTACAATCTTTTTCGAAAGCTTGAGT
Organism: Bacteriovorax sp. BSW11_IV; assembly: GCF_000447755.1. GTDB lineage: Bacteria > Bdellovibrionota > Bacteriovoracia > Bacteriovoracales > Bacteriovoracaceae > BSW11-IV. The sequence goes on along the minus strand of NZ_AUNE01000030.1, from coordinate 67,909 downwards.
GAACAATCCTTTATCACCAGGGTATCCCACAGTCGTTACAGGCCCATCAACAAATTCTTCATCACCAAGAACATTATAATATCCGGCCACGTCGCCAGCACTTTGCCCTCTCTCATTCGGTGCAAGCTGTGCAACGGCCATATCGTTTCTAAAATCATAGAATTGTATACTTTCACTTGGCATATATGATCTTATAATTTGAAAACGTCCAAAAGGTGCGATTCCTGAATCCAATTGCCCTGGAAAAAAATAAGTATCGGAAGAAAAGGCACCTTGTTCATCATCATAAAGGCAATGGGCCGCGGTAATGATATGATTTTTTCCAATCAAAGTTGCACTACAAGTTTGTGTAGCAAGAACGCCTCTTTTGTTTAGAATATTTAAAACAATGAGTCCCGTGCGATTTGATAATGATTGCTCAAATGATGAGTCATCTAAGGTGAACGCTCTATTGTCCTTTCCAACGATCACATCGGAAATAAGATTTTTCGCTGCGAGATTATTCGAAGAATCCGTTCTACACGAAAAAAATATTTGAGAAAGAATCAATAATATAAGTAAGTTCAATCGTCTCACATTTTGCCCATAACTACTTGAAGATGTTGTGAATATTTAAATGACATTATGGCAAAAAAAACTAATTGAAGACGTTTTGCAGAAATGTTTTCAAGTGGTGTAAAAAAATTAGACGGTACAAAAGCAGGACAAAAACCCTATACTTTCGGCAACTTACACAAAAGCAGTCAAAAAGAAAATGATCTAACTCTGCGCTAGGGCCAATTCTTCTTTTAATTTTTGAACACCTTTGACCTCATTCAAATAAATGACCCCAAAAGACAGACAGAAGGTGATGAGCAAATAAATAATATCCCACATTGGACTTTTCCCAGCATTAAAGTCTCTAACAATGCTTTCAACAACTATACCCGTAAGTCCAAATTGCATTGGAAAGACATACCAATACCTAACGGATGAGAGAAGTTTGATTTCATTATTTAAAATGAAAATATATTGTTCCTTTGAATCGTTGGCCTCAAGAAGTTTTTTGTGACTTTGATTATATAAATAATAAGAAACACCCATCGCAGATAAAACTATTTGAAAGCAGAAAACTTTCGAAATGATAGTTTCTTTATCAATCCCTATAACAACAAATGCGATTATGACAATTAGGCAGGCCACCATCTCTTGATGATTTCTTTTTCTCAGATTCTTTCTTAGCGTATTTATATCATTCACAATCAAATCTCACTATTCATCTTTTCCAAGCGGGGAAGGAAAATTCTTTTTAAATATATCGTAGTATGTTGGATCGACACTTAAATTTCCAACGCTGGCCCAAACATGTACTTGTCTTTTATCCAACATATTCACACCAAAGTGCTTTGTTGGGGTCCAGGCTTTTTCGAGAAAAATTTCATAGGCCCCAAGAACAGGATGATATAAATATAATTGTCCATTCCAACTTAGAAAGCCGCTACTGCCAGAACTAAAACCGTTAAAGCCAAGGGCCTTTACATCGACCTTTTTACCGATACGATATGTACCGCTATCCACAGGATTATTTGCGACAACAAGGCGGGCAACATCTTTTCCTGCAAACTTGTTATAGTCTAGAATAAATTTAACAGCGTAATCCCCGCATTGTCCCAGCCTTTCGTTTTTCATTGGACCAGTTGTATACTCAAACCAATCAGCAACCTCTATTGCGATTTTTTCTGCTTGCTCAACTTCGGCCTTACTTGGTTCAAATGATTTCTGATTTAAAGTACAAGAGAGAACTAAAAATAAAGCCAGAATTGAAATTTTCATAGTTGGATCTTCTATTGAGTTATTTGGTTAAATTAAATATATTTTAACTACAGATAACTAAAATACAAGGGCCCAAGAGTGAGTAAAAAACAGGTTATTCTTCTTTTAGCTCACTCACAAGTTGATTCAATTTCATGGCCAGCACTGATAAGTTTTTTGCAGCATCACTCAATTGAGCTGCACCACTTGAACTTTCGTGTGCAGCGTTTGATACTTCTCGAATAGATTTAGAAACATCCTCCACGGCCTGCGTTGACTCTTGTACGACTCTGGAAACATCGCTCGTTGTAACAGATTGTTCTTCTACTGCGCTTGCAATAGAAGAGGATATCTTACTAATTTCCTCTATCGACACAGATATTGTTTCAATAGCAATGACAGCATTAGCAGTTGTTTCTTGAATATTAATGATTTTAGCTTCAATTTCCTGTGAGGCCTTGGCCGATTGCTTGGCAAGCTCTTTTACCTCATTCGCAACAACAGAGAATCCCTTTCCAACTTCACCTGCTCTTGCTGCTTCAATAGTCGCATTTAACGCCAAGAGATTCGTTTGTTGAGCAATAGAAGAAATCGCTTTAATCACAGAGCCGATCTGTTCACTCGCAAGACTCAATTGTTCAATAAGCGCATTCGTTTCAGATGCTTTGATTAAGGCCTCTTCAGATTTCACAGAACCCATTGTGGTATTTTTTGAAATCTCTTTTACCACAACCACCATTTCCCCAACACTGGCCGACACACTTTGAATTCCTTGGGCCAATTCTTCTGAAGAAGAGGCCGCAGATGAAGATTGATTCGTTGTGCTCTCGGCATTTTGTGTTAATTGTGTTGCTGTTGTCGCAAGCTCCTCAGCAGCGGCGCCAAGTTGAGATGCAGTTTCGACAAGAGTACTTAGAACTCTTAATGAATCTTCTTTTTGCTTAGTAACATCAGTTGCATATTTAACGATTTTAAAGACATTTCCACTTAAATCATAAACTGGATTGTAAGCAGCGTTAATCCATATTTCATTACCATTCTTGGTGATCCTTTTATATTCGCCTTTTTGAAACTCTCCGTTTTTCAAATTTCTCCAAAATCTTTCATACTCAGCGGATTCTGCATATTTTTTTTCGCAAAAAATTCTATGGTGACGACCTTTGATTTCATCTAGTTTGTAACCTAATGCATTCAAAAAATTATCATTGGCATCAAGAATTATTCCATCTGTTGTGAAGTTAATGACGGCCTGAGTTTTCGAAAGAGCATTGAGTTCTGCATCTTTTAGTTTTTGAGCACTAATATCAGAGGCAAATTTAATAATCTTATAAGTCTTTCCGTTAGCATCTTTGATTGGATTATAAGAGGCCGAAATCCAAACTTCCTGCCCGTCTTTAGCAATACGCTTATACTCTCCTGTATCAAATTCCCCTCTATTTAATTTTTCCCAAAATCTTTTATATTCGAGGGATCTTGCATACTCTGGTTCACAAAAAATACGGTGATGCTTTCCTTTCACTTCATCTAATGTATATCCCAATGTATTTAAAAAATTGTCATTCGCATCTACGATAATTCCATCAAGAGTAAATTCAATGACGGCCATGGAAGCTTTAATCGCATCGAAAATCTGCATCGTCTCATCTGCAGTTGTTATCACTTCCTTTACATTTTCTTTGTTTGTCATTTTTTTGGCGTCCATTTGAATATCCCTTAGTTTCTCTATTAACTAAGAATATCACTCAATAATTCTTGAAACCGTGGACGCCAAAAAGTGAAAGAAAAAATCATGCTAGCGACATAAGTCACTGTAAACAAACAGGTATTCATAATTCTTAAACAGAGGAAATTATTTCTCCGACTCTCCAATCTCTCTAACTTTTACAACTCGTGCGCGAATTAGAGGAAGCATAAGCTTGTACATAGATTTTTTGAAGAAGTTTACGTTATTTGGATTTTTATTACTTCTTACAAAAGATAGCGCATCTGTTGTTAACCCAAAGTCCGTTTTTACTGCTTCCATTTGCACAAATTTGTCATTGTTTAATGAGAAGTCAGTACTTGCTCCACAATCACCATCTGCAACAGAATGGCCGGTCTTCCAGTTGTTATTTTTATTTATTATCATGGCACCCTTAAAGAGCTTCTGATCATTTATATATCCATCGAGCATAACCCATTTCCCATTTATTTCGACCTCAATCCAACTATGACCAATTTCTTTTGGTGCAAGCCACATCATAATGAAAGGAAAAAATCCTCGTTGTATATTTTTATCAATCGTTGAGAAATGGGCCTTAACATTGAATTTGAAAAATTTTAACATCTCAAGAAAGAGAATCGTTTTGTTATTACACTGCCCGGACCTTGCATCAAAGACTTCCGCGGCCGTCACATCATCTATGCCAGGCAGAAAATCAAATTTTATATCATCTCTAACGAAACCATATAAATACTCAACAAGGGCCACCCCTTCTAAGTTTTTCTTTTTTAAATCTTCTAAAAATAGTTCTAAATTTGACACTGAATTCATTTGTACCTCGCTTACTTAACTCATAGGATACAGATGAAGAGAGCTAGAAAATTGTATTTAAAGGTTATTTTTGATGTTTTTAGGATTATATCCAAAGGTTTCACGAATAATTTTCGTCATATGGGCCTGATCGGAAAATCCACTTTGATGAGCAATGTCGACTAATTTTGTTTCCGGACTCACTGTTAGAAGATGGAAGGCCCTTCTTAGCTTTTGCCATCTTAAATAATTTTTAAAAGTAATTCCAACTTCTTCTTTAAAAACCTTTCTAAAGCGATCAGAAGAAAGCCCTACTTCTTTTGCAATCCCCTCAAGTTTACAATTGTGATCATGGTCCTTAATTAATAAGATTGCTCTTTTTATTTCATCTCTTATAACGTCATTCATACGTGATAACTCACGCTCAGGATCTTCAAAAAGTTTTTCGATAATTTCATGATCAGCTATGACGACATATTCATTAGATCCCATCAACTCTATTAATAATCGTCCGACTTCACATTCATTATCTACTAAAACATTAACCCATTCACTCTCTATAAGCTTATGTTCAATATTATAAGCTATAACAAGAGCATTATTTGCAGGAAGTGAAATGCTTCGATTTTTAAAAGCTACCGTGGAATCTGTTTTTGACATAGATACTTGAAGACACTCATGGCGATGAAACTCATTATCGTTCATCCTGCCTTTTATACATGCACCATGATTGTATATTTTGATATCCAAGTCTTACTCTTATTTTTGATATTGAATTTTAAATTATAAATAAGGATATATTTTCTTCGACGAAAAAAAAAGCCTACATTCTTGAAGGCTTATTTTTAATTATTTTTTAATTTAATAAAATTTAAAAAAATAGACTAAGCAGCTGAGAATATAAAGCAGAATCCACCCAACTTTTGCAGTAGGAAAATCAGGCGAACCACCAAGGGAAATAGTGTAATATAATTCTGTAACCCCGCCACTTTTATGGACTTTTAAATTGGATACGACACCCTCAATGGGATTTATTAAAAGTTTTGGGATTCTCTGTGAAAAGAATTTTCTATTATCTTTAAATCTAGTATTAATATACTCTTTCACGATCTTTAGATCAGATACTTTCACAAAAAGGTTATTATCTTGTCCGCTTTTTTTTCGTCGCTCAACGATAGGTAAGAGATAAACAGTTCTATTAAAGCCCCAGATATCTTCATGCTGCATTTTAATTTGATCAAATCCGATTTTACATCCATTTAATCGAACCCATCTATATTCTTTAATGGAATTTAAAAAATCATGGCAATTATAAATACTGATTTCTTCTTGGGAAGAAAATGCCTTGTAATCATCATAGGTCTCTATCCCGAAATGGAAAACGAATGATGCCAAAGTTACGAGTATAAATCCTATTATCGATTTCAAGGCGGCTAGATCAATTATTTACTAAGAACTTGTCTTAATACATCTTCATAAATAACTTCTGCCTTTTCAATTTTTTGAGCATTTCTAATATTCTTTTTAATAGCACCATTTCTGATTGCAACATAAAGTTCAGATGCTTGTTTAGTAGTTAATTTTAAATTTACAACAGCATTTACAAGTTCGGCCTTACATAGACTGAGAACAACCTCATCTGTATGTCTCTCAACTGTCGTATCACCACTAATTTCAAATTGAGCCTCAACACACTCTTGAAGTGATTGAATGTTTGGATTTGCAGATACGTTAAGGGCCATTACTGATACAAGCGCAAGAAGTAGTGCTTTCATAGAGTCTCCTATAATTTTTTTGCATTATCCCACATTTAAGATTCTGCTCCCATGTGACCTGAAATCTTTACGTTAACCGTCAATATCTTAGACACACGATATGTCTCATAATTTCAAACACTTATTCGCTTCCCATCCCTGTAAATTTCGCAACAGTATTAGACATTTAGTATTTAGTTCGCTAACTAAGAGCATCATTAATCACTAGGACTCTCATATGCTAAATTTTATTTTTGCGCTAATAGCACCATTGGCCTTTGCACAACCAAAACTTCCACAGACAATTGAAATGCCAATGACTGAAATTCGCTTTGGGACTGAAATCTATGATGAGTTTAAATGGCTCGAAAATCCCGCAGATCCACGTATCTCGAGTTGGATTCTTCAGCAAAACGAGTATACAAAATACAATTTAGTAGATGAGGATTTTCAGGAATTTCTTCTCGATTTCGAAGAGCTTTACACTCCAACGTCGAACAAATCGCTAAGTGATGAATGGCAAAGCAATAATTTCTTATTCGAAAGAAGATTTATCCCCTCGCCTAAAATAGATGAATACACGATTGAAACTACCAAACTTTATACTCTAGCGACAATCACAGAAAGTGGTGGTGATTACAAAAGATTGAATATCTATCGTAATGAAGATGGCGATAAAAAGACATTGATAGAAACTCTTCACTTAGGCAGAACACCAAGTATTGTTTGGGCGAATGAGCATGAATTTTTTTATACAAATTCGGGTCATCATCTCGCAGGTGATTTCAATCAACGATTACTTCTTCATAAAATAGGTGAGCATCAGGCGGACGATATCCTTATCCATAGGGCCAAAGACCCAAAAGATTATTTTTATGTCGAAGAGAATGGAACATACCTTTTTCTTGTTGAAATGAATTTCGGCTCCAAGACTCGTGATTACTATAAATTATCAAAAAAGAATGGCAAGGGAGATTTTATCTACAGTTATCCAGGCTACCCTTACCACTCTAAAGTTTCTGATAAAGGTGGCTTTGATATTACGACTGTGCTTTATGATGAATTTTCAAATGGTGCGATCTATAGAGTAAATACAAAAACGAACGAAAGAACACTTCTTATATCTGATCTTGGTTTTCCCATTGAAGACATTAGTGTCTACAAGGATGATTATATTATTAAGTCTCCTTTTGATGGAGAGGATAGTCTATATTACTTAAAAACAAGCACAAATGTTCTCACAAAGTTTGATCTTCCTAGAAATGCCATGATTAGTAATTTCTATGAAAAAGAAAATTTATTAATTTTAAGTCTGACCTCATACACAATCTACTATCAAACATACGAGATTAATCTTGATAACTTTGAAATAAAGAAAACGGGTGACCACTCTTTTTCAACTTATGATCAAGAAATAGAAATTATCAATGAGCACTATATTGCTTCGAACGGGCAGAAGGCGGCAATTCAGCTAGTGAAATTCAAATCAACTGAATTAACTCCAAACACTCCTATTTTTATGGAAGGTTATGGAGGATTTAACGTTTCTGTTACTCCTTACTATAATCCAGAAATTATCCCTTGGTTAAAACGTGGTGGAGTATTTGCAAATATCGTTCTTCCAGGTGGGTTTGAATACGGAAATGATTGGTTTGAAAGCGGAATTCTCCTGAATAAGAAAAACACTTTTGACTCATACGCCTTAGCGGCCAAAAGATTAATTGAAAAAGGTTATACTTCACCAAAGCATATTGGAATTGGCGGAACAAGTAACGGAGGTTTACTAGCAAGCGCGACGGCAATGCTTTATCCTCACCTTTTCGCTGCTGTTGTCCCAGAAGTTGGCGTCCATGATCTGTTAAACTTTCAATTTTTTACCAGTGGAAGATACTGGGTTGATAATTATGGGCAATACGACAAAGAGGAAGATTTCAGATATTTCTTTAAACTCTCTCCATATCACAATGTTCAATACAATGAGACATACCCAGACACACTTATTCTAACGGCACAAGATGACGACAGAGTGGTTCCGTCTCATAGTTATAAACTAGCGGCCAAGTTACAAAAACATTTCCCTGAGAAGGAAATATTACTATATTCAAAACCTATGGGTTCACATTCTTCAAGATCAGGAAGTATGAGTAGAAGACTAGAGACTTATTCTTTGAAATGGAATTTTCTCATGAAGAAGTTGATGAAATAAACTACTCCATGTACTTCTTATAAATCTCAGGAAAGATATTCGTTTTATTTATACGAGCGAGTTCTTTCCTGAATGCTTCAATCACCTTATCTTTGTTTTCTAATTTAGGGCTAACCCCAAAGTAAGCTCCCAATTTATTTTCAAGATGACCAGCAACTTTAAAATTTTCTTCAATATATTTGCGACCAAGAAGGTAGTATGTATATTCTGAATTTACAGCAAACATATCGACGCGATTCTTTAGAATTAGCTGATAGACGCGCTTAACGGGATCGCTCCCCTTAACAACAAAAACTTTATTCTTCTTATCATTAAGATAATCTTGAAACTTGGGTGATGAATCATTGTACACAAAACCATGTACATTACCGACAACTCTATCACCTATAGATTTAACACCTGTGTATATATATGGGTCGTTCTTACGCGTCCAAACTGAAACTTTCATTTGCGCAATGAAAGGATCTATTAGATCAATCTTTGATGGTCTTTTATTATTCAATGAACAAATGGCATCCATATCACCATTTTCAACACTTCCAATGGCGCGGGCCAAGTTCATCCATTCAATCTTCAATTTATAATCTGTTTTTTCAAAAAGCTTGCGAAGAAGATCGACAATCATCCCCTCTCTTTTATCACCAGAACTTGGTTCAATCATGAAGGGAGGATAATGAAAGCAGGCCATACGAATTAATTTCTTTTCAGAGTTTTTTGGTGCTCCGTTGGCAACGGCCGGCAATAAGAGGGATAGAACAAGAATTAATCTGATTCCAGCTTTTAAATTCAAATAATTGCTCTTACAAAAATTGGTTTTTGCCATGATTCCTCTTAAACGCAAATTACATGAATTTTATTTGCAAGATTCCTATTTAGCAAGCCTTGTTTAGACTAGGCAGACAAATAATAAAACTTCATCTAAGATAAAATTATTATTGCTCCAACAAGGAAACAGACGCAGAAAACTCAACATTTCTTAACCTTAAATTATCTCTTCCAAAAAACGTTCAACTCATTGCAGTTAGCAAAACATTTCCCGCACAATCTGTAGTCGAAATTTACAATCTCGGTCACCGTGATTTTGGCGAGAACAAAGTTCAAGAGCTAAGAGAAAAAGCACAAGAACTAACCCATCTCGAAGGAATTAAATGGCATTTCATTGGCCATCTCCAATCAAATAAAGTTAAAGACCTTCTAAAAGTTGAAAACCTCGCAATGGTTCACTCTATTGACCGATTTAAAGTCGCAAAAATGATTAACGACAAACTGTTAAGTGAGGATCGAACGCTTGATATTCTGATACAAGTGAATACTTCCAATGAAGATAGCAAGTATGGATGTCATCCGCTTGAGGCCAAGAAGCTCGTGAAAGAAATCTCTGCTCTTTCTCAATTAAGAATCAAAGGACTTATGACTATAGGAAAACTTGGTGGAACAATAGAAGAAACTCAAGATTGCTTTAAAACTCTTCAAGATATTGCCAAGGATATTAAATTAGAAAATATTCCCAATGTCTCTATGGATGAACTCTCAATGGGGATGACATCAGATTATAAAATGGCGATCGAATATGGCAGTACAATAGTTAGAGTTGGTCAGGCCATTTTTGGAAAAAGAAATCTTCCCGATAGTCACTACTGGCCTGAGGAAAAAAACTAGTTCTTCTTTTTACTTTTTAAAACTTTATATTTTTTAGGAGTCTCTTCCATATAGGTTTTAAAATCTTTATTGAAATGAGCTTGGTCAAAGTAACCAATATCTACAGATAAATCGGCCAAAGACGAAAAATCATCTTGAGAGATCTTCTCTTTGGCCATTTTTACTCTTATTAATTTCGAATAAATTTTTGGTGTCACTCCAACGTATTTTTGAAAAAGTCTTTGAATTTCTCGAATAGAGATATCACATTTATCACTAAGCTCTGTAATATTTATCTCTGGTGTTCTTTCAATTATTGTTATGAGGTCTTTCAACTTAACAGGAAATTTATCTAGTGATGCCTGTAAAATAATATTTAAATATACTTCTACTTTGTTGCAAATTTGATCCCATGATTTTTCATTTAACATGACTTGTGCAAGTTCTTTATAAAAATCAGAACAAGAAAGCATATCATCTTCAGTTGCTGAGCAATTTTGATTGATATAGTGACTCATTTGCCTTCCTAAAAACATTTGTCCCGTGTGCGGATAAAAACGAATTCCAATGGCACAAACTTTTCCTCTAAAAACCATCGTCGTTAGATTTTTTGTTGGACCCATAATTGTTGTTTCTTGTTTTGCAATATGATCGTGATCTTTTAGCTTATATTCAATTTCATCACCAAAATTGATTACAATGCCACTGCAAGCATCGCTTAAAATCTTAAATGGTAATTCTTCTTGATTCGAATCATTATAGGCAAACCAAATGGTCTTCACGTATTCGCTAAGGATATTAGCTGGAGTAATCATTTTTAGATTGATGCTATTGAGATCTTGCATTGTTGTCGCATTTTTACAATTTTTTCCAATTGAGGGTTATTATAGTTTAATCACATCTTAAATTGGAGGACTTATGTGGAAAAAATACTTACTCTCTCTCGCAATTTCGTCGAGTTATCTCTCAGCTGTTGCAGATCGCTTTGGACTTTGGGGCGTCGCTGGAGCTGACGGAGTTGTTTGGGGTAATTATGAACAATTTCTCGCCTATACAAAGTACCTCAATGGCTGGGCACCAGAGGCGCTTATTCCATTTTTAGGAGGAAGTGCAACTTTCCTTGAAATAATTCTCCCCCTTATGTTTATCTTTAAATTTAAAGTGAGATATGCGGCCATTATCAGTACGGCCCTTTTGAGCACATTTGCCTTGGCCATGATTTTTTCAGGTGGTTTGAAAGGACCGCTAGATTACAGCGTTTTCACTGCTATTTTTGCATCTTTGATCTTAGTTGAAGATAAAAAAGCGAAAGGCCAAGAATAATCTTGGCCTATAATTTTATCTACTCTTGTTCGCAATATGAAAAGTCGAACTCATTCAGATATTTATATCCACTAGGAGAAAAGGCCTTATCCCACATTTCTACACCGGCCATTCGATTTAAAGCATCTTCTGCTAAATCTAAATTTCTATGATAAGAGGCCGAGTTTACAAAAGCACCTACAAGACTACCATTTTGATCTTTAACTTTATTTCCATAGCAATTCATTTCATTTTTTAAGTAATCATAAAGATCTATAAGACGTAATTCATTCATCGCCTTTGCCGAATAGTATTTAATCTGTCCATCTTCAACTACTGATAATTTTTTTAGAAAAGCATCAATATTTTTCTGAGAAAGTTCTCTACAGATTCTCACCTTCTTACCTTCATCATCACCCGCTCTATTTTCGGCAATAACTTCATTTGAGGCCTTCACAAAACAATTGAGAAATTGTCTCGAATTCAAAGAAGCAAAAGAAGGTAGTGACTGACAAATTAATAGTAGGATTAAACTCTTTTTCATAGGTCTCTCTCCAGTTGATTGGGTTATGAGACTAGTCTATAGAATTTATTTTAAAGCAGGTGGTGATTAGAAATAATTTCAAAGGGTGTCGGGTTCTTCAACACTTGCCAAAAAACCCGATTTTTCAACAACTTACTATATTTTACGATACTCTACATCTTCAATATCATCGCTTCGTCGCTTATAAACCACCACTCTTTCCTTTATGGCATATTTCTCTGTAGACTCTCCAGAGAGGGCCACAATCCAAGAGAACATCACTAGCACCGGGTTCGTTTCCCAGTAGGCAATTGTCGCAAGAATCGCAACCAATAGTCTTGGAGCAAAGATAAAACCCAACCACCACAAAAGCCCCCCAGAGACGACATTAGAGAAAAAAAGCGTTAGACGTGGGAAGATAGTTATAAAGATAAGAAAAAAGACGCCACGATTATCCCAATAGCTAACTGTTCCATAATCAACGTTAAAAACATTTACAAGAATTGACGATGCACCTGTGATTACCAGAAAGAGAATAACAATTTGAAATAATGACATATAATATTCCTTAAAACCGTATTATGAATCTAGTATAACGAATCTATATTATAAAAAAAATAGAATTGCAGGAATTGATGAAAAGACCAATTAACAAAAAACGTGTCATTCTTAAGACAACTTTATTAATCATAGTCTTGGCCTTCTGGTACATCATGTATCAAGGCATGACTGCTCCGAGATAATTATAGCGCCAGAACTCACATGCGCTTATAATTCATATTATGAAACACCTAAGTTCAGAGACCAAAGGTCGAATAGAAGTTATCCTAGCAAGCCTTGCCTTTGGCTTTCTTGGGATATTTGGGAAATTTGCCTTTGAAAACAATGTCAGCGTTGGTCAGTTGTTAACCTTTCGCTTTCTATTGGCCACTCTCGCTCTATGGCTATGGCTCTTTGTGTTCAAGCGCCACCTAATTAAAATATCTAAAAAGCAGCTCTTTATTACTTCTATGCTTGGTATTTTTGGCTATGCTTTTTTTTCAACGTTATACTTCGAAGCCGTTAGGGGTATTAGTGTCGCTCTGGCCGCGCTACTGCTCTACACTTATCCTATATGGGTTACGCTGTTTTCGGCCCTATTTAAACTCGAACAAATCACTTTAAAAGACTGGCTTATTTTGATTACGGCAAGCACTGGTTTAGTGCTTGTTCTTTGGGGTAATATTGAGGCCTCAAATCTCATGGCCCTTTTCTTTGGCCTTGGCTCTGGTCTTTTCTACGCTCTTTATATTCTGGCCAGTGGCCAATTTCAAAAAGATATAAAACCGATCACATCAACTTTATATGTTATTACCTTTTGCACCATTGCCCTTGCAGTTTTTCACAGACCCGATCTCGGCCATTTTTTAAGCTTAGGACAAAATGCCCTCATGGCCGTTGGTGGACTCACATTTATTTGTACCATCCTTCCTTTAACCTTGATTCTGGCCGGATTGCAAAAACTTAAAAGCTCAGAGGCCGCACTCTTAACGATGATTGAACCCATCACTGCAGTTGTTATGGCCCAGATCATCTTTGACGAAAAAATGAACTTCATGCAACTCATTGGCGCCCTCCTTATCCTCTCAAGCCTTAGCGCAAAAGCGATTAAAGTAAAAAGATACCGTAATTAGCGGCAAGTATCTGATATTAGAGTGGTGTTTTTTTTCCCTCATGTAATCATGGCGAAATTCTCAGATAATAGTCATCATGAGAAGAGCAACATCCATCATTCTAGCATTACTATTTTCATCAACCATTCTTGCAAAGAAGCTTGAGCAAGGCTCGACCTATCTTTTACAAAACGGTTCCATTTCAACAACAGATAACGAAGTTGTCCCCCAAGGAACTTATATTAAAGTTGTAAAGCAAGATAGTTGGAGTACTCATTTCCAAGTTTTGGATGAGAAGATGGCCCCTAAAAATGCAGTTAAAAGAGCAAGCACTCAATGGGCCGCCGCTTCAGCTGTTGAGATAGGGCCAAGGGACATAAAAGGAATTCTCGACAATGTTTCTGTAAAAGTTCCAGACCCAAATGAGAATTGCTGTCAGCCTGGAACAAATCACAAATCACGTGACATTGTTGCCCCAGAACCTGTGGTAACAACTCCAGCTTCGCTTAAAGATGACGACGCGCTTGCAAGCTACTTTTCATGTTATCAAAGAAACTCGTCACACATGATGAATTATCGTAATAAGTTCAAACAAAGTATTCGCGAAAGTGCAAAAACATACAACCAGCTCTTTGGTGATGAAGTTAGTGAGAATGAAGTTAATACAACATTGTCTTGTCTTCTCTTTAGAGAATCTTCTCATTGGGAAGGAAAAACTTCGGCAACAGGAGCTGTTGGACTAGGACAATTTACAGGAGTTGCAATCTCTCAAGTAAGAAAAATCCTAACCTATAAAGCCCCGCCAGCTAATTATTTTGAGAATAGAATTAATACTCAAAGAAATGAGCACAAGGCAAAAAGAATTAGTGCTTCAAATTTACAAAAAAATATTCGACTCATTGAAGCTGAAAAAAGAAACCACGATAGATTAACTGAACTAAAAAATCTTTGGGAAAAAATCAATATTCGCAATAGACCGACAGCGAATCAAATTAATGCCAACTATTTAAAGAATAATGAAAATCATGAGGCCGTCATTGCTCTTTCAACTCTTATGATTAGAAATTGCCAAATTCAATTACAAGACCGAAACTTTGAGATGAGTCAAAAGAATAGTCTCCTGGCCTGTGCTGGTGCATACAATATGGGTGTTGGAGGATTTGTGACGAATGCCCTTGGTGATGGAAAAAATCAAAATCTGAATACATGGATTTCGAATTTAAAGAAATCTGGAAGCTCTCAAAAGGCCGAAACAATAAATCACATTATTAGTATTCATCGCTGCTCTCAAAAAGATGCTAATCTTCCACCATGTGGAACAAGTTCTAATTACTGTACAGATTTACCAAAGGCCAATGCTTGTAACCCTAGGGCCAACCCTATTTGTGAAGGGGAATGTTAATGAAAAATGCAATTACACTTTTATCTATAATGCTAACTTTTAGCTTAATGGCAAATAGCTACAAAGTTGAGGTTTATACATTTGAACAACTTAATAAGCTTGAAAAAGAAATGGAAGCTTGGGCAAATAAAGTTGGCCAAAAAGATCTCATCGTAATGGGAAAAATGGATCAAAAACCAAAAGAGATAGAAACAATTCGTCTCTTCTTTCCTTACCTTCTGCCAAAAGAATATCTTACATACAATATTGATATGACCTGTGCTCCATCATTACAGAAGTTCAGAGATAAGAAGGATTTAGAGTTACATAAAGAATGGGAACAATGTGTGCGCGAACTATACGCAACAGATGTTCCACCTGAGCTTGAAAAGGCCCTAAAAGAATTAAGGCCCAAGAAATAATTAATGAACTTCTTTTGAATCTACAAAGAAAGTACAATTATCAGAATGAAGGCGCGTATAACCAGCACATAGGTCGCGCCCTTCTAAAGTTCTCGCGACACCTTTGTTTCCTTCAACTTTAATATAAAGAATATTTTCATCGTAAGAAAAAATCTGAGTCCCCTCAGTTTTCAATAGCTCATCATATAATGGCACATAACGAATTAAATTCACGCCATCATCACAAACGAAATATGTAACATTCGTTTTCTTTGAAGTAACGATTGTAAAATTGATTCCTGCTGGATCATGACATTGGATTTCGATAGCGTGACTAACAAATGATGTTAGAAATAGAAGGATAAGTGATAGTGTTTTCATAAAAAACTTCTATCACTTTCAAGGCTCCATGACATCAAAAAAATCTGGAAAAGATTTTGTAACAGAATTTGAATGAGTTAGCTCGCCACCACCATTGGCCCTCAAGAAAAGATAGCTCACCATCACCATGCGATGATCATCTGGAGGAGTTAGCGACATTACCTTATCTTTAATTATTCCAGTACCTTGAATTAGCAGTTCACCGAGACCTTCTTCATTTAATGTAAAATCAATAGAATAAGCTTTAAGCAAACGGATTATCTCCATCAGCCTATCGCTCTCTTTAAAGCGAAGAACATTCACTCCAGTAATAGAACTTGTGCCCTTAGTATGCGCACATAAGAAGGCCAGGGTTGGAATAAGATCTGGGCAATCAGTACAATCAAAAAAACCAGGTCTTAATTCTTGCTTCTCTATAGCAAGGCCTTTTGAATTCAGTTCGAAAACTCCACCCATTTTAGAAATGATAGATAAAAATTTTGAATCGGCCTGAAGGGAATCAATATGATGACAATTTGTCACATTCACTTTTCCACAAACGAGGGCGAGTGCAATTGGATAACTTAAAGAACTAAAATCGACAGGAACTTCAAACTCAGATGTTTTCTTAAAGTCTTCGATAAGATTAAGAGTAAGATCAAAATATGATTTTGATGTCGAAAGATTTTTTGCGACAACAGCAATTCCCAAGTGAGAAAGAGCAAGCTGCATTCCTGTTGCAAATTGAGTTGTTTTTTTACAATCCACTTCAACAGATTTAATGTCTGACGATATTGGCCCTTGAATTATAGGCCATCCCCCTTGGTTTTTCTCAAAATTCACACCAAGAGAACCTAAAACTTTATAAAGTTCATCCATTGGTCTTTCTTTCATATGACCTTTTGGTTCGATTTGATACTTGTTTTTGCCAAGAGCAAGAAGAGGTATAAGAAAACGATTTGTTGTTCCACCATCGCCAGTTTTTAAAGTTACGATACTTTGGGATTTAACTTCACATTCAGGAAAAGAGCCTTTAATTGTAACGGTCTCATTATCACGTAATATTTTAAGACCAATTTTTCGCAAACATTCAATCATATTCTCAACATCTGAAGATTCAGGCATGTTGTGAATAATAATATCTCTCTTATCTATTGCGGCCAATATTAAGGCCCTATTGGCATAAGATTTTGAAGTTGGAATTTCAACTTTCTTATTGAATGGATTATTTTCAACTCTATAAGTTTTAGAGTGCATCTATATTGGCCTTTCGTTTAATAAGGAGTTCGTTAAGTTTTGCAAGTTCAATTTTATCAATATAAGGAGTTCCCGCTCCCTTTAATCTGATTATTTCAAGAACACCTGAAGCAGCAACTTTTTTATCTTTGGAAACATAGCTCATCACTTTTTCAACATCTATGCCTTCCCCTTTCCAAGGGACGCTTCCAAACTCCCAACCGAGTGCAGAAGTTACTTCATCTAAGACTTCATGATTTTTCTTTTCATCAAATAATTCAAAGATAAAGCGCATACCATAATATACGGCCGCACCATGGGAGATAGGATACATCTTTTCTATAGCATGACCGAATGTATGCCCAAGATTTAAAATCTTTCTCTCTCCGATTTCTTTAAAGTCTTTTTCCACTAAAAGTTTTTTGAATTGGGCACAAGAACTTATAAGTGCATTGAAAGTCGTTCTTGCATCTTTGGCCTGACGGTAAATTCCACTGGAAATCAAAATATATTTTAGGATTTCACCACGACCACTTTGAATGTGCTCAGGTGGTAATGTTTCAATAAAGCTTGAATCAATCCAAATATTATCTGGCTGATAAAATGAACCGATAAGATTTTTTCCAAAACGAGAGTTTACAGCAGTTTTCCCACCGATTGCGGCATCAACCATAGCTAACAGCGTTGTCGGAATGACAGACCAAGAAACACCTCTTAATAAAATCGATGCAACGAGTCCTGCAAAGTCGCTTGTTACTCCACCACCAATAGCAATTAAGTGGCAGTTTCGATGGGCCCCTTTTTCAATAAAGAACTCTAAGCACTCTTCAAGGTAAGCAAGAGTTTTAAGACCTTCTGTTCCTTTTGCCTTGTAAACAATCACTTCTTTTCCGAGATCTTTTAGATTTGAGATGAAATCTTCGTACGACTTTAATACATTTTCATCTACAACTAATAAAAGCTTGTCGGTTTTTAAACCTTTTACTCTTTCAACAATATCTGATTTAGAAATATAATAAATTGAACTCAAAATTGACCTCTATAATTGATAAGCATTTTGTCTTAATAAATGATCTGCAATCGTAACTTTAACCATGGCCTCTACAACTGGAACGGCCCTTGGTAAAATACACGGATCATGTCTTCCCTCTTTAGCTTTTTCTCCAACAGTTGAAGTTGGCTTGAAAACTGATTGTAAAAGAATAGTCTCACCGTTTGAGATTCCACCTTCGATTCCACCAAAATTTTTAGCATCACTTGAAACTACACTTCCCATTAGGTTTTCCATATCTTCACCAAGACCAAAAGAGAATGAAACACAAGCACCAATGGACATGACCGCATGGGCAAGCTCTGCTTTTAATTTATCAAAGGCCGGCTCACCAAGACCAGCAGGACATCCTTCAATAAGAGTACAAACTCGACCGCCAACACTTTCTCCTCTCACCTTTAAATCAGTAAGAAAGTCTTCCATCTCTTTATTTGAAACCGTTGCGGGAAAATTATAACGATTGAGTTGAGTCTCAACACTCAGCTCTTCGTTGCGAGCATCAAAAGGACCCATTTTTGTAATAATTGTTTTAACTTTTATATCTTTAAGAATGAGAGAAGCAAAATAGCCAGCGATGACACGACTAACAGTTTCGCGCCCACTACTTCGTCCGCCACCTCTGTGATCTCTTACACCATATTTTTGAATATATGTTTTGTCTGCATGCCCAGGTCTGTAATTATCTTTTAATTTGTCATAATCACCACTGCGCTGGTTTGTATTTTCAATCATGACAGCAATGGGCGTTCCCATAGTTGTATTTTCAAAAATACCAGAAAGAATCACGGCCTTATCGGCCTCCGTTCTAGCTGTGGTTCCGGCCAACTTTCCAGGGGCCCTACGATCTAACTCTTTTTGAAGATCTTCTTCTGAGATTTTAATGCCTGCTGGCATTCCATCAATAACCACACCAAGGGCCTTACCATGAGACTCGCCAAAGGTTGTAAATGAAAACATTTTTCCAAAAGTATTTCCGCGCACAAAGATCTCCGATCTACTTGTTTATCTGTCTTCAATTCTACTATAATTCACCTAATTTGCGTGAAAGAATTGGTGAAAAATGAATATCGAAGACTACAAAAATCTCTATGAAATCCAAAGCCTTGATTTAAAGGTCAAAGAGCACTTAGATCTGATATCTGATGAAGAGCGCAGGATCGTATTCATGGAAAATCAGGAAAAAAAACGCAAAGAACAATACCAAATTGGACAAGAAAAGCTCAGAGAGACTAAAGAAATAACTAAGAAACTTGAAAAAGAGCTTTTTAGTATCCAGCAAGAACTCGATAGGGCCAATAAACATCTAAATGAGGCGCAAAACCAACAACAGGCCACCGCCCTTGAGACTGAAATCCAAAATTTATCACCTAAGGCAATGGCGTTAGAAGAAGAGATTTTCTCTTTAATGGAAAAAGAGGAAGAAATAAGTGCAACTCTTAAAACTGATGAAGACTATCTCGCTGGAGTTGTTGACACAATTAACGATATTAAAAAAGAAGTATCTACCTTTGTTTCATCCGAACAAGCAAAAATAAAAGTCCTAGATGAAAGGATTGCTGCGCTTTTTGAGAATACTCATCCAGACCTTGTGACTTACTTTAATCGCTCTAGATCAAAACATCGCTTTACGGGATCTCTTTCGACAATTCAAGGAAGTGGCTGTGTCAAATGTAAGTATGTTGTTCCCTCACTAGTAAGAGAACAAGTTGAAAGAATGACTGCTATAGAAATGTGCTCTGGCTGTGGGCGCTTATTAGCGCCACTTAATTCACGATTGTAAGAATCGTGCTATTTAAATAGAAAAGGCTCAATGAAAGTACATTGCGTTCAACTTCATATCTCGCCATTGAGATTTGGGTTTCAATTAATCTCTCTTCTGCATTAATAACCTGATCTAAAGATGCTCGACCTCTATTGTAAAGTTTGTTGTATTCATCAAGCGCTTTTTTCGCCAGATCAACTCTCTGTGTTGCCGATTTTAAATTCTCTGAAATTAAGTTGTATTGTGAAATCACAGAAGTTAACTCTGCTTCAACATCTTCAATCGCCTTCTTAATTTGATTTTGAGAGTCTAGCATTTTTATTAATGCTAAAGATTTATTGGCCTTTTCTGTCGAAAGGCCGAAAGGTAGCGACACTTCTAACCCTACTTTAAACTCACGATTATCAGATCCGAATGTTCCATCACTAAAAGATTTACTGCTTTTTTTATCAAAGTTATTTGTCGTGTAAGAGCCCATTAATGAGACATCTGCCGTCACATTATTATTTGCATAATGGAACTCTTTTTCTACGGCCATAAACTTCTGCTGAAGGCTTTTTACATAGTGATTATTTTTATAATCAAATTCCTTTGGCGGATTTTTAAGATTGATATCAATTTTTGATAGTTTTTCAATTTCACTTTCATCAACTTTTCTATGTAAAAACTTTCTTATTTTTTCTACATTTTTATCAAGCTCACTTTTTGCAGAACGAAGTGACTCTGTTGCATAGAGCTCTCCAGTTTGAGCACTAAATAAATCGGCCCTTTCTTTAACTCCATCGCGAACTTGTTTCGAAATTAGTTTCAATCTTCTTTGTGATCTCTCAAGGGCCATTTCTTGGAATGAGACGACACTTTTACTTAGCGAAGCTTGCATATAGCTTGTTAGAAATATAAGGAGCTTGGCCCCTGCCGTATTTGAATATTCTAATTTTGAAGACTCATATAATTCGTTTTTGCTATCTCTTAAAAGAAGTGAGTTGCGACCAAAAAAGTTTTTCCCTAAATCTTGCTTTAAAGACAAAGTTTGCGAATACCCACTTTGATCAACGCCAGCGTATTCCCCAGTCATCAAAGAACCTGAAAGGCTCAGAGTTGATCCTAAAATAGTCTCTTTCGATAGGCTCAATGTATTTGTATAGATCTTATTATTTAATGAATAATAACTTGAAGGAGAAGTCTTCAAAGTACTGTTAGAATATTCTGATGAAAGAGATAAAACGAAATCTCTTTTGTTTTCTTCTAAATCACTTAGAACTTTTGCACTTTCCAATTGGTATTTAGTCGATTGAATATCAACGTTTCGCTTTAAAAACTCAACAGCAATGGTTTTAGTATAAGCGTAAGCGTTGTTAAAATTACAAAGAAGAAGTAATCCAACTATTTGAACTTTCAAGCGAGCTCCGTGTGATAAGACTAGTGACAAAGTTTATTTAAGAACTTCTAACGCAATATTTCCAATTATTCAAAAGATTATGGCAATCTGAACAGATTTCGGGTAAAACCTTCAGACCGAGTCAGTGAGATCATCGCCGGAAAACTTCGGTTTTCGGGAGGAAAGTCCGGGCATCGTATGGCAATGTAGCGGTTAATGGCCGTCCACCGTGAGGTGAGGACAAGTGCAACAGAAAGGAAGTACAGGGGTCTGAGGACGTTTATGGTAGCTTCGGCCGGGTAAACTCCGACGGTTCGTCCACCTGCTGTAGTGAAAACAGGTAAACTCTACGTGATGCAAGCCCAAATAGGTCTGTGCTTGAAGGTTGCCAGCCTGAGCAGACGGGTTGGGTGCTTGAGCCTATCGGTAACGGTAGGCCTAGATGAATGATGGTCCTCGACAGGACCCGGCTTACACGCTGGCTCGGTTTTTTTTTAATGATCTTATTCTACGATCTTGTTTTCTAACAATTATGAAACTCCATTAATACTGTCTAGTTTTTGACTGGCCTAACACTTAGATAAGTCACTGAGAATTCACTTAGACTATAGAAATGAAAAATAAAATTGCCTTGATCAATTTTCCAAGTGAACTTGATGTAGGCTTTGATCTTCATTACTATTATAAGATTTATTATCTCAGCACTCCAATTACTGAGTTCGTCTTGACTCAATTTCAAGCGATCATAGTCTTCGATCCCAAAGATGAAATCGACACTGATTCTCTTAACTTTTTTTCAAAAATAAATAAGCTTAACGTAGAAGACTATAAGAATATAAAAAGAGATCCTCTTTTATTTTTAGATAATATCATTGGTCGTGAAATGCTCGTTAATCCTAGGCAGTTTGAAATTCTCCAAGGAAGTGTTGTTAAGAGCAAAATAGATGGTCGATTCGGTCCAGGTCTCGTAAAAGAAGTCATTGATGATTACAACGTCGCCATCCATTTTACGAATGCCAAAGAACTAAAGTTACCTGATACAATTAAATGCCATAAATCAACTCTAAGAGTGATTACTCATATTAAGGAGATTATATATCATGAAAGAAATAAATTTATTTAACGACAAAGGAATTATAACTAAAGAGGCCATTGAAAAACTTTCCATCATCGGAGCGACAGCTTCTTGTGAATGTCCTAAACATTTAATTGATATCCTAAAGGCGGTTCAAGAGTTTACCGAGTATCAAGAGAACTGTATCAACAATACGCCTCAAGATATTCATACCCACGCATGGTTGATGGCAACATCAAAAAACTTAGAACATATGGTTTCGAGTACTATCGTAAATTTGGCGAGGCTAGAGGGTATTATTGATCACAACAATAAAATAATTCAGGAGGATTAAAATTAAAATCCTAATGTCTTCAAAATTGAGAGGCATTGATGGGTATCAATATCTACTCCAACAGAAGGAACTCTTTGTCTAAAGATAGGATCTTCATATCTATTATGGCGACGACCTCTTGATTGGTTTTCATCAAAATTTGAAATATATCGATAAACTGAAAGAATATTATTCTCATCACAGGGTCCATCTTCACACATGTGGGGAGGATTATCTTGGATAAAGATATGGGCCAGTTCATGGGCAATCAGTCTTGATGAACTCCCGCAACCACCACCTTTAAGATTAAGTAGAACATGATCCTTCAACTGTTCTTTAAAATCCATTGGCAAACTTTGTTCAAATTGCACTTTTGGAAATGCAAAACCACAATGTCCTGTTAAATTGGGGACATCAATTAATGTTAGCTCTCTTTTATAATTCAAAAGATTATTTGATTTTAAAAGTTCTACTAACGATGGTTGAAAGTATTTTAATTGAAGGCCTTCATATTCAACGGTCATTGTTTCATTCACAAAATTAATATCGTGAGTAGATGCAATACTTCCTCTGTTGATTTCAAAATCAATATCTATCGAACAAGATCGCTTTACCTGCAAAGAGAAGAATTCAAGACCACGTTTTGCAGTCTCAAAAAATTGTGAATCGCCAGACTCAAAAACACTCACAGAGATCGTTTTTGCATACGCAGGAGAAAGTGCGATAAAAATAAAGACAAGATACTTAATCATCCAATTTTATTAGCATAATTTTGAATAAAGTGAGTCTATTCTGTAATAAATTTACAGAAATTTGAAGGCCTTATGGGAAGCCGTTGTAAAATTCGATTCTTTATTTTCAATAGGATAGAATGAGAATCCCTTTTCTTTTTTAGTAAGGGCCGTAAATTCATTCTCGCTTAGATGAATGACGTAATTTGAGATCTTATACTTTGTAATCGAAGTCTTATATTTTTTTAGGTTATCAACATCAATTTTTTTAGAAAGCTTAGGATATTGTTTAAGAGATACGTCTTCACTCTCAATGATAAAAGTGGGAATTTCAACCTGTCCTGAAAGCCATTCTTTTTCAGACTTCACATAGCCGAGGACTTTATCTCTTTTTTGAACGATAACCCTAAGAAGCTTTAGTTCAAAAAACTTCTCTTTCTTCTTCTCTTCATTCATTACAGGAATGGTATCTACTTTGTTTTCTTTAAACGAAACACAGCTTGCACTCACTGGGCATAAAGTACAATTAGCTTTTCTTGCCTGACAGTAAATACGCCCCAAATCCATTAGGGCCTCATTAATTTTTCGAGGTCCAATTTTTTCCATATTCGGAAGAATCATACCATCATTAAATTTTTGAGCGATCGCTTTAAGAAGCTTAGGCCCCTTTTCGACTTCAATACCATAGATACGAGCAAGAACTCTCTCAAGATTGGCGTCAATTGCAAGAGACACTTCATCAGCACCTATAGCTCTAATGGCATTGGCCGTATAATCTCCTACACCACTGATTGCTTTTAATTTATCTAACTCGAGTGGAATCTTCCCTTTGTAGAGTTCTTCAATATCAATGGCGGCCTTTCTCAAATTTCTGGCACGTCGGTAATATCCTAAACCTTTCCAAGCAATGCAAACTTCTTCTTCAGTAGATTTTGCCAGTTCTTTAGTATTTGGAAATTGCTTTAAGAAGCGATCGAAATGAGAAAGGACAGTTGAAACGGTAGTCTGTTGCAACATAATTTCAGAAACAAGAGTGCCATATAGCGAACGTTTTTTTCGCCAAGGCAAATCACTGTAAGTCCCTTCGGACCAAGTTATCAGTTTTTTTATTGAATCTTGTTTCATGGCAAAGACTATATTTTAGAGACTTTCTATTTGCAAGCTTTACCTAGATCAAGAGCGACCTGTTTTAACTTATCTGATGTCACATCGGCATAATCACCTCCGCGCATAACAGCATCGTTTTCCTCTAAGAAGCTTCTAAGAGAGGGAGAGAGTTCATCTACATCAGTGATAATAATAAGATGTTCTACTTTAGAATCTTGAATCCATTGCTTCATTCGACCTTCATCGTTTAGTCCATGATTAATGCACAATGAATCAAAAGTCCCCATTTGTTTTTTGGAGGTATCAAAAATACTAATTCCAACTTTTTTAGATGAGCAGCTTTTTATAAAATTTTCGACAAAAGTTCGACGAGCACAAAAATTCAAATCAGTTGAAAAGTCTACTCTTCTCATGCTTGAACTTGTATCAACCCAAATTTCTACATCAGAAGGTTTTGTATCTTCTTTTGTGGCCTTTCCACAGAAAATATCAAAGTAATTACCTTTCTCACAATTAACCATATCAACATCCATAGAGTTGATAGTTTTAACTTTTAATTCTTGTGGGGTTTCGTCTTTAATCGGTGAATTATTTTTATTATCTTCATTGGGAATATATCCCAACTGTGGATGAAAACATCCGTCTCCCATAGGCTGACACTCAACATTGAGAGCAAACATTGGACTTGTCATCGTAAATTCTCCAGGCAACATTTCTAAAAGAAGTGAAACCTTTGGAGGAGCGACAAAGAGAACTTCTAACTTTTTAGGAAAAGCATACGTAAAGTTACTTGTCATAAAGAGCGCTAGAAGAATGTTTTTCAACTAATCAATCCTTTCTGGCGGAAGTAGCGAAAGAGCTCATTGCCAAGATCGACAATTAAGTCTCTTCCTTCAATATCAAGATGCAAAAAGTCTGTCATATAGGCCTTTTGTCTTGGAGTAAGTTCGGCCAGTTTATTTTGTAGTGTATCAGCAGAACTTCTGCCCCCTTCATCTGCACGAAAAGGAACAGTTGCTTTACGACCACCAATATTAACGTTTGCGTTTGCATTGCGTGTCCCCACACCCAATGTCGCAATTATCGCAGCATCAAAGTCATTTTCGGTACCAACACTACTCGTCGCTGTTTGAGCAGCGCCCTTCGCGGGAGCACCTTGTGCTTGAGCTTGTTCATTAGAAGGAGCTGGTCCCTCTCTAAATGCTCGTACCAGTCGCAAGAACTGATCCGTATAATCCTCTTCGACAAAATCAGCAATTTCCATAGGAGGAATCGCAAGCTTTGCTACTATTTTAGCAACTAATACATCATCTATGTCCGTTACTTTCATAGACATGAAACGACTCATAGTAGAGACACCAACATCAATCTCATCTGCAAGTTGCTTTTGAGTCGATATGTCACGTAATTTCATATACTTGCTACATACCGCGAGAAAATCTTGCAATTTGTCTTTATCAAATTTCGACATGGAATCCTCCTGCGACGACCTAAGTTACTGAAAACTTGTCATCTCAATTTGACTCACGAAGAAAAATTGCATCGTGAGTGCTTGAAATCCCTATCGGTTTTGCAAAAAAATTCCTTAATGCAATTTTATATCTTGACGCAACGAGTCAGATATTCTATACTCGGTTCAGAGCTACCCATCGGGGGCTCAAAGCACAGGGTTCGGGGGTCACATGGAAAATACATTAACAAAATTCTTCAATCCTATTTACAACCAAGTTCATGACATCGCTCATTACGAGGTAATCGAAAATGAAGTTATTGATGCTCGTGTTCTTAACAAGTTAAGTATTTCTGGTTCTCTCTTCTCTCTCACAACTTTTAATGACGTGACTTTCGAATCTTGTGTCTTTTATGGATCTGTCTTTAAGAATTGCACGTTTTCAGGCTGCAAGTTCTTGAATTGCAGATTCGAATTTGGCGAGATTATTGAATGCGACTTTAGAGCGACAACATTCGATAATTGCTTTTGGGATTTCACAGTTCTTTCTGCTAACGTACTGAATTTATGTAAAATCGACGGTAAGACCTCTTTTTATCTTCATAAAGAGGACAATGAGCTCCACGGTTGTATCCTTGCTGGCCCAGTGAGTTGGGAAGAAGTTCTCAGCGCTCCAGAGGATGAAGTTCCACCAGCAATTCCTGTGGACGAGAATATTTTCTCTCTGTCTGAATACCTAGAAGAGAAGACAAGAACGTTAATGCACATATTTAATTTGGCTTCGTAATACCTGACACAATATCGGTCTGTTTGCTTCAGGGAGTATTTAAGTCAGGCACCATCCTTATACTTAAAGAAGCAACTAACCTTTTTCAGACAAGGAACTACGGATAGTTCCCCTGGACACCTCTCTACCCACTCTTTCGGCCGTGCGGGTTTTTACGAACCCGCACGAGACCTTCTTTAAAAGGGGTTTTTATGATCAGGATTTTAATTTACTCAATCATAAGTTTCATCAATATGTTTTTAGCGCAAAAAGCTTGGGCCTCGGAACACAGAGAAGTGAATATCAAGGCATTCCAAGTTCAAAATATTTCTCTTGGTTTAATAGTTCAGTCACCTTACAACTCGATCGAACAATTGCAGGACGCAACTTTCGATGAGTTCAAAGGAACTTTCTACAAGGAGGTTACTCGCGGCTCTTTTTTCATCGAGTATTCCCAAGAGATATAAGATGAATTATAGTTCGCAGCATGAAATCACAATTTATTCTTTGCCTTACTGTTCCTGGAAATGAAAACCATTTAAAACATGAAATTGAAACACGTTTCAAATTTTTGAGACCAAGTTTTCAAAAGAAGAATTTCATTTCATTTAAGGCCGACAAAGAAATTGGATTAAACGAGCTTGAAAAAATCAATCCCATTTTCTCTCTAAGAACGTCTCTGTTCATTGAGAAAAAATCGAGTGTTGAAATTTCATCACAAGAACATATGATTGAGATTAACGGTGAGCTCAATTCTAATCAAGGCCAGCCTTCGCAGATAGGTGAAACCGTAACAGATATTTTCAAACTATCAGATAAAGAATATTGGATAGGTCAACATATCCACACAAAGAATGTATCGGCCTATCCATTCTCAAACCCAAACATTATTTTACCTGAACACTCTCCTTCAAGGGCCTATCTTAAAATTGCTGAGGCCCTCATTTTAAGTCAGACCGAAATTAAAAACTCTACGATTCTAGAACTAGGAAGTGCTCCAGGTGGTGCAAGTCTTCGCATGCTAGAATTAGGGGCCAAAGTGATAGGAGTTGATCCGGGCCTTATGGATCAAAGTATTTTAGATAATCCCTCATTCACACATATTTTAGATTCCGTTCAAAAAGTGAGTTCAAGAAACTTACCTGAAAATGTGGATTGGCTTGTAAATGATATGAATATTCCTTTTGAGCAATCTATCGAAGAATCTCAAAGACTCATGAAACTTAGAGCGAGAGGATTAAAAGGCGCCTTCATCACGGTTAAACTAAGTAACCCACATATCTTAAAAAAATGCCTTCTTTATATTGATAAGATGAGAAAAGAATTTAAGGAAGTTGTTTGCTTACAACTTCCCTCACATAAAAAAGAATTTCTACTTATTGTTAAAAACTAAGACTTACGAAAAAAGCATCCAAGGGATTCGCGATTTCTTCTCGAAGCTTGTAAGACCATGTGTCCAACTTCGACAGCATTGCGAATTCCAATAAGCTCATCTGTTAAAACACATTTCTTATAAAATTTGCCAATCTCATCTAGAAGCTCATGAAACATAGCATTTGCTCTTCCAAGCCTGTCTGATGTTCTCGTTAAACCAACATAGTTCCACATAGTATGCTTTAAAGTTAACCAGTCTTGATGAATTAGGGCGCGATCTGTGTGCTTTGTTCCATCTTGCCAGTCTTTAATCATATATGAAGGATAAGATTCTTCTGCTGTGATATTTTCAAGAATTTCTTCTGCGGCAATATAACCAAAAGTTAAACCTTCCAACAATGAAGTGGAAGCGAGACGATTGGCCCCATGCAATCCAGTGCAAGCAACCTCACCTACTGCGAATAAGTTTGGAATAGTTGTTTGCCCTTTAAGATTTGTTTTTACTCCACCACAAGTATAGTGAGCAGCAGGAACAACTGGAATGGGCTTTAATGTAATATCAAATCCATTTTCCAAACAGTGAGCGTAAATTGTCGGAAAGCGATTCTTAATCCAATCAGGATCTTTATGAGAAATATCTAGATAGACACATTCATGGCGAGTTTCAATTGTCTCTTCCAAGATCGCTCTTGCCACAACATCACGAGGGGCGAGCTCCATATCAGGATGGTATTTCTCCATAAATCTTTCGCCATTGCAGTTTAGAAGAACTCCTCCCTCTCCTCTAATGGCCTCAGAAACTAAGAATCTTCTATGGGAAGAACTGTTATAAAAAGTTGTTGGATGGAATTGAATAAATTCCATATCAATTAGTTGTGCTCCCGCACGCTTGGCCATGGCATGACCATCGCCTCTTGCTCCTTCAGAGTTCGAGTGGTGCAGATAAATGGCACCAATACCACCCGTAGCAAGAATTGTATTTTTTGCGAGGACTTTTACAACTTGTTTCATTTCTTGATTGTAAACGTAAGCACCCACAACTTTATTTTCTTCATAACGTTGTTGAATTTTAACACCATGGTGAATAGGTGTTAGTAAATCAATCGCCGTATGACGAGTTAAAATTGAAACATTAGGAAAGCGAGTTTTATCTTTTAGATAATTAAGTAATGAAACTTGAATGGCCTTTCCTGTGAAATCACCCTGATAAAGAATGCGCTCTTTTGAGTGGGCGGCTTCTCGCGTGAATTTCAATTTCCCTTCATCTCTTTCAAAATTCGTTTGCGCTTTTTCAAGAAGCATTTCTTCAAGAATTCGCCCCGATCTTTTTGTCAGAATTTTTGCCGCCTCGATATTACAAGAATTTGAAGAGGCCTTAATGATATCTTCGATTAATGATTCATCACCGGCACTAGAATAGATTATTCCCCCCTGTGCCCAGTATGTATTAGTCACATTGGGGTCGGCCTCGCGAGTGATTATCCCGATTTTCAGGTTACTCTCAGCAAGTTTTGCAGCGGACGAAAGTCCCGCTACACCTGTTCCAATAATTAAGACATCAAAGTTATATTCATTCATAATAATTAACGATTATATTTTAGTGAGATATCAACATTAGGAGCACCATTAGTCAGCGCTCCAACACTAATCGCGTCCAATCCTTTAATGAGATAATCATCTAAGTTTGATAGGCGAATTCCGCCAGATACTTCGAAGCTTACGCCAACAGGTTTTAGCTTCACCGCTCTTTTAACCTCTTCAGGAGAGAAATTATCAAGCATAATATGGCGAATGCCTAAAGAAAGAACTTCTTCTAACTCACTCATGTTGTGAACTTCAACTTCGATTGGCGTATAGAAACCTTTCATTGACCTAAAAAATTCAACGGCCTCTTTCACTCCACCAAAGAAACTTTTGTGATTATCTTTAATCATCCAAAGATCTGTTTGTCCAAGTCTGTGGTTGTAACCACCACCAACACGAACGGCATATTTTTCTAAAGAGCGATGCCCTGGAGTTGTTTTTCTAGTATCAAGAATAGCAATTCCTTTATCCTTTGCTCTTGCTGCGAACTTACTTGTATAAGTTGCAATACTAGAAGCATGTTGTAATAGGTTTAGAGCAATTCTCTCACCGGTAAGAGCGATTGCAAAAGGAAGCTGAAAATGAATTTCTGCTTTTTCATCCTTCTTATATGTCTTTCCTTCAAATTTTTTAAAGTAGTCCCAGTCCAAACTTGTATCACCAAGATAGCGAAAGGCCTCAACAAAGTATGGAAGACCGGCCAAGAGTAAATCGTCTTTTAGTTTCAATTTACAATCAACGAGATCGTGTGGAAGGCTGGCCGTGTAATACAAATTTCGGGAAAGATCATCTTCCGAAAAATAAAGCTCTAAGTCTTTTTTTAAAGCATTGCTAATTAAAGGATTCATTTTAAAATCACCATAGATGGTCGTGTTCGTTAGATACCTATATACCTGATATCAAACATTTCAGTCAATTTTTGCACTCTCCCAAGAAGGCCATTTTATGTGCTCAAAAATAACCTTAACTATATCCATAGCTTAGACATAAAAAGGAGTGACACAAGTTGCAAATCTAGTGCGCATGAAATTTTATCTTCTTATTTTTACCATTAGTTTCTATCTCCTGACACTTCACGCAAAGTCATCGGGATTTAAATTTCAATCCCATAAAAGCAAGGCCTCAATTGCCCACGCCTTTATTCTTGGGGACAAGAGTGCCATTTCACGTACACAAAAAAATGATCTCAAAACACTCGGGGCGCTTCACCTTCTTACACCTTCGGGCCTGCATTTAAGTTCTTTCATTGCTCTTTTAAGTTTTATACTCTCTATAACAAATAGAGAAAAATGGAAGATTCCTGCCCTTATTGTATTAGGTATTTTTCTTTTTAGTATTCCAGATTTCTATTCTTTAAAGCGAACTCTTGCGTTTTATCTCTTGGGTTATTTTCTTTATCAATTTAAAAACTTCAAGAATAAATCTCATCTTATTTTTGGCGTAATCTTCATACTCGATTATTTTTTGGGTAGCTACAAATATTCACCATTAAGCTTTACCTTTAGCTTTCTATTTCTTGGAACAATCATTGCCTTAAAAGACGCGAAGAAATGGCAATTTTTTTCTTTCCTTTTTTTAAATCAAGTCCTTGTGAGCTACTTTTTCTTACAGAAATTCTTTATCCTAGGTCCTATCTTTGGCTTTATTCTCACTGGAGTTTTTGGATTTGTATTTCCAATAGGTATCATTGCTTTTCCATTTGATCTCATCACCCCTTATGAACCTAGTAACTTCTTCTTTTCACTCTTTTTAGATTTAGCGCATTTCTTTTCACTCGTGGCCCAAGAGGGGCCACGAGTGATGATCAGTCTTTGGTTTATTGTGTGTATGCTTCTTGGTTTGTTAACACAAAGACTTCGCTGGGCCATACCAATACTAATTTGTTTGGAGGCCCAGCCCCTTTTCAACTTACCTTTAAGTGCTTTTAAGAAAGAACCGACTTACTCAAATTACAAACTCACTCCAGAATCAGAAATTATTAAAGTTGATCAAGTCCGCAGAGGCTACCGTTCATGGCATCCCCATCAAATCAAATGTAACGTAACTCTCTACTCTTATTTTTGGGAGAAAAAATGTAGGATACACAATAAGACAATTTGAAAATAAAAAAGGGCCAAAAGGCCCTTTTTTATTAGTAAGAAAGTAACTTTTTAAGTTCGTTATAAACGTCAGATACTTGTGGCAGAAGTACGTCCTCAGAAGAAGGACAGTAAGCAACGTGAGAGTCTTTTGCAGCAACACGAAGGATTGGAGCATCAAGGTACTCGAAACATTGTTCGTTAACACAAGCAGCGATCTCACCAGCAAAACCAGAAGTTTTAGTCTCTTCGTGACAAACAAGAAGTCTGTTTGTTTTAGAAAGAGAAGTTTTGATCGCATCCATATCGAAAGGAGCAAGAGTTCTAAGGTCAATAACCTCAATTGTCTTACCTGTTTCTTCTTCAATTTTCTTAGCTGCTTCAATTGATTTTTGAACTAGGGCACCCCATGCAACGACAGTTGCATCAGATCCTTGTCTTGCGATACGAGCTTTTCCAAAAGGAATCATATACTCTTCGCCTGGATCAGCAGTTCTATTGTAACCTTGGTAGTAAAGGTGCTTATGCTCTAGGAACATAACTGGGTCATCACCACGAATGGCCGTTCTTAATAGACCAGCAGCGTCTTGAGCATTAGAAGGATAAACAACGCGAACACCTGGAATGTGAGTGTACAAAGACTCTCCACATTGTGAGTGGTACATTGCTCCACCTCTTAGGTAACCACCGATTGGAACACGTACAACCATCGGACACTTGAAGTCTCCACCTGAACGGTAACGAGTTGTCGCCATCTCGTTTTTAAGTTGCATATATGCAGTCCAGATATAATCAAAGAATTGGATCTCAACAACTGGCTTAATTCCTCTCATGGCCATACCGATAGCGCGACCAATGATATTAGCTTCAGCAAGTGGTGAGTTGAAAACTTGTCCTTCTTTTGATGCTCTTTGAACACCAGCAGAAACTTTAAATACCCCACCCTTACCTTTTAGGTTTGGATCATCAAGTTTATGAAGTTCAGAGAAGTCGGCAACGTCTTCACCAAACATTCTTAGAAGTGGGTTTTTAGAGAACTCAGATTTTAAAACTGCGTTGATAGCACCGGCCATTGGCACGTCATCTTTTCCAGAGAATTGTGGAGCAGTTTCAAATTCCGAAGAAGTCATATCTACTTCTTCTGAGTATAGGTGCTTCATTGCATCTGCAGGATCTGGCCATGGTGTCTCAAGAGCACGGTTCATAGCTTCGCGAACTTCAGTTGTTACTTCTTCTAGAAGAGCATCAACTTCTTTTTGCTTCATGATCTTAGC
This sequence comes from Bacteriovorax sp. BSW11_IV, assembly GCF_000447755.1. Lineage (GTDB taxonomy): Bacteria > Bdellovibrionota > Bacteriovoracia > Bacteriovoracales > Bacteriovoracaceae > BSW11-IV. The sequence goes on along the minus strand of NZ_AUNE01000030.1, from coordinate 35,210 downwards.
TTCAACAAGAAATTTTGGATAAGCATTGAATACATCTCTTTCTTTCTCATCTGCAAGATCTTCAAGAGTTCTGTACATCCCGTGATCATCTGAAAGAGAGTGAGAGTATGGTCTTGTTACGTGAGAGTGAACAAGAACTGGGCCTTTTCCTTCTCTTAAATATTTTGCAGCGTCAGAGAATGCTTCGTATGATTCGATTGGACAGTTACCATCACATTCAAAAATCTTCAAACCAGGAAAGTTATCAAGACATTTTGAAATTGAACCAGCAGGAGTTTGTACCCATACAGGAGTTGAGATAGCGTATCCATTATCTTCAACGTGGAAAAGAACTGGAAGTTTATTAACACAAGCAGTAGTTAAACCTTCCCAGAATTCACCTTGAGAAGTTGTACCGTCTCCACATGAAGTATAAACGATTTCAGCGTCTTCAACTTTGAATTCAGAAATATCAAGACCGTGGTCTTTGTTCATTTTTTTAAGATAGAGTCCCGCTTCCGCTACACCACATGCTTGAAGGAATTGAGTTCCTGTACATGAAGATTTAGAAACGATGTTAAGCTTTACGTTACCCCAGTGAGCTGGCATCTGACGTCCGTGAGAAGCAGTATCACCAGTGTTACCGTTTGCCTGACAAAGCATTTCGTAAGCTGTTACTCCAAGACCTGTACAAAGAGCTCTATCTCTGTAGTAAGGAATGAACCAATCGTGCTTTGGTTTTAGAACCATGGCCGCAGCAGTGAGAACACCTTCGTGACCTGCACCTGAGATTTGGAAGAAAGCTTTTGATTGTTTCTTCATGAAAATTTCTGTGTCGTCGATTTTACGAGAAACAAAAACATTTCTTAGCATGGAAATCATTTCTTCTTTTCCAAGCTTATATTTTTTAGCAATTTTTAATTTCTTCTCAATGATTTTTTCGCGTGATTCTTTTTTCGCTTTCACTGATTTTCCCTTGGTTTTATCGAGCATAGAAAACCCTCTGTTCTTTTTAAAAAATTTGGGGTTAGCTTACCTAAACTAGGGGATATTGTCTAAGAATCAAAGCTGTGCAGCGAATCAACGCCAACAAAACAAAGCAACTATCCCACTGATATTACATCATGAGACTCGGTGCACGATCATTTTTTTACGGGACAACTATGGGGAACTCCCATCTTCGAATTGACGGAGTCAATCGTGGTTGTACAAAGGTCTAGCGCCTCTTTTAAAGTGTCTTTACCATAAAGGTCTCGCGTGATCTGCTCATAGGCGGCATCGGCCCACATTTGACCACCTTTTGTATTGAGATGAAGCCCATCAGTTGTGTAACGGCCGGCCTTTTTTAACTTGTCTTTAAATGAGTAATCAACTTTATCACCATGACCAGTTGTAGAAATAATTTTGCAATTTGATCCTGCTAGTGCCTTCTCAATTGTACGACGTATTTCTATTTTTTTTTGATCATTCATGTGCTTATAGCCACGCTCAGGCTCTGACCATGTTGGAGTTACCCAATAACATTTCTGTGGTTTATTTTTTAAAGCTTCAAAACTCGCCAATAGAGATTTCGTTCCCTTTAAACTGTCGACATTGTCACCTAATTGAAAAATCACACAATCAACTTCACTTTTTTGATTATGGTGATTGATGGCCGTTTGTGCCCAAGGTGTCCTATCAGAATCATTGAGTGTTACTTGCTCTTTATCGTTATTATTTTTTGAAGGGTGAAAATAAAACTTTCCCTTTGTAAGTGTAGGCGCATACTTTTGTGAGTACTGAGCATTGCCCCAATGTGATGCTCGCGAACTAGGTCTCGCATATGTAAAAATATTCACGTCATCGTTTTTAAAATTCTCTTGAAGTCTTTTTGAAAAGGGAGTTTTTGAAGACTGGCTATCACCAATATGTACACATGTCATATTCGCGGCCAAAACAGGCTGAGAACATATCAGGAAAAGGAATAATTTCTTCATTAGAAACCAGTTGATATAGTCATCGCAAAACGACGATCTTCATTACCTTTATAACCTTCCATGCCGTTATCAACAGCATATGTCGTTAGATCAAATTCTAATTTTCTCGTCTTAATACCTAACCCAGCACTTCCAAAGCCATCACCATATCCAAGGCGAAAAAAGAAAGTGCGAGCAATATCAAGTTCTGAACCAAATGTGATTTTACGCGATGTACTTACATCAGAATATTCACCAGTGAAGTCTTTATAATTGACTTCAAAATGCCAACGAATAACTTTTCCAATTTGTGGTGTTACTGAGAAGCCAAGGTCCATCGTGTTTCTAATGGCATCAGGTTTACCTGCTCCACTTGCATTTCCAAAATCTTGTTCAGTAGCATTGTGCATAGTCGCCGCGAATGTTGGTAACCAAGCAACAGGTAAAGTAATTTTTGTACCAGCATTGATAATTGGTGCTGAGCCTTTTTTATAATCACCTTCACTCAAATCAATTTTTGTATTTGGATCAGATTGAGAAATAATTTCTTTTCTCATTAACCAAGTTACCGAAGCACCAAGTTTAAAAATTCCACCAAAAAGGGAAAGGTTTAAAGCAACGTATGGCCCATGATCTCTTCGCCACGCGTACTCATATTGAGCACCAGGTTCTGAACTTAGAGCGGCCCTTTGTCTAATTGAAAGAAGGTATCCGAAACTAATATATCTTGCGGTAAAGTTTGGCAGAAAATTAAATCGAGAGTGCGAGATATTACCAGGATTATCTTTTAACAACTCTCGCGTTCCATCAATTGAAAAACCTTTAAAAATATTTCCCGCAGCATCTGTGATAGGTCCACCAGCACCCGTTTTCAGCCAACCTTTATTCACTTCAAAGTGAATATTACTTAGGTGAAGATGGGGATAACGAACAGTCCCTAAACCTGCAGGGTTATAATAGACAGACGAACTATCATCCACTTTTGCAACGTAAGCATTCCCCATCGCAAGGGCACGTCCAGAAGTGGCGAGTTCTGGGAAAATGGCATCTTCAAAATCGATTGCAAAAGAGCTAAACGCTATTGCGAGTGACGAAATACCTGTGAATATGAGTCGACTAATACGTGTGCTCATCACCATTATTATAGGAAAAATAAGGGTGGGATATAAGTGAGGCAAAAAAGGGTCTTAAATAAAAAAAGGCCTCCAATCGGAGGCCTTAAATATAGAAAAATTAGTTTCTTCTAGTCTTTCTACCTGGGAAACGATGAGCAAGATTACCTAGGTATTTACCACTGATATTCTTGATCGCTTCGATTCTCTTCTCAGCAAGTAGGTCAGTTGCTCTGTGAACACCAATATTTTGCTCATCAGAGATCTTGAAAATTTCAAGAGTTGTATCATAAATAGTATCAACCATTCTGATAGCTTTATCGTTTGACCAACCTTCGAACTCAATTGATACGTTCATTACACCACCAGCATTGATTAGGTAGTCTGGAGCGTAAAGGATACCTTTTTCTCTAAGGATATCACCGTGCTTAGGCTCTTTAAGTTGGTTGTTAGCTGCACCAGCTACAATTTTACACTTAAGTCTGTTGATTGTGTCATCGTTAACTGTTGCACCAAGAGCACATGGAGCATAGATATCACATTCAACATCGTAAATTTCATTAACACCAACAACTTTCGCGTTTGGTACTTTTTGAAGGAAAAGTTCAATGTTCTTTTCAGAGATGTCACAAACGATAACTTGTGCACCATCATTGTAAAGCATTTCACCTAGGTGACGACCAACTGATCCTGCACCTTGAAGAGCAACAACTTTACCTTTAGTTGAACGGTTTCCGAAAACTTTTGTACAAGCAGCTTCGATACCTCTGAATACACCGCGAGCAGTATATGGAGATGGGTTACCTGAACCACCGTGAATTTCTGCGATACCTACAACGTTTCCAGTTTCAGTAAAGATATGCTCGATATCTTCAACGCTAGTATTAACGTCTTCAGCAGTAATATATCTACCATTTAGAGATTCAAGGAATCTTCCGTATGATCTGAATAGAGCTTCTGATTTAATTTCTTTTGGATCACCGATGATAACAGCTTTACCACCACCAAGGTTAAGACCAGAAACAGCGTTCTTATATGTCATACCCTTTGAAAGTCTTAGAACGTCATCGATAGCTTCTTCTTCAGAAGCGTAGTTCCAAATTCTTGTCCCACCAAGAGCTGGACCAAGAGTTGTGTTGTGAATAGCAACAATTGCTTTTAGCTTGCAGCTTGGGTCACTGAAAAAAATCACTTCTTCGTGGCCGTCTTTGTAAAGTCTTTCGAAGCTTACCATCGGGTACTCCTTTCTCTTATTATTTATGCGTGTTAGTTTTGGTGTTCTTAAGATTTATGACTATCTATCCGATAATCCTTAAAAAACGAAGCAACTTTACTCCTACGAGGAAGACAATCCTATGCCCATCGTGTCAATTACTGCACTCAAAGAAGACGGAAGTACCTGTAATGACGAGGAAAAATCATTCAAGGTCGAAGAAAATGGTGTGATCTACGATGAACTTGAGGCCCAAGGCCTTAAGCTTCCTCATGGCTGCCTATCGGGATCTTGTGGAACGTGTCGTATTCTTGTGATTGATGGGGCCGAAAATCTCAAAGACCCAAGCTTTATCGAACAAGATACTTTGAAATCAATTTGCGATTCTTATCGCAAAGAAAAGGGTGAAGAGTTTCTTAAGGACAAGACAATCAGACTCTCATGCCGAGCTCGTGTTCTTGGCGACGTTAAGATCTGCCCGTTAAAAAAATAGTCTACTGCGCAGAAACACCAATTCGTCTTGCAAGCCTGTAGAGTTTTTCATATTGATCTTTCATATCATCGGCATCGCCAGCACTAAGGTCCTCTCCCTCTTTTAAAACTTGATAGCGATCCTTCGTTGTCATCTTAAAATCATGAATTGCAACGACGGCCTCATCTTCAAAACTTAGAATATTATTTGATTTCTCTATAAGGCCTGATGCACTTTGCTCTATACTGCCGAGAATTTTCTTTTTCTGAGACATCACGGCATCAAAGCTTTTACGATAGGCCTCATCATTATTATAGCGAGCACTGTCATAGGCATTATCGTTTGATCCCATCTTTGGATGGTATCTATCCATATGATCATTCAATGCTTTTTTGTAGCCGAGAAGATCATCGAAATTAGCAAAACGATTAAACTTGGCCCCTTCTTCAAAGGGAAGAGATACAACACCGCGATCGTAATCAATTTTTAAAGTCGTAGTTCTTTTAAATGATTCATCGTGAACAGCTTCAACAACTTTCGTTGCATTGGCCTTAGTTTGTTTTACAACGCCCATAAGATTGTCAAAATTATCGCTAATAATCCTCGCCTCTTTTTCATAGTCAGGAAGCTTAGGAGTCAAATCGTTAATCCCTTTAACAAAAGGTTCTTTATCAAAACGTGATGTTTGCTTATAACCTTTTTTCATATCCCAAAAAATTTGGTTCGCAAAATTATAGAGCTCTTCACTTGATTGATAATTTCTATAACTTGTCGCCCCTAAACTATGCTTTGAATCGGCAACAAACTCGGAGTGATAGGGACTCTCTAATTTATTTTGACTTCTTTGAACTTCGAAAAACCTGTGCTGAAGCTCATGACGAGTTGTTCCCGTTACCTGACTCTCTTTAACAAGGGGACCAAGATCGCTCATTCTTAGGTAAACTCCATAATGTGGATCACTCAACCCCTCTGCTCTATAAATTGTAAGATTGTAGGGATCATAAAATAGATCCATTTGTGGAGTTTCATCAAAAACGGCATCTGTTACTGGAGGACGATCCAAAAGATCGTGTTTTTGCAGTAACAACCACTTTCTTAGTTTAGCATCTGTGTCCTTATAATCACTGACTTTATCTGTGAGCTTCGCTGCAGGAAATCCCATTTGTTTCAATTTTTCTTTATCAATTTTGATGAACATTCTTCCGTCGCTAACAAATTCTTTTTTGAACGGGATACCATTTTCGCGCAACATGATTTCAAATTCAAAAAGGGCCTCATCGTGATATTCGAGTGCTTGTTTTTTTAATTCTAAAAATTTATCTACACCAATCGCCCGCGCCAGTTCTTGATCACCAACAGGCATAGGTTCTCCTGGATGATTCTTTGTCCAATACAATCTAAAAGGGTTCTTCGTTATCAACTTCTCTTCACCAACATTTAAATAAATATTGCCGTCACTTTCTTCTGATCTTATGACACTTCCCTTCGAAGCTGAGCGAGGGTTTTCAACTTTTGCTACACCTTTAGCTTTGCCAATTTTACTAAAGCCTGGAGAGACAACATCTAATAAAGAAAAGTAGCCGTTAAGGGCCAACTCTCCCTCTCTATCAATAATTTTATTCTGATCAATTATGCCTGCATGAACCAGACCTTTGTCGAGTTGCAGATTGTGATAACTCGTATATGTTTCATGAATACCATAAGCGCCAAAACCAATCCCTCCCGCAATGGTGGCGGCAGCGAATACACCGCCAGGAATAAAGCTCATCGCGATGAGCCCTCCACCAGCAACAAGAAGACCCCAATTTGCTTTTGGATTTTCAGGATTGTCTTGAATCAATTTACAATGGGCCATTTGAAAGAGCAGACTATTACCATTTTTAATTTCGTCTTGATAAAGAGAGGTCATCAGCATCGGATGGTTATGAAGTTGATCAATATTTCCATCACAAAGTTCTGCCATTGAATTATTGAGATCAACAAGAGACTGCGCTTCTTTCGCCTCAAATAAATAGGACAGTTTTTTTAAATCTTCATCATTAGTGATCTTCTCTTTATTCTTTTCTACAAAGGCGCTAATCCTTTCTATAGACTCTTGCCCGTTAATTGATGAACTGCGATCACGAATAAGCATATTCTGATTATAGGCATACTCTTCAGTACTTATTTTCGATACAAAATGTTCTTTAAGCTTTTCTTGTAACTTAGAAGGCTTCAACTCTCCCGTAGGGTATTGGAAGATATTCTTTCCTCTTTCAAATAGATTAGGAAAAGAGCTAGATAGAACAATGAGTTCTTGATTCAAGCCATCAATCTTATTTTGAAGACGTTGCTTTTTCTCATATGCTTCACGCAACTTCGTTGCCTCTTCAACGCTTCTCACATTTCTCGGCACAACGATTTTGTTCATTTCATTTTTAAGATCATTCATTTCTTTAAAAATTGAATCTGTAAAAAGTGATGCATGAAGAACACTTTTAACGGCTTCAACTCTTAGATTTTCTTTATCCGCAGATATTTTTCCATTTGAAGCCTTCGGAATATTAATTCCTCTTTGTGATAAACATTGCTTCACTTTGTAATTTAGCTGAACTGGTTTTTCAGTCGGGAAGTTATTCAACTTTTCATTATAGAGATTACTCAAAGCGAGTAACGCCCGGTCTGCCATCTTTTTTTCTAAGATTGTTCTATATTTATCGACTTGATAATCGCTAAAATTTTCTGCAAAACTCATTAAATCTTTTGCGGAACTATCACTTTGTTTTTCTAAACAGATCGTAACATTAGAAACGATTTCATCTTCGCGTTCAGTACAATAACTTGGCAAAGCAAGTACCTGATTCGATAGAATTAAGAAGATTGATGAAATGAAATATACCCTACATTTTAACATAGGGTAATTATCGGATATTTTTAGATTTTTCTTAGAAAAAAGACTTAAGCAATTGAAATCAAATGACAAACATTCTTATAATTCGCCTATTTTTTGTGTTTTCTAGGCCTAGAACATAATTTTTATTGCAGGGTTTATCTCTTTAAGATCTCTACAAAAAGCATCCAAATCCTTTGGAGAAATTAGTGCCATCATAACATCCATGGAGTCAGCTATTCTAATGCGGTCAAAGGATAATGCAGGAGAAGATAATAAAGATGAAGACTTTTCAATTGATCCTATTTCTTTGATTGAAAAGGTTTGCTTAATGAAACTAATTTTAACAATCAAATTTTCACCATCAATAATATAGCGAATATTACATATAAAAATATATAAGATTGATGTGAACAAAAAAGAAAAGACTGATACCCAAAAATTTGAAGTAAGCTCAGGCCTATTAATCTCAGTGGCCACACTCAAGGCAAGAATAAGAAAAGGAATCGATAAAAGCACGATCATACTTTTATCGACTTTTGATTTATAGACTTTCATCTGCGTCCCGCACGAAGTTTTCTATTAATATCATCAGCAGAATCAACCGCCATGTCCCATGCAGTATATATTTGTTTCTTAAAACCTGCACGGATATCACCTGCCGCATAGAAATTCTCGACACTACTCATTCCTTGCGGATTTGTTGTAATGAATCCACGCTTATCAACTTCGGCATTTAGAGAAAGGGCAAGTTCGTTATAAACAATCATTCCCATGGAAACGAAGGCAAATTCACATTTATAATCACCATGATTTTTCAAAGTGAAAGATGAGAATGTTCCACTTTTTCTGTCACCATTAATTTCTAGAATTTCATCATCGAGATATTTGATGTCATATTTTGTCATTAGAGCTTTAACGTCGTCACTAAATGAACCTTCATTGTTATGACTAATCACTGCCATTGAAGGATTGTTATAACGCTCTTTAAGCATGATCGCGACCCAAGCGGCACCGTCACCATTACCAATAATTGCAGTATTTTTCCCAAGTGTGTGATGGCCATCACATCTTAAACAGTAATCAATCGACTGAGCATTGGCGTAAGGAAAAACGGGGTCCATTGAGCCTTGGATATGGGGCTGAACATCCATTACGCCAGTACAAAGAATTACATACTGTGCAAGATAAACGAAATCCTGATTATCTGTGAGAACAAAGATGTTATCAATTCTCTTTTCAATTTTTTTGATACCACGATTTTTATGCCAATGGAAAATTGAAGAGAACTCACTCTTTGCTAACCAATCAAGTGATTCTTTATTAGGTTCTTCAATTCCTTTTCTGTATTTTTGATGTCCTGGCATGTTGTCGACTTTTGCAACCCAGAAAGCACGAGATTTTTTCTTATCTTTTGGTGAACCCGGAAAAAAAAGGGTTTCATCATTATTTAAAACAGTACGAAGTACTGCCATTGTTCCAGCAGAGCCGCCACCGATAACAGCGACAGGATATATTTTTTCAGACATTGCCGTCTCCTTAGAAAACTATTCCCTCTTAGGATAAGACAATTGCAAACCATCGACCAGTGTTTTTCAAAAAGCTTCTCTAAGGTGCGATAATCCCATATGTTGCACTACCACCTAAAAAGATTTCAGAAAATTTAATTCCGCGATCAAATAAGAGAGGATCAGTTCTCGAACTATAATATTCGTCAGGATAAACACCTGTTTCATTACCGTCGTTATATCCAAAGCAATACATTTCACCTGTACCGCTTTCAAGACCACAAGTATGCCACCCACCTGTTTTAATCACAGACCAAGAAATTCCACCTTGAACAAGTCTTGGTTCAGGAGTATTGGAAAATGATCCTGTTGCCCCATTGCTTCCACTTCCCCAGCAGTAGGCATTTCCATCTGGCCTTAGTGCACACATATGATCACCTCCAGAATCAAGAGAGCTCCATGTTCCTCCTCCCGAAACTTTCACAGGTGTCGACTGATCCACATAACTTGCATCATTTCCAAGTTGGCCTCGATTATCTCTTCCCCAACAATAAATTTCATCAGTCGTTGTAAGTCCACACGAAGTATTGTCTGCAACGGCAATATCTTTAAATGTTAGGCCTCCTGAAACTGCAGTTGGCGTAGGTCCTGGTGTAGTTGTACCTGTCGCAATACCATTACCAAATTGACCATAGCGATTATAACCCCAACAGTATGCCGTTTGATCTGTTCTAATGCCACAGACATGGTTATATCCAACATCTATTTTAAGCCAACTGTGTCCACCAACGACAAGATTTGGCTCATGAAAAATGGCCGTGGCATCCCCGCTTCCAACTTGTCCATAATTATTGCGCCCCCAACAGTAGCCAACATTTGCTAGCGTAACACCACAAACAGTTTCGCTTGTCGCACTAATCTCTAACCATTTATATCCACCGTTTACTAAAACGGGATGTGAATGAGGGCTTGTATCTCCAGCACCATTACCAATTTCACCATAGTTATCATCCGCAGCGCAATAGAGATCATCACTAGAGTCAATTCCACAAAATGAAATATAACCGCCAGCTATTTTTTTCCAAGTTCGATCCCCAGGGATTTTTTTAGGAATAAATACAGTTGATGAATACAAACCATTTCCCATTTGTCCCCAGTTGAAATACTGACCCCAACAAAAAGCGCGGCCCGTAGAAGTGACACCGCAAGACATATATGCACTTCCCGCCATTGAGGCCCAATCATATCCTCCAACAACAAGAGTAGGAAGAAGTTGATCGGCAACGTCTCCGTTTCCAATTTCACCTTCTTCACCTTCGCCCCAGCAAAACATTTGGTTAGTTGTATCTAGGCCACAAGTATGTCGACCTGTAACAGAAACATCTTTCCACACATGAGTACCTGCAACTTTTACGGGAACAGGAGAACTTGCTCCTGTTCCATCGCCAAGATTTCCATTATTACTAAAATCAGATCCCCAGCAATAAATTTCGCTAGCATTTGTTAGTCCGCATGCATGAAAGTGATACATTTCCAATTTTGTAAAAGTATGGCCACCAGCAACTGCGGTAGGAGAATAAGTATCAACACTATTTCCATCACCTAGCACATGATTGGAGCCCATTCCCCAGCAATAACCTGCACCAGCGAGAGTTAATGCACATGAAGAATTTACTCCTGCAGATATAGATTTAAATTTTGTTCCACTACTGACTTGAGTAAGACCTGTTATCACAGTTGTATTATCACCCATTCCAATTTGACCGAAATGATTTCGCCCCCAGCAATAAAGATCATCAGTCATATTGATAGCGCAATAATGTGTCCCTGATGAAGCAGAAACCATCTTCCACTTATGGCCACCGGGCACAAGAGCTGGAACGTAAGAATCAACTTGTGTTCCATTGGCGAGTTGGTAGTAGTTATTATCTCCCCAACAATAAAGATCATCATTGCCATCAATCCCACAAACTGAACGAAATCCGACGGCCGCATCTTTCCAAGTTTTTTTGTAATCTACTATTTGTGGGAGATAAGAAGGCACAGCTAGTCCATTTCCAATGGCACCATAATAGCTTTGTCCCCAGCAATAAAGTTTTGCTTGTGTGGTAATTCCACACGACATCATTTCACCACCAATAATTTTCGACCAAGTAAACATACCAAGAACTTCTGTGAATTCATTCGGAACAAGTGACTTGAATTTGTTTTCATCATAAACATCTGCAATAGTTCCAACATCCCAAACCCCTACAAAATAACCATTACCAGTACCAAAACCGTAGGCCATCGCTCTTAAAGAATGCTCTGCTGAAACAATTGTTCCATCACCAATATAGATATTACCCAAATAGTACCCATCGCTTGAGCCATTGAGTTGAACATCAACTGTACAGGTATCACCTGGGTTTAAAACAACTCCTGTACATGTATCGTTGGCCACTTGAAAATCTGTCGATCCATAAATCACTGGAGCTTGTAATACACCTGTGGCCATCCCGCCTGAATTTGTAAGAGTAATTGTCTTTGCTGTTCCAGGACCAACTCCTGATTGATTGAGAATTGTCGAAGTCGTACTTCCAAGAGTAAGTGATCCAGTTAAGGACAATGTCGTAAAAGTTGCCGATTGAGTTGAACTCACGTTACCAGCATCGTCTATTGCCCTAACTTCAATGCGATAATCAGTTGTAGACTCTAAAGAGAGACCACTAACAGCAGATCCCTTTACGAGAGTAATCCAATCTTGAACAACTGTTGAACCTGAAACTTTAACGACTCGTACTTGATATCCACTAAGTGAAATATTATCTGTAGCATCTGTTGTCCATGTTATCGTGGGACTTGTCGATAAACTCGCAGGCACAGCTCCTAGAGAAAGAGCAGAGGTCGAAGAAGGATTTGTAGTATCTAAGACAATTGACTTACTAACAGAGGGAGTTGCAATATTTTCATCTCCATCTGCAGTGTAGATATAAACTGTTTTAGAACCATCCCCTCCAGACAAGGTTAATGTAGAGGGAAAAGTCGTCACCCAATTTCCACCAGCACAGCTTCCGTCATCAGTATTTAAAGGAGCGGTTGGTTGAGTTTCGCTGATACAAAATTTAATTTGATCAGTGCCGCCAGTTTTTACAATATCTATACTTGAATTATTTGTGTGAGTTTGCGAATTAGTTGATGTATCAGAAAGAGTGAAGGAGAAAGAATCAGAACCTGAATCAGGAAGCTCACTTCCTCCTGCACTTTTGATATCACTTGCTATATCAACAATGATCTTTGGATCTTGAATACAGCCGACGAGAAAAAATAAAAACGTAATTAAAAAAACCTTCATGTAACCACCTACTAAAACCACTGAGTCACTAATCGGGTTTTTTATTTAGGTCTTAATTAATTGAAGGCTTAAATCTGTTTTAATATCAAATACATAAGAAAATACTCTAAAGAAAGGAGGCCATTTTAAATACAACCCTCCGAATTCATTAAAGAACCTCTGTTTATGAGAATTAAATGATTTTGTTTTCACGAATCAAATTTTTCATCGAAGATTCAATTTCAAAAGTGATCATTTCAATCAATTTTAACTCTCCAGACACTTGCTCTTGAAAAAGTTGAAGCTGATCTAAAATATTTTTTACATCAGAATCTCCACCAATGCGGTTAAGCTCAATTCTGCCACTGAGTCTAATTAAGTCTAAAGCAATTAAATGGTTTCGCAGTTTTTGGGATATTCTTGAAAAGCTAAGAATGAGTCCATTGATTACTGAAATACTATCCAATGCTTCATTTTCATATTTACGCTCTAAAGGCCCAAAATATTCAAACTCTTTTTCAACATCGCAGTACTCTACTTCTTTATTCTCTTTAAATTTAGACACAATTTCTTTTACTAGAAAGTTTGCTGAAACGAGAAAGAGACAACCAAAGAGATTTTCATCAACCTTCAATGCTTCCTCTTCAAAGTGCTTCATGTGAATTTTTATTTCTTCAACTAGTTCTTGATACTTTTGCGAAACAACGGTGAAAGTCTTCACTGATGTATCGAGGTGACTTGATAGGATATCAAGATTTAATGAGGCCCACTTATTATCGTCATGATATGAAAATATTTTTTGAACACCTTCTTTGAGATCAATGCGATTTTGCAGCAATGAAATCATCTCCCCATAGGCCTTGGCATTTTTTCCTTGAATCAGATTATTTCGAGATTGAAGTTCTTGAATCAAAACTTGAGTCATAAAACTTTGATAGTTTTCAAAACCATTCTCATTCAATCTTTGAACTAAAATCTTTAAAGATTCTTCCTGAGAAGATGCCTTCTCGATTACAACAAGCTCTTCGTAAATAGAAAAAATAAAATTAAATTTCTCACTTGTAGGCTTTATGCGAATTGAAATATAACTATCGCTGATTGGTAGCGCGAGCCCAAAAACCCAATAGTAACTACCGTCTTTACATTTATTTTTTACAAAAGCACCAATTGGTCTTTTGGCACGAATCTCCTGCCAAAAATAATAAAAAATCGCCTTTGGCACATCTGGATGTCTAAGCACCTTATGAGGTTTTTCAATGAGCTCATCCCACTCGTAACCACTTATCTCTCTAAAAAAATTGTTACCAGCTTTAATTACTCCACGTTCATCAGTTCTTGAAAAAAACATTTCCCTTGGATCAAAATCGATCTCACCAAATCTCTCAAAACTTCCCACAGCATCTCCCTTTTATGCCATATTTTATAAACGATATTTAGATTTAGCTCATCAACAAATTTCCATGATTTTAATCACAAAGATTTGAATAAACTATGAAATTAATTTTTAGAAGAATTTTTAATTCAATGAGTTTTCCAAAAAAAGAATAACGAGATAGCGTGCAAATTTTCCAAGAGTTAGAAAAAGAGCTACTCGATAAAATGAAACTTTCATAATACCTAAGCTAAAGGCGATGACATCGCCAAACACAGGTAAAAAGCAAAAGAAGGCCAAGAACTCTTGGTGCTTTGTTGTGTACTTTTCTACTTTTGAAAGAGTGGACTCTTTTATGCCAAGATATTTTTTGGCCCATTCAATTTTTGCCAGATGGCCAATCCAATAATTGAAAAGTCCCCCTAACGAATTACCAACAGTCGCAACGATTAGGGTAAGCCATGCGGGATTTGATTTTAAAGCATAATAAAAATGAGCTTCAGATGATAAAGGAAGAAAAGTGGCCGCAAGAAAACTCGTTAGGAATAAACTTGGAAGGCCACTTAGTATTGTCATTACTTAGGAGAAGATTGCTCTTCTTGAACTTCACGACGTGAGAAGTAGTGTTTCTCTCCATCAACATCGCGAATCCTAACTTCACGGATTTCATAATCATCAACACGAGTAAGGTCAAAACTCAGACCTTCCCATACGATGATTTGTCCTTGCTCAGGGAAAGTATTCCCAAGCATATCAAGGATAAATCCAGCAAGAGTTGAATAGTTATCATTAAGTGGAATTTTAATATCGTAGTCATTATAAAGCTCACGAAGTGAAGTTGTTCCTTCAACAGTGATACCTTGTTCTAGGTCACTTTCTTCGTATTCTTTTCTTACGTCTTCTTCTTCAACGTCGTGCTCATCTTGAATCTCACCCATGATTTCTTCAATAATATCTTCTAGAGTGATGACACCAACGATGATTCCGTTTTCATCTTTAACAAGTGCCAAGTGAACTTTCTTTCTGTTCATATGATCGAATACGGCCTGAATCTTCATGTGCTCGTAAACGAAAAATGGCGCCTTAAGAACTGTCAGAAGATCAAACTCTTTTTTGTCCTCATCAGTTACAAAGGCAAGATCTTTAACGTGAAGGAAGCCCTTCATATTTTCAAGTTCACCGTCACAGACTGGGTAACGAGAGTGAGTATCTCTTTTAACAACATCGAGAACTTCTTCATAAGTACTCTTGGCCTGAATGTACTTAATTTCCATCCTAGGGATCATAATGTCTTTTACCTTAATCGTGGGAAACTCCAGAATTGAGTTTAGCAGATCAAGTTGCTTTGAATCGATTGTATTTTCTTTCTCAGCTCTTTGAACCATATACTCAATATCATTTTTTGTTACGATACGACCGGCAAGTTGAGCATTTTCTCCAAGAATTGTGTGAATCACCCAAACCATAATTTTTACGATTGGATAAATCACATAATACATGGCCTGAAGAACGCGAATAACAAATACCGATAATCCTTCAGCATGAGTTCTAGCAAAAGTCTTTGGCATAATTTCACCAAAAACTAGAATTGCAAGAGTTGTGATCCCTACTGAAATCCCAATAGCATTATTATCGAAGATGCGTGAGAAGATTACTGTTGTTAAAGATGAGGCCAAGATATTAACGATGTTATTTCCAACTAGGATTGTCGTTAAAAGTTCACTTGGTCTTTCAACCATAAATTGTAGTGCGCGACCTTTTGATCCACCGGCGTCAATAAGCTGCCTTGCTCTATCGATATTTAGAGAAAGCAGTACGGCCTCAGAACCAGAAAAGAACGCAGACAAAATAAGACATAAAACTAGAGAAAAAATCTCTAAACTATCTATCTCCATTTGGGCGATCCTGAAATGTGATTAAATGAATTATAGGGAATAATTTGAATTGAATGCTTTTTAAAATAAGCAGTTAAATAATCCGGAGGCTTTATAGCGTGTATCCTTGATGAAGTTAATAAAACCCGTAACCTGTGTATTCTACATGAAACGGGTATTTTTGTCTACGCACAACGTAATTTCAATGAATTATGGAATCTTCCTCGCTGATGCCCCTGCCACCAAAATCGTGATCCGCATACTTGATTCGGTCATTCATTTCGTGATCAAAGCCAGGAATATTCTTAATATTGGCCACATTTCTAAAGATAGTATCGCATTTGTAACAAATCGCGATGGGCTTTAGTCTTCTGAAAAGAATAAAGTCAAAAAGATAGAGCACAATAAAAGGTGTAAATGAATAAGGAGCGTAAGGAGACAAGAACATCCATAACGACAAGAGGGCCGTGATTACAAAAAGCACAACCCCAAGCTTTCTATTGAAGTCTTTTTGTGAATAAAAGTCTTTTCTCTCACAACATGGACAATCTCTTAGGATTCCCTTGCTATGGTTTTCGTCAAATTTTACATCCACTTCTTTATTACAAATTCCACACTGGGCCTTTGAAGCACCAAGTGTTGGAAGAACGTGAATTCCTGAGCCACACTCAGGACATGTCATAGTAATTTCCATCATACTAACATTCCAAACTTAAAGAAGAGGTATCCTGAGATCAGCTCTCCGATAAAAACAAAAATTGTCATTGCGTATAAAACACCTGTAGCACTTTGCGTGCTTCTTAGGCAAACCAGTTTCCAAGTAAAGACGCTCATTGTGAAAATTATCACATATCCCCAAATATAGCGCATAAGAATCATAAGCCAATTAAAGGCATAGCCACCACCAAGCATTGTTCCTTCTGCAAGATAATCAGTGCTTAGATATGTTCCGTATGATGACCAAACTAATTTTACTGCGAAGATCGCCCACATCCACTTAAGAGACATTTTTAGAGGATCAACAGTTAGCTTAGGAACAACGAGATAGTAGTGACCAAGAACCATGGCATACGTGATGACACCAAGATATAGGGCCGAGCTTAAAATAAAAGCAAAGTGAGTTAAGTTACCAGCACTGAACTGGTGAACGGCCACAAGCCCTGCGATATTATGAAGAGCGTAGAGCATCCACATAAAAGGAGACTTATCATCTGCGTGTAGTTGGCGAATTAAAAGAAATGAAATGGCCCCAACGTAATATGCAATGGCCTCTAGATTTGTCGCATCACCATAGCTTGCATGAATGATGGCCGCAATAAAAGTGGCCCCAAGACAAACAGAGTTCACAAGTTTTTGAAAACCAGCTCCAGTTAATTTTGCAGGTGCGAAGTTATTAAAGACCCCTACCCCAAAACCAAGAGCGATAAGAAATGCTTGAGCAATTTTAATTATTTCTGCCATACCCTTTCCAAACAATTTGCATCGTACTGTCTTTTTAAATAATCCAAAAGTTGATCGATGAATTCATAATTAACTTCTGGTAGACGGCCTTTATATTTTTTTGATTTTTCAACATAATCAAATTCAAACCACTCTCCACAATCTGTGGGAAGGTCTGAAAAATTAGAAAAGAAGATATTTAAAAGGACGCTGCGATCTTTGAAGTCGTAGCGCAGAACTTTTAATTGATGGAACATTTCCAATGGAACATTCACCCCAACTTCTTCTTCCACTTCTCTTTTGCACGCTTCTACAGGAAGTTCGCCTTGCTCGATTTTTCCGCCAGGAAACTCAAGCAGACCATCAAGAGGGCCTGCCTCTCTTCTAACCTGCATCCATAATTTTGCACCCTTAGCATCAATATCTTTGACAAATAGAGCAATAGAAACAGGAATCATTTAGACCCGACCTTAATTAAGTGTGAAAAGATGTGTACTAGCTACCATATTCACCACATTCGGGCCATAGAAGCATGGATAAAAATAGCAAGGTGTGCTAATGATACGGGTCATGAAATCAATCCCTTATGGCCAAAAAGGCGCTCTTATTTTTGCTCCCATGGAAGGTGTTACGGATGAACCGTACCGCTTGGCCATGTCGCGTCTCTATCCAGAGTGGGATTACTATTCAACAGACTTTTACCGCGTCCCCACTGTGGGAAATATAAGTGTTAAAACTTTAAGAGAACATTTCGGTGAAAGTGTCTTCAAGAAAAATGAAATTCGCAAAAAAACCACTTATCAGATTCTGACAACAGCGAGAGCTCAGACAGAAGATGTTGTTCGCGCCATTAATGAACTTGATGTTGACCATCTCGATTTAAACCTCGGTTGTCCTTCAAAAAAAGTTAATGCTCATAGAGGTGGAGCCTATTTGCTTTCAGATCTTGATGAGCTTCGTCGTATCATTCGCATTATTAGACAAAATTTCGATCGAACCTTCACTGTCAAAATTCGTATCGGTTATCGAGATGATTCTAACTTTGTTGATCGCTTAAAACTTTTTGAAGACGAAGGTGTAGAGGCCATTACTTTGCACGCCCGCACTCGTGACCAACTCTATCAAGGTATTGCAGATTGGTCTTATATAAAAGAGGCCGTTAAGAATGTTTCTATTCCCGTTATCGGAAATGGAGATGTTTGGAATGTTCACGATGTCGTTCGCATGTTTGAAGAGTGTGGTTGTCACGCTATCATGATTGGACGTGGAGCTTTAAAAACGCCATGGCTTGCGACTTTGTATAAAGAATTTTCAAAAAACTTAGATTTTATCAGTGATGAGTATTTATTAAGTATTAGAACTGAACATCTACAACTTTATTTTCATGAACTTGAAAAAGAGTACCGTAAAGTAGAATTATCTGACGGACATATACTTAAACGTTTCAAATCTTTTTCACGTTATCTTTTTGATGATTATCAAGACGGTGAAAAAGTGCGAGGAAATTTTCTTAGAAGTGAGAATCTCTCTCAGTTCAAATATTTCCTCGACACCCTTTAATTCCTACAGACCGAAGTAAGCTTCTTCTTTCACTGAACTCATTTCTTCAAGAGTGATCAGTTTAATCATATTATTTATATCTCTATCGATATCAGTAATTCTCTCTACTCTTTCTCCGACTCGATAAGAAAGATCAGAACAAGTTTTTGTAACATGAGCAAGATGCTCATTTCTCCAAACTTCTTGAAACACCTTACCATCTGTCAATGTACGACTATTAACATATGCTGCATATTCCGTTTGAACACACATATCAATTTCAAAATTTCCTAGAAAAACAATTCCAAGGCCATTGAGAAAATCTACCATATAGTCATTCATTAATTCGGAAGAACCTTCTGCTTTTAAAGTATTGTAATATTCAACAAGAAAATCCATTTGTGTTTTTTTCAAATCCACAATCTTATGTTGGTTCTCTTTTACATATCCAATAAGATCATCTCTTAATTTCTTATCTAGTGAAACAAGAGCTCTTTCAAAATTCATTACTTCTTCAGGATTCTCGGTTGTCATTCTTGTATGATGAGTGACTCTCACTTCAAACACAGGAAGTCCTGATTCAAGAAATCCAGCAAGTGATACATTTGTTTCTTTGTCTGTGATGACTTCTTTTCTTTTTTCTAAGAGTGAAGTTTTCACATTGGCAACGATTTCTCTTACTCTTAATGCATCCAATTTGTCTTCAATTGTACTTAGCTTATTTGTTAAACCATCGAGACTTGCATAAGAATTGGCCATTAGTAGCATTGTCAAAAATATTGTTTTCATCTTTATATTCCTTTCTTAATTTTTTTTAATTATAAACAAGTCACAGATTCGATAACTCTCGTCCAATCTTTATTGATTTCGACAAGGCTTCCAAAGTCATTCAAAATTACTTTCTTAGATTCACCATCACTAAAATGGCGAATATCGATTAACTGACCTTTTCCTAGCGATCGACAAGCACCTAGAGCCGTTTCATTAGAAATAAAATAACCATCGAATTTAACAGTATGGTAAGTGATTGAACCGTCGGCATTTCTTTGTGCTGATTTAAATTTCACTTTGTCATTTTTAGCAAACTTAATCGTCTTTAATGCACTCGAAACAGATAAGTTCTTTTGAGCTTTTTTATAATTTGCCACATCGGCCAAAAAGCCTTCTTCTCCACTTTCATCAATTTCTTTTGCAAGATCGAGGATCTCATTTTGAAAGAGAGTTAATGAGAATCCATCAATGACATCCGAATCAAATAGCATATAAAAAATATCTTCATTGCCAGCCTGATTTGAAATTTTTCCAATTGTAATTGGAAGATCATAACTCTTAACTAGAGTTTCACGAGCGGCCTTTAGTATCGACATATTTTTAGATTTCTTCTCTAATTCTTTTTTTACAACGGCCTTAACTGTTAGTACGTTCAGTCTTTTAATCAGTTTTACGATATCCATAAATAGACCGCCTCTATAATTCATAAGCTCATCTTCAATACGAATTTTTGCTTGATGAGGTAGAGCTGAAAAATCTAGTTCTAATTTCGCCGATACAATCTCTTCATCATTCACAAGGTTCATTGGAATTGGTAATTGTGTCTTCCCACCTTCTTTATATCCGAGCTTCATATAAGCGTTTTTCAAGTGGCTTTGTGCCAGACGAAATGCATCGTTGTATTTTGCTTCAGATATTAGATTTTCAATTTTTCCGATATTCGAATTAATTGCCTCATAGTTTTTTGCAATTTGAGCTTCGATAGTAGAAGAGTCATTTGCCATTACTGGTTGTAAAGTAACTGCAAGGTTAAGCATCATTGCGATTAGTGGTAGTTTTGCGTTCATCGTGTTCTCCTATTTATTTGTTGTTGTCGTGATTCAAACATTGATTTAATGAACACAATTTACTGCAAATAATTTCTCTTCATCCTAAGAAGAACTAACAAGTATGAACCGAATAAAAGTCAAAAATTACGATGGGTTAGCTATTTCTGTAGACGTTTATACAGAAATTCAAAGAGGGCCAGATATAGAAGTGATCCTATTAAACAATAGAAAGGGGCCACATCACTGGCCACAAAACTCATGAGCGAGCAGTAGATAAAAGGGGCCAATGCCATTTTTATTTTTTCACCGTGATTAGGAGAAAGTTTCAAAGAAAATTCTCCTAAGAAGTGATCGAGATTAAAGACAAGTCTCATAAAAGAGAAACGATACTTTGGGTTTTGTATTCTTTCTTTTAGTCCAGGAGTCTCAATTGAGTAAGGCCATATATAACCTATATAGATAAAAAATCTCGCCATAATATCCATTGGAGTTAATTCAATAACTAGAACAAGTAATGCAAAAGGAGCTAGACCTCTGAGGTAATACTTATTTAATTCTGGATTGTTTTTAAAAAGATTTTTAAACATAGGCAAAAAAAAGGCGACCCGTGAAGGCCGCCTCTATTGAAAACTTTATTTTGCAACACCAATAGCTTTAGTCTCACGAACAACTGTAATTTTAATTGTTCCAGGGTAAGACATTTCTTCTTCGATCTTCTTTGCGATATCACGAGAAAGCATAACTGTTTGTTCATCATTGATTCTATCGTTTTCAACGAAGACTCTAACTTCACGTCCACCAGAGATAGCGTAAGACTTAGATACACCTTCGAAAGAGTTAACGATTTCTTCAATATCAGTTAGACGAGATACATAAGATTCCATCATTGCTTTACGAGCACCTGGGCGTGCACCTGAAAGGGCATCAGCAGCAGCTACAAGGTGAGCAAGAACAGATTCTGGTTTTTCATCGTCATGGTGAGCACGGATAGCGTGAACGATATCTGGTGATTCACCATATTTCTTAGCGAAGTCAGCACCGATAACGGCGTGAGAACCTTCAGCAGATGCATCAAGAACTTTACCAATATCGTGCATTAGTGCTGCTCTTCTTGCTTGCTTAACGTTTAATCCCATCTCAGCGGCCATAGCTCCACAAATAAATGCGGCCTCTAGTGCGTGCTGGTATTGGTTTTGAGTATATGAAGTTCTCCAGTTAAGAGCACCAATTAGCTTTAGGATTTCAGGGTGGATACCGTGAACACCAATTTCCATCTGTGCTTTTTCACCAAGAGTTAGAAGTTGTTTTTCAACTTCAGCTTTTGATTTATCGTGGAATTCTTCAATTTTTGCTGGGTGAATACGACCGTCAGCAATTAGTTTATTGATCGTAAGTCTTGCGATCTCACGTCTAACAACGTTGAAAGAAGAAATAACAACAACTTCTGGAGTATCATCGATAATTAAGTCAACACCACAAATTTGCTCGAAAGCTCTAATGTTACGACCTTCACGACCAATTAGACGACCTTTAACATCATCAGATGGTAGATCAACTGTTGAAATTGTTTTTTCAGCCACGTGCTCACCAGCAAATCTTTGAATAGCGATTCCGATGATTCTCTTTGCTTTATCCTCTGCAAGTTCTTTAGTTTCTTCTTCAATTTTCTGAAGTTCTTTCGCGAAATCAACGCGTGCATCTTCAGTCATTAGATCTAGAAGCTCTTGCTTCGCTTGCTCTTTAGTCATATTACTAATTTCACTTAGCTTAGCTGCAACTTCTTCTTGCTTTAACTTAAACTTTTCAGTCTCTCTGATAGCATCAAGCTTCTTATCATCTAGTTCTTTGTTTTTAAGCTCTAGTCTCTTTGTTTCTTTGTCTAGATCTTCAAGCTTTGTTTCGATTTTTGCTTCTTTCTTTGTAAGCTCACTTTCTTGCTCTTTAATCTCTTTTTGCTTTTTAGAAACATACTTATCTGCTTCTTCTTTTTCTTCCTTAGCAATTTCTTTGGCTTCTTTTCTTGCTTTGTACTGAATATCTGCTGCTTTTTTCTTCGCATCTTCGATGATTTCATCACCCTTAGCTGCTCTTTCTTTATCGACCTTTTGTGCTTGAAGGTGACGAACAATAAAACCTGCTCCCACACCAACAATCAAACAAAGGATCGAAGCTAAAATAACTTCTGTACCCATATATGTGATCTCCCTCTATTTAAGAACTTTAATTACGCTCGTTTCTGTGACAACAAAATCCATGAATGTGTCGTGTTCATCCATGGGAATCCCTGCCAAAACTTGCTCATCAAAGCATATCCCAATCTTTATATTATTATAGTTTTCTAAAAATTTATCGTAATGCCCTTTGCCTCTTCCTACTCTCTCTCCATTTCTTCCAAAAGCACGACCTGGAATTAGAAGGACATCAGGTAAACATATTTTCTTACTTTCATCTGGAGTAAATATCTTCACTCCAAATTTTTCGCTTTCATTTAATTCACTATACAAACTTTCTCTAAAACACATTTTATTTTCTGTGTAGTCTGGAAAAAGTGAAACAGCTTCAAGCTCTTCAAAGATCCCAATACAATCCACTTCATCAGCAAGTGGAGCATAAAGACCAATTTTAAAATTATTATGGATTTGAAAATGATCGCTTAAAAAGCGCACGAGATTTTTCGTTACTAGATTAGATTTTTTATCTAACTCTTCTTTATTAAAGAGAGAAAGTTTCTCTTTAATGAGAGCTCTTATCTGTTTTTTCAATAACAATCTCAATCACTTCATGCGAAAGAGAAACATAGAATTAGATTGTACTTGGAGAAACTTCTTCAATATAGTTAAGGGCATCTGTGGCGGCCCTACTCATTCTCATGACACTATCTTTAAACTCATCATCGAGAGTTAATTTATCTGAAGCAATCTTCAAAGCGGCAAGTACCGCTGTTTCTCCTGGTCCTAAGTTTGGGGCCTTCTTGCGAATGCTATCTATTTCAGCTTGCACCAATTCAACAATTCGTTCAGGCGCAATATCCCCATTACCTTCGTCGGCCTTCAGCCTGACGTTATAACCCAGTACGTTAAATTCTTTGACTTCTCTTTTGCTATCCATATTACTTAAAGGGTAATTCAAACCCTCATTACAGTCAATCAACTAGCGTTTTTTAAAAATCTAAAAGCGCATTTAAATATTCATCTAAACTGAATACATTGAGGTCTTCAACGTTCTCACCCACACCAATGTACGCTATTGGTACTTTTAACTGAGAAACGATAGACACAGCGCTCCCCGCTTTTGATGAACCGTCACACTTAGTAAAGATAAGACCAGTCAGCTCAAGTGCCTTATTAAACTCCTCGGCCTGACGAATGGCATTTTGACCCGTAATGGCATCAATAACCAATAATGTCTGGTGGGGAGCTGTTTCATCTAGCTTCTTAAGTACATTCTTTGACTTTGTTAACTCATCCATCAAATTTCCGGCCGTATGAAGACGTCCAGCTGTATCCAAAATACAATAGTCGGCCTTATCGTTGATGGCCTTTTGAAGAGCATCATAACCAACACCGCTTGGATTGGCCCCTTCACGTGCTCTAATCATTTCAGCTCCAGCACGCTCACACCATACTTGAAGTTGGTCCACTGCCGCGGCCCTAAAAGTATCACAAGCACCAACAACAACTTTCGCCCCTTGTGACGTTAATTTTGTCGCAAGCTTCCCAATCGTTGTCGTCTTACCTGCACCATTTACACCCACAACCATGATCACTTTTGTTTGACCACGTTTAGATTCATCAAATTTGTAAAGGTCACTGTCTACTTTATCTTGAATAGAGGCCATACGTCCTTTTAAGAACTCGTGTAAAAAGGCCTTGAATTCATCTTGCCCAAATGATCCTTCTTTCACTTTTTCCGATAGAGCATCAATGAGTTCAGCAACAGTTTTTGGACCGATGTCTGCGCTATAAAGCAGCTCTTCGATTTCTTCAAGAGTATCTTCATCAAGAACCTTGCCAGAAAAAATATTGCCGAGTTTCCCCCAAACTTCTTGGCGAGAACGCGAAAGTCCTTTTTTCAATCTGTCTGTCCAACTTGGACCTTCAGTTTTAACAGGCGCTTCAACAGTTTCTTCTACAAGTTCTTTCGCAACAACGACTTCTTCAACAACTTCTTCTACGATTTCTTTTGCAATTGGCCTTTCAACGATTGTTAAATCGGGCCTAGTTGTTTCAACAACTTCTTTCGCAGCTTCTTCTTTTTTAACAGGCGCTGGAATTGGAGTTGATTTAGTTTTTGTTTCAACTTTTTTTGAAGGAGTAACAAGTTGAGAAATAACGATGGCGAAGAGAAGAATTATGATACCAGCAATGGCATAAACTTGGTTTTCAGTGGCCGATATATCAAGGCCTAGATGAAGGTAAAGCGCTTGCAAATTAAGAAGTGCTTTGTACATAAACGATCCTTATTTTTAGGGAAAATTTCTTAGTGATGATATGTCATAGGCCCTATAAAAAAGCAACTTTTTCTTGCAATGCAAAAGTTCCTAAGTGTATAAACCCGCTATGAAAATTTCAAATAAATTACCCCTCTTTGATTTGTTGCAGGCCACAAGAAACTTTTTTCTAAATGACGCATTTATTGACGTGATGACGCCACCAATTGTTTCAAATCCAGGGATGGAAACTCATATTCATCCCTTTCAAGTCGGGCGGGCCATCAATAAAGAGTTACTTCCTCTCTACCTCCACACTTCGCCAGAATTTCACATGAAACAACTTCTAAGCGAGGGGTTCGAAAAGATTTTCACTCTCACTTACAGCTTTAGAGATGAGCCTAATTCTGAAACTCATAGACCACAATTTATAATGCTTGAGTGGTATCGCGCCCATGAACGCTATGAAAAGATCATGGACGATACAATTGAGCTTTTTGCCTTTTGCTGTGAATACTTAAAATCGAAGGGACACAAAATAGCTCAAGGTTATGAATCATTCACACCAACAAAGATGACGGTAAGTGAAATTGTTAAAGAATACTGCGGCTTCGAAATTCTAGACTACTTAGAAAAAGAAGATCTCTATAATCTTATCAGTGAAAAATATAAAGATATCCCGCTTGGTCCAATAAAAGACTATTCTTGGGACGATTTATTCTTTCTTTTCTTTTTAAATAAAGTTGAACCTCACTTCAAAGAGATTCCTTTTTTACTTCTTTACGAGTTTCCTCACCACTTAAGTGCCCTTTCAACATTAAAAGACAGTGACAACAGAGTGTGTGAACGATTTGAAGTTTACTGCCATGGGGTTGAACTTTGTAATTGTTTCAATGAGCTTACAGATATTGCAGAACAAAAAAGAAGATTTAAAAATCAGGCAAAAGAAAAAGAAGAACTATACCAATACTCTTTACCAGAAGCGACTCTCCTTTTTAATGCACTAGAAAAAGGACTTCCAAGAGCGAGTGGAATCGCCCTTGGAGTAGAAAGAATGCTAAAAGTAATTCTTGGTTTAGAGAATCCGTTTTACGACTAAGCGCCGTTAATTGAATTCATAAGCAGATGAAGCTTAAGAATGACCTCTGATTTAACAAATTGAGAAGGGACTTGTTTTGCCCATTCATAATGTTTTTTTGCAGAAGTATTTTGTCTCACTTTAGAAGTAAAACGCACTCTATAATCTTTTGCCATATCCGCAGAAAAAACAGCATACCACTTATAAAAATCTTCTTTATCTTTCATATAAAGAGCATCGACGATCTCTAGGGTTTTTTCGACGACTACTCTTTTAAGCATATAGAAATTTGTTTGTAGCAAAGTATCTTTCGTTGTTTTTCGATCTAAATATTTTCCGAAGTAATTAATAACAAAGATGGCCAACTCTTCTTTAGTCTCCTTATCATAGTTTTCAAGACCTCTGTAGGTATCATCTAGAACAAGTGCTCTATAAACACCCTCACGATTTGCCCCCTGATTCATAACATTCATCCACTTTGCGAGTTCATCTCCATTAATTTGAGCTCCTCTAACTAAAGTAAATGCTTCTTCTAAAAAAGCAGCGTTGTAGCGCTCAAGGTCTTCTTGCTTAAACTTATTCTCTTCCTTTTCTCTATTATAAGAATCAGTCGATTTTGCATTTGCTGTCACAGTTGGGATCGCTGGTAGTGCGAATTCACTTTCGCCTTCTCCAAAAATTTTAGTCGTAAGATCACTTCCTAAAAACTTTTCACTGTACCCTCTTACAGTATCTAAAAAGTTGGCTTCACTGTTAAAGGCCAGCAGGCACAACATAATTGCTAATTTATTTTTCAAAACGATCCTCCATGAAATTCATTATGCGATAAAAAGTATTCGATGATATTTTTAACGTTCTTATTGTATCTCTTACATTCCCTTTATTTTCTAAAAGGGCATTCTTTACCACTTGTCCTTCAATCAGCTTCACAAGGCTTGCAAGACCAAATTCTTGTGCATACTCTTTCAGTTGTTTATTAACTAAAAGCTCTAGACTTTGTTTTTTATAATTCAAAATCTCTGAAGGTAATTCTTTCGAAGTGATTCTTGCATTTAATGATGCCAAAAATTTATCGAGCACACCATTAAGCTCCCTCATATTCCCTGGCCAAGGATAACTAAACAGCTTATCCATCACCTCTTCATCAATTAGAATCTTTCTTGCAGAGTTTATGAGTTTAAATTGTATATAATGTTCTATATCTTGCTTGCGACCTCTAAGAGCTGGGATCTCCAGAGACAAACCTTTTATTCTAAAATACAAGTCTTTTCTGAATTTTGAATTTTGAACATCGCTCTCTAAAGAATCACAAGTCGCACTTATAAGAAAGAAATCAGACTTCCTCTCTTTAGTTTCACCAACACGTGAGAAAGTTCCTTCTTCTAAAACCTTTAGTAGCTTCTGTTGAATTTTCTCAGATATAGATGCTATTTCATCCAAAAAGAGAGTTCCTCCATGGGCAAGTTCGATTTTTCCAACTTTATCTTCTAAGGCACCAGTAAATGAGCCTTTGGCGTGGCCAAAAAGTTCAGACTCTAGCAAAGACTCATTTAATTCAGCACAATTAATATGAATAAAAGAATCTTTCTCCTTATATAGTGTTTTATGAATAAGGTATGCCAAATGTGTTTTTCCCACACCTGTTTCACCCAAAAGAAGAAGCGGCCTTTTCGATAGAAGTGAATTTTCCATCTGTTTTAATTCTTCTAAGAACACAGGCGAACTAATAAAGAGCTTCGACGAAATCTCTTTATCGAATTTTGAACTCAAATTAAAAGACATTCGCTCGCACAAAGCGTCCATGGCATTTTTAGTAAATGGTTTTACGAGATAATCTATCGCCCCAAGATCATAGGCCTTTTTAATAAGATCCAATTCTTCATGGCCAGAAAATACACAACTTGGCACTTTATCTTTAAGCGCCTCAACAACCTGCAAACCTATCAACTCTTTTTCGAGATCAAGATCAACAAGGGCCCAATCATAATTAAGTGAAGATAATGTCTCGAACTTTGAAAAACTATCTATAATTTGGACAGTTATTTTCTTATTTCGAAAATACTCTTCTAAAACTTTTTGAATAGTTACATTGTCTTCAACGATGAGAACTCTCATAGATATACCTACCACTTCTTTGTGAGCATGATTCATAATCGGCAGATATCAATAATTTATCACCTCTTACCCCACAAATTTTTGGCAATCGGCACTCCCTTCCCCTAGGCAAAATTTTCTAACCTTCTGATTTTTCAATCAAAATAAATCTTTCTAAAACTTTATTCGTTACATGTCGATAATATGTACATGAAGACGATAAATGGAATTATTTCGACATTTTTGGTTTTAGTTTTGGTTACGGGATGTATGCCGGACAGCCTTACTAAATTTAAGGAAAACCCTGTAAAAGATGTTCCTGTGACATCAGGAGGTACGGACGAACCAGATCCTTGCGTTGAAGGCTCTGATCCGATTTGTACACCACCTGTGGATTTCGCTTATCCAAGCACAGACTTGCAATACACCATTGGAACAGAAGTTACTGATAGCCTTGTTCCAACTGTTATCGGTGGACTAGTTGGTGTTGAAAATTATCTCTCATATTCCATTACTCCCGTTCCTTCAACTAACCCAACATTAAAAAATGCAACAGGATTGAATTTTGATACAAAAACTGGTGAGATTTCTGGTTTTGTTACAAAGTACTCTCCATCGACAAGCCAATACCTTGTTACTTTGAAACACACTAATCCTGATGATGGGACAATTTCAACTGTGGGTAACCCTGTTACTCTAACTATCGCAACAGGATCTGAGCTAAAAACTCTTTCTCTAAACGTAAGCGTTACGTGTGCAGCTATTTCTGGTTCATGTTTAGCTGTTGGCCAACAACTTAATGATCTCAAGTATTACGATTTGACTGTAGGCTCTGTAACTCCTTTTAGTGTTAACCAAAAGATTATTTCAAATCTTGGAACAAAAGGTGTCATTACTGCAATTGATACAGCAACTAAAACTTTAAGAGTTAAGCTAACAAACTCAAAAATGGGATTTGCTATTGGTGAATCTCTAGATAATTCTCTTGCGGCCACTGAGCCTGTTTATATTTCACCAAAAGCAACTATCGCTGATTCAGTATTCACTATTGTTAATAGTGCAACTTATCCAGACATCAGCTATGCAATTAGCCCGACAGTTGGCTATGGTTCAGCCCTCGATACTGCCAATGGTGAAAACACTGCTATTTTGTATTTAATAGCTCCTCCTCTTTCTGAGCAATATGCTTACGATATCGACGGAGACAATATCTATGATGCTGGCGAAGTCATTCCTTCACCTGCTTCATTAACAGGTCTCTTTACAATTAGAACTCCTACAGTTGGTGATACTCTTAGTGCAAGAGAGTTCACTTATTCTGTATATCACAGCGCTCTTAAGTCGAGTCTTTCAACAAATGTAAAAATTAAAGTTGAAGGGGTAACAGGGGTTGTTGCTAATGGGAGAATCTTCTACCCTACTTCTGATGGCGACAGACTTGTCCTAGATGTTGCTAATGCTACAAACTTTGTGGCCGGTGGAAATCTTACAGTAAATTCTACGGCCGCTGCTGATCCAACATACACAGTTGACTATGTTTATAATAATAGAATTTATGCCACTTCAAATTGTGGTGGAATTTGTGAGGACTCAGTTCTTGCAGGACAAAGTGTAGACAACGCTGCAACTTTTGTTGCTTCTGAAACGACTATTACTTCGGCCCATGTTATTCGTAACAATCAAGTTTCTTTTACATCTATTGAGCCTGGTCTAGATACTGATCTGGCCCAACTTAATGATGAAAGAAATATGACTTTCTCAATTGATCCAGACATTAGTGCTCTCGATCCTAAGTTAAAGTTTCAAGTGAAGTCTGAATGTTCTAATGGTTCATACATTACACGCTCAACGTGTACAGGTGCAGGTGCAACTTGGTTTGCAGGTGGTTCTATTAGAGCTATCAACAATACACCTCCATTCAATATCATCGCACCTCAAGAGTTCACAATTAGTGCTGATACAAATGACGCGAGAACAGTAACAACTAAACTTAAATTTGGTATGGGTGAAATTCCTTCTGCTCTGGCCTCTACTCAAATGGCACTATTAAAAGTTTCTAATACAACAAAATTCCAAGAGGGAGATGTTATTACTTCTTCTTCAGATGGTATCGCTAGAAAAGGAAAAGGATTTGTTCGTCGTGTATTTAGTACCCAAAAATACATCGTTGTAGAAATCGAATCTGGTACTTTCGAAGCTGGAGACAGCTTGAACAATAGACTTTATGTCGGAACAAGCTTTGGTGGAGAATTAGCGACTATTAATGCTAATGGTGTGACTAAATTTTCATCACTTCTCATGCTTACTGATACAGCACAAAACTTTGCCGTTAACGATCAAGTGACTCAAGGTGGAAATTCTGGATATGTCGTTTTTGATTTTGATGACTCAGGTACAGAGTATGTCTTTGTAACAACTTCATCTGGAAATTTTGCGACAGGCACAAGTATCTCAAATGGAACAGTTTCTAAAACAGTAAACAATGTTCTTGCTGTAAACGTTATTGTAACTGCAGCAACAACTCCTGGAGCGGCCTTTGTTCTTGGTGGAGACCTTGCTGTTGCAGATTCAACAGGTTCAACTCACCTAGCAAGTGCTTATACAAATGATATCAATGGAAACGATCTCTATTTAACGACAAGAAAAGGTATTATTGGGTTCGGTAATAGAGTTTATTCCACAAACCCTCTTGATGCGGCCAGAGTCGCTCCATCATTTGTTTCAGTAAATACAGTTGCTCATGAGCAAGCTTTCTACCTTTATAGAGGTGTTGAATCATCTATTAATTTAACGTCTCTACTTGGTGGTGCAAGCGGTAACCAAAAATATGTAATTTCACCTGCTCTACCAAATGGTTTATCTATTCCAGATGAAACAAGTGGTCTCATTTCAGGAAGTGCCCTAAGTGCTTCTGAGAAGAAGAGCTATACTGTGACACTAATGAATGATTATGGTTTTGAATCAAATTCTTTTGAACTAGAAGTTATAGAATACTTCGAAATTAAGGCCATTACTGAAAATACAACTTATGTGGCCCACAAATGGGGTTACGGAAATGCTCGCACAAGTTGTCGTGTAACAAAATCACAAATTGAAAATGCTACTTCAACTAAAGACACTGATATTATCTGTTATATCGATGCAAATGAAGGTGAGATCAATATCAGTGGATTAAAGATTGATGTAAACGCAGGTCCTGATTTATGTTCTACCATGCTTCACGAACCGTATTTCTTTGAAAACTTCCCAATCGTCGATACGAATGAGACAGTTCTTCAATATACAGGAAGTACGACTGACAACGCATGTGTGGTTCGATTCCAACAAGCTGATTTCAACCCAGCATATTCAGGGTCAGAACTCCCAGCGTTTACAAGAACAAACTACCAAGCACTAAACATCACTGGTCCAGATAAAATGTGTGGTGGTAACTACTCACAATCAATTAGCTCTGATCTTCCAAACTGTGACATTGGTAGTGTACGAGTAATTGAAATGCAAGCCTTAGCAAGCTGTTCAAACTCGACATTTACTGATGAAGCATCTTGTACTGGTGGTGGAGCAACTTGGTCATGTGAAATCACAGAGGCCGATGAATCTACAACTCAATGTGGTGGTGAAATCTCTAAATGTGTAGATGGTGGTATCGACAACGTACTATCTGCGGCAAATATTAACAACGGTATCAGATCTCAACAAGTTGGTTTCTCAACAGGAACTACTGCGAGCAAAGAATACGACTATACTTTAAAAGCTTCTGAAGTAGTTACAACTTCAAACATCAGAATGACAAACTACTCTAGTAGATATTGTGGTGTGGCCAATGGTTATGAAGCTGAATTTAGAAAGTCTGTTCTTTATAGAGATGATCTGTTCACGAGAGGACAAAACGCTTACGTTTATACATGTCGTGACTCTGCCAACGCGCCTCTTGCAAGAGTACACTTGTACGTAAGAGATTGGAACGACAAGTTTACAATGGCCAATGATATCGAATCTTTCATTCCAGCAACTCTCATGGATGCAACTGGTACGGATGGATTTGGAGTTGAGATTAATAACAACTATGACCTTGATGACTACTTCTTTGGAACAGACACGGCATTTAACTGTGCCGGTGCAACACCAGTAATTTCTGGTGCTGATATTTCAAATGCAGGTTTGAGTATAGATGGAGAAAATGGTCAGCAAAGAGTGAAACTAAATGCTGCCGCCACTCGTAACTTCTACGATATTGACGGCGCAGGTACTCGATTAGTTGCTGGACAGAAAATTACGATCGCAGGAAATGATTACGTTATTATGGTTATTCATAACAACAGCAACCTCGATGTAAATATCCCTCTTGCTGATGACTATGCTGGCGAAGTGCCGTCATTCCCACAAGGGTTTATCTACCCACTAATTGGCGGTCGCTAATTAGTAAACGATTCTTCCAACTAAATCATAATCTAGAACTTCGGTGATCTCGACTTTTACGAGATCACCCTGTTCAACCTCAATCCCATTAAGGTCGTTGATAATCACGTTTCCATCGATATCTGGAGCTTGTCCAAAGTGACGACCTTGAATTAGAAGCTCAGTCTCAGGGTGTTCCCCTTCGATGAGAACTTCTATTGTCTTACCAAGGAACTCTTGGTTTAGCTCTCTTGCGATTTCTCTTTGAGTTTCATAAAGCTCGTCAAAACGATCTTCAATAACTTCTTGAGGTACTTTTTCTTTTAGTTTAAATGCAGGAGTTCCCTCTTCATCAGAATAACGGAATATCCCAAGGTGGTTAAAACGAGCTGTTTTAACGCCCTCTAGAAGCTCTTGGAAGTCTTCTTCTGTCTCACCAGGAAATCCAACGATGATTGAAGTTCTAATAACGATACCAGGAATTCTCTCTCTAAGTTTGGCAATTCTTTCGTGAATTTTTGCTCCAGTAATCTTTCTGTTCATTCTCTTAAGAACGTTGTCAGCAAAGTGTTGCACTGGCATATCAAGGTACTTACATACCTTTGCAGATGTCGCCATTTTTTCAATAACTTCATCTGTTAATTCATCTGGATAGAAGTAGAATAGTCTTACCCAATCAACACCCTCAACAGACTCTAATCCACCAAGAAGGTTAAAAAGATTGTTGTTTTCATCTAGGTCTACACCGTAATCTGAAAGGTCTTGAGAAATTAGATTAAGCTCTCTAACTCCATTTGCCGCTAATTGTTCAGCTTCTTTTACAAGAGACTCAACAGATCGTGATCTTAGTCTTCCTCTAAGTTTTGGAATAATACAGAAAGTACAATTTCTGTTACATCCCTCAGAAATTTTCAACCATGCTGTATAGAATGGTGATGTATTTAATCTTGGATCAAATTCTGTATGAATGAATTTTGGAATTTCTACGAATGATTTTTTCTCAAGTTTGTTATCTTCAAGGGCGCGAAGAAGTGGAACAATTTTATTGTACTCACCTGTACCGATGAACATATCTACTTCTGGAATACTTCTTTCAAGCTCGTCAGAATATCTTTGGGCCATACATCCAGAAACAACAAGGGCCTTACATCTTCCAACGTCTTCATTTTTAAAGTCGGCCAGTTCTAAAATCGTATCAATACTTTCTTTTTTTGAGGCCTCAATAAATGAGCATGTATTAACAACAATAACTTCAGCATCATAGGCCTCTTGAACAATTGAGAAACCATCTAGGCCCATATAGCCAAGCATAACCTGAGAATCTACTAAGTTTTTAGAGCAACCAAGAGAAGAAAAGTACACAGTCTTATCAAGAAACTTCTTCGTTTCTGGTGCATCAATTTGAGTCGTCATTTTTTGCCTCTTAAATAATGATAAAGATTTAAACCTTTTTAATACAGATCCGACCTATTTTCAAAACCCTATGAAGAAATTATGCAATAACCGACTGCATTAATTTGTTAAATTTCAAAGATTTATCAAACTCTTCCAGAATCTGTGCTAAAATAAACATCGTGGTTTTGCACAAAAACAAGGAGGATTTGTGCATCTTCAAATAATTGTTATTTTGCTCTGTCTTGTTGGCTGCTCCCATATTGGTGGCGTAAAAGCTCCTGAAAGAGAACATACCCTAGAACTTGCTAAGAACAATTCATTCGAAGATCTCGATGAGTCAGAGACTATTGCCTTAAAATACTTAAAAGCACAAGAGAAGACTTTCGAGAGCTGCATGTATTTAACAGAGATCGCTGGCAATAAAGAGTTTCCTCTTAGCGAATTGGCCAAAATTAAGTCTCTTGAAATTTGTGACTTCCCTCCTGAAAAACTCACAGAGATCTGGCAACAAAAAGCAACTGTTCCAAAGTGGCTTGAAAAGAGATTTGTTGAAACATCACTAGAGCTTGCCAAGCATTTTAGCATGAGCAGCTTTATCGCCGATTTTACAATTGATTACCTAAGCTTTTTAAAACTTCAAAAAGAAAAAGAAGAGGCCATATATGCGGCACTTACTTTTGCTAGAAAGGCCAAGGATAGAGATTCTGCTTTAAAGCTCGAAGAGAAGCTCTATCAAGTTTCACCTCGTTTAAAGAAGTTTTATACGGATAGCGATCTATATGAGATTGCTCGTGACTTTGAGAAAAATAGAAGCTTCACAAAGGCCCGTCGTCTTTATAATAAAATCATCCACGGACGCCAGTTTTCAATTGATGAAAAAATGAAAGCTTGGGGTCGCTATAGACTTTCGTACAAAATAGAAAGAGATAAGAAAACCTATCTTGCTTATACTGAGAGAATGGTTAGTTTTTTGAAAAAAGAGTACAAAAAAACGAAAGATCAAAAGACACTTAATTATCTCATCGATGGCATGATTACTCTTTCTAGAGCGCAGTGGACTGAGCACCAAGCAGGAACAGCTCAAAAGACGCTAGAATCTCTACTTCGAAATTATACTGTAGATAAAGAGAATATGGCGCTTACTTACTGGTTAATTGGATCGATTAGACTAGAAGCAAAAGATTATAATCAATCAACTAGCTTCTTTGAAAAGGCGATTGCCCTAAATCCAAAGAGTGAAACAATAACTTGGAGCTTAGGTTGGAATTACTACACAGTTAAAGACGATCAAAAACTCGTTAATATTTTTGAGACTTATTTGAAAGAGACAAATGATGATTCACAAAGATT
>NZ_AUNE01000029.1 GCF_000447755.1 Bacteriovorax sp. BSW11_IV | reverse complement strand
TGAATCAAGCACGGGAACATCAATTATTAATGGACCAGATGCCCTCTCTGATGATTCTACAGCTCTTTCTGGTGCTGTTTATGTATTTAGAAATAAATTAAGATTTTTCAATCCAAAATCTTTTAGAGTTGCTAGCACTGATGACAACTCGATCAATCTCGAATGGATAAAGGCAGATAATATCACGACGGGATATTACATCGCCTACCTTTTGGGAGACACTCCTCCTGCAGATTGTAGTTCTGGGACGATTGTCAATGTTGGCAATGTTGAAAGTTATACACTTTCATCTCTTCAAGAGACTGAAACTTATTCTTTTAGAATCTGTTCATATAATGGAAGTGGAGATGTTAGTGCTGGTGAAACTGTCTCAGCATCAACGACGCAAAAACCTTATGAAGTTGCAAATCTTCACATATCGAACAGAGGATATGATTTTGCACAGGCCACTTGGGAAGCGGGTTCAGTTGCAGCAAGCGGTTACGTAGTGGCCATCCTTCCTGGTGCAACAGCACCTGATCTCTATTGTACTAGTGGAACAATTACCGATATTGGAAACAATTTCACTCATCTTCTATCTGGTCTCACTATTAATCAAGACTACAGCATTAGAGTCTGTGCCTACAATGCCAGCAATCAGAACAGTAAAGGTAAAGCATTCTATATTCAAAATGGTTGGTATTTCGAAGCCTACTTGAAGGCCGATAATAGTGAAGCTAGTGATAATTTTGGACGCTCAATTTCTATTAATGGAAATAATTTGATTATTGGAGCATATGGTGAAGACTCTAATCAATCAACAGTAACAAACGGCACTAGCTCTACAGATAATTCTTTATCCAGTTCTGGTGCTGCGTATCTTTTTACAAGAACAAATTCTCTATGGACACAAAGTACTTACTTTAAAGCTGTTTCACCTGATTCGAGTGATGCTTACGGAGGTAATGTAAGTATTGATGGTGATACTATTGTGATAGGTGCAACAGGAGAAGACGGTCCAGGAAACACAATTACAAATGGGCCAACCGCATCGTCATTTAATACAAGTTCAGGTTCAGGTGCTGTATATGTTTACAAACTAAATGCAGGAAACTGGGAACAAGAAGCCTATATTAAAGCGAGTAATGCTGGTGCAAATGACTATTTTGGAAATAAGGTTCAAATTGAAAATGATACACTTATTGTATCAGCTACAGGTGAAGATAGTGCTCAGTCCACAATTACAAATGGAACAGGATCGCCAACAGATGATACCGCTGGAAGTTCTGGCGCTGTTTATGTTTATAAAAGAACAGGTTCAAATTGGGCACAAGAAGCTTATATTAAGTCGAGTAATATCGGTGCCAGTGACAGTTTTGGAACTAGCGTAAAATTAAATGGAGATTATCTTGTTGTTGGTGCAACTGGTGAGGATTCAAATCAAACCCACATCTCAACAGGTGTTGCGGCGAATCCAGATAATTCTAGTTCTTCAAGTGGTGCAGTATACTTATTTAGAAGATATCAAGCGACTTGGTATGAATATGCCTATTTTAAAAGTGTAAACTCAGAAATAAGTGACTCTTTTGGTGCATCAGTAGCTGTAAGCGGTGACACTATTGCTGTCGGAGCTTCTGGGGAAGATTCAAATTCTACATCAATTACCAATGGACAATCAGCTTCTGCAGATAACTCCAATTCTTCTTCAGGAGCTGTCTACGTTTTTATAAACAACAATGGAACATGGGAACAACAAGCATACCTAAAGTCTTCTAATAGTGGTGCCAGTGATTATTTTGGAACTAGAATTGACTTAAGTGGAGATACACTTGTCGTCGCAGCTACTGGTGAAGATAACTCATCAAACACAATTGTTAACAATGCAGCCATTATTGAAAATGATGATCTATCATCATCAGGTGCAGTTTATGTATTTAAAAGAAATGGAACAACTTGGTCACAAGAGTCTTATTTAAAATCCCCTGCCCCAACTTCTAATGATAGTTTTGGTTCTGAAGTTACTATTGAAGGAAATACTATTGTCGTTGCAGCATCTGCAGAAGATGGCCCTTCACAAGGCATATTTCATAATTTTGATTTTGATACTAACGATACTGCAAGTGCTTCTGGTGCAGTTTATGTTTTTAGAAATTACTCGAGGCTTTTTGCTCCATCCAATTTTGCCATTACTGCTGATAATGGTTCAGATGTTACATTATCTTGGAATGCTGTAGCAGGAGCTACTGGTTACAAAATATCCTATCTACAAGGTGGAATAGCACCAGCAGACTGTAACACAGGAACAGCAATCGATGTTGGGAACGTAACGACTCATACTTTTACTGGCCTAACAACAAATGATTATAGCTTCCGTATCTGTTCATACAATGCAACTTTTGGTGATCATGAAGGTTATACTCTTACAAGATCGACTTCAACAGGAATCATCTACCCAAGTGATCCGACGAATTTCATGGCATCAACCACAGGAACAAATAATATAAACCTGACATGGACGGCTGCTCCCGCTGCAGCAGGATACAAGCTTGCATACGCTTTAGGAGATATTGCTCCAGCAGATTGCCATAGTGGAACGAGTACTGATCTAGGTAATGTCACTTCGACTTCTGTTACTGGGCTACAACACAACTCAAATTATTCATTCACAATTTGCTCTTATAATGCAGTTCCACAATATTCATATGGAGCAAAACTAAGCGCAGCAACTCAAGATTTTCCATTTGAATTATCTGAATTAAGAATTGCCTCTGAGACTCGCACAAATGTTCAACTTGCCTGGATAAGCGCTGGTGGTGCAACTGCAGGGTTTTATATCAGCTACCAGGCCAACACTGTGCCGGCCAATTGTTCTGCAGGCACTGTAATTGATACAGGAAATGTCACAACTTATAATATTACAGGACTTGATTCTGCAACTGAATATTACTTTAGAGTCTGTGCTTATGATGGAGCACTTAATACTACGGAAGGTAGAGTAATATCTAGACTTAATGGCTGGTATCAGAGTGCCTTCATCAAAGCTGCAAATGTTAGCGGCAATGCTCTTTTCGGTGACAGTGTAAAATTAGATGGTGACACGTTGGCCATCAGTGCACCAGGACAAGAAAGCTCACAAACAACAATCACAAATGGAACTGGAACACCAACAGATACTCTCGCTCCAAACTCTGGTGCTGTTTACATCTATAGAAAGTCGGGAAATGATTGGACTCAGGAAGCTTTTATTAAAGCCAATAACGCTGAAACCAATGACAACTTCGGTGCTTCAATTGATCTTCAGGGAGACTATTTAATTGTTACAGCTCCAAATGAAGACACTGAAACAAATACAATTTGGAATTATTCGAACAACGAAAATAATAACAGATCATCAGATTCTGGTGCCGTTTATGTCTATAAAAGAACAGGAACGAATTGGGAGCAAGAGGCGTTTATTAAAGCACCAAACTTTCAGTCGACTGATAAATTTGGTGATTCTATATCTATAGATGGCAACACTATTGTTGTTGGTGTAAGTCAAGAAGATAGCGCTACAATTCAGATCGTCCATGCACCAGATCCGATTCTCGAATACTCCACTTCCTCTAATAGAGGAGCTGTTTACATCTTTGGAAAAGATGGTTCAGGAAAATGGCAATTTGAAGCCTATATAAAACGAACTTATGATTCATCAGACTATCTTGGTACTAAAGTCTTTACCAAAGATAATTTAATCTTCGCGACCTCCCCTGGAGATGATTCTTCATTTAATGGAATTTTAAGCGGTTCTGTTGAAACAAGTGATGATGTTACAAACTCTGGTGCTGTCTTTGTTTTTGCCAAAGGTGAAGATAATAAATGGTCACAAGAAGCCTTTATTAAAGCAAGTAATAACTCATCCAACGATATTTTCGGGACATCTATAAGCTATAGTAACAATTATTTAGCTGTGGGTGCGGAAGAAGACGACAGTAATCAAAATACAATTACAAATGGCGACACAAATGCTTCGACAAGTACACTCAGCTCAAATAGCGGTGCTGTTTTTGTATATAAGCGTGATAACAAAACTTGGAAACAGCACGCCTATATCAAACCAAGCAATGTAAATAGTAATGATAATTTCGGCCATGCCGTTTCAATATCTGGGAACCTACTAGCTGTCAGTGCTTACAAGCAAGATAGTAATCAAAATTTCACAACAAACGGAGCGGGAGCATCTACAGACACATCTCTTAGTGCAAGTGGTGCTGTATATTTATTTAAACGAACGAATGAAACATGGAATCAAATTGCGTTTATCAAACCAACCAATCCAAAGTCTAATATTAATTTCGGTAGCTCTCTGAATTTAAAAGGCAATCTTCTCGCGGTAGGTACTAATAATAACGATTCAGGAGCTTCTGGCGTTTTCTACTCTAATAATTTCAGTGAATCATTCGGATTTACAAACTCAGGTGCTGTACATATCTTCACCAATAAATCAGATCCATTTGATCCATATGAACTAGCTGCAACACCTGCACAAAACAGTGTAACACTGAATTGGATCAAGACAGGTGAAAACAATGCCGGCTACATGATAGCCTACTCTCAATCACTAACACCACCTGCTGATTGCAGCTCTGGTACAACAATTGATGTTGGTGATACAAATACTTTTACAGTGAACTCACTGCTGGATGCTCGCTCTTATTCTTTTAGAGTTTGTGGATACGATCCAAGTTCTCAACTTTCTGCAGGTATTGCAATAACAACTGAAACACTCGCAAGTAGTTCAGAAGTGGCGAATTTGCAAATTACAGCTCGTGACAATACTTCAATATCTTTGAGTTGGGACGCTAGTTCAGCTCCAGTTACAGGATATAGAATTTCATATAGCGAAGGATATGCAGAAAACTACTACTGCAACACCGGAACAACTATTGATGTCGGCAATGTTACATCATATCAATTAACATCGCTCACCCACAGAAAGGGTTATTCAATAAACGTTTGTGGTATTTATCCACTAGGAAATACGAAAGGTGCTCTACTTAATGCTCCTGATTTTGGTTGGTACCAAGAAGCATTTTTGAAATCTTTTGCAAATAATTTATTTGCCACCGCTTATTTTGGTTCTTCAATTTCTTTAGATGATGACACAGTCGCCGTTGGTACGATTGATGATAAGTTAAACATCACTTCAATTACAAACTCGACAACAATTGACCCTACAGTGCAAACCAATCTTTGGGACTCTGGAGCTGTCTACATTTACAGAAGAACAGGACAAACTTGGGCAGGTGAAGCCTTAATTAAAGCATACAATCCACAACTCTATGGTGCTTTCGGTGATCAAATTAGCTTGAGTGGAGACAAAATTGCGGTAGCAAATTTTGAAAACAGCCAAGAATATACAGTTATTGTCGATGGTAAAGATCCTGATTTTGTCACTAATGATAATCTATATAGGGCCGGCTCGGTTTATATTTATAAAAGAACAGGCTCCACATGGGCATTAGAACAATACATTCGTCCTCCATTGGTCAAGAGTTATCAACAGTTCGGTATCGATGTATCATTAAGTGAAAATACAATTGCCATTGGTGCAGATTACGATAGTAGTAATGCAACCAACATTTTCAATTCTTCAGATGCTCCTATAGATAATTCTGATAGCTATGCAAGTGGTGCAACATATATTTATTACTTCAATGGATCAACTTGGGTACAGCAGGCCTTTATTAAGGCGAGCAATAATGGTTCTCAAGACTATTTCGGTTCAAGTGTGGCCTTAAAAGGCGATCTTCTTGTTGTAGGTTCACCGAGTGAAGATTCTATATCAACATCAATTATTAACGGGTCTACTTCTGCTTTGGATAATGATGCAAGCGACTCTGGTGCAATATATGTTTATAAAAGAAGTGATAATTTCTGGGAACAAGAAGCTTATATAAAAGCTTCAAATAACATTGATGGATTATCGTATGGGTACAATATTGATGTTGATGGAAATTATATAATTGCAGGTGTAGTTAATGAATCGAGTAATACTTCAAATATAATAAATGGTGAAACCTCTTCAACCAATACAGATAGCGCTACTAGTGGTGCAGTATATGTTTATAAGAAAGACAATGGAATTTGGAAACAAGATGCTTATATCAAGGCCCCAAACCCAGATAGTTCAGATTACTTTGGTACATCTGTTGCCATAAGTGGTCAAAGAATTGCTGTTGGTTCATATCAAGAAGATACAAATCAAAATTATATTACAAATATTGATCTACCAAGCATAGACAACAACTTATTAAACAGCGGTGCTGTATATACTTTTACAAGAGAAAATGGACTCTGGGAATTTGAAGCATTTATAAAAGCAGGAAATGCAGGACAAAATGATACTTTTGGTTCAACTGTTGATCTTCAAGGCGACACTCTTGTTGTAGGTGCTCCAAAAGAAGGTTCGGAAGTTTCTGGTGTTGTAAACGGACCGATCCCACCGCAAGACAACAACAATGGCTATACTGGTGCAGTATATATTTATAGAAACCTAATTGATAGATACTCTCCGGCCAATTTAATTGCCAGCTATACCGACTCTAGAAATATTACACTTAAGTGGAGAAAATCCACAGCTCACACTGGTTATAAAATTGCTTATGTCATGGGTTCAATTCCACAAGCGAGTTGCGAGGGAAGTAATTCGATTGATGTAGGCTGGGTCGACACTCATACCTTTACCAATCTCACACCGGGAATAAACTACAGTTTTACAATTTGTGGCTACAATGCTTCTGCAGAATTATCGTTGATGCAAACCCTCACCCACAGAACAACACTACCACCAAGAGGACCAGCGACATTAAGTATCAACGATATTAAAACATCGACTTTCATTGCCCAGTGGACGGCAGTACAATCTGCAAATATTCAGGGATATAGATTGGCGTATAAGACAGGTAACATTCCTCCTGTTAATTGTACAAGTGAAACGAACTTAGATGTTGGAAACGTTCTAAACTATAAATTAACAGGTTTGCTGGCCTACAACACCTACTCTATTAGAGTTTGTCCTTATGATAATAACAATATAATTGGACAAGGATTAACAGCAACAGCGAATACTCTAAAAGATCTTTGGTATCAAGAATCATTTATTAAAACAGCTAACAATGATCCATTTGATTTATTTGGAAGCTCAGTTGATCTTTTTGCAGATACACTTATTGTTGGTGCACCTGGTGAGGACACTGCAAGTACAATCATTACTTCAGACATTACTGCTATTGATAATAATAACGCTGAGTCAAGCGGGGGCGTCTATATTTATAAACGCACTTATGAGGACTGGGCACTTCATACATTTATCAAATCAAGTAACAGTGATCTTGGCGATAATTTTGGACAAATCGTATCCATTCATAAAGATACAATTGCGGTTGGTGCCCCACTCGAAGACAGTAACCAAAACACAATTACCAACGGAGCAACTTCTTCTGCAGACAACTCATCCAAAGATAGTGGTGCAGTCTATATTTATAAAATCGCAAATGATGTATGGACACAAGAAGCTTATATAAAATCGCCTTATCCTGATATCGATGATGAATTTGGTAGTGCAATTGATTTAAATGAAAACACGCTTGTTGTGGGTGCATATCGTGAAGATGGAGATCAAACAACTATCATCAACGGAACAACTGCTAGCGCGACGAATACAAGTATTGATAGTGGTGGTGCTTATATTTATTTCCGAACAGGAAATTCTTGGACACAAGAAGCCTATATAAAAGCGATCAACAACGATAGTGGAAATTTCTTCGCCAAATCTGTTGCTGTTGATTTAAACACCGTAGCGATTGGAGCACCGAAAGAGGATAGCAATAGCACGACTATTATAAATGGTACCACCGCTTCAAGCGACTCTTCGTCTTCGGCCAGTGGTGCA
Source organism: Bacteriovorax sp. BSW11_IV (assembly GCF_000447755.1). Taxonomy (GTDB): domain Bacteria; phylum Bdellovibrionota; class Bacteriovoracia; order Bacteriovoracales; family Bacteriovoracaceae; genus BSW11-IV. Next base: position 79,786 of record NZ_AUNE01000029.1, on the reverse strand, counting down.
GTTTACATATATAAGAGAACTGGTGCTAATTGGGCCCAAGAATCATATATCAAGGCCCCTAATAACAACGAATCTGATTATTTTGGAAGTGCTGTTGCATTACGAGGTGACCAGCTCGCAGTGGGTGCTCCAGAAGAGGACAGTAATGAAATCACTATTACAAATGGGCCGTCTGCAAGTTCGGACAATAATGCTTTAAGTTCTGGTGCTGTCTATGTATTTGAAAGGTCCGGTTCAAACTGGAATCAAACAGCTTACATCAAGGCCTCTAATGCAAACACAGAGGATCATTTTGGTTCTTCATTATCATTAGGACAAAACACTCTCGTTGTAGGTGCCAAAGATGAAGATTCATCTCAAAGAGGTATTACATTAAATTCAAGTCCTCTTAATGATGCCCAAAATAGTGGTGCGGCCTATATTTACCGCTACAATGGAATTAATTGGAGTCAAGAGTCCTACTTAAAATCAATAAATTCCGATGCCAACGATAACTTCGGAACCGCCGTTGCGATGAGTGGAGACACCATTGCTATCGGTGCTCCAGGTGAATCAGCCTACTTAACAGAAATTACGAACAATGAAATCGCTAGCACTTCTAATGATTCACAAAACAGTGGTGCTGTTTACATTTATCGCTATATTGGTCGTATATTTGATATCGTGGATCTGCGAGGTTCAATTGACATCAACACAAATATAAAACTCACTTGGAATCGCCTTGCCTATGCTTCTGGCTACAAGATTTCATATCAAACAGGAACGACGGCTCCTCTTGACTGTAACACTGCGACTCAAATCGATGTCGGTAGCGTTGATAACTACACTGTTACAGGACTAACTCCAGGGCTCACATATTCATTTAGAGTTTGTGGATATGATAATACTCCGACATATAGCGATGGTGCCATTGTAACAGTCACAAAACCAAACCCTCCGCCAAATCCAACGAGCTTAACGGCCGTTGCAGACAATTCAAAATCAGTTACTTTAAATTGGATTTCAGGTGGCGCAAGTACAACTGGATTCAAGGTCGCATTTAATATTGGAACAACTCCTCCAACATCATGTACAGATGGAACAATTATTGATGTGGGTAATGTAACGACTCATACAGAAACAAACTTCCCTCACTACTCTCGCCTGTCGTTCAGAGTATGTTCATATAATGCTCTTGGAGACCTAAGCTCAGGAGAAACAATAAATGCAATTTCTCGAGTCGGAGGTTGGTATCAAGAAGCTTATATCAAGCCCAATACAAACGAAAAAGAACTCTACAGTTTTGGTAAAAAAATTGATTTTGATGGAAAGCAAATCGCAGCATCATCTACATATGACACTTATTTAACAAAAGAAATTGAATACGGCTCGTCTGTTACAGTTTCCCCACAAGAATCTGGTTCCGTTGGGGCCGTATATATATTTGAGAGAACGGGAGATAATTGGGAGCAAAAAGCTTACATCAAACCTCCAAACGCAGCTAGTGGAGATCGTTTTGGACAAGATGTATCTTTCTTTGGAAATAAATTAGCCGTTAGTGTTGAAAATGATAATAATCCATCTGGCACTTATTTTAATGGTAAATATACTCTTGAAGGCGATGGTAACTCGGCTGGAGCTATTCATATATTCAACAAAGTGGGTTCTGTTTGGACTCCTGAAGCATTCATTAAGCCGAAATTTGTTATGAATACTGACGGATTTGGAAAAGAATTAGCATCATACAATGATACTATTATAGTTGGTGCTTCTGGAGAAAGAACTGTCGCAAACTATATTCAAAACGGCGAGCAAACCGTCGACTCAAATGCCTCAGGAAATAGCAGTGCTGGTGCCGTTTATGTTTTTAGAAATAAAGGCCAAGGTTGGTACTCAGAAGCCTTTATCAAGCCTACAAACATACAGGCCGGAGATATGTTTGGAATCTCCATCGCAATTGAAGATAATTATATTGCTGTCGGTGCCCCAGGAGAAGATAGCAATCAAACAACTATTTCTAATGATGGCGTGATTATTGAGAACAACTCCAATCCAGATGCGGGCTCTGTCTATATTTTCAAACGCACTGATGATCTATGGACACAAGACGCCTACATCAAGGCGGCAAATTCTGAATCATATGATAATTTTGGTGTCGAAGTTGAACTTAAAAATAATTATCTAATTGTTTCGGCCTCAGGCGAAGACAGCTTTACAACTACAATTATAAATGGAACAGGAACTTCTAGTGATAATTCTTGGGGAGGCGCTGGAGCGATCTACGTCTATAAGAAAAATGCAGGAAATTGGGAACAAGACGCCTATATTAAATTAAGCAATACTGGAGTCCATGAAGAATGGTACAGCAATGTAACTTCGCTTTCATTGGACGGAGATACTTTAGTTCTTGGAAACAGAGGTGACCCTAGTATCGGAAATATTATTCTCAATGGCCCTAATGCAAGTACTTACGGAGATGGCGACGCTTTCTGGGATGTTGGTTCAGTCTTCGTTTACCGAAGAACTGCAGCAGGTTGGGAACAAGAAGCCTACATCCAAGCAAGCAACTCGCAGCTTGGAAGCCAATTTGGAGAAGATGTTGTTATAAAAGGTGATACTATTGTTGTTGGTTCTTCTGGTGAAGGTTCGAGCTTCCGTTCAATTATTAATGGACCAGTAACTAATGAAACTAATATTTACAGTGTCAATTCAGGTGCTGTTTACGTCTATAGAAATAAGAAAAGATTATTTGAAGCCTCTACAGTGGCCCTCGAGAGCAAAACAAATAACTCATTAACTCTTAGCTGGTTAACAAATTCAGGTAGTGCCGTTGGATATAAAATTGCCTATCAGCAAGGAAGTGCACCAGCAGATTGTAATTCAGGAACAGTTATAGACGTAGGTAATGTAAGTAATTATGTCTTAACGGGTCTGCTACAAAACACAACTTATGGTGTTAGAATCTGTTCTTATGATGTGGATGGTAATGATTCGACTGGGCAAGTCTATACTTACACAACAGATTCTGATTTAAAAGAGGCCTCAAATGTTTCGATTGCTTCAACTACTGTTGATAGCATTACATTAACTTGGACTGATGCTAGTCCTGGAGCTACGACAGGCTATAAGCTTGCCTACGCTTTAGGCGACACTGCACCTGTCGATTGTAATTCAGGCACTTCACTAGATCTTGGTTTAGTAACAACATATTCAATTACAGGTCTAACTCCACTTGATCAGTATACAACACGTCTGTGTGCTTACGATGCTAGTGCTCTCGAAACAACTGGTGTTACAAGAAGTGCAAGAGTTCAATCCAGTGGATGGAATTATAAAGGAATGCTACAAGCACCAATTCCTGAATCAAATGATGCATTTGGATCAACTCTTGCTATGTCAGAGAAGTATTTTGTTGTAGGTCATCCTTTTGAAGATAGTAATCAAACAACAATTACTTCAGTTCAATCACAAGATAACTCCCTAATAGATAGTGGTGCTGTTCACGTCTATGAAAAAGTAGGAAATGCTTGGCAATACATGGCCTTTATCAAGGCCTCGAATCCGAGCGAAAATGATAACTTTGGTACGAGTGTTGCCATTCATGGTGATAAAATTGCCGTTGGTGTTCCAAATGAAAGCAGCTCTCAATCAACTATAACGAATGGTACAACAGCATCAAGTGATAATTCGAATACAAAAAGTGGTGCTGTCTACGTTTATAAAAACAATGCTGGTACTTGGACTCAAGAAGCTTACATCAAGGCCTCTAACAATACGGCCGGTGATTTATTTGGAACTTCTGTTGATATCAAAGGCGATCTGATTGCAGTTGGTGCTCCATTCGAGGCAAGTAACCAAAATACAATTACAACAGGAAGTAGCGCAAGCTCTGATGAAAGTTTATATGGCAGTGGAGCAACCTATGTCTTCACTTTCAATGGATCAATATGGAATCAAACGGCCTATATCAAGGCCGCGAATAGTGGTTTCTTAGATAAGTTTGGACATTCTGTGGCCATTGGAAATGATACACATATTGCAGTCGCTGCAATTGAAGAAGACTCTATTGAAAGTACTATTATAAATGGACCAACAACTCACCTTACAGATACAGGTCTCAACACTGGGGCCATATATGTCTACGAATTTGTCGCAGGATCTTGGCAACAGCAGGCATTTATAAAGAAAATCAATCCAGATTCTGATGACCGCTTAGGTGAAACAATTAAGTTCGATAATGATACTATTGTCGCAACATCCCCTGCTGAAGATAGTACATTAACAGGCGTTACTAATGGTACGACAGCTTCAACAAATAACTCTGCAACAAATGCAGGTGCGATCTTTGTTTATAGAAAGACAAATGGTATCTGGGCCCAAGAGGCATTTATCAAGTCGAATTCTTCTGGATCTTCTGAAGACTTTGGACATGCAATGGATTTCAAAGGAGATACTATTGTTGCTTCAGCACCAAATGAAGATTCTGATTTTAGTGTTATTTATAATAGCACCAACCCTACTTCAAACTCATCTTTGATGGACAGTGGTGCTGTTCATGTATTTAAACGAGTTGGTACTCTTTGGGCACAAGAGGCCATGATTAAGTCCCCTAGAAATTACTTAAGGCTAAACTTTGGTGCAAGTGTTGCGATCCACGGGAATCAAATTGCCGTTGGAGAGCCAAAAGACAGTGGTGACCTTGGAAATCTAAGCAATAATCAAAATATGATTCCTAACGATCTTCGCAATACGAATTCGGGTTCTGTATTATTTTTTGAAAATAATTATAGAGTTTTTGAAGTAACAAACATTCGCACGACAACAACGTCAAATTCTGTATCGATAAACTGGAATCATACATCAAACTACAATGCGGGTTACCAGTTCGCCTACAACGTGGGGACGACTCCTCCGGCAGATTGTACCTCGGGGACAATTGTAGATGCAGGCGCGACAACAACTTATTTGGAAGGTGGACTCACAAATGGAACGACTTATGCGTTCAGAATTTGTGCATATGACTCTTCTCTAATTTTATCAAACGGTGTAGTATTTAGTGTAACTACTGATCCTTAAAATTTAAATCATCTCAGGAGGAGAATATCAATCATGAAGATGGATTCTAAAAACTTGATCATTGTTGTTTTAATCGTAATTGTTGCTTTCCTCACAGGTCGCAACTTCTCAGGCCAGCAAAAAGCCAATTCTGCGCCTGCTCCGATTGATCCAAAAATTGCAGTAGCATACAAGCAAAAAGAAGTTGCAAAAACAATTCGTGAGAACGCAAAAGATATACAAAAATGCTATCTATCATATCTTGAAAATAAGCCCGAAATGAATGAAGGTGTTATCAAGATTCTTTTCAAATTGAGAGAGAATGGAAGTGTTGAATCATCTGAAGCCGTTTCGAATGATTTTGAAAATATTTCATTTGGAGACTGTGTTGCCAAAAAATTTGAAAGATATTACTTCGCCCCGCCGCCAATTGGAATGAATAGAAATATCCTTCATGAGCTGGCCTTTAAAACACAAGAGACGGCCGAAAGAGAGGCCAAAGAGCGAAGCGAACAGAGCGCACTTCCTAAAATTCTTCCCGTTTCGCCACAATAAAAAAGGCAGCCTTAGAGCTGCCTTTGTTTTTGGAAAAGATTATTTTTTACCTTTATAGTACCCTGATTTAAAAATATCGTTCACATTCGAGTCTGTTTTTTTTGTCTCTTTATTCATACTTGAACAAGAAACCAAAGTTATAGAGACAAAGATTAAACAAATTATTTTACTCATATAAACCTCCGAGTTAATGACGAAGGTATATCTAATATTTTATTCAAATAAAAGAATACTTGAAACAACCATGATCAAAACTTCACTTTTGAAATGTTAGTTTCTATCACTTGCTGCCATTTTTTCTGAAATGAATGCAAAATAGAAATAATCAGGTCCAACGAGATCAGGATTGTTTGTAAGATCATCAATTTTCTGTTGGGCCTCGGCCATAATTTTATCAATTTCTTTTTTTGCCTTAGAATAATTCAATGAGGCCACTGTTATATTCATATTGCTCTGATTATCTTGAACATCTTTTGATTTTTTAATCGTATTAATGATCAAATCTCTCTTTGTTTTAGCATCAAGAGTTTCATTAAATATTGGTGAGCAACAACGAACAACATCACCTTTGTCTATTTTTAATAGACCATTATTGATAAGCTCTTCGACAACCAAAAACCCTGTTCTTCCATAGTGCTTCATAATATACGAGGATGAGATTCCCCACGAACATTCGGCCAAAAGGAAAAATAAAAATGATTCATAATCACCAAGATAATCATTTTTCTCCAAGATGGGTTCAACTTCTTTTAATGAACTTTCATAGATAAATGCATAAGTGTCAGACAGCTCGGGGTAATAGGACTTAATAAAGCCCATAATATCTGAACAACCTGTCCCCTTTAGGATTCTTAGAACACTTTCAATTGCAGGTCTTTGCAAATCGCCATTTTCAATGCGATTAAAGGCACTCGCTGAAATTTTAAATTTTGTCGCGATCTGGAGGGAGCTAAACTTTGGATGCTCCCTCTTATATTTTGCAATTCTCGTTTGCAAAATTTTCGCTAAAGGCAATGCTTCTTGTTCTAATGACAATCCGTACACTTCACACCGCCTATTTAATTTTTAAATTTAAAAATGGTTCAACATCACTTTTCAAACAGTCAGAAATATCTTCACCGTGCTGAAGTTCAACGCAGTTGTTATACTCATACTCACCTGTTATTGAAGGAGCAATCTTTTTAAACTCAGGTCCATACTTCAAGTTGAAACTTTCAACGCCGATAAAATCTCTTTTATTAATATCATTAATAAGCGTGTCCCAGCGCTGACCATTCTCCCTGTATTGTTTAACAACATCATATTTCATGCATTCAAACTGATTCGTTAATTGATTGAATTGGCATGAATCATTGACGTAGGAGTCTTTTCCTCCTCCGCCACCTGTTTCGGTTACAATACCTCCACCTACACCACCTGCAGCAAATATATTCAAGTTCAAAAAATATAATAATATGATAATTTTTTTCATTAGGCTTCCTCCCCAATTCCTTTTAGAATTCTTCCTGCTGACATCAAAAAATAGTAATGATCATCACCAAAATTATTTTTATCATTTAAAATTTGTTGCATTTTTGTATGAGTTTCACGAAGTAAAGCTGTAATCTCTTTGTTTACTTTCTTTAAATCAATAGACTGGCTTGAGTACACAAGAAATGAAGAATCACTTGTAGGCTCATGACAGGTTTCCAGAGTATTTATAGCAAGTTTTTTTATAGACTTTCCAGACATAACACTAAACTTATCAGAGCCAAAAAAAATACCATTGCGTTCAACAATTGCATTATTTTTCTTCAAATATTCAATAGCCATTACACCTGTAAGGCCAAACAATTCCTCTACTTCAACTCTTGAAAAACCTGAATCGCTATACGACAGCAACATATAGATAAAAAGATCAGGATCTTCAAAATACTTCTCTAGAGATAAATCTACATACTGACTTTCTCCATTACTCAAATAAACTTCTTTATAAGTCTTTGCGATCTCTGGAAAATATTCTTCAAGATATTGCAGAATATTTTTACAACCTGTCCCACGCAGAACTCTAAGAACTAGATCAAGTGAAGGAAAGCGAATATCACCATTCTCAAGACGGCCGAAGGCCGAAGAAGAGATATTGAATGACTTTGCAATCTGACTTGAACTCAGTCCAGGATGAGCTACTTTGTAAGAACGAATGCGCTCGCGCAATTTCTCGCACAAATTGGCAGAATGGCGCTCCATTGCTTCTCCGTAATACATTTATTTCTCCTGACGAAATAATTTCAAATTAGAACTATCTATAGATAATCGAATCAGAATTTTTTTGAAGATGAGAAGAAGTTTTTACACAGTGCGAAACATTAATAATATCATACAGATAAGCAAACTTTAAGATTAATTATGTTTTCCTTTAGGTATTGTAATTCGCATAGTTTAAGGTTTCTTTATTTTCATTAAAAATAGAGAAGCAAACTAATTTAAATGAAGGACGAACTCAGTTTTGAATGACTTTTCCATGTCCAAACAGATAACTCCTTCCTTAATAAAAAAGTCATTATTTGAATCAACGTGATCGGCCACACCAAACCAAGGTTCAATACATACAAATGGAGCACCCTCAGGGGCCCACAATCCGAGATAAGGAATATCACCAAATTCAACACCTACTGAATGATCATCTGTTGAACTTTTTAGTGAAACTTTATGTGAAGTGAGATCTTTGAAAATTAGCGCGTCTTTTTTAAAAAGATCCTCAGTCAAAAAAATGCGACGTCCATCTTTTAACATCGTCTTATCATCTGGATGTCTGAAGTCGATTAAATCATGATGGAGATAATAGGCACCTTGCTCTTCCTCATGTTCAAATTCTATATAGTGATCTTCCAACTCTCCATGCTTCAATGGAATATTAAAGGCCGGATGCCAACCAAGAGAGAAGAACATTTCTTTTCGATCAAGGTTTTTCACTTCAAAGGTCACAATAAGTTTTGGGCCATAACATTTGTAGCGGATATCGAGAGAAAATTTGAAAGGATAATAAGTCAAACTCTCCTCTGTATGCATAAGTCTGAATTTAACCGAATCTTTTTCTTGCTCGATAACTTCAAACTCTTGATCACGGGCAAAACCATGTCTTCCCATAACATAATACTTCCTACCAATTCTATATTGATCATCACGAAGACTGCCTACGATAGGAAATAAAACAGGGGCACGGCGAGACCAAAATTTTGGATGCCCTTGCCAAAGATACTCCACGCTAGATTCTCTATCGCGAAGACTTTGTAGCTCTGCCCCTTGGGAAGATATTTTTGCAGATATGTAATGGCTTGAGATTTTTATCTCTTTCATTACTCTAGAATACTAGAGATTATGAAAAATAGCTATTGCGATATCCCAAAGCTGTCTGCAGGAAGTTCTTTCAGGATAAATCCTCTTCCTTTTAAACTTGTAATCTTATGAGAAAAGCCATCAAGCTTAGATCTTAGATTTGCAATATGCGTATTCAAAGTCCCTACTTGTACATTACTTCCCTCACCCCAAACGAATGAAGAAATATCGTCACGGCTTACAATTTTTCCTTGATTTGCCGCCAATCCAAGAAGAAGCTTGAACTCAGTTGACGTTAAATTAATTCTCTCTTTGTTGAGATAGGCCTGCATGTCTTTTTTATTTATTTTGATATTTCCAATTTTCAAAATATCTTGTGAGAAGGCCTTGTACTTTTTAATTCTATTACTAATTCTAAGAAAGAGCTCTTCTTGGCTCATTGATCTCAATAGATAATCATCGGCCCCGGCCTTTAAACCTTTAAGTGTCGTTTTTTCAGTATTGTCTGATGTGAAGAATAGAACAGGACATTGTCCGGCCAAATTTCTTTCGCGAATTCTTTTATAAAGTTCAAATCCATCACAAAGGGGCATGTGGATATCAAGAATAACGGCATCGAAATTCTTTTCGGCCAAAACGCCCAAAGCACCAATCGGATTTTGAACAAGCTCTACTTCGAAATCTTCCGAAAACATCTCACCGAAGTACTCTAAATTAATTTCACTGTCGTCTACATATAAAATTTTGTGCATTTTGAACCTTCCTAGAAACAAATATTCCAAATCATTCTATCAGGAATATCCAGACCAATAAAGGGGGCAAAACAATAATATCATGTACTTGAGGTCTAACTGGGGACAGAAAGTGATCTTTCACAATAAAAAGCATCGGATAACAATGATATGAAATACTTGGCCATAGATTTCTTTATTTTTAGGGCCTCGCCTCCCCTCTAAATCAAGCGCCAATAAAAAGGGCGTCTAAAGAATGAACGGCCCCTGAACTCTTTTCAAAACAACCCCTATTAACATCAGAATTTCCTATAATCTCCACAAGACATATTAGGAGAAATATATGAATCCGACTTTCAAGGCCGCTTTATTTGCTACAATCATTCTGTCATCACCTACTCATGCCTTCGTAGATAATTTAAATATTCAACCGGAATATAAAAATCTTTTAAGAGGAATCCTTTCTGCAGACTACAGCTCAAGACGCTCAAGCTACGTTGACGAGGAAAGAGAGAAAATCTACGCTATGGACTGTAATGAATTGGAGAGCGAAAAACAGCGCCGTCATGATAAGCAGAGCGAATATCAGAAAGAACTTGATGATGTAACTTCTCAAATCGGTGAAGAACGCAAAAAGATAGATAAAATTCACGATATTATTGAAACAGTCCTTTCAAAAGGAAAACTGAGTCAATTTGTGATCGATCAAATTGATCTTGAAGTTGACCGCTCTCTTGTCTTTGAAGGCTGGGCCATCAAAGATTGGATAAAAAGGAATGATTCATACCTCTACACTGTCGACCAATTATTAAAAGCAAAATGCCAATAGATCTAAGGCCTTCCCACTTCGGGAAGGCCTTATTGTTTTCAGTCACTTAAATATCCCTAAATGAATGACTTCCCCAACTAGAAAGGAAAACAATATTCCCACGCGGAATAATATCGTTTTTTTTTCGCGCCTCAGCTAAATAGTTCCCACTTAACGCTTGCTGCAAAACAAGGGAGATTAAATGCAAGGGCAACTTTCTACTACACAATTAAATATCGCTGGTCTTATTCATGATATGAAATCACCTTTACAAGCATTGAAAGGGATTACTTCAGGAATGGTCACAAGCGATGCCCTTAAAGCTGAACTCATCCAAGAAGCAAGCGAACAACTTGAAAAGCTTTTACACAAAATGAGAATGCAAAATTTGCAATCGACACAGACTAGCTCAAATGAAAATTTTTGCCTAAGAGAACTTGTTCAAAGAATTTCAAACTTCAAAAAAGTCGAATACCCATTTAAAAGATTTTCAATCAAAGTCGTAGATCTTACTTGTGGCAATACTAAAATGGCCGCTGAAAAAATTGAAATAGAAAGACTTATTTCAAACTTATTGAATAATTCAATTGAGGCGCTGGGAGTTTCTGGAAAAATTAAAATTACTATTGCTAAAAAAGGTGAAAACCTTTCTGTTTCAATTAAAGACAATGGTCATGGTATCCCGAATGAATTACTCACCCATCTTGCCATTGCAGGAAATAGCTTTGGAAAACCTGAAGGAACTGGTCTTGGTTTATTTCAAGCAAAACAGACAGTTGAGTCATTAAATGGACAATTAAATATTGAATCAATTCTATCCATAGGAACAATCGTATCCTTAGACATCCCCACACAGAACTCACACTCTCACCTTCAATTAGCTAAGGGATAAGCACACTTCTTTTTAATGGCCAAAGCTAAGGAAGACTGAGGCCAATTCCTCCTACACAATTGATCTCTAAGCGTTTATAATAAGCTCAAACACAACATCAGGGAAAACATGAAAGTCATTGAGCATATTGATAAGGCAGGAAAAAATCCATTATTTAGCTTTGAAATTGTTCCTCCACCCAGAGGAAGAAATGTTCAAGATATTATTGATATCGTTGAAGGTCTAAAACCATATAATCCTTCATGGGTCGATGTAACTGCTCACTCAGCAGGAGCTTACTACAATGAAAGGTCTGACGGTTCAATTGAGCGTAGAATCTATCGTAAACGTCCTGGGACGATTGGCATTTGTGGAATTATTCAGAATAGATTTTGTATCGACACAGTGACACATCTTCTAACTCAAGGCTTCACGAAAGAAGAAACAGAAGATGCTCTAATTGAATTAAATTATTTGGGAATTCATAATGTTTTGGCCCTGCGTGGTGATGGATTAAACTACAGCAAGCAAATTAGCAAAGATAGATCAGTTAATACTTATGCTATTGATCTCGTTTCACAGATTAATGATATAAAACACGGTAAATTCTTAAACGACATTACAAATTCAAGACCTCTTGATTTTTGTGTTGGTGTCGCAGGATATCCAGAAAAACATTTTGAAGCTCCTAACCTAAAAATGGATGTTCACTGGCTAAAAAAGAAGGTTGAAGCTGGTGCAGAATATATTGTTACTCAAATGTTTTTTGACACAAAAAAATATTGCGATTTTGTTACCCTTTGCCGCAGCGAGGGAATCACTGTTCCTATCGTGCCAGGTTTGAAAGTTATAAAAAACATCAAACAACTTACAACAATCCCGAGCAACTTCTACGTTGATCTTCCAGATGAACTTGTTGATGAAATTTCATCAAATCCGAATCACGTGGAAGAAATTGGTGTTAATTGGGCCATCAAGCAATGTGATGAGCTCTTAAAGTTTGGTGTACCTAGCCTACACTTTTATGTAATGAACGACACTAAATCGGTAAAAGATGTCGTTAAAAAGTTTTTCTAAGAAAGGATCAAAATGAAAACAATTCCTCTGACTTCCTCTGGTCTAGAGCTTGTAGAAACTTTGAATCAACGTCTAGTGTTCCTTGATGGGGCCATGGGAACGATGATCCAAAGATATAAATTAACTGAAGAAGATTATCGCGGTGATCGTTTTAAAGATCATCACCTCGACCTTAAGGGAAATAATGATCTTCTTAGTATCACTAAGCCTGAAGTTATTTACGCTATTCATACTCAATATTTAGAAGCTGGTTCAGATATCATTGAAACAAACACTTTCTCTGGTACTCAAATTGCCCAAGCCGATTATGACCTGCAAAGTGTCGCCTATGAGATCAACAAAAAAAGTGCTGAGTTAGCAAAGAAAGCATGTCTTGATTTTATGGCCAAACATCCAGACAGAAAGTGTTATGTGGCCGGAGCGTTAGGCCCAACAAATAAGACATGTTCAATATCACCTGATGTAAACAACCCTGCCTATAGGGCCACATCATTCGACGAGCTTGTTGAGAACTATTACGAACAAATATGCGCTCTTGTTGAAGGTGGAGTTGATATTCTTCTTCCTGAAACGACATTTGATACACTCAATCTTAAGGCCGCAATTTTTGCTATTGAAAAATTCCATGAAGGGAGAGCAGAAAGATTTCCCATCATGCTCTCAGTGACGATTACAGATGCATCTGGAAGAACCTTATCTGGTCAAACGGTAGAAGCTTTTTGGAACTCAGTATCCCATGCTAGACCAATTAGTGTGGGAATCAATTGTGCCCTTGGTGCTAAAGAAATGCGCCCTTATATTGAAGAACTTTCCCAAATCTCAAATACATTTATTAGTTGCTACCCAAACGCGGGTCTGCCTAACCCTTTGAGTGATACTGGTTATGATGAAAAACCAGAGGACACTTCATATTTGCTAAAAGATTTTGCGCAATCTGGTTTCATTAATATTGTTGGAGGTTGTTGTGGTACGACTCCAGATCACATTCGTGCCATCGTCTCTACACTAAAAGATATTAAACCTAGAAAAAAACATTCAATAACTCAGGCCCTAAGACTCAGTGGCCTTGAACCACTGACAATCTTCCAAGATCAGAATAGACCATTTTATATGGTTGGAGAGAGAACAAATGTCACGGGTTCACCGCGCTTTGCTAAACTCATCAAAAATGGTGACTTCGAAGCCGCGCTAGATATTGCGAGAAGCCAAGTAGAAAATGGCGCCAATATCATTGATATTAACTTTGATGAGGGGCTTCTTGATTCAGAGGCCTCTATGACTAAGTTTCTAAACCTTGTGGCCAGTGAACCAGATATTTGCAAAGTACCTATTATGATCGATTCCTCTAAATGGTCGGTCATTGAAGCTGGTTTAAAGTGCATTCAAGGTAAAGGAATTGTCAATTCGATCTCTTTAAAAGAGGGTGAAGAGAAATTCAAAGAACACGCAAAAATCATCTCTCGCTATGGCGCTGCAATCGTAGTCATGGCCTTTGATGAACAGGGACAGGCAGCTTCAAAAGAAGATAAAGTTCGTATTTGTCAAAGGGCCTATCGCATTTTAACGGAAGAAGTTGGAGTTGATCCTACAGATATTATTTTTGATCCAAATATTCTTACAGTGGCAACTGGTATTGAAGAGCACAACTCTTACGCCGTTGATTTTATCGAGGCCGTTAGAGAAATTAAAAAGACATGCCCTGGCGCTTTAACAAGCGGTGGTGTTTCTAATATTTCTTTCAGCTTTAGAGGAAATAATATTGTACGCGAGGCCATGCACTCGGCCTTTCTATTTCATGCTATAAAAGCAGGCCTAGACATGGGAATCGTCAATGCTGGGATGCTTGAAGTTTATGAAAATATCGATAAAGAACTTCTAATAAGAGTTGAAGATGTTCTTCTAAATAGAAACGACAATGCCACAGAGGCCCTCGTTGACTATGCTGAAAAGATTAAAGGCAGCGAGAAAAAGAAAACTGAAATTGACGAAAAATGGCGCCATGGAACTTTAGATGAAAGAATCACCCATGCTATCGTAAAAGGTGTCACGACATATATTGAAGCCGACACAGAAGAGGCCCGACAAGAACTTCAAATCCCATTAAAGGTTATTGAAGGTCCTTTAATGAATGGGATGAGAGTTGTTGGAGATCTTTTTGGTTCAGGAAAAATGTTTCTTCCGCAAGTTGTAAAAAGTGCCAGAGTCATGAAGCAAGCTGTTGCTTACCTTCAACCTTTTATGGAAGAGGAAAAAAGAAGAAATGCAAATGCTCGTGGGCAGTCAGTATTTGTTATTGCGACAGTTAAAGGTGATGTTCACGACATTGGAAAAAATATTGTCTCAGTCGTACTTGCTTGTAACGGTTTTAAAGTTATTGATCTAGGTGTTATGGTTTCATGTGAGAAAATCATTGATGAAGCTAAAAAACATAATGCAGATATTGTAGGTCTTAGCGGACTCATTACTCCTTCATTAGATGAAATGATTCACGTTGCAAAAGAATTTCAAAGATCGGGATTTACAACACCAATTTTAATTGGTGGGGCGACGACATCAAAGGCCCACACGGCCATTAAAATAGCTGAGCACTATGACTCACCTATTGTTCATGTTGGAGATGCATCTCTTGTTGTCGAGGTTTGTTCAAATCTAATCAATCCTGAAAAAAGAGAAAAGTTTGCTATTGAATTAAAAGAAAATCAAAAAAGATTAAAAGAAAGATTCCAAAAAGGTCAAAGCGACGCTTCTCGTGTTGTCTCTTTTGAAGATGCAAAAGAAAATAAACTTATTAGCTTATGGGATAAAATAGATATCCCAACTCCAACTTACACTGGAGTAAAGGTTTATAATGATATTTCTCTAGAGGATTTAGTTCCCTATATTGATTGGTCTCCATTTTTTTGGACGTGGGAACTAAAGGGAACATATCCAAAAATATTAGGTCATGATGTTTATGGCCATGAGGCAAAAAAACTGTTCAATGATGCCAATAAACTTCTTGAGCGCATTATTGCTGAAAAGAGATTTACACCGAAGGCCGTTGTTGGTCTTTTCAAAGCGAATTCAATTGGGGATGACGTAGAAATTTACAATGATAATGGTTCTGTGGTTGATACTTTCCATTTTCTAAGACAACAAAAAGAAAAAGTTGAACACGGTCATCATCATATGTCCCTAGCTGACTTTATTGCACCAAAAAGTTCAAATAGAACTGATTATCTTGGCGCTTTCGCAGTCACAATGGGTCAAGATGTAGAAAACTTCGCAAAACATTTTGAGAAAATTAACGACGATTATAATGCCATTATGGTTAAGGCCATTGGAGACAGACTTGCCGAGGCTCTTGCTGAATATCTTCACAAACGAGTTCGTGATGAGTTTGGGTTTGGGATGGATGAGAAATTTTCAAACGAAGATCTCATTAAAGAGCTATATAGAGGAATTAGGCCGGCACCAGGTTATCCTGCATGCCCTGATCACACTGAAAAAGAAATTCTATGGAAAGTTTTGAACGCCAATGAAAATATTGGAGCAACACTAACAGAAAACTTTGCTATGAATCCTCCATCTTCAGTATCTGGACTCTATTTTAATCATCCAGATGCGAAGTATTTCACTGTTGGAAATATTGGCCGCGATCAAATTGAAGATTATGCAAAAAGAAAAGGTATGCTGGTCAAAGAAATTGAGAGATGGTTATCTCCAAATCTTGATTATGAGCCGGAGTGCTAGTGATAGATAATGATCAAAAAAAGCGCGCCTTCGAAAATGCGAGGGCAAGCGTTTCTCTAAAAGATATTTCGGATGAAGAGCTTACAAAAATACTGAGCTCTTGCGCTTCTCTTGAACAATTTTCAATAATTTTCCAATATCTTTTCAAGGCCTTTAAATCTAATCCCAATGGCCATAGTGTTATTACAAAATTTTTCACTATGGTCGATAATTCGAGTTATTCATTAGCTGAATGGATCGAAACGATTGAAGTATTTCATAAATGGCTTTGTGGACAAAAAAGACAAACAGACTTTCTAAAAATGATTGGCTATCTTCAATGTTCTGATCTTGCTCCAGACAATCGTGAAGTAAAGCATGATTTCAAAGACCTTGTAAGCGACATGCTAAAAACTTATGGCTATGTCGGAAAATAACACCTTTCAAACATTTGGAATAGGCAGCTTGCCTTTTAATACGGTTAAAGAAGCCATTGACTACGCTTTATCTCATGACGTTGCCTTTTTACCGCAACTCCCTCATTTAGAGGGGAATATGATAAAAGCATGTATTGAAAAAACTTGTTTGAGTCTAAATGAATTGAACGCAAGATTAATAAAGGGTCCATTAAAGATTCAGATTCCTGGCCCCTTATCCTCAAATCTAGATACAAAAGTTATTCTTGATTATTATCATTATCTTAAATCAAATCTCGTTCACAAAGATTTAATTGTATTTATTGATGAACCTTTTTTTCCAAAGATTACAAAAGCACATAAAGAAATTATTGAAATCATAAGAGAAGATCATCCAATTGGACTTCATTCATGTGGAACTTTTAATTTGGATGATACTATATCTTTAGGATTTGATTATCTTTCCTACGATATTTACTTAAATCATCAATTCACATTAGAAGATGTTCTTCAATATGAAATAGAACCTGTGCTAGGGATTGTTCCAACAATGAATGATTGTGATTTAGGCATGCTCGAACAACAGATTTTTCCTATTATTTTAAAGAGAACAAAAGCAATATACCTGTCTGCCACTTGCGGACTTGCAGACAGAAATATTGATACGTCTTTAGTTCTAAAAAATTTAAATAAAATAAAAGAAAAACTCTCTAGTAACTAGAGGGCCTCTGGGGGTAAGATAGTAACGCCTTTTTCACGAATACAACGAATAACACCGTTGAACTCATTGATCTTTTTTCTCAAATTCGAAATATGAGTATTTAGGGCCCCTTCACCAATTTCTTTTCCTGGCCAAATACTACTAACAATTTCATCGCGAGGAACGATAGTTCCGACCTTCTCAGCTAAATGAATTAGAATTTTAATTTCATTCTTTGTAAGAGAAATTGTTTCGCTATTAACTTGAACCTCATAGATTTCACGATTGATTTTCAAATTACCAATTGTGTACACGGCCGAAGTGAAGTGTTTTTTGAAATGAGCAATTCTATTTTTGATACGAACAACGATTTGATCTACAGACATACTCTTAGAGAGAACTTCATCAAATTCAATTCTCAGGGCCTGAATCTTCTTATCGTTATTTAAACTTCCACTTAGAAGTAAAATTGGGCAACCATTATAGCTACCGTGTTCTCTAATTTTTTCAATTAGAGAAAAGCCATCAATCATCGGCATATGTAAGTCGATTACAATCGCTTTGAATTCATCTTTACCTAAAATATCTACGGCCTCTAATGAACTATTTGTAGATTTAACTTCAAAAAATTCAGAAAGAGCACCTGTCATTTCTTCGAGAAAAAGCGCATGGTCATCGACCAATAAAATTTTATCCATTTTTATTCCCTCTGTAATAATAGGATTTTATTGGCCAACGGTAAAATCGTCAATACTAACAATTATTCCTTATAAAATCCCCAAGAAGAGATTGATAAGTTGTGGAACCCCAAAAGATGACTTGTTGATTAGATGTTTTGCTCTGCCTTTTGCGCGTTCGCAAATCAGAAATAAAGTTTTCTAAATTTTGAAGCATTGTTTTAAATATTTCGGCCTCGCTGTCAGTCATATTTACTTTTTGTAGCTTCATCCCTACTTTTGGATTTTTTGCAAAATAAGACTCGATCATAGAGTTTGTAATCTCCTTAATTTCGTATTTCACATTATCTTCTGAATTTATTTCACTTAATTTTTCTTTATTCATAAATGAGTACGAGTATCCATCAAATCCGATGACTCCCTTAGACTGCAATTGAAATAAAATAGACTTTACCCAAGTCAAAGTCAGACCGATATCATCAGATATCCTCTGAGCTGTTTTGTTACCTGCTCCAATTGACTCTAATACTGCACGCTCTAGCATCATTACTTTGTTCATACCGACCCCTTATTATGCTTGTTTTTCGATTAAATGTGACTCTGTTGATAAATGTTTAAAGAACAGCTTTCTTTCACAAAGATCAGCAATCTCCTTCAGGGCCGTCTCATTAAGTGATACAAGACAACTTTCAGCTAGTGTAATAAGCGATTCACTAGCAACCTTGTCGCTTATTAATTTTTTGAATATTAAGTATTCTTTAAGTTTCATTTCGGCCCCATTAACAAGACGAAAACAACGAGTTACTTGAATACCTGTTACCGAAGACATTTCTTCGTATGTTGGTCTGTTATATAAACTCATAAACTGATCAAGTATTTTCTTCTGCTCACTCATAACCCTCTCCCGTTCGCAATTTTTTCACTTTTGAAGCACGATTTGTGCCAATTCTCATTGCAGAGTAAACTATTGGAATGACAATTTTGGGGGCATAATAGCGTTCTCAAACAAGTACAACCTGTTCTCATATGGATACGGAGAGCCCATGAATTTTAAAATTGCTACGAGCAATATTCGATTTGATAACCCGAATGATGGTATTCACGACTGGAAAGGCAGACGTGAAATTCTTGCGGAATGTATTAATGAATTTTCACCGGACATTCTGGGGACACAAGAAGGACGCGAGAATCAAATCAAAGATCTTGCAGGCCTACTTAAGAATTTAAAATTAATTGATGAACACAGGGATTGGATTGATGAAAGAATGTATCCCTGTATTTATGTTAATCCTGAAAAAATTAATGTGTATGAGAGTGGAGATATCTGGTTGAGTGAAACTCCATCAACTCCGGGTTCAAAGTCTTTTGAGAGTGCGTTTCCTCGACTTTGCACGTGGGTGAAAGCTCATCATCACCAATCAGGTAAAGACTTTTTCTATGTTAATACTCATCTTGATCACGTGTTATCAGAAACGAGATCAAGGCAGATTGAGGTTCTTGTTGAAGAGTGCAACAAAGTTAATGATGAAAAACTACCCATGATTTTAACGGGCGACTTTAATGAATCACCTTTTGAGGCCGTTCGTCATCGTTTAAATCATCACTGGCCAGAGCTTAGAGATACTTGGTTTATGCTTAGAAAAGATGAAGAGCCATCACACCATGACTTTTCTGGACACAGAAAAGAAGGAACAAGAATCGATTGGATTCTCACTTCACCAGACTTTCAGGTAATAGAAATGGAAATGTATAAGAAGAACAAAAACGGGGTTTACCCTTCGGATCACTACCCCGTTTTTGGATCATTTAATTTAAAAGAATAACTAGGCGTTTGCGACAGGTGTTCCGAGTTTAACGTATGTCTCGATTCCTTGTGGAGTGTATTGTAAAATCTCTTCACAAGGCTTCCACTTACCTTTCTCCCCGATAACAATAACTGTAGAGCCACCAAATAAGAAAAATCCTTTTTCGTCCCCACGATTAAAGTTTGTTAAATCTGTCGATTGTACAATTTTTCCTACGCAAATGGCCCCAACTTCAACATAAGCGAGTTTACCAAAGTTTTCAGTTTCAAGAATTGTCACTTCGCGAATATTTGTTGAAAAGATATCGGCCTTTTCTTTAAGAGCGATTGGGTTTACAGAGTGGTATTCTCCACCCACTTTGTAATAGTCCACAACTTTCCCATTATCAGGAAAATGAAAGCGATGATAATCCACAGGACATAGTCTTGCTAATAAAAGAGGACCATCTTGAAATGTACTCGTCCATTTCTCATTACCAAGAAGTTCCTTAGCATTAAGATATTTTCCTTTTACAGGAATCGTATCGTTGTCATTGATAGATTCATATCCAAAGTATCTTGCTTCACTAAATGCAGGCATTACTGATTTCGTTGATGTAAAAGGTCTTTTTCCCTCTTTAAAGCGACGAATAAAAAAAGCATTGAAAGATGAATAGGGATCAATTTCTTCTCTTCCTTCTTCGGGAAGATAATCATCGATAGCAATATTAAAATCTTTGATAAAGGGATCTACTTTGGATTTGGACCAAGCACTTGATTGAATAGCACCGTAAATTACACTCAGCGGCGCTTTTACCAGTAAATTTGTTAGAGTTTTTCCCATTTCAGATTGGTACATCCAGCGCACGGCCTTATCTCCATACACTTTTTCAATCTCAAAATTGCCATTTTCTCTATTAAAGTATTTTATTTCCAAGGACTTAACTCCATTTTGACATAATTTTTGCCGCATCTTTTCTTGCGCAAAATTTCACACGATTATATCTATATAGTAACGGTGGAGCAAACAATCCAGGAGGAAAAGTTGTGAATTTGTTAAGCAAAGTAGTTATCCCGCTCACTCTTGTCACCTCAATAAACACCTACGCTCTGTTTGGACAAGATGAATCAAAAAATCTCCTTGAGTACGAAAAGAACACGATCAATGTCTATCAACAAAATGTAAACTCTGTTGTGAACATTACAAATATCAGAAAGGTAAAACGCGGTTTTATTTTTGATTATATGTCCACAGAAGTTCCTGCGGGGGCCGGCTCTGGGTTTGTTTGGGATAAAGATGGTCACATTGTGACTAATTATCACGTTGTCGAAGATGGGGACAAGTTCACAGTAACTTTTCATAATGATAAGAAACAATACAAGGCCAAACTTGTTGGAGTTGAACCTCTGAAAGATCTTGCTGTTTTAAAACTTGAAGAAAGACCTGGTTCTCTTGCACCAATAATTACAGGAAATTCAAAAGATTTAGTGATTGGACAAAAGGCCATGGCACTTGGAAATCCATTTGGATTAGACCACACAATTACTGCAGGTATTATTTCTGCAACAGGGAGAAGTATTAAAGGAATTGGCGGGGTATCAATTGCTAATATGATTCAAACAGACACATCAATTAATCCAGGGAACTCTGGTGGACCACTTCTTGATTCAACAGGCAGAGTTATCGGTGTTAATACAATGATCTATAGTCAATCTGGATCGAGTGCAGGTGTAGGCTTTGCAGTTCCTATTGATACAGTCAAAAGAATTGTCCCTGAACTTATTAAGCACGGGAAAATTGTTAGACCAGGATTTCGCATAGGTGTTCTTCCTGAGCCTTATAGAGATCGTTTTGGAATTAAAAAAGGTATAGTCATCACTTACGTTGATGAAGATGGTCCGGCCGGTAAAGCTGGTATGAAAGGAATGACACGTGATGAATATGGCCGACCATATGTTGGAGATATTTTAGTAAAGGTGGATGGAAAAGAAGTTAATAACTTTGATGAGATTTACAATGTACTAGAAAATTACAAAGTCGGCGATGAAGTTGAGATTGAATATATAAGAGATGATAAAGTTAAGAAGACAAAGATGAAATTGGCCACAACTGGTGATATCGATTAAAAAAAGGAGCCATAGGCTCCTTTTTTATTATAGTGATTCAATTCCTTTACGAGAATAATCCAATGACATCATCAGTACTCTCGCCGCTTCTTGAGGAGCATGGAAGCCTGTGGAGTTTTCAGCTTCAACGAAATCCACTAAGAATGAAGCTTTTCTGTGGAACTCTCTGGCCTTATCAAGCTTCTCTTTTGCAACTCCATTTTTTTGAGCGACATCAATGGCCTTAATCAATTCCATTAGTGTATTTAGGGCCATATCTCTCATCTGAATGTGACGATCTTGAATCGTTACGACTCTATCCATCAACTCATTTTCAGAAACATTGTGACATGTTTGACAAGCTCTATTGATATTAAGCATCGGGCTTCTAACATGGTGATCAGAATACTTCTTCGCCCCAACTCTCTTATATGGCATATGACAATCAGTACAACTTACACCGGCCTTTGCGTGAGTTCCCTGAGACCACATTTCAAATTCAGGGTGCTGGGCCTTTAGCATATTAGCACCTGTTGTTTTATGAACCCAGTCTTTGAACTTTACGTCTTCGTAATAAGATAAAATCTCGTCTGCTTTAAGACCTTTATGCCAAGGAAACGTTAGACGTTTATCTTCACCTTTAAAATAGTACTCAACGTGACATTGAGCACAGACAAAAGTACGCATTTCTTGTCTTGTAGCCATTTTATTAACGTCATAATTATGAACACCAACTGTCTTCTTATATTCAGCGATACCTTCAATAAATCCAGGTCTAGTTACACGCAAAGACATATCTTTCGGATTGTGACAGTCAATACATGAGACGGGGTGTTTAACGTTTTTAACGGCCTCATGATAAGGCAACTTATTTAATGCCTCGAAACCTTTATTTAAATTCCCATCACCAAGAACAACCATCGCCTTATATGTTGAGGCGTGACAGTTTAGACAGGTCCCAGGCTGAGGAACACTTTGTCTTCCTGTATAAATTTGATCTTCAAGCATATAAGCGTGGCCTCTTTCTTCTCTAAAATCTTTTGAGAATGCATAGCCGAGCCACATCGTGACTAGTCTGTGATCTTCTTCAAGTTTTGATTGAGAGACCTGAACTCTTGGATCATTTTTTGTTGGCATTTGAGGAAGGGCCTCACTACCACCATGCTTAGTTCTGACTTGGTCAACAGTCTTTAAATAATCTTCATACTGTTGCGGAAAGCTTTCTCCCCAAACTTTAGGATCATCCTCTAGATCTCCTATCTCCTTAATGATGAAGTTAGAATGTTTTGCTTCATTCTTTTTCTCCATGATATTCAAAGCGAGAAGGAAAATTCCTCCAGAAAGAAGTGAAACAATAATTCCGAGGAAGAAGTACTTTGTACTTAAGAACACGATAATTTTTTTCATAAGTCATGACCTACTTTTGAATGGCAATGTAAACAATTTATTGGTTTTGATTTATCTATAAACATATGGTCCGTCATACTGTTGTGACATTTCAAACAGGCCTTATTTGTGATGTCTTTATTGAAATCTTTAATTTGAATTGGGTATTTAAAATCACCAGTAGTGAAGGCATATCCATGATTCCAACCATTGACGGCCTTGCTTAAATATTTGAGAGCAAAGTTATCTGGTGTATGACAATCATTGCAAGAAGCAACGTGACGGTGAGTTGATTTTCCCCAAGCGTGATATTCTTCGTCCATAATATGACAATTTACACAGGCCTTTGGATCATCCAGTAAATAGGAATACCCTTTACTGTATGTAAACGTCGCCACAGCGAACCCTGTTGGCACAGAAATTACAACGAGCCATATCAACATCGTTGTTGAAAAAAATATACCAAACATTCTCATAAAATTTCTCTCTCTTTGCCCCCTATTCTATTATGAGCAAGAGGAAAATTAAAATGAGATATGTCATATAACTTTTTTATTTTATTCAGAATCAAGAAAACTTAACCTTGAAAAACAAAGCTTTTAATTTAAAATCAAAGAATGAATCGTAAAGTTTTAGTACCAATTCCCAGTTTTGATTTCGACCCAACAGAAGTTGCCATTCCTTGGCAAATTTTAAAGAATAACGGCATCGAAGTGGTCTTTGCGACACCCAATGCAAAATTGGCACAATGTGACCTTATTATGCTCAATGGCCGAGGTCTTGGGCCATTTGCTTCTACGCTGATCGCGAATAATGATGCTAAAAACGCCTTTGAAAAATTAATGAATGATCGTAATTTTCAAACCCCTATTTCTTGGGATCAAATTGTAGATTTCAAATTTGATGCACTCTTACTCCCTGGGGGTCATGCACAAGGTGTGAAGGAATATTTAGAATCAAAAATATTACAAGTAGTCGTATCAGATTTTTTTGAAAAGGATTTACCTGTAGCGGCCATTTGCCATGGCGTTGTGCTGGCAGCAAGAAGTAAAGACAAACAAGGTAATAGTGTTCTAAAGGACAAAAAGACAACCGGACTTCTTAAGACCCAAGAACTCCTTGCTTGGTTTATCACTTACCCCTGGATGAAAAACTACTATCGAACATACAAAATGACAGTTGAAGATGAAGTGAAATCTTTTTTAAAAAGTCCGAAGCAATTTATTTTGGGACCAGTCCCTTTGCTTCGTGATAGTGCTGAAAATTTAAAACCTGGATTTGTTGTTGAAGATGGGAACTATATTTCTGCCAGATGGCCGGGTGATGCCCATGCTTTTGCACAGGCCCTCGTTGATAAACTTATCCCTTAACTTTGAAACCTTTTTTAATAAGAAGTTCTTTAACTTGATTCTTCTTATCACCTTGAATTTCAATAGTCTCGCCCTTAAAGCTTCCACCCGTTCCACAAGCGGCCTTTAAATCTTTTGCTAGTTTTTGAAAGTAAGTTCCATTTTGAGGAAGGTCATAGACTACGGTGACAGTTTTCCCGCCACGACCATTTTTTTCTAATCTTAATTTTAAAGTTACATTGGCCGGGACAATTTCGACTTCAGTTAAAGTCTTTTTATTTTTATCAATGAGATTCTTTCCTGAACCATCAGATGAATAAACAATTTCATAGTCTTTATCGCTCATACTCGACCCCTTCGCTTGAAAATCTTGTAAATTTTACCACATTATCGCCTTAACGCGTCTCAAAAAGTACACTGGCGCCAAACTCACCAAGGACAATGAATGTTTAAATTTTCTCAATTAATCCTAGTACTTAGTTTTCTCTTTTCTTTTACCACGAACGCGATTGTTGTTGAAGGAACTGTTGCAAGTATTCATGACGGCGATACTCTTAGAATGGTTGTTCCTGGTATGACAAAAGAAGTTCGTGTTCGATTCATGGGAATTGATACGCCAGAAATTGATTTCAAAGGATTTTCTCAAGGAGATATTTCTTTTGAAGCCAGAGACTACCTAAAACAACTACTACCAATTGGGGCGACAATCCAAGTTGATACTGGTGACCAACTAACTGATAAGAACAACAGGCTTCTTGGTACAATTTATTATGATGGTATTAATATCAACAGAGAATTATTGAGATCGGGTCTCGCAGCGATGTATTTTATTGCCCCATATGAAAAAGATATCGTGGCAGAATATGTACAAGTTGCAAAAGAAGCTTACCTTGCAAAAAGAGGAATGTTTCAATATGAAAAAAATGAAGTCGAACTTCCTTATCAATTTAGAATGAGAGTACAAGGGTTCATTGGAACAAATATTGTAGGAAACTACGAAACGAAGAAGCTCTATTCTCCAGAAGATATTGAAAAAGTACCTCCTTATGCGAGAGTATTTTTCAAGTACGAAGAAATGGCATTTCAAAGAGGATTTAAGTGGAGGGACTAACTAGTCCCTCTTTTTTTGCAATAAAAAGTAGATAAAAAATGGACCGCCAAATAAAGAAGTAATAACTCCTACAGGTAACAAAAAGTCCGCAAAGAAAACTCGTGAAATCAAATCACATAAAATCAAAAAGGCACCACCAAACACAGCAACAAATGGAATAAGTCTTTTGTGATTATGTCCTACAATAATTCTTCCAAAGTGAGGAACAATCATTCCCACAAAACCAATTGGGCCACACTCTGAAACAACACCGGCCACAAGAAATGAAGTCATAAGAAAAATTTGAATTTTAAGATTATGAATATTAATACCCCTCGTTTGAGCGATATCATCTCCCATAGATAAAAGATTCAACTCCAAAGGCCTTCTTGATAAGTAAACGAGAGCGATGACATAAAATGGAAGAACATTTAAAGGTGTTTCCATTCCCACAACTTCAATTGATCCCATAAGCCAACGGATAATTCTTACTGCATCCATTTCTCTTACAAGAACTTGAATTAACAAAATAAGACTAGAAAAAGTCATCGAAAGTGCAATTCCCGTCAACAGAACCGTATTCATATGAAGTTTATTTTTACGACTTCCCAACAAATAAACCAAAAGAACTGTTGCAAAAGACCCTATTAAGGCAAAAATTCCAGCACCAGAAAAACCGATTAATGAAAAGCTCAATCCCAGTGCAATATAAAAAGCGACCCCGAGCGATGCACCTGAAGCAACCCCTAAAGTATAGGGTGTCGCTAAGGAATTGCGAAACAACGCCTGGAAGCTCATTCCGGCAAGAGCAAGTGATGATCCGGCTATAAAAGTAAGTAGAGTTCTTGGCACCCTTAGATTTTGAAAAATATAACTATTTACATCACTAATGCCAAAAATGGTTTCTCCAAAAAAAGGTGAAACTAGAACGAAAAAAATTAAGGCAATAACAGACAACCAAAACTTCACACATCCTCCCAGCCGACGAGAAATGGAATATGTGTTCCTTCATCTGAATACATTTTAAATCTTAAATTAAAAAGCTCATTCATTTGAGAGTCGCGAACAAATTCACATGGACCACCAGAATAGAAAACTCTTCCATTCTTAAGAGCTATTAAATGCTCTGAGATCTGAAGGGCCATATTGATATCGTGAGAAATCATGATGATTGTTTTACCACTACTTTGCTCTTGTCTTAAAAGTTTCATGATCTCAAATTGATGACCAGGATCGAGAGCGCTTGTAGGCTCATCCAAGACAACATACTCACTGCCTTGAAACAACGCACTCGCAACATAAACCCTTTGTCTTTCTCCACCACTTAAAGAATTAAGTGAACGATTTAAAAGAGGTAATATATCGAGTTTTTGAAGATACAACTTAGCGAGTTCGACTTCGTCACTTGTAAGTTTTTTTGAACTATCCCAGAATGGGTATTTTGATAATTCCATCAAATCCCAAACTGAAAAATCTGAAAGAGCATCAGAGTTTTGTGACACATATGAAACTTTTCGAGCAAGTTCTTTTGCATCATAATTTTGTAATAACTTTTGATCTATTGAAAGATTTCCACCCGAATGATTTTGAAGACCACATATCATACGTGCAAGAGTCGTTTTCCCTGCGCCACTGGGTCCAATAATTGAAGTAAAACTCCCCTTTTGAATATCCAAAGAGATATTTGTAAGAATTTCCTTATTATCAATTTGATAGGTGATATCTTTAAGACTAATCAATTCGATAGGCTCCCATAACTTCAACTAACTTTGAGATATTATGATCGGGCACTCCAAACTCGGCCCCAGAAATCTCAATAACTCTATTATTAGAGACAGCATTAATACCTTTTATTGATCTCATGGCATTCGAAAAATCTTTAGGCATATCTTTTGATGACAAATAGAATATGATATCAGGATTTAATTTTATCAAATTCTCAAGATTAATCTTCGGATACCCTGTTGCTAATTCAGAGGCAACATTCAGATGTCCAGCAAGTACTACAATCTCTCCATAGAGCCCTCTTCTACCCGCAACATACATATCTTTGATTTTTCCATTGCTAACATCTGCACTAACAACAAATAAGGCCTTCAAGTTGGAACGTTTTCTTTTTTTAGATTCAGTAATCATTCGATCAAAAATAACCTGTCCCTTTTCTTTAACATCAAGGGCCTCAGAAATTTTTAATACACTCTCCATAACTCCTGAAATACTATCGTGATCGACAACAAGAGTTGGGATGTTCATTTTTTTCAACCTCTTATCGAGATCGGATACGGCCAATTTCGGAATAATAACAAGATCGGTTTTTAAAGAAAGAGCTCTTTCATAATTAAAAGCAAGACCCGTACCAACAACAGGTAATTTTTCTGAAATTTCACAATATGGAGAAACTCCAACAATGAGTTCTTCTTTACCAAGGGCCTTTATAATATTTGTCACACTAGGTGCTGTAGATATAACTCTTTGTGCAGAATAGGCCGAAAGAGATGTAAAAAGAGATAAAGTAATTAATAAGATTTTCATTTTAGTTTAAAATTAAATTCAAGAGTTTCTCTACTCTCGATATTTTCTCCGTCTAAAGTTGCTGGGGTAAAGCTTGTTTCTCTAGCGGCCTTTAGGGCCGCTTCATCAAGTCTAACATGTCCACTAGAATTTTCCACTACAGCAGATTTGACTACACCCTGACTATCAATCTCAACTAAAACAGTCACTATGCCCTCTTCTTCAAAAAGAACAGATCTTGCAGGGTATTCTGGAGCTATATTTACCTTTGCAAGGGCGCCTTTTAAAACACCACTTTCTTTCACAGACTCTATTGGTGTTGGATGAATCGTTTTTCTTTTTTCACTCACATTCTTTTCTTTAAGAACTTCGCGAGGACCACTTATTTTAACTTGAATTGAAGAAGGTCCCTGTTTAAATGACACCATTGCACCCTGAGTTTTTCTCTCAATCATACCTGCTGTAAAGAATAATCCATGCAGGCCTAATGAAATGAATAAAGAATAAAAAAGTGCTGTGTTTTTCATTAAAAGCTAAACTCCCCAGTAACTAAGAAATTGCGACCTGCTGTAGAATAATTTTTTATTTGTTCATATTTTTCATCAAAAATATTATTGATACTAATCTTCAAATTAAGCGTCTCATTGATTTTTGCTTGAGTATAAAAGTCTGAAAGAATGTAGCTCTTTAAAACATAATTATCTGTTTCATTTCTTTTACCAACATATCTTGTACGCAGTCCAAATAGATAATTTTCAAATTTTAGATATTCCAATCCGAAATTCCAAAAATGTCTCGCTCTTCTTGCTAGGTATTTACCACTACCACTTTCAATGGCCCTCAAATAAGTATAACTACCGTCAACTCTGAAAACTCCTGCAAAAAAGTAGTCTAGTGAAGTTTCAAGGCCCTGAGATTTAGACCTATCTCTATTCTCGTACTTTGAAGAATAAACAATTTGATCTCTATAATTAGTATTAAAGTATGTTAGCTCAAAAGAACTCGGTCCCATTTTTTTTGTTAAAATAACATCAACACTTTCACTTTTTGTTGGTTTTAGATTTGAATTACCACCAAAAGGAGAATAAAGTTCATCAAGTGTCGGGGCCTTAAAGGCCGTTGCATAATTGGCCTTTAGAGTAATCTGCATCGGAAAGTGATAACCAACTCCAAATTTTGTAGTCACCTTTTCTGCTTCAGAAATTCCAGAAGTTATACGTACACCTTGATCTGAAAATACATTTTTCCATTTAATAAAATTTAACCAAAATGCACTTCTCTCATTATCATGACGATTGTTGTAAGAACCGGATGCCGTTACTTTATTTCTTTCAAAATCAAAACCAAGCATAGTCTTCCAAGAATTATTGATCTTATAGCTAGAATCAACTGTAACCTTTTGCTTTCGTCCGAAATATTCTAATGAATAAAGCTCATACACTCTCTTTGTCGATGATTCACTTATTTTTAAACTACTTTGTAATGAATCAGAGAATTTATAATGATGGGCAATTGAATTTGACCACTGCTTAAATGTAGAACTATCTTTGGCCCTAACATCAGCATTATTGTTATCAATTTCAGCGTCGCTATTTATCATTTTAACGACAATCGTTGTTTCTGATTTTTCACCATGGTAGGTAATTTTCCCAGTAACATTTGTCTGAGCATATGAATCTTTCTCCAAAAGATTACCCACACTTGAAGAAGAAAATGAATCTGATTGCAGTGTACTGGCATTCAAATGAAAAGACAGATTGTCCTTTCTTGTACTCATGGAACCACCAATTTTTTTAGTATTGTATGATCCATAGCTACCATAAAATGATGAACGACTCTTATTTGCGGCCTTTGTCGTAATATTAATTACACCAGAAAGAGCATCGGCCCCATATAGAACTGTTTGAGGGCCTTTAAGAATCTCGATACTTTCAATTGAATTTAAATCAAGATGCTGTAATTCAAACTGGGCCCCTATTGAACTTGGATCATTAACTTCTATGCCATCAACTATAACAAGTAGGTACTCGCTCTTAGCACCACGAATATAGGTGGATGTCGTCTGACCAATTCCACCAGTACTCCCCATTTGAATTCCGGCCCTGGCCTGTAAAAAATCGGGTAAATTCATCTGGTTACTATTTTGAATATCTGACTCAGAAAAATAACTTACTGAGCTTGTAACATCATCTTTCGATTTAGAAATTTTCTCTGCGACAACATCAACCTCAACTAAGGCAGAAGTTGAAAGTGAGAGAATAGAAAGGGAGATCGGTATAATTTTTTTCATGAAAGTCCTCCTCGGGAATTCATTTCATCTTAGGGATCGGACTTAGACAGTTGTCATCACCGTTGCGGGACAGTCCTGGAATCAAACCAGGTTCACCTAAAATAAAAGGGCCCAGCATTTAGCCGGGCCGTATTTTTTAATCTACTTGAGCTTTTGGATCAAAGGCATCTCTTACACCGTCACCAACAAGTACGAACATAAATAATGTCGTAAAGAGGGCCGCTGAAGGATAAACCGCTAACCACCATGCGATACTATAATTTTTTTGAGCTTGAGAAAGTAGCTCTCCCCATGAAGGTGTTGGAACTTGAAGACCAAAACCTAGATAATCAAGAGAGGCCAAGCTTGCGATCAAACCAGCAATAGTAAATGGTGCAAATGTAATCAATGGAGTCATTGAATTTGGAAGAATATGCTTAAAAAGAATAGAAGACGTTGATGCTCCCATACTTCTTGCAGCCTCAACAAATTCAAGCTTTCTATTTTTTAAGAACTCTCCACGAACATAGTAACTAATACTAATCCATCCAAAGATAGATGTAATAAGAACAAGAAGAATCAACGTTGGTTGAAAAATCGATACGAGAATCAATAATAGAAAGAAAACAGGAATAGTACTAAATACTTCCACAATTCTCTGTCCTACGATATCCACAGTACCACCGAAGTATCCCATGATCCCACCAAATATCGTTCCTAGAACTGTTGAAATAATCCAAACAAGTACAGCATAACTGATCGAATATTTAAAACCATAAATCAATCTTGTTAAAACGTCACGACCACGATCATCTGTACCAAGTAGGTTTGCACTAGTCGGTTCACCAGGAAACTCATATACATCATTATTTGATTCATAGGGATCCCATTGAATCGCTGGCCACACTGTCGTAATTTGCGGATTATCTTTAGCAATTTTTCTGTAATCTACAACTAGGGAATCCGTAATACCGAAGTCTTTTGGATGGTAGTCATTGAAAACAGGAAAAAACACTTTTCCTTCATAAGTCATGAAAAGTGGTTTGCTGTTCGCGATAAGAGGCGCTGAAAATGTCATGATTGTCATAACAACAAGAACCACGACTGCAAAAACAGCAGATTTTCTTGCCTTAAAACGCTTATATCTTTTTAAAGTAAGTTCGTTTTTAATTCTTTTTTCTATCATGCGAAATCAATCCTTGGGTCAACAAGTGTATAGATAATGTCACCAAGAAGGTTTCCAACTAACATCAATACTGACTGAATAAAAATCAGTCCCATAATAACATTGTAATCTCTTGCCAAGATCGAGCTATAACCAAGTAGCCCCATTCCATCCAAGTTGAAAATAGTTTCAATTAGGAAAGAGCCTGCAAAGAAAACAGAAAGGAAACCACCAATACCTGTTACAACTGGAATTAGAGCATTTCTAAGAGCATGCTTTAGGTAAACGGCCTTATCTCCAAGACCCTTAGCTTTAGCTGTTCTGATATAGTCATTCTGGATAACATCTAACATTGAGTTCTTCATTAGAAGAGTTAGAACAGTGAACTGTCCAATCATGTAACACACACACGGTAATACAAAGTGGTGAACACGATCCCAAAATCTTCCTAGCGTCGTTAGTTCTTCATAATTGTCAGAGTAAAGCTCGCCAATTGGGAACCACTCAAAAAATCTTCCACCAGCAAAATATACGATCAATAAAATACCAAGCATAAAGCCAGGAATTGAGTACATTGCAGACAGTAGAAAACTAGAAACTACGTCGAATGCTGTTCCACTTTTAACTGCTTTAAGCACTCCGAGAGGAATACACACAATATAGGAAAGGAATAAAGAGATAATCCCAAACTGAAGTGACACAGGTAACTTTGAAGCGATAACGTCAATGACTGGCTCTTCGTAAGTAAAACTCTCACCAAAGTCTAATTTCGCTAAGTTCTTCAACCAAATGAAGTAACGAATATGCATAGGCTTATCAAAACCATATTGCTTATTTAGAGCTTCGATAACTTCTTCTGAAACACCAGAGCTGTTTGAGCTACCACCAAGGTTCCCGCCGCCTTTATCACCAGCACCTGAAAATCTTAGCTGTTGAATCTTTTGTTCAACAGGTGAACCTGGAGCTAGGTTAATTACAGCAAATACAATAACAGTGACCCCGAACAATGTCGGGATCATCAGTAATAATCTTCTTAAAATATAGTTTAACAATTCGTCCTCCGAACCTTTACCTTAACTACTTTTCAATCCACCAGTAATCAGTTCCAAGACCATATGTAAACGTATCTTTTACTTTCTTCATTCTTTTTGTGTGAGCGTAAAAAGTAAATTTCTTGTTAAATAAGAATACGTATGGAGCATCGTCAGCAATTGTTCTGTAAACATCTTTTAAAAGAGGAATTCTCTTGTCTCTGTTTAGCTCAACTCTTGCTTGATCAATTAGCTTATCAACTTTTGGGTTTTTGTAGCTAATAAAGTTCGAACCACCACCATCAGCAGATGATGAGTGCCAAATTTGCTTTGGATCCCAATCAAGTCCACCACCAGACCATGCAAGTCTAACGGCTTCGAATTTCTTTTCATTTAATAGAGTGATGAAAGTGTTCCACTCGATGAACTTAACGTTAACATCAATACCAGCTTGCTTTGCATCTTCTTTGAAGATTGTTAGGTATTTTACGAAATCTTGAAGAGGCTCAAGAATTGTAAATGAGAAATTAACTTTTTTACCATCGATCACTTTATCAAGGATCATATCGCCATCAGTATCTTTCCAACCTTCAGCTCTCAAAATTTCAAGGGCCTTTTTTGGATCAAAAGGAATTGGCTTTACTGACTCATCAGCATACATAGATGTCTTATAAAGAGGACCAGTTGCTGGTTCAGATAAACCATACTGAAACTTCTCAATCATAAGTTCTCTATTGAATAGATAAGTAAGGGCCTTTCTTACGTTTTTAGATTTGAAAAGTGGGTTATCCATGTTCCAACCAACAAATGCATATCCTTGAGGACCTTTGTTTGCTGTTTGAACTTTGAATACTTTTTTACCCCAAGCTGCACCTTTTGCTTTTTTAACATATTCTTCTGGTTGAAGACCTAGGAAATCAATGTCTCCCTTTTCAAGTCTTTGAAGAGCAATAGTTCCATCCTTAACAAATCTCATAAGGATTTCATTATAGTTGTAAACACCAGCGTAATCGGCAACAGAGTTCCCCCACCAGTCTTTATTCTTTTTAAGTTTTAAATATTTCCCACGAATTACTTCATCAAGAATATATGGTCCTGTACCAACAAGAGATTTGTTTAACTCTTTTTCTTGTTCAGCTGTTGGGTTTTCATAGATGTGCTTAGGAACAATTGAAAGTCCTGTAGCAACAGTTTCAAAGTTATTGAAGTATGGAGTCTTAACTTTGAATCTTACTTTATTTGGAGCGATGATCTCACAGCTTCCAATATTTTCGTAATATGGTTTCTTAGTTGCAGTCTTGTATTTATTCTCTGGGTGCATAATTGCATCAAAAGAGAATTTAACGTCTTCAGCAGTTAATGGTTTTCCATCGTGCCACTTAACTCCGTCTCTTAGAGTAAATTCAAAAGTGTTTCCATCTTTTGAAATTGTCCAGCTCTGTGCAAGAGATGGCATGTACTCTAGGTTGTCTTCGTTTTGATTGACTAGAGTTTCATTAATATATCTTTGAACAACTGAAGCGTAAGCATCAGTTGACGACAATGGATTTAATGTCGTCGGTTGTGTTTCAAGGTTGTACTTATAAGAACCACCTTTAACAGCTTTAGCATTTCCAAGAGGCGCTGCATGTGCCCCAACGCTTGCAAGAAGCATAGTCGCAATAAGAGACTTTCTAAAAATTGTCATAGTCACATCCTTTGCTAAGAACAAAGTTAATTTTTGGATATTTGTATTTACTTAATATTACACGATCTGACCAGTAGCAAAATGACACCGCTACTTGCGGTAGTAGAGATTAGGATCAAGTGACCATCTGTCGAGAGCAAGGTTCTCGTCTTCAACACGATACTTTTCTAGCTTGTGATTTACTTCATCAAGCCTAATTTCAAGACCTTTATAGTTACGAAGCGCATTAATCTTATCTTCTTCGAGGTTTTGGAGTTCTTTTTGCCATTCGGCCATTAGTTTCTCGCGCAAAACTTCGTAGCGCAAATTTACAGCGTTGACCTTCTCAATATGTGCGTCAATTTCTTTTTGGCTTCGCGACATTTTGCTTTGCAAGGCCAAACGTTTTTTAAGAAGGATCTCCACGACCTCGCGACCCATCTTTAAATTATTAACTAAATCCTGGCTGAAAAATTCCAGATAGACACCGTGATCAAGTGAGACAGTTTTGCTACAGTCCTCAGCATTTGGCACTTTTAGCAAGACATAATCGCTTGTTCTGCCGGTAACGTAGGCCAAGCATCTGCGGCCCATGCGTTGTTGATTCCACAATTCTACACGATCTTTTTTATTGATGTATTTCACATTCGGAAACTCAACCTTCACACGCAAAAGCCCAGCTTCTAAATTAAATTTAGAAACGCGCCCCGCGAAATGTCCTTCATCGTCTTTGTAAGTAGCAAAGACAGAAAATGAAAGAAAAAAGATCAGGTATTTTATACTAATGTTTCGCATCAATTCCATTTGACACTATTTTTTGACTTTTTTAAAGGCAGAAGAAGATTCCTTGGTCTTCTGCAAAATAATGCTCGCTCTATAATCACGCTCGTGAATTGGTTCTTCATATTTTAAAATTCTAAAACCTGGAAACAACTTTAAAAGCTCGCTCTCTTTTAAAAGAGCTCCATTATCTGATGGGTCAAATCCTTTTACTGATTTTTGGCGCTCAGTGAATGCTTCAAAAATTACAATCCCACCAGGCTTCAACCATTTCATAAATCTTTCATTCATATTCTTTTCGACAAAATAAAAACAAATGATCCCATCCAATGATTCATCAGGAATATTATATTCTTCAAGTGGTGTTAGAGCAGTATCGATCCTCACCTCAAATTCACGAGCAAGCATACGGGCCTTTCTGATTGCTTCAGAACTTATCTCAACACCTGTTACTTTATAACCTTTAGAGGCCAAGAATACAGCGTTTCTCCCCTCACCCATTCCAATGTCGAGAATCTTGCCACCAAATGGAAGAAACGTATAATTGTGAGCTAGAAAAGATGAGGGGGCCTTGCCATAAACATAGCGTTTCTCACTATATTTTGTGTCCCAAAAAGCTTTTGTATTGCGATCTTTTCTGATCCCAGACAAAAGTTCATAACGATTTCCTGATACAGGTTGCTTTGCAAATGTATTCGCACAGAATAACAGAGAAAGTAAGACGAGCTTTAAAATCATTTAAGATCCTTCAAATCGTCTTTATTGAAAAGTCCTAACAAGGTATCTTCACCGTTCAAATTCTTTGTTGGAGATCGCTTGTCCTCTTCAGTCATTGTCTCAATTTCTTCTTTTACATCTTCTTCAATTCCAAATTCCAAAGATTCGATATCAACAAGTCCGCTATCTTCTTCTGTATGAAATTCAATATTAAAGCTTGTGGAAGTAAAGTCTCCAACTGTTTCATCATCTGTTGTTTCAAAATTATACTCTTGAGAAAATTCATGTTCTGAACTTTCCTCTTCCTCTCCAATTTGCAATTCTGCATTAATAAATAGAGAGAGCGTATTATAAAGTGCTTTTAATTCTCTGAGAAACATTCTGACATTATCATCAACAGAAACGGGCATATCTTCTGTATGATAAAGATACCATCTCATGTCATCTATCTTTCGATAATAAGCTTCAAGTGCCATGATAACATCTTCTGAACAAAACTTTAGATCAGAGGGAGAAATAAGATCATAACGAGATTTAAAAACTTCTTTGAAGTGATCTCTAGTTCTTTTTTGAGAAAAGATATGAAGGTACTCAACTTCCCTTTCTTTTAAACGCGTATAGAGTCTTTCGGCATCTAATTTTAAAATTGTTAAAATCCTACGAGTATAAATCTCTTCACGTTCCATTTAATCCTTCCTTACATTGGGAGTTTGGCCCTCCTACCGCCAGGCCAATTCTCTGCACGCTTTGACTTCTCTTGAAAAATCATAAGAGCAATCTCTCGTGCAAGATCATCCATCTCTATAGGTAATTTTATATGGATATAAGATTTTTGGCGATATATGTTTGCGTGTATTGGATGGGGAGCAAAAGAACTCACGTCAAAAACGGCCAATTTACCTGATTTCATTGCAAAATCTAGGTATCTATTTTTCACTTTCAAAAAGTTATTTCTAGTTTCAATGTTTTTTTCGATACACAAAATATAGTCACGACCAGTTAACTTCATATTTATAAGATCAGAAACCCCGATTGGGACGAGGGTTATAGAATACTGTTGAAAAACTCTACTTAAGTAGAAGAATTTTTTGTCTAGTTTAGGTTCTGTCTGTAAATATAAAAGGTGCATAACAATCCTCCACTCTCCTCTTCGGAAAAGGGAAAGAGCCTTTTAAGTTGTTCAATTTACACAGGAATTTTTTGCCTACACAGGGCCATAAAAAGTTCACTTTCACTATCAATTTTCAAGTATTTTGCTAGATTCCCCCTATGAAATATTTAATCCTCTTACTCACAATTTTAAATGCGAATGCTGACATATTTGATCAAGATGATCGTCTACAGATAAAAGACGCTCCTCTTGAAATTCAAAACATTGGTCAATCTGTTGGTGCACTTATTAGAAAATCAAATCTTACGAATTTGCCAAGTGGGGATTTTGCACTTCAAGGAATGCCACTCATTGAAAAAATGAACTTTTGTCCTGACGAACGCTTTGCTCATGAAAGTATAATTGCCAATTGCTCCGGTGCACTTATTAGTGAAAATACTTTCTTAACAGCTGCTCATTGTATTGATGAAGACAATGGCGCCTCCTGTGATCAGTATGCTATCTCATTTGATTATGTTTCAAATACTGATCAACAAAAGAATTTCACTTCAAAAAAAGAAAATACATATTTCTGTAAAAAGGTAGTTAAAGTCCTAGCAGACAAAAACTATATGGGACGAGATCTTATTGTGATTGAGCTTGATCGCAATGTTGTAAATAGAAAACCTCTGCATGTTAGAAAAGAAAAACCTGAAATTGGCGAAGAGATATTTATGATTGGATTTCCTCTGGGAATCTCTCAAAAGTATACTCACAATGGTTTCATCGAAAAGAATGACATCTTTCGTGACAGTTTTATCCACCACCTGGATACATTTAGTGTAAATTCTGGCTCACCAATTTTTTCAACAGAAAATAACGACATCATTGGTGTTCTCGTAAGAGGAACTGGAATGAATACTGTCAAAGATGGTGAATGTTATCGCTGGGGTGTTGATGCTAAATCATCAGGCTATGGTGCTGGAAACTTTTTAAATAATTTCTTCTAAATAAAAAGGGCCCTTTTTCCTTGCCGACTCAAAACTTGGAAAAAGGGCCCGATTTACATTTCTACTGGGAGCGAATGGAGAAAATTCGGGGAGAGAGGGAATGAAAAACTCATTTTCTCACCAGTAGTATTTCTAATTCTTCCGTGAATTAATTAGGCATTTTAGTAGAGTTGCTTATTCATCCTTGAAGCGGCTTCTCTTGCCTTTCTACTTTTATATAATGCGAATACAATGCCAACTTTTTAGACAGCTAAGTGATGAAATCTTCGACAGTGGTGTCAAAACAGTGACTGACGTTTTTTGACAAACTGGCCCTAGGGCCTTTATTCATGGGCTTAGTGGCACCATCTAAAGTATATAATTTCATTTTTTTGACACCATTTGCTTGTCGAAAATCTTCTTCTCAAGTAAAAATCTCTCTATGGAAAATACAACGACACAACAATGTTACATAGTAACTAAACCATCATTTTTTACTTACTCATCTAGGGCGGGACTCGATCCAAATGATTTAATGGCGCTGCTCAAATTTTCAGAAGAAGATTTTCATCAAAAGAGCAACGGATACATATTAAGCCGTAAACAATATACCGCTATGTTATACAAGGCCGGTGTCCTGAACACATTAAGTGAGCTTAGCGACAACGAGCATGAAATCCTCACGAAAGTCCCAACAACTGAATTAATTCAAGAACTTGAGCGTCGAACTCGCAAGTCTTAGTCGTGACACGGGGCCCTACTTGTCATAAAATTTAGGCCCCTTTTTGACGCTGTCCTGCTTTTTCACAGAAAATGTGAAGTCATTTGGACAAATAAATTAGCACGAATTACTTTCCCTCCAACACAAAAACAAAAACAGTTCACACTGACTGATAAACAAACCTTTTGGAGGATGTTATGAAAAAACTTATCGCTTTAGCTGCAATCGCTCTTTCTATGAACACAATGGCCATTTCTGAAACTGATAGCTGGGAAACAATCAAAGCTACTTCAGGTGTTAAACTTGAAAACACATGGGCATTCGTAGGTAAAATCACTAACGTATTCAACGTATGTGTTGACGGTGAAAACCTAAGAACTCTTAACAAAGAAGCTGTTTACGGATACGGACCACACAGAGGTGGAGATAAGGATCCTGTAAGAGTTATCACTGGTTACAAGTACTACACTTACCCAATCAACTACACTTACGAGTCAAGAGTTTGTACAGGTAAGAACGACAACAGATGTAAAATGGTAACTACTGAAGTTAACCAAAAACTAGATAGAGAAATCACAGTTTCTAAATTCGTAAGAGAAGTTGGAAGCAGAGATAACAAGAGACCTGTTTACAAGACTCTTTTCAAGAAATCTTTCTCTATCCCAAGCTGTCTATAATTAGATCATTAGAGAAATTCTCTGTTGGTTGTGTGTTTTGATAAGAGAGGGCCAGAATCTGGCCCTTTTTTTATATAAAATTAGCGACTTAACAGTCTGTAGAACTTTCACAGCGACTCAACAATTTTTTTAACTATGATATAGATTTGGAATCATGGAGAAAAAATGGAGATAGAAACTTCAAATCAAGAAATTGATTTAAAAAGACAAGTCGCAATCGACTTGAAAAAGAAGCTATCTGAGTTTCGTGATCCCAAAATTGGGATGCGTCTTCTTGCGGAAAAAGTCGACGTAAGTGAAAGAACTCTTCATCGCCTACTTAATGAACAAAATAGGCCGACATACCAAACTCTTTACAAACTTTATCGCGTTCTCTTTTCTACAACTAATGACTCACTCCTTTTAGAGTTAGTCCCACCGGTAGTTAAAGACGAAATTGAAAAATATAATCCTAATACACAAGATAAAAGCATTATCTATTCTGCAGACATAGAAAGTGAAATTCTCTACGATCGCTGTTTTGCTGAGATTTATTTCATGGCCTCATGTTACCCGATCTCTAGAGAATTTATTCAATACCGCTATGGGCTTTCTGGACTTGAAACAGTCGAAAAGATGATTGAACTTCGTGCCCTTAAACAAACACGCGATGGCAATTATACGCTCGGGGACAATCAAGCTAATTTCTCTGGAAAGACTCTTAAAAGAGCTGGACTTGCTATTGCAGAAAAATTTGCAAAACCAGAAAATGCAGAAACTGGTGGAGAAAATGTTATTGCTTTTTATGCTGAAGGATTAAGCGATGAAGCATACGAAGAATGGCTGAAAATTGACGAAGAGGCATTTCATAAAAAAGTCGAACTCGCAAATAAACCAGGTGCAAAAGGAACTAAGCGTGCCTTTACATTCGCCATTACAGACACGCTTAATACAAAGTAGGAATAATGAAAAAGTTATTAATAATTACGGCGTTGATTTCTTTAAATACTCTAGGTGGTTCTGGTGGAATCGCTGGTGGAAGCTCTACTGGAACGAAGCCTTCTTCAAAGAGTTGGGAATCAATCAGAAAAAGAGCAGATTACAAACTTGCTAATACTTGGGCATTTGTTGGTAAAATCTCTAACGTATTCAACGTATGTGTTGATGGGGATAATCTAAGAACAATCAACAAAGAGCCTGTTTATGGATTTGGTCCAAGAAAAGGTGGAGATAAAGAGCCAGAGAGAATCATTACTGGCCATGAATACTACTCTTATCCAATTGTTTATACATCTTACAGAGAAGTGTGTAACGGTAAAGATAAGAACTGTAAGAAAATCCCTTACACTATTGAGCAAGATCTTGATCGTGATATTACAGTTTCAAAATTTGTGAGAACTGTAGGAAGTAGAGATAATAGACGTGACGTTTATGAAGAAGTCTTTACTAA
The DNA here is from genome assembly GCF_000447755.1 of Bacteriovorax sp. BSW11_IV. Classification (GTDB taxonomy): domain Bacteria; phylum Bdellovibrionota; class Bacteriovoracia; order Bacteriovoracales; family Bacteriovoracaceae; genus BSW11-IV. The sequence continues at coordinate 39,132 of NZ_AUNE01000029.1, read as the reverse complement.
GCCATATTCAATTCCATACTGCGAAAATGAATAATAAAAAAGGGAGCGAAAGCTCCCTTTTGTTTTTTTAAAGTAGTGTTCCAATTCTCCAAGGTCTGAAATGAAATTTTTCTTGTGACCATGGGTAAACCATACTAAACCACACCATAAAAGCACGTCCGTGCATATGAGAAAATGGAACAAATCCCCATACACGTGAGTCACTTGAATAGTCGCGGTTATCACCAAGAGCGAAGAAATGTCCCTCAGGAATTTTTGTTCTTGGAATGTTTAAGTGCATTGGAAAACCTGTATTTTCGGCAGTAACAAATGTTCTACCGTTATCAAGTTTATTTTCATAGAAATCAAGAAACTTGTGATCAAACTTTGGTTCATCAAAAAGCTCTAAATACTCATCAGTATTTTCAAGTTTTTGTTTCTCTACTGCTTTTCCATTGAGGTAAACCACATTGTCTTGAACTTCAATTTCATCTCCAGGAAGACCGATAATTCTTTTAACAAAAAGAATACTTCTGTCTCTTGGATATTCAAAAACTACGATATCCCCTCTTTCTGGACCATCATTTTGAGTCAAATAAACGGGATCACCAAAAAGATCTGAGTATGGAAGTTTAAATCCATAGGCCATTTTATTAACTACGATGAAATCACCGATGGCATTTGTTGGAAGTAATGATCCAGATGGAATGTGATTTGGCTCTAGAAAAGAAGACCTAAAAGCAAATACAGTAACGATAATAATCGCATAAGATTTGATCTCTTTAATTACCTTTTCTTTTTTCGTTAAAGTGGGCTCGGCCACAGGCACCTCTTTTTTATTCCAAAGCATGGTTTGTCCTTAAGATTAGATTAATGGAGATATTTTAGGGGAAAAAAGGTGGAATAGAAAGAGGGAGCGTAGCTCCCTCTTTTTTAGAATATACTTCATTTAGTTGTCGTCGCGTCAAACGATGTTCAAACAAGGTCGCCCCTTATTGCGAAGCAGGCGCTTACGCTTCTGCTTCTCACTAAGGCTTATGCAGCGTCAAATTGCGAAGCAATTTGCCGCTACATCATCCCAGGCATTCCGCCCATTCCACCCATTCCAGCACCGCCCATAGGAGCGTCATCTTTCTTAGGTAGATCAGCGATCATTGTTTCAGTTGTAAGCATTAGACCAGCAACTGAAGCAGCGTTTTGTAGAGCAGATCTCGTAACTTTAGTTGGATCGATGATCCCAGCAGCTACAAGGTTCTCATATTTTTCTTCACGAGCGTTGAAACCAAAGTTTACATCACCCTTAGTTCTTACTTCATTAACAACTACTGAACCTTCAAGACCAGCATTTGTAGAAATTTGTCTTAGAGGCTCTTCAACAGCTCTTCTAACAATTCTGATACCGAAAGCTTCTTGCTCATTAGCACCTGTAATAGTGTCTAGAACAGTAGAAGCATGGATAAGAGCTGAACCACCACCAACAACAATACCTTCTTCAACAGCAGCTCTTGTTGCGTTAAGAGCATCTTCTACTCTATCTTTTTTCTCTTTCATTTCAGCTTCAGTTGGAGCTCCAACATTGATTACAGCGACACCACCAGCAAGCTTAGCAAGTCTTTCTTGTAGTTTTTCTTTATCGTAATCTGAAGTTGTTTCTTCAATTTGCTTTCTGATTTGAGCAACACGAGCATCAACTGCATCTTTGTCACCAGCACCATCAACAATTGTTGAATTTTCTTTATCAATTGTTACTCTCTTAGCTGAACCTAGGTGGTCTAGAGTTGCAGTTTCAAGACTCATTCCTAGCTCTTCAGAGATCACTGTACCACCAGTTAGTGTTGCGATATCTTTTAGCATTTCTTTTCTTCTGTCACCAAATCCTGGAGCTTTAACTGCAGCGATTTGAAGAGTTCCTCTTAGCTTGTTAACAACTAGAGTTGTAAGAGCTTCACCTTCTACATCCTCAGCGATGATTACAAGTGGTCTTGAAGTTTGAACAGACTTCTCAAGGATTGGAAGAAGTTCTTTCATGCTAGAAATTTTCTTATCTGTAATAAGAAGATTAGCGTTATCGAATTGGACTTCCATTTTTTCTGGGTTTGTTACGAAGTATGGAGATAGGTATCCTCTATCAAATTGCATACCTTCTACAACGTCTAGAGTTGTTTCAGCTGTTTTTGATTCTTCGATAGTGATAACACCATCTTTTCCAACTTTTTCCATTGCTTCAGCAAGAAGTTTTCCGATTTCGATATCGTTGTTACCAGAGATTGTACCAACTTGAGCGATCTCTTCAGAAGTCTTAATTTCTTTAGACATTTCTTTTAGCTTAGCTACAACTTTTTCTACAGCTTTATCGATACCTCTTTTAAGGTCCATTGGATTGTGTCCAGCTGTAACAAGCTTAACACCTTCTCTATAGATTGCTTGAGCAAGTACAGTTGCAGTAGTTGTACCGTCACCTGCATCTTCGTTAGTTTTCTGAGCAACCTCTTTAACCATTTGAGCGCCCATATTTTGGAAATTATTTTCTAGTTCAATTTCCTTAGCAACTGAAACACCATCTTTTGTAATGTGTGGAGCACCAAAAGATTTTTGAATGATTACGTTTCTTCCCTTTGGTCCAAGTGTAACTTTAACTGCATTAGCAAGTTGGTTAACACCTTCAAGGATTAGTGCTCTTGCGTCTTCTGAATACTTTAATTCTTTAGCCATATTTAACTCCTGTATATTATTTAAATTATTTTTAGGTTAATTATTGAAGGATTCCGAAAATATCGTCTTCTTTCATGATCAGGTATTCTTGACCAGCAACCTTTACTTCTGTTCCAGCATATTTACCGAAAATAACTTTATCACCTTTTTTAACAGTAAGGGCCGCAAATGATCCATCCTGGTTTCTGTAACCTGGACCAACTTCTACGACTTCACCTTGAACTGGCTTTTCAGCGTGGTTATCTGGAATGATAATTCCACCAGCTGTCTTTGTTTCTTCGTCTAGTCTCTTGATCACAACGCGATCCTGAAGTGGCTTAACTTGCATAGGTCCTCCTTAATGAGTTTTTATTGGAAAAATCGAGTTTAATTTCTTTTGTCGCCAAGTTGGTAAGCATTTAATCAGTGTCAAGGGTGATAAGTCCAAATTTTTTTCAAAATCCCCTTTTTTTAAGATTTTCCCCCTTAACTCAAAGGCCAAATGGGTGTAGCTTCAGTATTAGGGAACAAGTGTCGCCCCCTAAATAAATAAACTGGATATTTCGCAATGCTCAACGAATCTCAAAGTAGAAAGTACTCCCTTATTGGTAGATTTATTAAAACCGAACAAGCGGAAGAGAGGACGTATTTAGCCCTAACTTTGCTGACAGGTGTTATTTCTGCGCTAGTGGCCGTTGCCATTGACGTGAGTACAGAAAAGTTGACGCATTTACTCGGAACAAATGAAACCTTCACACTCAAATCATTCGCTCTTGGTGGACTTGTTCTTTTTATCTCTGGTTGGTTAACGACAAGAAAATTTCCTTCGACTTCCGGCTCAGGTGTACCTGGAGTTAGAATTGCGCTGGCCGTACACCACGGTAAAATGCCCTTCAAAAATACTATAGCGAAACTTATCGTTTCAATTCTTAGTTTATCTTCAGGTGTATCGCTTGGACGAGAAAGTCCAACAATTGCTGTAACGGCCGGTGTTGGATCATATCTTGGTTCATTTTTTCAAATGTCGAAAAAAAGAGTAAAGGCCCTACTTGCAGTTGGTGCGGCCGGTGGTCTTGCTGGTGCCTTTGGAACTCCTATTACTGCTGTAGTTTTCACCCTTGAAGAAGTTGTTGGAGATCTGAACGCCAAAATCCTTGGTTCAATTGTTATTTCATCTGTTGTGGCATCAATCACTGCGATGATGTTAACGGGTAAAGAATCTCTTTTTTCGCAACTCCACTATAGTTTAAATGATCCAAGAGAATTGATCTTCTATCTTTTCATCGGTCTATTTGCCGCAGGCTTTGGTCCACTTTGGATGAAGACTGTTCTTTTTCTACGTGAAAAGAGTCTTCTGATTTTTAAACACCACAAGCTAACTCCAATTGTCGTGGCCTTCATCATCGTTGGTCTTCTATCTCAAATTCACCCAGCTGCTCTTGGTAGTGGTCACGGTAAACTTGAAGAAACACTTCTTTCTCTAATTCTAGATTGGAAAGTAGTCCTAACTATTTTCATTCTAAAATTCTTGGGAACAAGTATCTGTTATGCATCTGGTATCAGTGGCGGACTTTTCTTCCCGACACTTCTAATCGGTGCAAGTTTAGGCTCACTCGTCGGTGCCCTTGCAGGAACATTATTTCCTGAGATTACTTCAAACACTGGTGCTTATGCACTCGTTGGAATGGGTGCTTATTTGGCGGCAGTTATTCGCGCCCCATTTACATCAATTCTTCTCGCTTTTGAGATGACAAGAGATTACAACATTATCCTTCCAATCATGATTGCCAACATTACTTCATACGTTCTTTCTGGAAGATTAACTGATGGTTCAATCTATGAACAAATCTCTGAACAAGATGGTATTCACCTACCGACAAGAGAAGATAATGATATTCTCGACACCATGACAGTCGAAGAAGCGATGGTTAAAGATGTTGTCACTCTAAATAGTAAACTTACAGTAGCAGAGGCCCTGCAAGGAATTAAAGGTACAGGAATCTCAGGTTTTCCCGTACTAAATAATGGTCGTCTGGTTGGAATGATTTCAAAAAGTGAAATTGGGACAAATTATGCAAAAGGTAATGGTGATACTATCATCGAAAAGCTATCTGAAAAGAAGCTAATCAAAATTCACCCAGACCAATCACTGATGGTGGCCCTTCATAGATTGAATAAGTTTCAAGTATCTCGCCTACCTGTAGTTTCGAGAATTAATGACAAGATCCTTCTTGGGATTATTACTGCAGAAAATATCGTATGCCAATTTGGTTATCACGTTAAAGAAGATGAGGCCGAAAAGAAGATTTCAATTGAGGACTATGAAAAAGAATATGAACTTCGTCTTCAAGAAATGGAAAAGGCAAAGGCCCCTCAAACGACTGAATAAATACTTAATTGCTAGGTCATATCTTTGGCCTAGCATCTCTTTCCTCCTATAAAAGACCTCCAAAAACAAATAAAATTTAGTAATGAAATACACATTACTCTTTCTATTTTTTATATCTCAATGGACTTACGCCAACGTAGAAGTAATCAAAGTGAGAGGCGAAGCTTTTATACAAAAAGAGAATTCCCTAATTCACATCAAGGCCAAAGATAAATTTGAAAATGGAACTATTTTCAAAACTGGCGAAAAAAGTCTTCTCGTCGTAAAAGTAAAAAATGGGCAATTTACATTAAGACCTAATTCAGAAACTCAAATCTCAGCTATTTCAAATAGCGAGATTACATTTGTAAATTTACTCAAAGGGCAAATTCGTGCCCAAATAAATCAAAGAGAAAGCAAAGAGATCAAAACCATTATAAAAACAAAAAGCGTGGCCATTGGAGTTAGAGGTACCGATTTCATTACATCGTATAATGATACTAATTTAAGTACAGGCGTTCTCGGATTCACAGGCGAAACTGCTGTCGTAAAAGTTCCTGAGGATGAATTAATGGCCATTGAAAACTATCATCCCGAAATTGTACTCACAGAGTTTGAGCAGTCCGATAGTATTACTCTCTCTCAAGGGATTTTCTCTCAAGTGTTTATTGGAGACTCTCCTATCGAACTTTACAACACTGATCCAAAACAAATTTCTGCGTTAAGTGACAATGAAATTTCATATCATCAAAAAAATTCTGATGGGCTTGTTGATTTAGAAACAAATTTTTTTATCACAAATGATGACGAGAATAACAACGTTGGAACATTTGATAAAAAAGATGGTAGCTATATTCCACCAGAAGGACTACGACTTGATCCATTGGAAGGATTTGTCCATGCCTTCAAAGAAAATATTGATAAATTAAAAGAACTACAAGAGCGACTGAATACGAAAATTGAAGATAAAATTTTCAGAATTAAAGACCTGACATCTCTTGTTTCAAAAATTGAGAGCTATTATCACTATTCAAATACAGGAATCGAAGATCATTTTTCGCAATGGAGAAATATACAAAAAATTGATCTCCATCAATTTATATTAAAAGGAGATATCCACCATCTAACTTACAAAAGTGAATACTTTGAATGGACGCCACGACTTTACGGAGAGCTTTATTTAAACAATCACCAAAAGAACAAAATGGCGCGTAACTATGATAATGCAAATTTTGGTGGTGCCTTTGACTTCAAGGCAATGTACGATTTATTTGGTAAAAAGGCACAAACTAAAGCGACAGTCTCTGGTGGCTTTATCTATAAAGATTTAAAAGCAAAAGGAAGTATCAGCTATTACGCTGGCCATCTATACACTTCACTTGGAAACAGTATCAATTATTATGGGCAAAAAAGAGTAGGCCTTAAAATAGATCTTAGATTTTTTGAAACCCAAGAGTCTGAAGAAGATGTCGGACATATTCTTGGAATACATAGCTTTATTGATTTCTTTAAAAATAATTCATCGAGTTTAAGGTTTAAACTATCTCTTATGAGAAGAGAGCATTTCTATAAAAGTGAAATCTTTGAAAATTCTTTAATCTTTAAAAAATTTGATCTATTTAGAAAGACAGATTTTATAAGCACATACTCATTTCACAAACAAAACGATCGCGAATCAAAACTGTACCAACATTTATTGGGTATACGATTAGAAAGAAGAAAAGGGCCGTTTTTACGCTATTTTACAGAAGTTGAGTATGGGGCCCTTAAAACGAATGAATCGCTGAACCCCATTAATTTTTCAATTGGTGTTAAAGGACTATTTTAGATCGTACCAATTAACTCCAATTCCCATATCTACTCTTAGAGGAACTTTTAGATCTACCACTGTTTCCATTCCAGTACGAACGATCTGTTTCATTTGCTCTAATTCAGATTCTATTACTTCAAAAATCAATTCATCGTGTACCTGCAGAAGCATTTTAGACTTTAGTCCTGCATCTTTCATACTTTGATCAATATTGATCATCGCAATTTTAATAATATCAGCGGCCGTTCCTTGAATTGGTGAATTGATCGCCATTCTCTCAGCATTGGCCTTAATTGTTCTGTTTTGAGAATGAATATCTGGCAAGAATCTTTTTCTTCCATGGTAAGTAATCGTATAACCATAGGCCTCTGCTTTTTCTTTCAGAGAATCCAAATATCCTTTTACTGCGCTAAATCTTTCAAAATAAACATCAATAAAATCTTTCGCATCTTTTCTAGAAATTCCTAATGCCTTAGCTAAACCAAAAGAAGACTGGCCATACATTAGTCCAAAGTTTACGGCCTTGGCCTTCGCTCTATCATTACTTGTAACTTTATCAAGAGGGATACCCAAAACCTCAGAAGCGGTTTGAGCGTGAATATCGGCCCCTTCCTGGAATGCTTTTAACATTACAGGATCTTCAGAAAAATGTGCAAGAAGTCTAAGCTCAACTTGTGAATAGTCGGCCGAAAGAAGAAGATTTCCAGGAGTCGCTATAAATCCTTTTCTCACCTTTCTTCCCATCTCTGAGCGAATTGGAATATTTTGTAAGTTCGGATTCACTGAAGACAAACGTCCAGTTTGAGCAACATGCTGATTAAAACTTGTATGAATCTTTCCATCTACTTCACTCGCAAGTTGAGGGATAGCTTTAACATAAGTTGATAAGATTTTTCCTAACTCTCTAAATTGGAGAATAAGAGCTGGAACTTCTGAAATATTACGAGAGGCCAGATCCTCTAGAACTTCAGAGTCTGTAGAAAAACCTGTTTTTGTTTTTTTGACAACAGGAAGAGCAAGTTCTTCAAAGAGAAACTCTCCAACTTGTTTTGGAGAATTAAGATTTACTTCTTTTTCACTATGTCTGTTAATTTTATTCTGAATACTCTCTAGCTCTGTAGAAAGTTCGCTTTCAAATTTCTTAAAATACTCGGCATTAATTCTCACACCTTCTGTTTCCATAGCTGCAAGAACAGAGATTAACTTTGCATCAATATCATAGTAGATACTTTCCAACTCTACTTTAGCTAATTCTGCTTTGTATTTAGTCGCTAAATGCCAAGTGGCATCCGCTCTTGCACAAGTAAAATCTCTCGCGAGATCAGCTTCAATATCTGAGATGTGTTGATTCTTTTTATCGAATGAAGGAAGTTGAATTCCCATACCACCTGCAAGATTTTCAATGCTGTGATTACCACCCGTATTCAAAATAAAATGCGCTTGAACAATGTCAAACATCTTTGCTTTAAATTCAATTTTTGAAACGAGAGAGTAGATATAATCCAACTTCGAATGTTCAGAAAAAACTTCTAAATTTTCATTACAAAAAACAGTCGTCAACAGTTCGATGAGATCGTCTTTTGAAAATGTATTATTATAGAAAGGAACATAATAAGTCTTTTCTTCATCAAGAGTTATAGCTGCAGCAAGAATTTCTCTTTGCAATTTATCTTCACTATCATACTCAGTATGCAGGGCCACTGATTCATGACTTGAGATTTTATTCAAAATATCTGAAAATTCTTCTTTTGATGAAATCGTAATGAATTCTGACTTAGAGACCACTGCTTCAACTTCTTCTGATGAAGAAGCAGAAACTGAAAAAGAAGGTGTTGATTCAGTCTTTTGATTCTCTGCTTGATGAACTTGATATTTAATTTCTTTTAGTTTTACTAGCATTGACTTAAAGCCTAGAGATTCAAGATAAGAAATTAAGTCATCTGTTGGATAAAATTTATAAGCAGTATCTTCCGGCTGAAGGTGAAGATCTACATCCGTGACGATTTGTACTAGTTTTTTTGAAAGTAGCCCCTGATCTAAATAATCTGTAAAAGCAGTTATAAGCTTTTTACCTTTTAGATTATCTTTATTGGCAATACAATTTTCTAGAGTACCATATTCTTCTAAGAGCTTAGCTGCTCCTTTGGCGCCAATACCTTTCATGCCTGGTACGTTGTCTGATGTATCCCCAACAATTGATAAATAATCAACGATCTGATCTGGACGCACGCCCATTTTTTCGAAAACGTCTGCAGGTCCAAAAATTTTGTCTTTCATTGTATCGAGAACTTTTGTATTTCCCTCTACAAATTGCATTAAGTCTTTATCACCTGAAGCAATTAGTATTTCGTCAAACTTATCTTTCCACTGAACACAAGCTGAACCAATAATATCGTCGGCTTCATACTCTTCATTCATAGCATATTTGAGTTCCATTTTTTCTATGAGCTTTGCAATGAGATCAAATTGAGGAATTAAATCTTCAGGCGGTTCTGATCTATTGGCCTTGTAAGCATCATAGATTTGATTTCTAAAAGACCCACCCTTAGTATCACGAGCAAGCAAAATATGTGTTGGACGGTATACCGAAAACATTTTCATAAACATGCTTAGAATTCCATGTACCGCATTTACAGGCGTTCCATCGGGTGCATGTAATGGGCGAATGGCATAGAAAGCACGAAATATGAAATTACTTACGTCGATAATAATCAGGCGTGATGGTGATGGCATCTTGGGCTCCTTTAGTAGGAGTCCAATTTAGCAAATCAAAGACCATTAATTAAGCTTTTTCTGTGACATCAAACCAGCTCGTTTTCATTTTTTTGGTAGACATTTCCTTGTCCGCATCCCCTGCAATTACAGTGGTATCGGCCATTACGTCGCCAAGACGATGTCCTGAGTCAAGTTTGTAAAGAAGATAGATTTCTAGAATAATAAGAGGCACTCCGATGATTAACGAAATAACCCAACCCCAAAAAGGGATGATTGCAAAAAACAACGGAACTAATAATGGTAAATTTCTAATGAATGATTGCTTCATAGAGCATGGCTTTCCATCTTCTAGAGAGATCACAGCGAAGCCTATAAAGCGTTTGCCAACAGACTGACCATTTTGTAGAGAGTCAGCAACAGTTAAATAAATAAGGGATAAAATAAGACCTACGGGATAGAAAAAGAGCGACAAAATAAGCACAATAAACATGTCTATCGACTTTGCAATAAGTCGGGCCAGACGTGCCGCTTTGATGCTCTTTTGTAGTAAATATTTTCTTTCCATAACACCTATTGTATCTTGCTGAATTTACTTATGACATTAGGCATATATTGCCAATAATGCAATAACTTAATTTTTCCAACTCAGCTTCACAACACCTCTCTTATAATATAATATTATAAGTCAAAAGCTTGCTACAAATCTTAAGGAGAATATATGAGTAATGTAAATAAAACTGATTCAGCAAATTTTCAAAGTGACGTTCTAGGGTCTGATAAGCCTGTTCTAGTGGACTTTTGGGCAGAATGGTGTGGACCATGTAGAACACTTGGCCCAATTCTAGACGAAGTGGCCGCAGAACTTGGCGATAAAGCTACTATTCTTAAAGTTAACGTAGATGAAAACGGTGAACTAGCTCAACAGTACGGAATCCGTGGTATTCCTACAATGATCTTCTTCAAAAATGGAGAAGCAACAAAAACTCTTGTTGGTGTTCAACCAAAAGAAGAAATCAAAAAATCTCTTGAAGAACTTGCATAGTAAAAAATAAGGGGCTGAAAAGGCCCCTTTTTTTTTGTATAATAGTCTCATAATTAAAATATGAGGAAAAAATTATGTCAGATTTTATTGTAGAGGCCATGCAAAATGCCCGCACAACACTAGATTCTTTTTTAGCAAATCCACAAAACATTAAAACAATGGAAGGTGCAATCAATTCGCTCGTTTCTAGTTTTAAAAATGGCGGAAAAGTAATCAGCTGTGGAAATGGCGGTTCAATGTGCGATGCCATGCACTTTGCTGAAGAGCTTACAGGACGCTTTAGAAAAGATCGTCCAGCACTTCCTGCCGTAGCAATTTCTGACTCTTCACATATTAGTTGTGTTGCTAATGATTACGGTTTTGATTACATCTTCTCAAAGTATGTGGAAGCTTGGGGAAAAGATGGTGATACACTTCTTGCCATTTCAACTTCAGGAAATTCACCTAACGTTTTAAATGCTGTTGAAGCAGCTAAAGCACGTGGAATGAAAGTGATCGGTCTTCTTGGTAAGGGCGGTGGAAAATTGAAAGATATGGTGGACTTCCCACTAGTTATCGATGCTACTGTATCTGATAGAATCCAAGAGATGCACATTAAAATCATTCACACATTCATTGAGGGTGTTGAACGCCAAATCTTCCCTGAAAACTACTAAAATCAGATAGTTAAATGGCCACAGAAGTGGCCATTTTTTTTACAATGCTGAATATTCTTCACTTACCCTAACGAGAAATCTTCTACCATGCTACCTTGAGTGGCCATGAGATTTATATTTCTTGTAACACTCATTCTTTCTCTTTCAAGCTACTCGATCCCAAATGATCGCGTCGCCACTGATAACAACCACTACCTCTATCCCCGCAATAGAGAAGTCCTCTATATCAGTGGAATAGAAAATCCATATTATTCTTTTGATGCTCTCAAACGCGAAAAAAATATCTGTGAGAATTCTACGACTAAGCAAAGAATTTGTGGCCTTATAGAACCCTTATTAAATGAATCACGACCGTCAAAAATGAATTATAAAAACTTACAAGTTGAGGATTCGAATCTTGTTATCATCGGAGAAATGCATCCAAATATCTCCCCTAAAAAAATCGCAATTGATATCATCGAAAAAGACTCTTCTTTCACACATCTTGCGCTTGAAATGTTTAATCAAGCTTCACAAGAAAAAATAAATGATTTTCAGGAAGGAAAAATCACTGCCGATGAACTCGAAACGACACTCTCATCTGAATGGTCTTACAATAGTGCTCCTTATATGGAGCTTATCATTAGGGCCAATGAACTTGGACTTAAAATCACTGCTCTCGACAATAGAAAAAGTGTGACTCAATCTGATCTTTCTCAAAACTTAATTGAAAGAGATATTATTTGGGCAAAGAAGCTCACTGAAATTTTTAAAGAAGATAATTCAAGTAAAGTTCTAATGCTGTCAGGAAAGCTACACTCTTTTAAAAAGTTCCAACAAGAAAACTCAACTAATAAAATTAAAACTGTCGTTGAATTAATAAATGAAAATATCACGATCAAAACAAAATCATTTTTTGTTATCGAAAAAAGAGAAGACAATCTCTTCAGACGCTATATTCAACGCCAAGAAACAAATGAAACCCAACTTCTTTTAAACCACGAACTTCTCCAGCCCTATATAGACGGAATTATTTTCTCTCTCTAAAGGGAAAGAATTACCTCACTAATAAAATTCAAACCCTTACAGTATTTTCTATTAAAATAGAAAAAAGTATTTGTAATAACTAACAGGAGAAGTTCAACCATGGAAGGTTCAACTGTAGTGGGCTCAGTCAATACAATCGCCTCATTTATTCAAAATGGTGGTGCATTCATGTGGGTAATCCTAATCGTTTGGGGATTTGGGATTGCAATTGCTATCGAAAGATTTATTAAATTATCATTTAAATTTGATGTAGATGGAGCTTCATTTATGAATGAACTTCAACGCTATATTCTTTCAAATGACATTCAAGGTGCGATTCGCGTTTGTTCAGGATCTGCGGCAGCACTTCCTAGAGTTCTTAAAAGTGGACTTAAAAGAAGTACTTCAAGCCCAGGGCAAATTCAAAATGCAATCGATGCAACTGCTCTAGAAGTCATTCCAAAAGTAGAACTTAGAATGAATTATCTTCAACTTGTTGCAAACATCGCGACTCTATTTGGACTCCTTGGAACGATTCAAGGTCTTATTGAGTCATTTGCTGCAGTTGCTGCTGCAGACCCTGCACAAAAAGCAGAACTACTTGCAACGGGTATTTCAAAAGCAATGAACACGACATTTTTAGGTCTTCTTGCTGCAATCTCGATTATGATGGTTCACACATTCTTACAGAGTAAATCAGATAAAATCGTTAATGAGATTGATGAATTTTCAGTAAAGCTAATGGATCTTTTAGGAACTAAGAAAGAGAAGGGAGAATAATCTCCCTTCCCCTCTTTTCCAAGGAAATCTCATGTATCAAACGCCAAGCCGTAGAACACAAAGAAAAGAAGTTACAAAACCAAATCTAATTCCGATTTTGGATGCGGTTTTTATTTTCATCTTCTTTCTTTTGATGTCGGCAAACTTTATTAAAGTTTTCGAAATCCCGAGTGATGTTCCTATTATTTCTGATAGAGAACCACCAAAAACAGATAAGAAGCCACTGGCCCTAACTTTAAAGATCTACCAATCATCAATTTCGATCTACACAGGTGTTCCAGGAAGAAACGTTCGTTCATTCCAGAAACTTGCTGATGGGAATTATGATCTCGAAGGTCTAAAGAGTTATTTAATTGGGCTTAAGAAAAGCAATCTTGATGAAGATACTGCTATCTTAGAACCAGTTGTCGATCTATCGTATGAAGACATTATTAAAATCATGGATGCTATCAGAATGCTTCGTAATACTGATCCAGACATTTATGTAAAAGACAGACAGGGCATGGATGTAAAACTCAAAACTCTGTTTGGTAAAATTATTTTTGGAAATATTCAAAGCTAGGAAATACCTATGGGATATGCTCGTTCAATTCGAAATCGCGGGAAAAGAAAGAAGTCAAAAGTTTTTGATCTTGATATTACTTCCCTACTCGATATTCTCGTTATTCTTCTAGTATTCTTACTAAGAAGTTATAACAGCTCAGGAATTGTGCTTAATGTACCTAAGGGTGTTGAGCTTCCAAAGTCTGAGTCTGCAAATATCAATTCGACAGGAGTTATGGTTCAAGTTGCTCCTGATAAAATTTGGGTTGATGACAAACTCATTATCGACAACTCGTCAAATGGTGGGGCGCTATCAAATACAGATAGAAGGCTCATTCCCCTATTTAACGAACTTGTTCGTAAGAAAAATGAGATTAAGCTTATTGAAAAGACAACTCCAAATGCGGAGAAATTCTCAGGGAATGTTAATTTAATTATTGATAAATCAATTAAATATACATTCATCAAAAAGTTAATGCTTACCTGTGCAGAAGCAGGATTCAAGAGCTACAAATTTGTTGTTCTTGGTGAAGAGCAGAACTAGAAAAAGAAAAAAGAACTTAACATTACGCCAAGGGCAAGATTTACTTGAATTAGCTTTGAGTACTTCTTGCCTTCTTTGTATTCTTTGATACTGAAAAAAAGTAAAGCAAGAGACCAAACAATTACACTCGCTCTAATGATTCCCATTGAAAATGGATCAAACGGCACGATATCAAATAATGTCCCTAATAAAAAAAGACCACCAATAACAGCATTGGCAATTATTCTAAAATAGCGATCGCGTGGTTTCACGGCAAGAGCAGGAATATCCCTCTTACTGGTATTAATCTTATGGTTATAGGCCAACACAACAAGAAAGAAACTTAGGATATCCGTCGGATCCATCAACCCATCAAGAAGCTCAAGTACACACAAGATGCTAAAGAGCACGAGCAATGTCACTGAAATGGTTGTCTTACTAAGATATCTCTTCATAGCTTTCCTTCCTGATAGGATTATAACTGCTCTATGAAGATGTTTTCACAATAAACTATAAACCATTGAAAATATGATAAAAAAGGGAGGCATGGCCTCCCTAATATAGACAATAAATCGTGGCAATCACTATAGATTTCTAGGATAGAAGTTCATCGGCTGGTTAACTGATACCGATCCGCCTCCTCTTGGCTCAGGGAATTTGATCCCCCTAAGAACATTGGCCACACAACTTCTAACTTCAGATGGCATCTTTGCATCATCAGCTGTGGCCGAAACTTTAGTGACGTGACCAGAGGCCCCAATAACAAAATCAAGTCTAATCAAACCATCAAATGACTTTGGTGATTTCTCAAGCTCTTTTTGATAGCAGTATCTAAACTCACTCGCATGGGCCTCGATTAGTCTTCTGATAATATCTGGGTCCATTGACCCAAGCACAACTGTTCTATAAGGAAGACCTGCAGTTGCAATATTCTTTTTGTCTACGATCCCTGAGATCCCTTTAGAGCGATCAACTTTTCCAGTCGCTACACCTTTAAAGTCCCCAACTTCGTTTGAAACTTGAGCTGTTTCTGCAGTCATACTCTCTCCACCTTGGAAGGTAGAACTTGCTGAAGAGTCTCCACTTCCCCCTCTAACACTTGGCTCAAAGCTTTTTGTGCTTCCACCTTTTGCCATGAGTGAACTAAGTGATGATTTGAAATCAATGGACTTATAAGTATCAACGGCACCTTGAGATTTTGTATCAACCTTTTGGCTATTCGCCGTACTAACAGACTTAGAAGCACCGCCTGCTTTAGACTTTTGCGGAGCTACACGAGTTGTCTTATTATTAGTAGGGCCTTTGTTTGGACTGGCCTTTTTAACTGGATCAGTTGTCTTAGCAGTCTGATCTCCTTTAGGCTGAGCAGACTTTTCAGTTTTCTCTGCTGTCTCAATTTTTTTAACTTCCTGCTTCTCTTCTCTTTTTTGAACAGGAGATTTCTGATTAACTTTTGGCGCTTTCTCCGTCTTATCGATAGCAGGATTTTTAGAAACAACTAGTTTTTTAGGTTTATAGAGAATTGTTGCAATTCGCTCTGGAGCCTTTTCTTTTTCTAATTCTTTATCAACAGTAAACAACTGCATTGAACCCAAAAAGAGGAATATAAAAAGAAGTACTAAGAGTAGAATTTTCTTCAGAGAACCATCTCTTCTAAGTATTGGCGCAGCATCTACTCTTGGAGGAGCATCTGTTGAGCGAACAAATACTTGTAAATCCCCTTTTGAAAATCTGAGGATATCATCTCCCCCTAAAACAACTGTACCTGAAACATTTGAGCTTCTTCCAGAGTCTGTAAGGGAAAGCATGTCATATCCAGGAATTGGACTGACAAGGACCTCTGATCCTTTGATGTCTACAAATGGAATTTTTTCTTCTTTACCTAGGTATGGATATTCAATTTCATTGTTTCGAGCATTCCATCCCTTTAAATGATAGATACCATCTTTAATTGGTAAATAATCAACAGAGAGGATTTCCCCTTGAAAAAGAATTAATACTTCAATGGCCGAATAAGAAACATCATAATGAAAAATAGGATAAAGAGTTTCGACATCTTCGAAAATATATTCACTGAACTCAGCTCTAGGATCCTTAGCAAGTGGATAAACAACACTTACCGCAGGAGTAACCATACCAGTTTTCTCAGAAACGCCAGTCGGCCTTACTGGTAATTCTTTAGTTTTTGTTCCCGGAAGAATAGGCGTTGGAGCGACCGCTGCCTCGTTTACATTTTTTGCGATTACTGCTTCTGGCCTTTGAGGCATTTCCATTTTTTGAAGCTCATCAATAGGCTTAATATCTTCCAGCATTTGCAATGGAGCCGCAGGAATATCGATTTTATTAAACTGACGAAGTTCGAATTCAATATTTCCTAATGAAATTTTATCTCCGACATTAAGTGGAGACATAATCGCTTTGTTACCATTTACAAAAGTTCCACTACGACTATTCATATCGTAAATATTAATAGTTCCATCAGTGTTGACTTCCAAAACAGCGTGGATGGCATTCACGGCCTGACTATTAACTACAAGGTCACATGTCTGTGAAGAACCGATGATAAAGCGTCTCTTTTTGACGCGAATCCCCTTCTTCGCATGGCCTGAATATAATTCTAAATCCAAAGGTCTTTGAACGTCCGTGTTCACAGCTACTCCTAACGAATTCTCTCAATGCCCTTTCTTATTTCGGCATTGAAGTTCTTTCTATATGGTAATTTATTTTTGAATGTCTTAATAAATCTTGGAGAAATTGAAATTGATTCTGGAGCACCCGTCTCCCCCTCAATAACAATATCTTCGAAGTCAAACTTTTCAAACTTCTTATACTTATAAATAACTTTTTCATCTTTTGTCTGTGCAATCGATGACATTGAAAACAACATTGAAATTAAAATCAAAAATTTCATTTACCCCCCTTCACAACAGAAGAGACTTGAGAAAAATAAGAGACATCACTTGGGGTTAACTGCGCTTGAGTTTGTGCAAGAACAGTCATCGCCTTATCTTTTTGCCCTGTTTTATATAAAGCATAGCTTAACGAAATAGAAACAGCTGGGATTCTCATCACATCACCACTTAAATGACTAAATGCTGAGACGGCTTTTGAGTAATCATTTTTCATCATATACATATGAGCAAGAGCATTTAAGACATCATTATCGCCAGCATTTTTCTTATAAAGAGCAACTAACAATGGCTCTGCTTTTTCTACAAAACCAAATTGTAAATACATCATTGCTAAATTGAACGAAGGTGTGACTGAAAACTTACTTACTTCATACGCCGTCTTAAAAGCACTAAGAGCTTTACCTACTTCACCATT
The DNA here is from genome assembly GCF_000447755.1 of Bacteriovorax sp. BSW11_IV. GTDB lineage: Bacteria > Bdellovibrionota > Bacteriovoracia > Bacteriovoracales > Bacteriovoracaceae > BSW11-IV. The sequence goes on along the minus strand of NZ_AUNE01000029.1, from coordinate 21,693 downwards.
TCTATAGTGAATAAGACCAATATTATTAATCGCTGGAGCATAGTCCTTCACAAGGTCACGGGCCTTATTATAATAAAGAAGGGCCTTACGAGATTCACCTTGAAGATAGTAACAAGTACCTACTTGATTCCAATAAGCAGCATTGTTTTTCAATTGCTTATAGGCGCGATCAAATTTATTAAAGGCCGCGACAAAGTTCTTTTGATAACAAAGTGAAATTGGCCCTGAAATCGGATCTTCTTCCTCAACAAGTTCTTGCAACTTTGCAGGAGGAATTTTGGCCATTGTCTCTACGGAAATAGCATCTTGGTCTTCGATATTGCCTGTGTAGTGGTCATCACCTTCATCATATTCAATTTCTTTAACTGGTTTAAAGTCATCGTTATTTAACCAGTTAAATGGGATATCTTCCGCAACTTGTGTCTTTGATTCAGACTTTGACGAAGATCCACATGAAACGAGTGTAGATAATAGGATTAATGTTAGAAGATATTTCATTTTCTTCCCCCTCTATCCATTATTACTGGACCTTTTAGAGGTTTAAACTCTGTTACGTTATCAACTCCAGAATTTAGGAAGAACCCATTGTCTGAAGCAAGTACTGTATAGTTCATAATCTTCGATGTCGCTTCCTTTCGTAAGCTTGCGGCCTTTTGTAGGATTGGAGTAGCAATAGACTCCATACTCCCCTTAAAAGACTTAACGTATTCTTCATTCTTCCCAGGAGGAGTAAAGTCACGAACTTCATTCCCAAATGCTTCATAGGCCTCTACAAGTAATTTATAGGCCGAAACCATTCCCTTTCCAGAACGAAGCTCAAAGATTTTCAATGTTCTTTCAGTTAAATCATTTAGCATTGTAAATTTACGTTTCAAAAGATTGTTATAAACATCTTCAGGAAAAGTTAATCTCATATTCTTAAAAGAGTTAAATGTTCCTTGTAATCTTTCAAGTTGATCGATAGCAATGATATCCAACGTTTCAACAGGAAACTGAGCTTTTCTGCGACTATTATTAAAAGTTCTGATAATAGAATTTTTAACTCTATTCGCTTCAGCGACTCTTCCATTATCTTTGTAAACATCGTAAAGCTTAACAAAATGTCCTGAGACTTTAGGTTGCAGATAATCTACACGATCAAGTTCGTTGATAATCTCTTCATACTTTGACCATCTTTTTTCTTCATATAAAGAAGAAAGATATTCAAGCTTCATTTCTTCAACGTTTGCATTTGGCACTCCACAACGAGTCCCCTTATCAATCATGGCCTCAGCTTCTTTCAATTTCTTGTCAGCAAGATTCATGACAATGCTATTTTTGAAGAAAAGATTTTTATTTTTTGCTTTTACAGAGCAAAGCTTATCAAAAGCTTTTTGTGCAATATCTGCAGAATGCTCAACTCTTCTTTGGTTAAATAGATCTCTCGATGTAACGAGAATACTATCTTCAAATTGCTGAACATCTTTGGTGCTCATGTGATAAAGAGCTCTTTCCATCCACTTATACGATCTTTCTGCATCACTAAGCTTATTGAAATATACGGCCATATTATATGCCGCCTTTTTCTTTGCCTCTTCACTACTTTCAGGTGACTTATAAACTTCAAAATAAATTCTTAGGGCCTTGACCTGATCTCCAGAATCAGTTGCTTGCTTAACACCTTCAAATTGCATTGTTAATAGAAGTAAATTTACTTGCTTGGCATATTTTGGTGAAACAGCAAATTGGCGAGCCTTAATTCGTGCAACCCATTTACCAATTCCATCTCTATTTCCAGCTTTCTTATAGTAATCCATAACTTCTGCCAGCATCGCTTCTTGCTTTACAGATGCAGCTGGAATGTTCTTTCTAAATCTAATGAGGACATCTTCGGCCTTATCTACTTGCTTAGTGTCCATATAAGTCGCAAAAAGCTTCTCATAAGCATCCATCGACTTTTTACTTGCTGGATCAGTTACAAGATAGGCCTCAAGTGCAGGAGCAAGGTAGCTATCCTTAGTTTGCTTCGATACACCCTCTTTAGAGAGTGAAGCTAACATCCCTTGACTCGCCTTTATTGCAATTTTCTTATTATTAGTCTTTTCAGCATCATTTTTGGCAACTTCATAAAGTTTGATCGCAGCATCATAATCGCCAATGGCGTAAAGAGTTTCTGCAGATAAGAAACTCGCTTCTGCGGCCTTTGCAGGATTCATTTGTCCAAAAACAGTAAAATAACGAACAGAAAGCTCAGCGCGACGAGTTCTTTCTTTAGGTCTTGTCGCGTAGAGATTACTTACAACTTGTTTTTGTAAAATTGCTGCATTTCTTTTCGTATGGTAATCAAGGGCCTCTTTTTGATCGGGCGTAAGTTCACCCTTCTTAAAAGAAACATTTAAAGTTTCAACTGCAGCAATATGCTTATCTTGCTTTCCAAACCTTTCATAAATACTTAAAAGTTTAATATAAACTTCATTGCGAACTTCTGTACTAGGGTTCTTTGATAATGCATCTTCATAAATATCTTCTGCCGTATCATACTTGGCCTGAGATTCTAGATAATTCCCTAAACTCAACAACTTCTTGGCGACATCTCCACCCGTTTTAGAAAATGATGCAACTGCATTTTTAACGCTACCACTTTCTGCGTAGAAAATGGCCAAATCTCGAGAAGCTTGAGAACTCATATCGATGTACTTACTGTTCTTACTCTCTTTTTCGACCATTTCCATAGTCTCAATCGCACGTGACTTTTGACCTAATCGAAAATATGTCCAAGCAAGATTAAATGAGTCTTTTGTCCACCACTTATCTCTAAGATTCTTTTTAGCAAGGGCCTTCTCATATAAAGGAAGTGCTCTTTCATAATTAGATTTATTGTAATAGATCTCTGCAAGAGCAAGGTAAGACTTAACACTTGTAATACTATCTAAATTTGAGTTTTGAACGGCCAATTGGAAATACTTCATGGCCTTATCGTCTTGTTGAAACTCTTTCGCATTGTAAGCAAGGATATAGTAAACATCCCCTTTTCCAGGGAAATTTCTAAATTTTTTCAGAATATTATTACATATCTTCTGAGCTTGCATAAAGTAGCTATTTGACTGCTTAAAGAAAGTTCTTCTATTTATTTTTTTTCTTCTCGCTGGTTCAATTTGAAGATATTTCATATTTTCATCTTCACGAACAATTCTAGCTTTCTCTAGCCAAAGCTCTGCCATACGAATCATCAAAGCAGGGTTTTTACTATTTTGATTCGCCAAACGTACAACTTCTCTTAACTCTTCATCTATAATTGAAAGCAGCTCTTGTCTTCTATTGCCAACGTCTGCATAAGAAAATGAGTTTATTAGAACAAAAGAAATTAAAAATACTTGGAGAAGTTTTTTCATTCACTACACTCCGACTTTAGAGAAAATACATAGTCACCGAGTTCATCGGCCCAGAATTCCCCATTAAAAGACCAGAAGTATTGCTTATCCGTTCTTTGAAGGTAGGCGATGTCCCCTCTTTTTTCATCTTTTCTAACATCTAGATAAAGCTCTCTCTTTCTTTGAGCAAGAACTTCAAGTTTCATATAACTCATACTCTCGAATGAGTTATCAATTTGTTTAAGTGCATTGATTAGTGACTTTCTCACATAAGCACCTACAAGATTTCTCTGAGTGAGAAGGGCCTCTCTTAAGTTTTGAGAGAAAACTCTTTTCATCCCTTTACTATTCATTGAGCTTGTTTTTTGAATTTCACTATTACCATTTTGGAATGCTTCAAATAATTCAATATAAGCGGGATCACGATTGATATAGTTCATCAGTGTTGCAAGTAAGTCATTACCTCTAACTTTTCCCTCACGACTTGATTTTGCTAGAAGATAGAAATACTTATAGTCCTTCCCTTTTTCTCTAATTAGTTTTTTCAGAGATAATGAGTCTGATTCGTATTTGCTATAAAATCCATCAACGACATTTTTAACGTCATTCCATAGACAAAGTTCCATATAAGTAAGACCCCTAAGGACTTCGATTTCCGCATTGAACATGTAGTTCAAAACAGGGGCCTTGTATGTTACAAGTTTACCAAGGGTTCTATTATAGTCTTTTAGATAAAAACTGTTCCATGCTTCTTCAAATAGGATCTCAGGCCATATATAAGAACTTTTTGGCAAATCTAAATATGCAAGATTGGCTTCAGTATTTTTACCCCATGCAAATAGTGCTCTCGCTTTTCCAACAATACAGTAGTCTCTATTAACTTTTAGCTGACGAATCCTTTCGAAATCGTTTTCGCTAGAGATACGTCTTTCACTCACATCTATACATTCTTCGTAAGCAGTAATTGATGACTTATATTTTTTATTTATTGAAAAAACTGCTGCTTCAAGAAATAAAGCAAATGGTTTTACTGGGTGTTCTTTAGGAATAGTCCCATTCAAATAAGCTAATGTTTCCTTATATTTTCCATAGCGAAAGTTTTTCTTAGCAAGAATATATTTAACAACAGGTGAACTCGATTGTTCCAAGGCCTTGCTTGGAAGAATCTCAAATTGTTTAACACCAACTTTTGTTATAACTTCATCAATAACTAAGTCGAATTTCTTATCAAGCTTTCCTTCATGTTGGTACATATATTCTTTAATATAAGGTACGGAAGTGAAGTATAGCTGCCCTTCAACTAGGTGATTTACAACTTGCGGGTAATATTTGATATTCCCCTTACTCTTTACAAGTATATCCCACGCTTTATATGCATCTGCACTGGCCTGAAAAGAAGCTAATGCGATGAGTGTTATAAATAATTTTCTCATTGCCTACTCCTTAAAAACTAGCACTTAAAGATAGAGCTAAGTCATAATTTGTATACCAAATATCAGCTGGATTATTGGCCTTGGCCTCTTTCGCTTGATAGTGAATTGTTGTTAAATCAAGACGAATGCTCCATCTCTCATCAAGGTAAAATTTAGCCCCAGCATTCCACATTAAACCCGTGTGTGTTTCTGTTGTTAGAGTCTTATCACTAGAAAGCTCTAATTCTTTCCTGTTATTTTCTTCTTCAATTTTTGCTAGACCTAGACCAAAGATCCAATCCATATAAATGATTTTATTGAATGTATTAATTTTACTGTAAAATGGAGACCAAAGAACCATTCCACCCATGTAATTGTTTACAATTCTTCTAAAAGGAACTGAACCACTACTCACACCAGAGTTACGAACAGAAGACGCCGTTTCATTTTCTTTTCCACTATTCATCGCATAAATAAATTCAAATCCGATTTCTTCTTTAAAAAAGTAACCGATTCTTCCTTGTAATGAAGTAGCATCAACGAAAGCTCCTGAAGTTGTAAAACCGTAACCCGCATTTATGTGGAACTTATTCACTTTTCTAAACTTTCTATTTTGTAAAACGTAAACTTTTTTATCTGGATCGAGCCAAGAGAAGTCGTAGGTGTCTGTCTCTGAAGCATGAATTGTGATTGAACCTAAAATTAAGGCAGCAAAAAGAAAAAATGTTCTCATAGTCGTCGCATCCTGCGTTAAGTTGTCAAAAGGGAATCCTTCCCAATTTTCAATGCTCAAATAACTGAATTTGGCATAAATTCATATATTTATTTTAACACTTTAAAGTTCCTCTGCAACTGGGACACAATTGTAATAACAAATCTTCCTATAAGAACATACCTGACAATGTGACTCATTTACTTGTGCAAGATTAGATAACTTTTGCCATTCATCTCTCAGATATTGAGTCACTTCATTTTGTGAAATAGTTTTCTCAAGTATTTTTTCTTCATCAACGAAGAAAAGTTTGAGCTTTATCGTTTTTAGATTTTTATTAAACCCAAAATAAGCATGGGCATAGCAATAAAGCTGAAACCAATAGCCCACAAGTTTGTCATCAGAAAGTTTTCCTGTTTTATAATCCCAGACTTCGGCATTATTACCTTCTTTTTCAAGAAGGACTAAATCAGCAATACCTGAGATCATTTGTCCAAAAATAGGAAACTTCACCATTTGTTCGGCCAAAAAATTAAAATTTTCGCGATAGCACTCCATTTCTGAAGCGGCAAATTTTACCGCTTTAGCTATTCCAGCATTCTCAATTTTTGGCATATCCATTTTTTTTGCAATCATTTCAAGAAGCTTGTGTACTTCACTTCCTCGCTGCGATGAAGAATATATTTTTATTTCATCGTCATTTTCGATACGCTCACGAACGACTTCGCCTTCAATATCATCCAGGAAGTCTTTATCAATTTTACAAATATTTTGTAGAAAAAACTTTCTCGGGCATTCTGCTAGACTTGAAAGTTTCGTCACAGAAAGCTCTGAAATAAGGCCAAAGTGTGATTCTCCCAAGAGTCTTTTTGAAAGACCAATATCATCAATATGAAAAAGAGGAGTACTCACTTCTGTGCTATCCTCTTCTCCAGATTCGCAATGAGTTACTTCCTTAGTTAAGGTTTCGGCCCCCTCTAATCTTCCAATTCGCAAACCATCAACCCATGAATTTTTCAAATAAGAAACTTCTCCAAAGCGATGAAAAATATTTGCAAAATATAGACCTTTTACTGCTCGTGTTCCCGCTACATAAAAAAGGCGCTTTGATTCTGAAAAATCTTTTTGACGAGAAAGTAAATTCTCATAAATGTACATTGGCGCTTTATATGGTTTTTTCTGTGTCGTATGTTGTTTCCACTTAAAGCTTCCTGGCAATTTACCAATAAAGCTTGTATCAACAACATTAAAGCCATTTGTATGAATACCACCCAAAATGACGTGATCGAACTCTAAACCTTTTGATGCGTGAGCGGTCATTATTTTAACACGAGGAGAATTTAGAAAGTTAAAATCAACTGAATAGCTTCCATCAACAGATTCTCCGATAAGTTTTAAAATTTTATTAAAATCATCTCTTCCAAGTAGAGAAATAATTCTTATAACTTCTAAATTGTTGGAGTAGTTAGAGTTTGCTATCCCTAATTTAAGAACAAAATTGCTGAAGGCATAATAAGTATCATAAACTTTTTGCTCTTGCTCAAATCCAAGAACAAGGGCCTCAACATCGCGAGCTTGTTCAATTCCTAAAATGGTACAAATGCCATCAACACGATACTTAAATAGACGAATATCTTCTTTCTTTCTATCCAATACCCTTTCCACGAGAGCAATAAAAAGAGCAACGACAGGATCTTCTTCAAGAGTGATTTTTACTTGGGCCCTAAAAGGAATCCTCTTCTCAATCATTTTAGAAATAAGCTTTAGAGAAGGTTTCAAATTCTTATAAAGTATACAGACTTTGTCTTCAGTATCTTGAAGAATTTTCTCTACCTTCTCTAAAATATAATTTGATTCAATTTCTGTAATTTCGGAATTGGAAATTCGAGGGGCCTTTACAAGATCCTCATCTAATAATATTTCTATTTTAGCTTCTTCAACACATCCGAGCCCTGCAGTTTTTACATCGCTGGGAAATTTCTGATACTTTACTTCAACACTATGAAGATCATCTCCTTCAAAACCTGGACCGAGCTTAAAGACATCGTCAAAGAAGACATTGTTAAAATTAATAACTTTTTCTTCAGAGCGATAGTTATTTAAAAGAGAGAGGTTTTGATTGATATTTTTAGAGCACTCGAGAAATACTCCCAGTTCTCCCCCTCTAAATCCATAGATCGCCTGTTTTTCATCTCCAACGCAAAAAAGTCGTGAGAAGTCATTGGAGATAACTTTTTTAATAATATCAAACTGAACCCAGGAAGTATCTTGAAACTCATCTACAATAAGATATTTGAAATCTTCAGATACACGCTGTGCTGTTTCTTCATTACCAAGCCCCTTTAGGACATAATACTCTAAATCAGAAAAGGTGATCCCACCAAAATTTTTATATCGATCGCTGATATACAAAAAGGCGTTTTTAAATAGCTTCTCCCACTCAAAAACTATTCCATCTCTATTTTCATAGAAAGAAATATAATCTTCACCATATTTGCGAACGAAACCCTTCAGGTTTGTGAGAAATTTCATTCTCTCAGTTATTTCACCTTTTTTTGGTGGAGTACGAACAGTTCCGTATTTTTTATCCAGTTCACTAATCGCCTTTAAAGTTGAATAGTCCCTAAAACCATAAGAGCTTAGTAAACCTTCAAATTCTTCTAGATAAGGAAACCATTTGTTTTTTCTTTCTTCCTCAAATTCAGAAAGATCCAGTCCATGTGATGCCTCATCTAAAGAGACACCTTCAAAGAAAGCAACTTCTTTTATATGCTCAGCAAAATTAAAATCATCTTGTCCTTTTACTTCCCACTCTTCCCAAAATAGTCTTAATTCTGGATTACTGAAGATAAAGGACATTGATGATTTAATATTTTTCTCATTAAGCAGAACTATATTATAAATTTCTTCTGATACTTCACTCTTCACATTGATGATCCACTCATCAAAAAGTTCAGCTATTTTTTGACTAGATTGAATATCAAAGATTACTTCTTCACTAGGGTTAAAATCCGTGAAATAGCCAGCACTCAAGAGTTTGAAACAAAATCCGTGAATTGTTGATATCGTCAAAGCACTAATAGCTTCAACGGCAACATTCCAATGAACATCACCTCTACTTTTGGCCTCTTCTTCTATTCTTCTTTGTACTCTTAGAGATAACTCTCCAGCAGCTTCATTGGTGAATGTCATCAGTACTATAGAACTAAGATATGATCTTAATTTAAATAATCGGTCTTCATTATCATTGAATATATTTTCTTTAAAAAACTCGTCAATAAGATAAACAACGTGCTCGACGAGAACAAATGTTTTACCAGAACCAGCACCGGCAGAGAGGAGAACGCCACCCTTATGTTCTATGGCCTTTTTTTGCTCAGGATTTGGAGTTCTACTCATAGTGCTCTCCTTGGACACACTTTATTTACGATGCAATATGTACAAACTTTTTCAGTCAGTGGTTTTGGTAAATATTTATTCTCCAATTGCACCCTTTCAATTAGATCTTTTAAAAATTCTTTAAATTCGTCATATGATTCAGCGAAATCAAAGCCTCTCATCTCTTTAAGACTTCCTTGTCCAAATTCTTCTTCGAGTAATTTTCCAACAATACTTTTATCCGAAATCATAAACAATGATTCTTCTACGCTATTAAGATTTAAATATCCGCCGAAAAGAAGATTTTTATTATCTCCTTTTAGAACTTCATTTAAATAAAACCAGAGTTGTATTTTGTTAAATTCCTTTAGATCAGTGGCACTAGGAATACTACTTGAACTCCTTTTAAAATCTAAAACGATAACACCAAGAGAAGTTTCTGCATAAAAGTCTATGCTTCCACTAAATCCCCCAAAATCTCGAAGAGATTTTTCAAACTTCCAAGACATTTTTGGAAAGACATTTCTGATTTTATAAAGTTCAACAAGTCCATTTTTTGCATAACTCGAAATTTCAAGTAAGGCCTTTTCGTAATCATTCACTCTTACGGATTTTTTTTCTTTTGCTAGAAATTCCTCTAAGCACTTCTTTGACAGATCATATAATTTACTTTGATCAATTTCTTGATTTTGGTCGAAGTACTCTCCAATCACTTGGTGCTCAATTTGACCAAGCTCGAAAGGAAGAATTTCATTATTCGCATCTATTTCTTGTCTTAATCTTTCGACATATTCAAAATAAAATTTTCGAGGACAATCTAAATAACTTTGTAACGAAGTTGCAGAGAACTTCGTTGGTTTATCTTCACAGATGAGTTTCCCATAAAAATAATCACTCGTTCTTACACCTTCAGGGATTTCATATTTGATTTCTTCCACATTTTTTAATCCATCAAAGATATCCGCCCACGCGAGATCATGATTTACAAGTCCTTCTTCCACAAAAACATGTAGTTCTTTTCGTCTTGCAAGTTCATTAATTTTTCTTTTAACTTCAAGAAACTCTAGCTCTTTACGTCTTACTGGTCCCAGGCCCGCTAAAACATTTGTAATTTCAGCATTAAATTTCTGGCCACTCGCTTTTAATGAATTTTGATCAGAACTGACCACAAGAACAATATTCTTATCGTTCTCACTCAACTCTTCCAATCCACAAACGTGGACATTTTCTTCACTATCAGATATAGGTACAAAATATGTTCTAGGCAAATCAAGCGCTGAAACTTCTTTTAAAATTTTAAAATCAAATAACTTAAAACTTTCATTTATTTCACTCAATTCGTAATATTCTTTTAACAAATCAATGAGAATTTTATTCACTGTCAGTGATTTAAAGTTTTGTTCCTTAATATCTCTAATATTTTTTTCTTTAAGAAATTGAATAAGCTCTGAAGTTACTTCAGTCTCTCTTAGTTTTAATTTTATTTCATCAAAACATTTTTCTAACTCTGTAGCAAAGACATCCGCGCTCGCTCTATAGCCTAAATTCTTGATAGGAATCTCGCACAACATTTCTAGGTCTGGATTTTTTTGTCCGATTATTATCTTTGAAATGCCAACTTCTTTTTCAAGTTTTTGTCCTAAGTAGCCCGCGAGTCTTCCCTTTGGAAAGTAAGTTACTTTATAATCTATAGCTTCGTTATCACCTTCTCGCTCTAGTTTTTCAGGTTTAATCCAACGAATCCAGTCCTGTCGATTTGTTTTTGCAAAAACCTCTTCAGAAAAAGGTATATAAACTTCCTGCCCCAGGGCCAAAGATTGAACAAGGTCTAACTGGAGAGCATTTAAGTGTGAGAAACTCCAAAAAATAATATTACGTTGAGTATTTTCAAAACTTTTATCACGAAGCTTAGCGACAAGAAGCTCATAAGACTTCTGTTCATCAATAATTCCTTCTTGCTCCATATAGAACCAAAAGAACTTAATCATAACGACAAGCTCTTCATCTAATTTTTCAAAAATATCATCGAGTACAGAAATATCTAATGTATAGCTTCGAAACTCAGTAAATAAATTAAAGGCCTGCATGAAAACTTCATGAGAAGGCGACTCCATCTTCATTTTCCAAATCGTAGATAAAGTAAAAATAAGGTCAGACTTTCTTTTTACATTCCACATCTCACCTAGTTCTTCTTTAAGATCATTAACAAATTTAGAAATTGTAATGACATTAACATTTATTGAGTCATGTAATTTAGATCTGATGCCATCGGCCTCTTTGGGACTGGGACAAATGATGAGTGTTTCACATGTTTTATTTTGAACAAATTCAAGATCAAAGACTTCTTCTATATCTTTGAATAAATTTACGCTTAGCATAACCCATTTTCCAATGACACTTTACGTCCAATTATGTTACTGAGTACTTTAGTTTATCCCCCAAAAAGGATTAAGTCATGTCGCTAACTGAAAGTAGACTTTATAAATTTATTGATGCCAAAAATGGATTCACTCTCTCATTTCTTGAGGGACAAAAACTCATTCACGACCTTGCCCTTATTCATGATCTGAAAAGACAAGGTTTCTCATATTTCCGTGATTGCGTGCTTGGTGTACAACCCATGATTTCATTTTTAAAAACAGGTGAAGGCTTCGGGCTATTTGTAGACTCCGAATTCCCTTATTTTCGCTTAAAAATTGAGACAAACTCACATGGGATGATGAGAACACTTCTTCTTCCGGAGAACTTTGAACAATTTCCAGACAGAATTACAGGAAAGGCGCGTTTATCAAAAACCTTTCCGAACAATCCTCAACCCTATACTTCTATCATTGAACTTGCTGATATTAATTTCGGAGATATTACTAACAAAATTATGCGCGAGTCTTACCAAGTAAACGCGGAGACATTTTTAAGTGATACTTCTGATCAAAGCGTTTTGCTTCTTAGACTTCCAGATAGAAACGTAAATAAAGAAGAAAAAGAAGAAAGACCAACTTTGAAAGAGTATTGGATGCAAATCCAAGCAAAGATCAATACTATTTTTGACAAGGCCCTTAACGATTATGAAACTATTCAAAAAGAGTTTGAGGCGTTAGGACTTGAATTTCTTGGAGCAACAGATGTTCAATTCAAATGTTCGTGCTCTAGAGAAAGAATGGTTGCAGGTGTTGCCAGTCTTTGCATGAGCCACAGTGTTGAAGAGATTTTTGAAAATAAAGATGATCTTGAAGCGAAATGTGATTATTGCAAAACTCACTACCTCATTACAAAAGAGGAAGTGGAGTCTGCAACTAAATTAAACTAAAGACCTAGGTATTCTAAAATAAGTTTTGTCTCTGTAGGAGTCCATAAAAACCTTTGAAGGACTGTGGACTCCTCATAAATCCCACAGAAATTCTCACTCAACGCCCCATATGAAAAAACAGGCGACATTAATGCAGGTCTTTTATAAGATATTCTCTGTCCAGATTTTTCATATTGAAACCAATCTTTGCCATCATTTGGGAATTCCAATCTCTGTGCAGCACTAGAAGAGATCACAACCAAATACTCACGTGGGTTTGATTCACCAATGATTGACGCAACAAGCTTTTCGAGATCAAGAAGAATCTGTCTGGCCTTTTTAACATCTTTTTCTTTCAGTGCTTTTTCATATGAAAAATCTCTGACCAATAAGAAGACCTGATTCTGCCTTTTTTTCAAATTATCCCAGATACTGCTGAAGTTCTTCTCTAAGCTTGAAAAACAAGGTCCATTTTGGCATGACTTATCATAATAAATGGCACCTTCTTTCACTTCTTGTTTTTCTTGGAAATGAAATAGTTCTTTGCCACTGTCGGCCTTGCTCATTGACCATAGAGTCGACTTTGATAAAAAATCAGACTTACACTTTAGAGCACTATCAAAAGAAGTTCCTTTATCATTGCCGTGCTCGAGGATTCCCGTCACAAATCCTTTTTCTTCTAAATATTTCCAGATTGGTCGATTTTGATAGTCTTCACAAGTGCCTGCGATATTTTTAGAGCCTACAAGTTGTGAGATTGTCCCCTTGAGAGAATTCGGGCGCAGCTCAGTATAGTTATAATTCCAACTCTTTCCTACACAGTTCATTTTATCAAAAGCAGTTACTGCATTGACTGGAATATTAAAACGCACCATGGCCAAATGCTCTTCATCAAGACCAGGAACTTGAATCCAAACAATTTTGCTCGGATTTGCATTGAATTGATGGCGCTTCATACCAATTGTTTCAATTCGCGCACAAGAGATCAACAAAAGCGATGGCACCAGCATCGCATATAGAAATTTCAATTTCATTACAACCTTCAATTTAACCTTAATGCCTATCATACCTACGAATAGTAAATTCTCCAATATTAGGCAAAGGTAATAAATTTCTCATTCATTTATTAGCCGAAATCAACTATCCTATAAACAAATTGATAAAAATAGACAAGTTTACTGAATCACAATTTCATAGGGGTAATTATGGCGTTTGAGTGTATGCCTGGCGACACATGTCGTGAAATCATGATGAACATTCCACCAAGTTTCAAGGTGGCCATGTACGTCCTACTTTTTGCTAGTTTAGGAGTAATGGTAAAAGGTCTTTACGACAAACTTCTCTTTATAACTTCGGGAGAAGGATTTAAGGGAATAAAAAAACTCCTTCCAGAAAAACTTAACTGGGGAAGTTTTCTTAAGACGCTATTTCTCACTGGTAAAGTTCCACGTTTTAAAGAAGTTGCTATTTTCCACGGCCTTATTTTCTGGGGCTTCATGATTCTTTGGATTGCCACTGATGTTGTTGCGATTCACTATGACACTCCACTAAAGATTTTTCACGGACCACTTTATATTGTAGTTTCATTTGCAGCCGATATTGCAGGTCTTATGGTTCTTGCAGGTATCTCAATGGCCTACTACAGAAGATACGTTAAAAAACCTGAGTACTTATCTGCAACTAAACCAAAACAAGAAATGTTCATGTATGCCATTCTTGTTTCACTTGTTGTTATTGGATATTTGATTGAAGGTGTTCGTATCTATATCGCTGGTATGCCAATTGGTGAAAAGACTTGGGCCCCAGTTGGTTGGGCGCTTGCTTCTCTTTTCCAGAGTATGGGGTTATCGCAAGGCTTCTGGTCAATCACATATAAGTCAATGTGGTTTTACCATATGGCAAATACAATGGTATTTGTTGCGGCCATTGGTCACACTAAATTCTCACATATCTTCTTCCTTCCTTTCAGTGCTCTTGTTACACCGAAAAGAAGAGGTGCTGTTCTAAATCCAATGGACTTCACATCTGAAGATGCTGAGACTTTTGGTTTAGCTAGACTTTCTGAACTTACAGCTAAAAATAAGCTAGATCTACTTACATGTGTTGAGTGTGGTCGTTGTACTCAAGTTTGTCCTGCTAACAACGCTGGAAAACCACTAAATCCTAAAACAATCATTACAAAGCTTAGAGATTTCACTTTCGAAGCTGCTAAAGAAAATAAAACAGATGCTGATCTTTGGGAAAACCCACTATACGAATCAGCAGAAATTGACTCTTGTACAACTTGTGGTGCTTGTATGGAAGAGTGTCCTGCAAATATTGAACACGTTAATATCATCATGGAAGCTAAGAGATATAAAGCTCTTACTCTTGGAGATATCCCTGCTGACGCAGCAACTGCTGTTCAAAAAGTTCAACTTAACGGTAACCCATGGGGTATCACTCAAGATGATCGTTTCAAATGGGCCGATGGTATGGACGTTCCAGTAATTGAAGCTGGTAAGAAAGTTGATTTCCTTTACTACGTTGGTTGTGCAGGTTCTTACGATGCTGCTAACCAAAAAGTTGTTAAAGATACAGTTGCTCTTCTTATGAAAGCAGGTGTTAGTTTTGCGGTAATGGGCAAAACTGAAAAATGTAATGGTGACCCAATCAGAAGATTTGGTGATGAATACTCATTTACTGAAATTGCCATTGAGAATATTGCTAATATGAGACAGTACGATTTCGACAAAGTTGTAACTCACTGTCCACACTGTTTACACACAATCGGTAAAGAGTACGGTAAATTTGAAGACGGTCAATTCGAAACAGTTCACCACACTGAACTTCTTGCAGAGCTTATTAAGTCTGGAAAAATTGTTCCAGAAAAGAAAGCAAAACAAGAACTTACTTTCCACGATCCTTGCTACCTTGGACGTCACCATGGAGAATACAATGCTCCTCGTGAAATCCTTAAGGCCGCAGGTGTTGAAATTAAAGAAATGGAAATGAATAAAGACAAGGCCCTATGCTGTGGTATGGGTGGTGGAAATATGTGGTACGAGATTCACGAAGGTGAACACTTGGCCGAAAAACGCCTAGAGCACGTCGGTGAGAAAAAGGTAGAAAAGTTGGCGACAGCTTGTTCTTTCTGTATGATTAACTTTAACTCCTCTCGTGGGGAAAAAACACATACAGAGAATCTTGAAATTGAAGATGTTGCCTCAATTCTTGCAAAAACAGTTCTTTAATATCGCTGTCATCAGTCTGGGTGCCTTAGTGCCCCAGACTGTTTTTTCAAATTCTCCCTTTACACCAGTCTCATCGCTTGAAGTACTTCTAGAAAAAGAAAGATCTGAAATAGAAGATTTCAAAAAAAATTACGCTCAAAACTTTACCGAATTAGTCAACAATATCCAAAATATTGAAGATATTAAAATTCATCCAAAATTTTACGAGTCACTTCTCTTTCATTCTGAGCAAAAGTATTTTAATGAGGCCATCTCAAAAGATCAGTGCTTTTTCACACATATGTATGAGCAGGATCTTATCAAGCCTTCGGCGGGATATGCAGACAATTTACTCGCTGTGATTAAATATAAGGACAAAGAGCAGATAAGCTTTATGTCTAAAGATAATTTTTTTGAAGTTTTATATAAAAAGAAGTGCTTTGAGAAAAAAGAAATCAACAATAGATTTGAAGGTTCAAATTTAAAGAATATGGCCCAGGCCATATCTTTAACACTTCCAAAGACCACAGCTGATTGTCGTACCCTCTTTGAAAACTGGAAAGAAAATCAAAATCTTCCAATGTACTGTAGTATTTATGAAAATGTTGAATATGCTCTAACAAGAGAGCGTATCTCCATTAGAACCAATAAACCCCTATCAGAAAGACAAAAGACTCAGCTCAATGCGGCCAAGGAAAGAATGAACTCATTCACACCAACCGTATTTAGTTTCATTTCAAATTTTTGTAATAATCTAAATAACAATGAAAAATTCTGCGTCCCTTATCTTTCGAATGATATTTGGACAAGTATCGCCAATAAAGAATACCCAAGCTACCTTATCGATCACACATGCCGCCTAAGTGGCAAGGCCAATGTCCTAAGCGATAACAAAAGAGACTTATGTCTCAATAAATTTAAAAATGACAAGAATGCTTGCGCCACTTATCAGGCCCAAGGCTTTAACGGCCTTTTCCCGCATATGAATTGCAATATTGTTTCAGATCTTTTAGCGAAAGGAACACTATTTACCGACTATAAAGACTGTCCTGGAAATTTTGACAATCTTAGCATTATAAATGTGGCCAGAATTGTTTCCCACAAGGAAAACCTAAAAAGAGAAACAACCGGACTAACATGTATAAATGAAACAAATGATATTTTTGCAAATCTCTACAAAAGATATGACAACATGAGAGATTGGCCTCTTGAGATTTGCTTTCCCAATAAGGTCACAAAGGAAAAAGAATGTAATAAGTACATTCCAGGGAATAATCCAAACGATCCCGCATCGGAAGGAAATATTGTGGCCAATATTCTCTACCGTAATGAAGCGGCACTTTCCAACCTAAAATGCAGCCTTGTGGATAAGGACCATTATAATCCCGATCGCCTCCAATATGCCTCAGGATGTTTTATTGTCTACGACTCTAATCGTTGTTCACCCTTATTTTGTCCAAAGAAAATTTATTACAATAAAAAAGAAATCAGTTATTTGGAATACAGAGGTATACAAACTTTTGATTACTTCCCTTCATCGTTTTCAAATTCCAAATTTGCTATCACAACAATGATGGATGAAGTTCTAAAAATTGAGCCTAAAAGTGTTAAAAATTATACAGAAGTAAAATACTTTTTTGATAAGAACAAAAAAGGAATTATTCACGGCATTGGTTGCGCAGAGGATATTCACCCTGAGTATTTTGGACGTTTATCATTTAACCAATGTTCACCCTTACCGTTTATCATTGATGGCTACATTGAAAAAGGAAATGATAAATGGCTTTCTTTGAGATCCACTTTAGAAGATATACATTTTCCGCGTAGGGCAAATTGGGGGAATATTTTTTCAAGTGTAAAAAATTACCAACAACATCACCCTCTTAGAACATGGTTTTTTTATGGAATTAAGTAAACTTGCTCTCATCGCTCTCATATTTTCGGTATCAAGTTTTGCATCAAAACTTCCTGAATTTGCGACTAAGCAAGATGTTACAAATTTGCGTTTTATTTCTAAGGATGGAAAATTCACTTACTATCAAAGATCTAATGGTGAATTCCTTCTATCTACAAATTTTGCCGTAACAAAAGCTCTTTCCTATAATCCTGGAACAAATTTTGAAGTCGTCTCTTCACCAACTAGAAAGTATGTCATCGTAAGTGCAGATGATTCTTTTCATACTTTTTACTCAATGAAGAAAGTTAAAAAACTTCACCTTATTGAATATGGATCGAGCCGCCCAGAAGATATTGGTCAAGGTCAATCACCAAGACTTCATCAAAAAGATGAGATCGCATCATTTTATGATCCTTATAATAAGACGATTACATTCTTAGAAACAAAATTTAGAAGAGTCATCTCAACTATAAAAATGACTATAAAGTCTAATCCTTACTTTAGGCCTAATGTCGTTATGATTGATAATTCACAAATTCTTTATACAGACATTAATTCGAGTGGGAATCAGGCCGTTCTACTATTAAATAGAAAAGAAAATAAAACGAAGGTTCTCTTCAAAACGGAGGCCCCTACTTTTAAAATTGAACTTTGCGAAAGTGACGACACTATTTTCATGGGTGAATTCCCTTATCAAAATGTTGAAGGTGAAGTCATTATCTCAAAAATCGAAAAAAATAAGTTTGATATCGCAAAGAGAGACATTCTCTACACTTCAAAGACCAACGATATTGGAAATATTCTTTGTAATTACGAAAGTGGTAAAATTGCCTTTATCAAAGAAATTGGCGCTGGAAAAACAGAACTAGCAGAAATAGATCTTGTGACCAAGAATATCAAAATTCTTAGTGATCTTGGCCATGTTTCTAGCGCAATTAATATTGATCAACGCCTATTAATTCCTCACTATGGGAAAACATACCTCGTGAAGGGTGATAACAATATCCCATTAGTTGATACGCTTGAGGCCCCTAAAAAAGATGAAACAGCTGAAGAGGAGACTCTGTGAAACCTTTTCTCTTTGCACTTATCATAGGGTTGAGTGGACCAGTTTATTCTAAAGAGATAATCTCTTTCGATGTTGATAAAGTACCACCAAAACTTCACAAGATCTTCCAGTCTATTAATCCAGATAGTGAACAAGACAAAGACCTTGTGGCCTTGGCGCTCGAGTTTAATAACATCATTTCTCTTCCAATCAATGCTGAGATTTTTGAAAATATTATCGATATAGAAATGACTAAGGCGATTCTCACAGCTCACTCACCAAAGAAGATTGATATTTCAAAAGTTCTTGATGCTCTAAAAGAAATCAACGCTAAAAAAAGAGAAGAAGTTGATCCCTTTTTCACCGAACTTGAAAATGGAATGATTAAAGAATTCAACGACCTTTATGAAACCCCATTTTTCAGAGACTTCATGAGAACAAAGAGAAATGACCTGGCCGTTCAAAGTCGTGAAGTCAGCGTTATTGAAAAAAAGATAAGACTAATCTTCCCTTGGATAAGCTATATCAACAAGACCCCTACTCCTGAAAAGAAGCTTCTCTCAATCAAGATCAGAGAACAAATTCTGCGTGATCTTATAAAAAGTGCGAGCTTTCTTGCCAAATATGAAGACAAAAAGTCCAAAGGCATTGGCCAATATATTTCTGTTAAATTAGTACCGAATGAGGACGATAA
Source organism: Bacteriovorax sp. BSW11_IV (assembly GCF_000447755.1). Classification (GTDB taxonomy): domain Bacteria; phylum Bdellovibrionota; class Bacteriovoracia; order Bacteriovoracales; family Bacteriovoracaceae; genus BSW11-IV. Next base: position 2,704 of record NZ_AUNE01000029.1, on the reverse strand, counting down.
AGTTCTACCTGACGGACTTCCACTCTATCCAACGGCTTCAAAACACTACAAAGCACCGGAAAAATTACCAGAACCAACTGACGCATGGCGCCCTCTCGGAGATATTTTTGACCTCGATGGTCTACCAATGACTAAAGAGGACTTGTTTCCGGCCCCTGTTGAAAATTATGTAGCGCCACAAACACTTCCCGAGCCAACAGATGAGTGGATTTTATCCCCTTAGCATAGGCAAAATGCTTATCCTTGTAGTATAAAGAACACATCGCGATAATCGTAGAATTATAGTTTTTATCAATGGAATTTTTATGAGTGTAGAATCAAAAATGAATGAGCTCTCGACAACTTATTCATCTGAAAATGTTGAGTCGAAATGGTACAAAACTTGGGAAGACGGAAAATACTTTGCCCCTAAAAAAGGTAAAACTGGTGAATCTTTTTGCATCATCATGCCTCCTCCAAACGTCACTGGTATTCTACACGCCGGTCACGCTCTAGATATTACAACTCAAGATGCTCTTATTCGCTTCAAGAGAATGAAGGGTTTTGAAACTCTTTTCCTTCCAGGAATGGACCACGCAGGTATTGCAACTCAATCAAAAGTTGAAGAGCTTGTTTGGGAGACAGAAAAGAAAACTCGTCACGACTATAATAGAGAGGATTTCCTAAAACTTATTTGGGAATGGAAAGAAAAATACGGTGGCTCAATCGCTCAGCAACAAAGAGTTATGGGTGCTTCAGCTGATTGGGATTACTCTATGTTCACGATGGACCCAGAGGCCAATGAAGCTGTTAGGAAATGTTTCGTAAATCTATACAACGAAGGATTGATTTATCAATCTGACTATATCGTTAACTGGGACCCGGCCCTTCAATCAGCTATTTCTGATGCCGAGGTTGATCACGTTGAAGTTCAAGGAGCTTTCTATCACATCCATTACAAAGTAAAAGGAAGTGACGAGGTTCTAGAAGTTGCGACAACAAGACCTGAAACTCTTCTTGGAGATACGGCCGTTGCCGTGAACCCAAATGACGATCGCTTCAAACACCTAATTGGTAAAACTGCTATCGTTCCAATTTGTAATAGAGAAGTTCCAATTATTGGTGATGAACACGTTGATATCGAAAAAGGAACTGGTTGTCTAAAGGTAACTCCAGGTCACGACTTCAATGACTTTGAAATTGGAAAGAGACACAATCTTCCAATCATCAATATCCTAAATAAAGACGGTACTCTTAATCACGAAGGACTTGAGTTCCAAGGTCTAACTTGTAAGAAGGCCCGCAATAAGGTTGTTGAAAAACTTAAAGAGCTCGAACTTTTCGTTAAAGAAGAAAAGCATGTTCACCAAGTTGGGCATGGAGAAAGATCAAAAGTAGTTATCGAGCCAATGGTATCTAAGCAGTGGTTCGTTAATGTTCAAGATATGGCAAACGTTGCGGTTAAGGCCGTTGAAGATGATGAAACTCGCTTCTACCCTAAAGGTTGGGAAAATACTTACTTCTCTTGGTTACGTGAACCAAAGAACTGGTGTATCTCTCGCCAACTTTGGTGGGGGCACAGAATTCCAGTTTTCACATGTACAAACTGTAACCACGAATGGGCCGACGAAGCTCTTGAGCCAGCGGGATGTCCGAAGTGTCACGCAGCAAAGATCACTCAAGACCCAGACGTACTAGACACATGGTTCTCTTCAGGACTTTGGCCAATGTCCACTCTTGGATGGCCAAACCCAGAGCGTATGAAAGAAAGAGGTTTTGACCGCTTCTTCCCAACGAGTGTTCTTGTAACTGGTTTTGATATTATCTTCTTCTGGGTAGCGAGAATGATGATGATGTCTTACAAAATGGTAGATCAAAAGCCATTCGATAAAGTTTATATCCACGCAATCGTTCGCGATAAGCTTGGTCGCAAAATGAGCAAGTCTCTTGGTAATGGAATTGATCCAATCGACATGGTTAATCAATACGGTGCCGATGCTTTCAGATTCACTCTTGCGGCCGGTTCAGGTTACAACAGAAATATCAACCTAGACCCAGACAGAATTGCTGGTTTTAGAAACTTCATTAATAAAATCTGGAACGCTTTCCGTTTTATTTACCCATCTCTTGATCTTGCAAAAGCTGAGCTTCCAACAGATCTTGACCACCATGAAAGATGGATTCTATCAGAGCTAAATACTGTCACAAAAGTTATGAACGAATCAATTGAAGAGTTCCGTTACGATGACGCTTGTTCTGGAATCTATGCGTTTGTTTACGACAAACTATGTTCATGGTTCATTGAAGTTTCAAAAAATATTCTTAATGGTGATGATGAAGCGAAAAAAGCAAATCGTGCGACAGTACTTAGATACTGTTTCAGACAAATTGTTGCTCTACTACACCCAATCACACCATTTATCACTGAAGAGCTATGGCAATATCTGAAAAACGACGGAGAAGACCTTCTTATCCAAGTGGATTACCCAGAATTTTCAGAAAAACTTGTTTTCGAAAAAGACCAAGATGATATGAACAAATTCATTGAAGTTGTAACAGGAATCAGAAACCTAAGAGCTTCAATGAATATCAAACCAAAAGAAGAAGTGACTGTGAACCTTTTCACAGACGATGAAAACTTATCAAAGTACTTCAATGCTGAAACCCAAGGCTTCAAAGACCTTGCAAAGCTAAGCACTCTTTCAATTGATAAGAAGTCAGCAGA
>NZ_AUNE01000028.1 GCF_000447755.1 Bacteriovorax sp. BSW11_IV | reverse complement strand
AAAAACGCTAGAAACACAATGAAAAAAACTGCTGCTAAAACTGCTGTAAAGAAAGTTCGTGCTGCTATCGAAGCTGGTGATAAGGCTAAAGCTGCTGAACTACTAGTTAACGCGCAAAAACTTCTTGCGAAACTAGCTAAGGCCGGTGTTTCTAAGCAAAATACATCTGCTAGAAAAACTGCACGTCTTGCTGCTCAAGTTAGCAAACTAGCTTAATTAGAATTTAAGACAGATATATAAAAATATACCCATCAATCGATGGGTATATTTTTTTTTATTTTGGCGATCTAAAGTATTTTAATCTAAGTTGCGTGACAAGCGCTCTATCTTTCGACTTAGCAAGCACTTCAAATTCAGAGAACATTTGCATGGCCCTAACGAGGTCATCTTTTTGCCATACTCTTTTGGCCTGCATAATAGCGCGGTCATATTGGCTTTGACGAGGCTTGGCCTCAGTTTGTGATGTATCAATAATCTTAAAAAGATGTGATTGCATAAAAGAGAAAACCCCTCTTAGCCCATCGTAATCATCTTCAATTTGCACAAGTCTACCAAAGAAACCTCTAAAGCCTTTTGCGCAAAACATATTGGCCAATTCAAAATTGTCGATCTTTGTTTGTCCGATTAACTCTTTTACAGTGGCCGCTTGGATGGCCATGCCATCTTCTTGATATAGTTTCAAAATATTGAGGGCATTAAAAAAAGATGCCCCGTCACTTTCAACACTCGAAAGTAGGTAGTTCTTGGCGTCACTAGACAGATCAACACCTAGGATGTCAGTGAAAAAGTCTAAATATTTATTAAACTCCCAAAATTTGGGAGATTCTACTTTTACAAAATTTCCACCACTCGCCTTCTCAAGCTTGTCAAAAATGGTAGAAGATTTATTGAATGAAAAAATTAAAAAACGATCTTCGATAGTTAGTTTTTTTTCAGTTAAAAACTTCACAACTGCAGTTGATAAATTCTGTGATTCAATAATTAAATATGAATCTTGAGAACTGAAAAAATCAACTGTGTTAATCGTATTTTCAAGCCAATCAACATTGATGTCACTAGCGTGAAGGGTGTGAAGAACCCCACCACCAAGTTGTCTTGGAATTCTATCAATGAAAACTCTTTCGCAGTATATATCAGGAAAGTGAAGGCCCCACATACCAGGCTTCTTCACATCAATTGTTTCTTTATGAGATTTAATAAATTCCCAAGGAAATTGTTTAGAAGGCATTTAGAACGACCTCTCTAAATGAATTTGCCGTAGAAACAGCAAGTGAGCGCACACTCTTTTTGAAGACTTCTAAATTTCGTGTAAAGTTCACCACTCCACCAGTATCACTTGTCTGAGATGGCTCAAGAACTCTTTGCACACTTCCCGTTAGTTTATAAGTTTCATCAAAGACAATCTTTGAATTCTTTTTGATAAAAGATCCTAAGTCACCAGACACCAATTCGATTTCTTGCTTAGTTGGTCTTCTAATAATCATAACTCTAAGAGATAAATCATATGATGAATTCGTGGCCACATAAAATGGATTTCTATTACCGATACTATCTTTCAGATCCCCTGATAAAAATAAGGTCGAAGTATTTACGACAGTATCTTGAATATATTGAGATGAATCAATGACGCCTATCATTACTGCATCTGCATCTTTGTGATTCCCTGCAGTGACACGGATATCTGGAAAAGTAGAAATGACGCTAGAAAATTCCTTCGTAAAAGGGGCCGACACACCAGCAATATTTGAGCGATTATAAAACATTGGAATTGTAATATGCTTTATGCCATAACCTACAAAAGGGTTAGTACGCTTATTTACATGGTAGCCACTACAACCTTGTAGAAATACAAGAAATAGCGAAAGAATCGTGAGTTTTGATTTGATAATCTTCACATGGTAACTATACTCTTCTAAAAATTGTTTGTCTTCTCTTATATGCCGGCGGTTTCATGAAATTTAAGTCTCTTAACGAACTCTTGAAAGATAGCTCGTTTGATTCTTTAAAAAATTCATCTCCTATGACTTCAAATGTATTTAGCGATGATACATTTGATTTTCTTTCATTAATTGAAAACTGGCATATGATTATTGGAGAGAAATTCGCCAAATATTCAATCCCATTGAAGCTACAGTATGGAACTCTTACCATACTTTCTAATCATTCTGTTTTTGCTCAGCACTTGGGCTTTTTAGAAGAAACGATCAAAGCGAAAATTGTAGAACACTACCCCGCTTTGAAAGGGAAAATTAACTCTATTAAATTTCAAAATAATCCTCGTCACTTCCAAGAGCAAGTAAACTCACATGCAAACCGAGTGAAGGCCAAGATCGAAGAAAAAGAGATTATTATTCACAAACAATCTCCTCGCTATAAAGAATTGGAACGAAAGGCCCAAGGGATTTTCAGTGATCTTGAGGACGATGAGATCAAAGAACAAATGATCTCAATTTATATTCAAAATCACTATTTTAATGATTAAGTTTTTCAATATGTTTTTGAACTTCTAAAACACGACTTCCCCTACGAGAAATATTCGTAGAAAGATCACTATCAAGAATGACCATTGTAGAAGACTCTCCAGAGGGAACAAGCTCTTTTGTGTCGACAAAAGTACTTTCAATCTTAAGGTGATCATCAAAGAATGCTTTAGCATCTGAAAATTCAATGCAAGGTGGTTGGCCAGTTAAATTTAAACTTGTTGTAAAGATGGGTGCCTTTGCTTCATTGATCATCTTTTCTACAAATGGAAAATTTAATACCCTAACAAACACAATTTCACTGCCGCAATTGACCCATGAAGGAAAAGGATTTTTTGCAAATGTAACAGGAACACCGAGTGATGTTCCCATATTAAAAAACTCTCGCAACCATGAATCATTTAATTTCTCAGGTAAATTGAAATATTCCCTTAAGTGAGAAATGTTTTTAAAAAGTATAGAAAGGGGTTTATCTGGAGAAGTTCCCTTAACAAGTGCAATATTTTTGTGATTATTCTCTACGAAAATACTTCCACCAATTCCCCAAACTGTATCAGTTGGGTAGACAAATAATTTTTCTATCATAACACTAACCACCAAAGATATAGCTTATTTAAATCCCCTGCTTTCATTAAATTATATAGTGAAAAAACCACTCCAACACCATCTTCTAGTGAACTCTTGTAAAAACTTCTACTCAAAGAAAATTGCGGGGTATCAATTTTTTTATTTGATTGATTGAATGATGATCTTATTGTTTCATTGCCCAATAATGAACTAAAAAGATATCTAGAAAACTCATCTTTATCTTGTCCAATTTGAATTAATTTAGAAACAAGTACTTCTCTTTTAATGTCGTTGGTAGGCCAGCTAAATTCAAAAATTTGAAATTGATCAATATTTAAACGATCTAAATTTTCTAGATTTGTGGCAGAATTAAAATATTCCAAAAAATCTGAACTCGTGCCATTTTTATAAATTCCATAAAGCCATAATGGGAAGAGAAGTCTTGATTTGCGATCGCTTTTTATAACATCTTTTATTTGCGCATAACTCACTTCAGAGAAAATATCTTCATCAAATGAGTAATGGGACATATAGAGTGAGAATGCAATTTGCTCATAGTCAACATTGATACGATTCATATATTTTTTAAAAATTTCTTGAACCATTTTTTTATAATTTGAACTTTTCTTTTCACTTAAAAAATTCTTTTCAAAATAAACACGACGAGGATCAGTCATCATTAATTCATTTAAAGAAGAATAAAACCAACTTTCGTTACCAGCATTCAGAGCAATGAGTGGTGTAAAAACTCTTTTATAATAAAAAGATTTTGAATCATCCAAGAATTTCATAAAGTTTTTATTGGCATAATAAATTTCGGCCATATCTTTACTATCTTGGACTTGTTTCAAATATTCATCTAATTTTATGAAGTGAAAGCTGCCGTTTTTCTCTTTTTGAGTGATTATTTTTTGTAGATAATCTGCTGTTGTTTCTTCGAGTTGAAATTGCTTTACGAGAGCTTCAACTTGTTTCAAATTAAAGTCTGTTGAATCAAGAATACTCTTCATCAACTGAAGCTCTGGAGGGAATGTAACCGAACACTTTTCCTCAATGGATTTCCAGGCACTGATCTTGTCTGTCTTTTTTAGAATGATGTAATAAAGCTGTGTATAAAAATCGTTAAAATCACTACAATCCGTAGGCGTTCGCTTTAAACTTGAAACAACGATATCCGCTCTAATAGGACTGATTTCTAACGTTAATGTACCAAGAGATGTTTCAATTTTATCAGAAACAATCAGGCTTTTTTTTTTACGGGGACAACAACTTCTTGTGCATTTGCAGAGCTCACAAATGGGATATCTTTATGAAGAACTTCTGTCCAATAGTAGAAAACACCATAGAAGGCCATTAGAACTAAACCAATCAATAGAAATAAAAAGACAAAATCGTTTCTCATTCCCTTTTGAGGTTTTGGTTGCGATTTAGGAGCAACCTTTGTGGCCTTCGTTTTTTTGATTGTTTTCTTCTTCACCACTTTCTTTTGTGGTTTATCAACTTTTGCACTGGCCTTAGGTTTTTCACTAACTTCTGGCCTAGGAGGAAGTTGCTCAACTTTAGGAGCAGGGACTTCTAATGCCTCTAATTCTTCTATTTCAACTTCAGCTTCAGCACTTTTTCTATCACTAGCAGCGAATACCTCAGGATATTCTAAGTCTGAGTCTTCTGGAATGAGTGCTTCAGTATCGAGATCATCTTCATCTTCAAAGGCAGGAGCTGGAGCGCTCTCTTTTTTAGGAGGATTTTTAAGATCGTTCAAATTTATATTATTTGAAACGACAGTATGGTCGTCAAATTCAAAATCATAATTATCTTGAGACATAGCATTTATGTCTGGATATTCTAAGTCATCCTGGTCTGGAATAACGGCATTTGGATCTGGATAATCAAGATCATCATTTTCTGGAAGTACTTCACCACTCTTTTCAACAATCTCTCTAGGTAATCCAGAGGGCTTGAAAGATGCTGTGGTTTCTCTCTCTTTTTGATTGAAGGCCGTAAGAATATTTGGTGCTTCTGAGATTGGGTTAAAACTTTGTGGAATATCACCCATTATATATTTGTCTACGAGGTCTTTTTCTTTAACTTTGAACCAATAGCCATTACCCGATGTAATTTCATCTTCAGGTACAAGGGACCCCTTGTTAACAAATTCAACAAGCTTCTCTTTTGAGATGGGTCCTAAAATTTTCTTTGACCGAGTTCTGATCAGCCAATTCTTTTCCATAGAGTCCTTTCTATAGGAAGAATCCCAGTAATCCTTTGAGATCCTCATCATTGAAGCGTAAACCTGCACTAAACGTTGCGCTTCTATTATCCTCTAACATGTCTTCCCCTGCAATACGTCCATAAAGAACATTCCAGATTTGGAACTCTGTTGAGAGTCTGAAGTTGAAACCAATATCTTTTCTGTAATCAAAAAGTTCAGCAGATAGACGAGTTCCCCAGTTGTAAATATCGTAATCAAATCCGAAACCAGCTGATGATTCGATGAATCCACCACGAATCGTCCAGTCATGAATTCTTCTACCCATTTGAGCATCAAAGCGTATTTTGTCGCGAATTCTTTCTTTTTCAACAATTGAGCTTGTAACACCATCTACAATTCTAGTTGTATCTGTTTCTGTCTCAGGTCCGAACTCCGAAGTAGATACTCCTAAAAGGTAGAATCTTTCTGGGCTAGGGAAGATTTTTAGTTGAGCAAATGAGTCTGCTCCATATTTTGTATTCCCACCAGTGAAGACAGCAACCTCTGTTCTAATTGCATCAACACGGCCAACCATTTTCTTTACGCCAGCAAGTGTTTCTTTAACTTCATCTGCAATTTCTTCTTCAACAAGAATTTTTCCAAGTGTTCCGCGTCCACCTTTAATGTCGGCCACGATTTCTTTTAAATCCCCTGTCAGTCTCTCTGCATTTGCTAAAATCTTTTTAACATCTGCCATGGCACTTTCAGGTTCATTTGTATCAGTGTGATAAGCAATTTGTTCTGCAAAGCTGTCGAAGTTGGCCACGATATTGTTAAGTTTTTCTTCGTTTCCAGAAACGATTCTCTTTAAACTTTCACTAACATCCTTAGCATTGGCCGCGAGAATTTTGAAATCTCTTAGCATTGCTTTGATTGGTGGCTCTTGTCCTGCTGGAGCAACAGACTCTTTTACAGAAGAAATGATGATTTTTACATCTTTCATAACTTCGTTGGCCTCTCTTACTAGGGCCTCAACTCCACCACCTTCATCAGATTCAATATAACTATTGGCCGTTAGAAGATCTTTATCTTGTCCGATAAAAAGTTCTAAATACTTATCGCCTAGGAAACCTACTGAACGAATACGAAGTTTAGTATCTTTTGTTACAGTTACATCATTTAAGACTTCGAAAGTAATATGAGCGTTATTTCCTTTAAGCTCAATTGACTTAATTCTACCAGCACTAATCCCTGCAACTTTAATTGGAGTTTTCGGGAAAATACCAGAAGCATCGCGAACAATTGTTTTATAAGCGACGTAAGTACCAAAACCAGATTGGTTTGATGTAATTTTCAATGATAAGACAACAACTGCGGCCATTGTTGCTAGGGCCATTAGCCCAACTTTAAATTCGTTCATCGATACTCCGCTCTTTCGAGCTTAACTGACAAAATCAGTTTACCACCACTAGAGATTAACAAACTCTTGAACCAATGGGTTCGATGAGTTTTTAAATTCTTTAGCAGGCAGATATTCAACAATATTACCACGATCTAAAAATGCAATGAAGTCGGAAATTTCTAGAGTCGCCTTAATATCGTGAGAGATAATAATTGACGTTAGCCCTATTTCTTTATGATTCACCGAAGTCTCTACAATTAGTTCGTTCACCATTTTTGTTGTAATTGGATCTAGACCAGTAGTCGGCTCATCATAAAGCATGATTTGCGGACTTAGTGCTAATGCACGCGCTAGACCAACTCTTTTTCTCATCCCCCCAGATAGCTCTGAAGGCAATTTAAAATGAGACTCTTCTTTTAAACCCACTGACAAAAGAAGCTCTTTTACTCTTTCATCAATCTGCTCTTTAGACATTTTTGTAAATTCCACTAACGGAAAGGCCACATTACCGTGGGCCGTAAAAGAATCAAAAAGAGCAGCATATTGAAAAAGCATTCCATAATTTTTACGGAATTCTCTCAATTGTAGTGATGTCATCTCGGCAAGATTATTTCCTAGAACTTCAACTGTCCCCACACTTGGAGTCAAAAGACCTAGGATATGCTTCATCATTGTCGACTTCCCAGCACCTGAGAATCCAAGAATCGTCGTAATCTTCCCTTTGGGAATATCAAAGCTCAGATTATTTAAAATCGTATGGTTCCCAAAAGTTTTGGTTACATTTTTAAATGAAATGGCCGGCGATTCGAATTGTAGCATTTCTTCCCTTATAAAATATGTACAAGAAAACTAGTTAGGAAGTAGTCCAGAACAAGAACTGAAATCATCCCCCAAACAACGGCAAGGTTTGTCCCTTTACCTACTCCCTCAGCACCTTTTGTCACTTGAAATCCGAAATATGTTCCAATAATGGCAATAACAAATCCAAAAACAAAGGCCTTAATTACACCCTGTACTATATCTTGAATAAACATAAACTCGCCCAATTTTGAGAGGTATATAACCTCATCAATCATCAGGGCCTTTGTTCCAACAATAATGGAACCTACGTTACCAATGAATTGAAAAAGAACTGAAAGCATAGGTACAGCTAAAGTCGCTGCTAGGATTCTAGGAACACCAAGATATTGAATTGATGAGATTCCCATAACCTCAAGAGCATCGATTTGCTCCGTAACTTTCATTGTACCAATCTCTGCTGCCATCGCAGCACCCGCACGGCCAGCAACAATCAATCCCGTAAGAACGGGGGCCAATTCACGGGCCAAGGTAATCGCAACAACTGGACCAACCAGTGAGTCTACAGAAATTAATTTGAAACCAAAGTATGTTTGATAGGCCATTACCATTCCGGTAAATGAACCAGAGAGAAGAATGATGAACAATGATCTGTTTCCAATGAAATGCATTTGCTCAAAAAAAAGATTCCACCTAAAAGGTGGTTTCATAGTCCAATAGAAAAAATGTCCGATATAATCGAAGATACGACCGAGCCCGGCCACATTTTTGATAACATTTTTTCCCAGCAGCTCTGTGAAGAGTGCCATTCTCGAGCTAATCGATTTCACGTAATTTTCACTTTTTAAGATTCTTCCTACAAGTTTACTAAAGAATTCTCCATAAGGCGACCAGTAACGCATTAAGACTCTGAAATTAATGGGTAATGTTTACAATATGAATCTTGTAAACTTGCACAAAACAACGCGTTGCGATAAATATTTAGCTCTAAAGGGGTATCTATGAACAAAAAATCAATTGGTTTAGTAGTAATTTTGGCGGCCGGCCTAGGCCTTGTGGCCCTTGTTTCTAATAAGAAAACA
>NZ_AUNE01000027.1 GCF_000447755.1 Bacteriovorax sp. BSW11_IV | reverse complement strand
TACACAAACACGTGCTATTAAAGAGCATAAAAGAACATTTGCCGTCGAGGGAACAGAATTTCAAAAAACTGTTCTTTTCGGTATCGATACTCTTGAAGATAAAATTTTTAACTTAGAAAACACTGATAATAGAGTAAATGGTAAATTTCATAAAATGGATGCCAACGAAATTATCGACATCGCTCAAATTAGAGCATTTTTCAAAACATATACGACACCACAATACGGTTCAATTCCTCAAGTAGGCTTTAAGGCCAATATCATCACTTGTCTAAGAATTGGTGCCAATGCCGACCGTCTTCAAGGTGAAGATATCGAGGCCACGCTAATCAATCTTGAAACAGGTGATGAACAAACAGTTCCCCAAAAAACAGATAACTTTGGTTGTGTGGATTTAACATTTGATTCAAAGTACGAGCGCTACTCAGTCCCAAGATACATGCACTATAATCTAGTGTTTAAAGCAACAAGTCCGGCCTTTCAAGGGATTAGTTCTCAAAGAGAGATTTGTCTAAACCCATGGCAACCCAACGGCCTTTTTGGGCACGATACAAGATCTGGAGTCTGCCCAGAAAATCCAATTGGAAGTGTTCCAAAGCTTCACTTCAATGATGTTAGCTACACATATATTGGAAATGTTGACGAAGGTTTCAAAGTAAATGAGCACATGGATATGGCGCTTACAAAGTCATTCCTAATTCGCCTTCACCCTTTCATTGATTATGGTCACAATTTTGCGACTGAAAATCACTACAAACAAATTTATTCAGGACGATTTGTTTTAAACTTTATGCTACTTGCTCCAAGAAATAATGAATTGGAACTGACGGCCCAAAATATTCAAAACTGGGACATCATCTCAGGCGATGAAAAAGAAGTAGAGATTGTAAACGGTGTTATTAAACAAAAAATTGATCTTGAAATCGAATTTGCAAAACTAACAAGTGCGCTTCATAGAACTTACGGTGTTATAATGCTAAGACCAGTTGATGATGGTCCCTTTGCAAAACTTAATGGAACTATCGCCGCAGGTTTATTTGATGCTCAGGTGAGACATTTCGGTACAGTTCTTCAAACTCATATCGGCTATGGTCAAGAGTTTAAGTCAGACAATCTTGCCAACGAAGTCATGATGAAATTCGAAGAAATGATGATTAAGCATAAAGCGCCAAAGCTAGGAACAAACTGGAAAGTCTCTCCTTATGAAGCTTTCAAATCCCTATACAATGGCAACGATAAATACACTGACATTCAAGACTTCAGACTTTCGGCCTATAATAACAGTGTTAAAATAGAAAACTTCAAACTTTCTAAAAAAGAATTTGAAGATCTTATCCATGGTGAAGCGAAACTTGAAACAAAGAGAAAGTTTTGTCACCAATACTTCATTAGGGATGAGGCCACAGACATCTATGGCAGAAAATTCAGACACGTTGAAAACGAACATTACGACTGTGGAAGAAATCCTGATAAATACATCGACTTTAAGGCGATGAAACACGTTCTTTCGGTTGTATCTGCACCACAAAAGGACTTATACGGAAGTGCATTCTCTGAAAGTGATAGACTAAATATCAATACAGGTTTTTGTATGAGCTTTAACAACTCAACAAGATTCTCAACATCAAAAAGAATTGGTACCGACATCGGTGTTGGTATGAAAATACCTCTACCGTTTGACATTCTCTCAATAGGTGGCGGGGTTAAATTTGATTACTCTATGATGTGGGGTACTGATGAATCAACAGGAAGCTCTAACAGAGGTTGTGTAAATAAATCTAAAAACCTTGGTGTTGATAAGATCACTCTTGCTTTCAAAGCAAAGACGAGATCATGTGTTCTTGTGACAAATAAACCATATATTGACCACCAAAAGACATGGGCGGCCAGAAAGAAACAAACTTTCTACAAAAACCACCATGAAAGATTCAATGTTTGTTTTGACCAAGATGATATCGAAGAAGTTTCTGAATCATGGTATTACATCAATGAAGAAGGTCACATGGTTAATCCATTGAGAGATCGTTACGATGCCAGAGAAAACCTTCTACACAAGATTATTCGTGGAGAAAAAACTTTCAATGCTTGGAATGCGATTTTACAAGATCAGACAAAGCAAATTTTCCTAGTGAAAAAAGATAAGTTCGAAAATCCAATGACGTACTTTGATAGCATCTATAACCAGAAAGATGAGACGAAACCTCTAATGTACGACTCAGCTCTTCCTGGAATTATTGAACTCTAAAAAACTATAACAAGGATGTGATTTTCTTTGCCCCATAAAAAGGGAAAGAAAATCCATTCTTATAGAGTCCACTCATTAAATAAAGACCTTCTGAAACTTGTCCAAAAAAAGGCGTTCTCTTTCGACCCTTGTGGCGCATGCCTGTTGTGATTTTACCTTTTGAAAATTCTGGCATGACAAATTTATCATGATGAATTTCTTTGAAGAGATTTTCAAATGTCTTGTACTGTTCTTCAAGCTCCGAAACGCTTGGCGCTTCAATATTTTCTTTTACAGTAGTTCCCCCTATGAGAAGCTCATGAGTTGTTGCTCTGTAAACAATATTGAAATGGCCATAGGCATAAGTGAAGGCCTCATTGCCAAAGTCTATATTTGAAAAAGTAAGATAACTGCCACTGACAAATTTAGAGCGATTAAGATCATCACAAGATATGTCTTTTTGTAAAAAATTAGACCATGCACCTGCTGCAACAATAATACGATCGCTATTATAGCACTCATTATTGAGAGTATGGACTGCGCCGTTTTCAATTTTGGCCACCACATCATCTATAAAAGTAATATTTAAATTTCCCATATACTCATGCTCAAGCTGCGCTAAAAGCCTCTCAGGATGGATAATATAGGCCTTATTCTCACTAATTGACACTCTCCCCTGGTCATCATTTTTGACTTGAAATTGAACGGCCCTCTCAACAATCGATGAATCTAAAGACTCATAATACTCTTTGGCCAAATCATAAGAATCAACAATTAAATCCCCCAATGGGCTGATTCCTCTTTCAATACCACTAAGACAGACAACACTTGTCGTATGAGTCGAGCAGCTATGAAAAAAGCTGTTCTTTGATAAAACTAAGATATTTTTATTTTGAAACTTCGCATCTTTTGCCATTTCACGCAAAAGACACCTTGCAGCGATACCATACCCCACAACAATGAAGTCGAACTTATTGAAATTGTGAGAACTTTTTGACCTAGTAACCATTGCCAAAGACACTCCTACTCATTAACCTTAATAGCTCAGGTATTATAGCCTTCTAAGGAGAGAATGAGAATGGCCATTGAATCAAATGCGGTTGTCTATGCTGCACAACAAACTGGAGTAAACGCCAACCAAGCAATTAGTGTACTTACAATGCTTCTGGAAGAAGATTGTACTGTGCCTTTTATTACTCGATATAGAAAAGAAAAAACTGGTGGACTTGATGAAGAACAAATTCGTGCGATTCAAGCATCATATGAAGAATATATTGAAAGAGAAAAACGTCGTGCCTACATTTTAGATGCAATCACAAAAATGGAAATGATGACGCCTGAGCTTGAAAAGAAAATTAAAGAAGCTAAGGACATCAACGTACTAGAAGATCTTTATGCTCCGTTTAAGTCTAAGAAAAAGACTAAAGGGCAAATTGCTGCTGAAGCTGGTCTTGAACCATTCGCACAGATGATTCTTACAACTAAGAATTCTATGCAAGAACTAGCAAAAGAGGCCGTTAAATTTATTAATCCAGAGAAAAAGATTAATAATTTCGACGACGCTATTAAAGGCGCCTGCGATATAATTATCGAAATGTTTGCTCACGACACAGAAATTAAAGAGCAACTTAGAAAAGACTACTGGCAAAGTGCAACAATCAAGTCTTCGATGAGAAAAGATGCTGAACAGATTAAAGAATTTGATAAATATAAAGACTATTTTGAATTTGAGCAAAAATGTTCAGAACTTAAAGATGCCAAGGCCGCTCACCGCTTCCTAGCGATGAGAAGAGGAATGACGCAAAAGATTCTTAAAGTTGATGTAACTTATCCTGAAGAAGTAGCAATTTCACATATAAGATCAAAGTACTATTCAGATCCAGGGCTAAGTTTAATTCCAGTCATTCAAAACTGTGCAGAAAAAGCATTTAAACAATACATTCATGCATCACTAGACCTAGAAATTAAAAGTGAACTAAAAAAACTATCTGATGAATCGGCCATTGATGTCTTTGGTGTTAACCTAAAGAACCTTCTTCTTCAACCATACCTTGGACCAAAGGCCGTTATCGGACTTGATCCAGGAGTGAGAACAGGGGTTAAGGTTGCTGTTGTAGATAACACTGGTAAGTTCTTAGTAGACACTGTTGTTTACCCTCACCCACCACAAAATAATAAAAAAGAATCGGCACAAATAATTGATGCTATTATTGAACAGTTTAAAGTTGAATACATTGCCATTGGTAACGGAACATACGGACGTGAAACTCTTGAATGGGTTGAAACAATGGTTCCTGGTGTTTCTAGTGGAAAATGTAAGGCCACAATGATCTCTGAAGCTGGTGCCTCAATTTACTCGGCCTCAGAAATTGCAAAAAAAGAATTTCCAGACAAAGACGCAACAGTTAGAGGAGCAATCTCAATTGCAAGACGCTTCCAAGACCCACTTGCTGAACTTGTAAAAATTGATCCAAAATCAATTGGTGTTGGTCAATACCAACACGATGTAAACCAAACTCGTTTAAAAAAATCTCTCGATGCAGTGGTTGAGAGCTGTGTAAACTTCGTTGGTGTAGATCTAAACACGGCGTCTGCGCCACTTCTTTCATTTATCTCAGGTATTGGTCCAAGTGTTGCTGAGAACGTCGTTAAATTTCGCGACAAAAATGGAAAATTCAAAAATAGAGCTGAACTATTAAAAGTGACTCGCTTCTCGCCAAAAGTATTTGAACAAGCGGCGGGATTTCTTAGAATTTACAATGGAGAAGAGCCTCTAGATGGTACATTCATCCACCCAGAGCGCTACACTCTGCTACACACATGGTGTGAGAAAAATGGAACTAAATTAGCTGATCTTTTATCAGACAAAGAGCTCATCATGAAACTTGAAAAAGACTCATCTTTCAAAGAAGAAGTTGGTGAGTTCACTCATGCTGATATTATCAAGTCCCTACGTGCTCCTTCACAGGATCCGAGAACAGAGTTTAAGACAACTGAATTTAGAAAAGATATCAGCACAATTGGAGATCTAAAAGAAGGTGAATGGTATCCAGGAATTGTTACGAATATCACTCAATTTGGTGCATTCGTTGACATTGGTATCAAAGAAAATGGTCTTGTTCATATTTCTCAAATGTCTGACAACTATGTAGACAATGCCCTAGAAGTTCTAAAAGTAGGACAAGAAGTTAAGGCCATGGTACTGAATGTTGACCTTGAAAGAAAACGTGTTGCCCTTACTCTTAAAAAAGGTCAAGACTCAAGAGAATTTGTTCCAAGCTCATCTGGTCAAAGTTCAAAAGGTCCGAAAAATAACAAACAACAAGGTCAGGACAATGGTCCACTTAAGAATAAGGCCTTTGCAGCACTAGCGGGATTTAAAATTAAATAATGGCCAATAAAAAAATTGAACTTGTACCTTATGATGAATTTTGGAAAAAGGTTTTCGCTAAAGAAAGCGAGAACCTCGCCAAACTCTTAAAAGCTAATTTTATCGAGGCCTTTCATATTGGTGCAAGTGCCATAGAAAAAATTCAGTCTCGTCCAACACTAGATATACTTGTTGTCGTCCATACGATGGACGGCATCCTTGCTTTCAAGGATGAATTTCTAAGAGCTGGTTTTTTTCTAGATGATCAATCGAGTAGTCTGGAACACTTTGTTTTCAATCGCTATGGTAAAGATGATAAGAGTGTCACACTCACAAGAGTTCATATTTTTGAAAAAACTAATAATGAACTTCATAACTATATCGATTTTACAGAATACCTAAGTGCTGAAGACGAGGTTGCCCAAGAATATCAAAAGCTTCGTGAAGGTCTATTGGATAATGAACTCAAGTATCAACAGGCAAAAGACTTTTTCATTGAAACAACTTTAAAAAATTTAAACAAATAAAAAAGGCCCAACACAGGGCCTTTTTTATTATTCTTTTGCTCCACAAGGAGGAAATCTTCTTGCAAGTTTACCAATGGGTCCACCATTAGAGCTATGCCTAGGTCTGAGCTTTTCCCAATAGGTATTTGTAGGAAAAATCATACCATTACTTTTATAATGACCTGTTTTCCCTTTTAACACTTGTTCCATAATATCCATCGAACATCTAATCTGATCAATAGCACCCATGCCATTGGTCGCGAACTTACAATTAGGTCCACGCCATGATCGTCCTGACTTTAGGGAATTGAGCTGCATTAAACCACGAGGAGGGTCAGTTCTATCAGGAATGCCACTTCCAACATTTAGTGCTTTTACGTCACAAGTTGATTCGACCATGGCCATAGAAGCAATCATCCATACCCAAAAATTTATACGATCATCAGCTGACAGCTTTTTCCAATTTGGACAGGTAAAAGGAGCACTAGACATACCTGGGATATGATCCCCAAGAAATCGACTATCCTCACGACCTTTTTTATTAATATAGGTTTCAATCTCTTCTCCCCATACACCATAAGTCCCATCTTCTTTGATGAACTTTGTACAATCCTTATTAAAGTAAGTTGCATCATTCTTACTTCTTGGGGTCATGGGAATCTTATATCGACCAGAGCTTTTACTGCCCTTATTGGCCTCGCAGGCGGCACATGGTGGGGTTCCAACTTGACGAACAAGTTCATTGAGATGGCCAATTGTTTTTTGTTCTGCATGAGCACTCGGCATAAGTACTACTCCAGTTATCACCAGAAGAAATAATAATTTCATCATTATTTCCCCCTACTAAAATGACACACAAATTGTGTTTCTTTTATTTCAAAACTCACAGTATCACCTGAGACACTGAGTGTTTTAGTTGATTGGGCCTCATTTTTCTTTAAAGAGTCTGGGCAACTAAAAATCTTCACTGTTTCAATAACCGCATTTTTTTGAAATGAATAAGTTCTCTCAACTTTACAACCATCTTCCGTTTTTTCGATTTCGAGATCATCAAATGGACCAATGAAGATATTTTGCCCTAATCTAAAACCTTTCTCTTGATTTTCATCAACAAATGTAAGCTCTCCATCGCTACATTTAGCATGAGACTTTTTTTCAAGTTTATATTCACCTGATTTATTTTTAATGAGTTTAAGAAATTGATCTTTATTTTCATTGGCAAATGAGCTGCTCCCTATAAGAAGCGTGATCATTAAAATAAGACGCTTAATCATAACCCTATCCTTACCCAAAACCATGGGTATGTTGCTACCAATAAGATTATAATTTAAATTATATGAATCTAAAGAGGCTTTTTACGACCGACACAAAAAGTGCCTTTAAAGAGTGCTCCAAATTAAAGCACCCTTTCTATCTCATGGAAAACATGGGCCTTTTTAAGTACTCATGACTATTCATATGACCCACATTAAAGACTTTTAAAGAGCAAACTATAACGTGATTTGTGGGCACTTCTTACCTATGAGAACTTCCAAGGACTCATTGTTATGCCTAAATATTACATCTCCGTTGGAAGGATAGCGAAAAAGATCCCTATTAGTGATTTCACATTTCTCATCTGCGCTGTTTTTTAAAAGAGACTTTTTAAATGGTGATTGGGTACTTAATGAATCGAGGGCAAATCCAGTATCAATGATTAGACCTTGAAGAGGTTTTACCTCTACACCACCAAGAACTTTTGGATGGAGGTAATCATCGACAGAAATTTCGGCACCAGATACTCTAAGAAGCTTTGAGGTTTGAATATCGAACGTGGCCCTGTGTCCATTAATCATTAAAACATCTAACTCCCCCTCTTGTTCACGCCATTCAATTGAAGGGTAGGCCTGAAGCTTAGGAAGAAAATAAAACTCTCTTGCTCCATAGCGAAGTTCATCATCGAAGATGCCATAATTGACAAAGACCAACATGGCCCCGTTATTATCAAAACTAAATTCACGATATCTCTCCACTGGAGAAAAAAGACTTAGGCCAATACTGCAAACATCGTCATGAGGATAATAAATACGACGTACAGTAAGGTTGCCCTTTGTTTCTGTGAAGTTCGTACACTCAGATGCCTCAGTTGTGTTAATTGTTAAAAGAATAAGAACAAAAAGATAAAATATTGATTTCATTCGTCCTCCGTTGTGTGGAGGAAAGCTTACAGAAGATAGAGGAATAAACAAGTTTCATAAGTAAAAAGTACAAAAAAAAGCACTTCTAAGAGTGCTTTTTCGCTTTATTAGCCATTTCCATCATTAAATTCTCGATAGGCCGTTTTCAATCGTTCCTGAAAATCTTCTCTTTCTGCCTTATCAGTAATGGCCGAAACAAGGTCATCAACTTGCTTTTTATTCTTTATATAAAAAGGCATAAAAGGCTCAAGATGAAAATGAGATCGATTAACTTTAAATAGTGCCCTATAGGCCTCTATAGTTTTTAAAACAAGATCTTTATCTTTGAATAAGTGAGATTGACATTGCTCAACTGTTTCATAAAAAATCTTTTGTTCTTTGTTATCTAATTTTTTCGTTTTATCGAAATACATACGACACTGAATATCAGTTTTTGCTTGGGCAAAAGTATAAAATGATAAAAAACCTATAAAAAAAGATGTTATTAAAATATTCTTTTTCATAATTATCTCACATAAATTCCAATTAATTTTCTAGGAAGACCTAGCTCATCGTAAATCGGTTTTTCACCAATATAGTCACTTATGAACTCTTTATCAGATGCCTTAACTTCAACGTGACCATATTTTCCTCCAGAGTAAACTAAGATGGCCCCTTTTGGTGCTGTATATGGTGTCATACTTTTATACTTATCATTCTCCAGCAGGTTTCGAAATCCTAGCTTTTTCCACTCAGTTCCCGATTTAGATGCCGCAATACCTGACGGATAAGAGTCGGTGAAACCTCCATCCTTAACACCTAATTTTACATACCTTAGGCAATAACCAGTAGGCTTGGTTTGATTTTTTCTATTTAGTGGAGGACTTTTTTTACAAATATACTTATTTTTTTCCGATAAACACATACTGACATTCTTTCGAAGAGTCGAAATCATTTTAGAAACATTTGCGCTATTTGAATAAAATGAAAATTCATTTGAAGTTAAGTCCTTTTCTTCATTTTCAGGTGTATCAGATTCTTCCAAATCTATACATGACGCTAAATAGGTCTGAAAACTCATACCTTCGGGAATGAGATACTTGATTCCTCTATAAACTTTTGTTGAATACTTCTGTCCCTCTTCAATATCACACTGAACACCTTCTTCCATATGCTCTTCAGCACTGAGTAAATCGGCATTTCTATCATCCGCTGGGCAATGGACTTCTGTCGGCGATGAGACCATATCATTAATACCACGGCTCAATTCAGAACCTGTTGGCAGAGTTGAAATTTTTGGAGAACTTCCTACTGTATAAGAACGCCCCCCACTCATTTCATGCATACGACGCATATATTCCATATGCTCACGGTATTGAAGAACATCTGGATTATTTTCTGCTGGTGACATCGCCGGCACTGTTCCATTGATTAGATCAATGATACGCTTTTGTGCAAATGTGGATAGAGATACACCCAGCATAAGTATTAATGTTAATGGTTTAATAAATAGCTCCTCTCACACAGTTGCATGACAAAACTCTTTCAATCAACTATTTATCGACGATTTTATACTTTTTCTTTAATACAATAGACTATTAATGCCAAAAAGCATTTTCCACTAATGAATTTAACAACTTGTTAAAAAGAGAAAGTGACAACTATTGCTGTCACTCACAAGAAAAGACCCCGAAATGATAAGACTAATTTAATTCCAATGCGCGAAGCATTTTTTTGTAACTCTCTTTAGAAAAAAGTGTAATTTCATCTGAAATTAAAAAGGCCACAAACTGGCGCACTTTAACTGAAGAAAACAAACGAGGATTCACAATAAGGGCCCTACGATAAACGACTTCATGTAAAATCGCCACGGCCCTTTGAGAAGCTGATAGCTCACTCCAATACTTTTGATCAATTACATATTTTGTCTGACCATTATCAAATGTGTACTGAATGATAAGTTGTTTTAACTCATAATTTGATGGGATTTCAATTCCCATTCCTGTATCAAAAATAAAAAGATGAGAATTGGAGATGAACGAACTTTCTTTGTAAAAATCATCTGCAAAGTTCTTAAGCTGTCTCTCTAGTTTTTTATCATATTCTCTGAGTCGTGACACAAAGGCCTTCGCCATTTGTACGTCATTTTTATATCTATCTTGATCAGGCCATTGAATATCAAAACCATAATGGTCTTGTGTTTCATAAACATCGAAGAAAAACTCTGCCCGAGAAGTTGTTTTGTTAACAAGAACTCCCCCACCATTGCCAACTTCATTACCTGCAAATGTAGTAATATTGAAAATGGCCATACATAAAAGAATAAAATATTTATTAATACTCATCACTTTGATGACTCCTGATTTTGTAGAGGAAAAAATTGAATATTTAGTTGGTACAACTCATCAGCAACTTCGGCCTGAGTGGCCATGTGAGATAGGCGTGAACGAAACTCTGAAATCAATTTCTTATACTCTGCCACTTGGGACTTATCGATACAAAAGGTAAGACTAGAAATATCGCGTTCATGAATTGCGACTTCTTCCATGGCCTTTTGGCCAAGAGGGATAAACTCTTTGTGAAAATCACGTATGGTCTGTGAAGGGACATCATTTGTTGTTGTCACGCTACTACAATTTAATTCATAAAAGTCATCTGTCCGCGTAATAAGATCAATTGAACACAATTTTTCTAGAGATGCCAAAACAGATTCAAGATCAATTTTAAGTTTTTTTGAAAACCAAATGGCACTTCCTTCAAAATCGGTGGCCTGAAACAAAGTATAAATACACCATGTTCTCCAATCAGAGATTAACTTAAATTCCTGATCTGTTAACTGTTTGTCTCCCGCACCTTTTCTTTTTAAGTAACGCTGTGAGGCCACAATATGCTTGAGGGCCATGATTTCATCATTACTTAACTCAAATACCGAAGAGAACCTTTCAACAGTTTCCTGCCCAGGAATATCACGCCCCTTTAAAAGATTAGTCAAACGACCAGAGGAAACGCCTATATCCCGTGAAAAAGCACGCAACGAATAACTAGAATTTTTATTCCTACGCTCAAGATATTTGTCATGTAAAAAGTCTGAAAATGAAGAGTAATTCATGTCTTATTTTCCTAAAAGATCCGTTATAAATCAAAACAGGGGCAATCATAAACATAGATGGGCTAAAGAGACAAATTCTGTGGAGCGCTTAATGCTTTTTTTCAAATAAAGCAGGCACCTAACGCATGGGCCCAAACGAAAAAGGCCCGCTATAAAAGCGGGCCAGTATTAGAATTAAAGCATTTTTAACCACCAAGTGTCACGCGTTGACTTTGGCTTTGGTGCAACATCGATTGTTCCAGGAAATGAACCATCGATATTGTCTAGTAGTAAGAAACCTTTATCGTCTTCATTTAACTCAGGGTTATCAATCAAGTGACCCCAGTTATCAAGAAGGACTTGGTCAGGAGTTGTTTGAGCAAGTGTTCCTGTTACCATGAAAACTTTGTTTGCATCTTTTAGAGATTTTTCAATCTCAATATACTTATCATAACCGCGTACTACTTTAATAAACTTTACAGTGCTTGGATCAAATGGGTCTCTCATAATTGAAGTATCGTTAGTATATTCTTGCATATAATACCAAGACTCATTTACTTTTGTATCCTTTTGCTCACTACACACATATGACTTCACTGGGAATTGAATTTCAGCGTAGTCTGCTGGATTTGTACTTCTTGAGTATCCACCGAAAGAGTAGTTATAGTATCCTTTTCCGTAGATCAGAAGACAGTTCTCATAGTCACCAGCTACTTCGATCACAAATCTTTCAACACCAACGTTGGCATAAGTCGAAACATCGTTACCAATACCTTCGTTTTCATAGTCGTTCCATGATTTACCCATACCGAAGTCGAAAAATCTTAGACCCATCGTTAAAAACTTAAGAGCATCAAACTTTGTCGAGATATCAAAACCAACTCTTACGTTTTTCCACATTTGCTCTTGGTGACCTTCTGCTAGGTTGTATCTTGCCGCCACAGAGAAACCAAAACCAGTTGCCAATAGTGGGTTAATTGATTTTACTTTCTTAATGTGTCTAAACTTTTTAATATCAAAGAACTTCCCAGGGTGTCTTACACAATACTCAGTCTTTGCGTTTTTATTAATCGATCCACCCCATCCATATTTTTGTTGTGGAGCAGGAAATACTGATTCACACACTTTTCTGATCATTTCAGGAGAGAAATCATTATTACCTACAACAACATTTTCAATTTCTGTTGGAGTAAAATCAATTTTTGTTTGCGCTTTAAATTGCGCCAAGTCTTTATATGTTCTAACATCCGGTAGAGTTTTTGCTAGGTGATTTTCAAAGATCGCTCTAGCAGACTTCTTAAATGGATTGTCAAATGTTCTCTTGTCAGTAAGTTCTGTAATATTTGAGAATAAAAACTCAATATAACGCTTAAAGGCCACTTGTTTCGATGTAAATTCGCTATCTGACTTATTCAACTGATCCCACTCGAAATCATTTTCTTCATTTTTACCTAAAAGAATATTCTCTTTCCACTTTGCAATATCAGCTTCAGATACCATTGATCCAAGATTAAGATCAGTATTTAAACTAACACCTTTTTCCGAAGCAGTTGCATTCTTAAGTCCAGCTTGTTCTGAAGACATATTCAAATCATCAGCTTTAAAAACGTTTGTTTTAATCCATGGAATCTTTGCTTTAAAGAAACCAGTTACAATTGCACCATCAAGTTTAATTTCATTTACTGGTTCTAATTTAAAAACAGTAACTGTTCTTGTCGCAAGCTTTGGAAGATCTGTTACTTTAATTTGTAGTGAAATAAGATCGTTAATTACACCGTTTTTCACTTCAACAGTTTTTTGAGCACCTGTGATAAATGTAAAGTCATTAAAGTTCTCAGAAGTAATTGGAATATCCGTCTTCTGTGGAGCTAGTACCATGAAGCTCAACTTGAAGCGACCATCTTTCAATTCTGTATATCTTCTTGAACCTTCAGTAAAAAGCATCCCTCTATCAACTCTTGGATTCAATACAACTTGGTATGATCTTGAAATTGATAATCCTAGGTAATCATTAACTGTAAACTTGTCATTATCATTTCCAATCAAAATATACATCACACCATCAATTTGGATTTGATTGTTTCTCTTAATTGGGTTTTCTTTTACTTCACCGTAACCATATTCTGGGTCAGAATCTACTGCAAAAGTGACTCTGTTTTGCTCCCATGGATTCATATAGATCTTACGACCAATTTCTTCTCCAACAAGAACACCATCAAGAACTCTTACTGAAAAATCATAGTCTAACCACTGTGAATAACCATATTGCTCATAAGTTGACTTAAACACACCTGACAGACAACCTGTCACTGTTGTTTTCGCTTCTTTTTTGAACACTTTACCAGTTCTTGGATCTCTAATAGATACTTCTACGTTAGCTCTTCTAATTCTTTTTCCTGAAGAGTAACTTGAAAGACAAGTATCATACTTTGCAGAAAAACCGATATCTTTAACGTCACTCTTGATGATATCAAGAACACCATCAGGCATTATTTCAATTCTTTCTAAAATTAGCTCACTTTTGGCCTTAACAAATTCCGATCTTTTTTGTGCTTTTGGAGTTGTACCTACACAACCCGAAGAACGAGACAGGTCAGAAAATGTATTACTCATTGGATCAAGAGAGTATTTTGCAGATGTTTTTAGATCACTACCTTCAACACTCATTGACTCTTCAAATGCATGACAGTTATTTTGTCCCTTATAATCAAGTTCAACAACTTTATCCCAAGTTACACAACCGCTAACATCAGTCGTTAACACTTTTCCATTTGATAGAGTGATACTTCTTCCCGCTAGACTCTTTACTTGAAGACCATCGGCCAAACAAGCTTGGATAGTGTATTTTCTAGCAGTAACGATAGAGTCGATACTAGCTTCTTCACGAATATCATTTTGTGAAAGAACACTTAGTTTTTGAACTTGTAACCTTTCAGTTGTTTTATTCGTCTCTTCTTTTTTATCTACAGATGCTGAACAACCGTAAAAAAGTGCAGAAAGAGCAATTACAGTAGTAAATTTGTTAGAAAAGATCATAGAACTTCCTTAAAGTTAAAATGAAAAGTGTTTCTTTATCTTGAGTATCAGATTTCTTAATTACATTACTTGCAACACCAGTGGCCTCTAGCTCAAAGTTGTTGCCTAGGTCATTGAAGATATATGAAGCAGCAAGCCCCTCTCTATTATTGTGACCATAAAATTTGTTATTGTAATAAGCAACAGAAGCATCAGATTCAACTTTAAATGACTCAAGTCCTAGCTCGTGAGTCGCAGTATCACCTTTATACTTAACATTTACACCAATAAGTTGACCTTTATTTTTCCCAGCAGCGGCCTCAGTATTTACTAAATAGTTGTGGTGAATAGATAAATCAATGGCACTTGTTTCAAGTGTTGCTTTATTAGACACATTCCAACCAGCGAAATCATATAAAAACTCAGCACCATCTTCCCTGTTTCCAGAAACACTATTTCCATTGAAAAGTGACTCTCTAGCAACCCCATTAGAAAGATTTGAAAAAGCAAAATGAGATGCACTTGAATCTAATGTAAAATTATTCTTTGAGAATTGTACAAATACGCCTTCACTAAAATATGATGGAGTCCCTTCTTCAACTCTATCAATTCTGTCTGAAGTATTTTTAATACTTGGTGTAGCTTGAATCGCCGTCAATCCAACTTTAACCCCACCATTACCGTATTGAATGGCCTCACGCAGTCCAAGCATCGCTCTACCAGACAAAAGAAGAGGAGATGATTTTCGATCCATTCTTAAGGCACCGGCCTCAAGAGAAATGAAATTCATTGGACGATACTCGAAGGCCCCTTCAGAAATTGTAAGGCCACTCTCACCATCGTACTCATTGTTATCAAATAAAGAATCAGTGCTTCCAGCTCTAAGAACAGCACCAACATCAAACTTTAAATCAATTGATGGATAAAATTTATGAAAACCAGAAACAGAGGCCTTAATCTCTTGCTTAGTGGCCTTATTCATTGTTCCCGATTGTGAAATCCCCTTCACTTCTACTTCACCACGAACTTTTGTCGTCTTATTAAGACCGTTCTTTGATTGAAGATTGGCCGTACTTGTAGATTGTGCAAAAGATGCACAACTTGAAAGCACTAGACCCGTGATTAACACCTTATTCATAACATCCCCACAGTTGTTTGGAGTTATATAAGCAAGGTATATGCCAAAAGCTCTCTTTTATTTATGGGTATAGGATGCTGAAAATAGGAATATTAGAAGATAAATTTCCTGCTAACCCTGTTGATAATTCTAACATGTCATCTTTTTAGACAATTCAGTTTTGTCTAAATAAACAATTAATGATGATAATTTTACACGATCACTACAAATCAATCCTAGTGCTTGTTAAGTTTACTCACTAAAAAAAATGAGGTTCCCATGAGTAAAAAAACAAAGTTACTGGCCAGTGCCGTATTATTGATATCGCTCGTTGGCTGTGGAGTAAAAACTGAAGAGAAAATCATACTCAAAGATAATATTGTCACTGAAAATACATGGGGGCTCCCTTTTCAATCAACTCCCTTGGATTACACAACAATTGAGCAACAGCTGATCATAGGAACTCCAGTCGCGAAAATATTCTATCGTGAAGGTGGAAGTGCAACTGGCTTTTTCATTAGTGAAGATGGACTTATGATGACAAATCATCATGTTATTGGTTTTGATCGTTGTAGTGCCCAGAGGTGCGAGAACTTAAAAATAGTTAGAGATTTCCGTCTCGGTGGAGCAATGGAAGTTTATGATAAAGTTCAACTTCTGGCCGCGAACGATGAACTAGATTACGCCTTGATAAAAGTCGAACTTCCGAAAAATACAAAAGTACCTTTTTTAAAATTAGACCTCTATGGAGTTCGTGATCATGGATACAATGAAAGAGATAAGCTTGCAATCGTTGGACACCCCTTCGGATCGACACTAAGACAAGGAAGCGCCTATGTTGATAGAGTGTCAGGAGATAGTTTTAATCTAAAGTCTGTGGCCCTCAGTGGAAATAGCGGAAGTCCTCTTATTGATCTTAAAACCAATAGAGTCATTGGATTATACAACTCAAGCAAATGGGACAAAGCATCTGTAAAAAAAGATGGTTCAGTTGAACACTTTGGCTACGCAACTCGACTCTCTAAAATCATGGACAATATTAAATATGCAAGAGGACCCTACGACTACGACGACACTAAAGGCCTAATTATCAAAGATATGGGAATTTTAGATGAGCAACAAGACAATCTTCCTCGAAAAATATCATATGAAAGAATTAGTACAATTGATTATTGGCTAGGAAACTTTTCAAATGACGATTTCGCATCAAATTTACTTAATATACTTATAAACGACAATTTGAGAACACGAGATGAGACTTCAACGAACAATTCGAAGGCCTTAAGAAATACACTTTGGGGCATTACAAGCTTTTTAAGAACAGATAAAAAGGCCGAACTTGAGCTTTCCCAGGAAATCTTGGAAAAGTTAAAAATCATTTATCACACAAATGAAGACACTGATACATTCGACTACACTCTTACTCCTATGCTTATAGAGCTTGGTCTTCAAGATAGAAGTGCCTGCCGAAAATATGCAAAAGAGTCAAATGTAGATTATAGTGACCTATACTACATTATTGATTTACACGATATTTGTGGAACAACAATAATGGAAGATGGCGTTGAAACTGCAGATTACTTGATTGGGCTATGGCGCTACTACATTGAAAAAGATCTTTTCAATGAAAATAAATACAAAACCTTCGCGAGTGCAGTCAACGGTAATATTGAATTAAATTTTGACTTAACGGCTTCACAGAAAAAAGACTTGGTTTCAATTATGGCCGCCATCGCGCACAATCTTCAAAACATCCGTGCTTCTTATGCATTAGAGTCGATGATTGTTCTACTAAAAGAAAATAAAGTAAAAGAAGTTCTTGGGTGGTAACTACCGCCCAAGAGATCTTATATAGTCGAGATAATTATTCTCTTTCTTAAACTGATATAGAGAAAACTCTGCAAAAAACCATGAAATCACAAATGGAATGAGTACAGAAAGAGATATCGCTCTGAAGCTCACGTAGACTGGAATTTTTCTATCGACAAAAACATCTGGCATAATCTCTGGTCCAAACAGGTCAAAAAGCTCTAAAAAGATCAAACCAAAACCTAGGCCACTCAAAATAGCAATAAATGAAATCCCATGAATTGTTCTGCCTGTAAAACTTAGAATGGATTTCTTTGAGGCCCCTTGAATCCAAAAACTTGCAAGATCTAATTTGATATTGTTGAAAAAAATCATTAGCCCTGATGTGATACATAGTGAAACAAGTAAAGTCATTCCCGTAAATAAAAAAGTCATCACTACTGTTTCTAAATTTAGTGCCCATACAAGATTTTGATTTTTCTCTTCCCATGTTTGAAAGATAATAGCTGATGCAAACTTTTCATCGAGTTTCTTACGTAAAGATTCAGTATTAAATTTTCCATAAAAGCGAAGTGTATTAACATCGCGCTTTTTGATAACGTTTTGTATGAGAGGTAAACGTACCCATAAATGCATGGAATCGACTTCGGTATCGTCAGTCGCAATAACTCTTTCAACAAAAGTCAGGGCCATTCTCGGAATCTCGCCAAAAAAAACATCAGTATGAGACGGCGAAATAAGTTTTAACTCATCCATTTCACTCAATCTAGTCTTATAGGCCAATTCAATTGGCACCAAGGCACCGTTAAACTTTGCCCCTTTCAAAAAGCCAGGTCTGAAATGATCTTTTGAAATCGCGTGAACAATTACAGGAGAGAGATAACTTCCATTTTGTAGTAATAATTCAATTTCATACTCAACAGAAAAATCTAGACCTGTTTCTTTTGCAAAGTCTAAAACTTGATTTTGAAGGCCAATATTACTCTTAGGAAGCACAATCGTGGCATCACCAAAGATGGCCTTAGAGCGCTCAATTCTGTTGCGCTGAAGGCCACCCATCGTAGACTGAAGCACAAGAAGTGCGAAGCTAGAAAGAAATAGGCCAACGATTGCTAAAAGTAGCAATCGTTGACGAGTCTTGGCATTAAATATATGCGAAATAAAATATCGACTAAAATAACTAAACATTGAATTCGTAGAACTTCTTCTTCTCACTAGCAAGCTTTCTCATAAACTCACTGGCGCCGTATCTATCTTTATCAACACTAGCAGCGAATTTATCGAGAGCGGCGATTAAATTATCTAATCCTTCAGTGTCAGCGTAACGAAGTAATCCACCTCTAAATGGAGGAAAACCAATACCAAAGATTAGTCCTAAATCAACTTCTTCTGCTGTAGTAACAATTCCATCAGCAAGAACAGTAGATGCTTCATTAATCATTGGTAAGAAAATTCTCATTTGAATTTCTGTTTCACTCATTTTCTTAGTTGGCTTTGGTAGAATGGCCATGGCCTCGTCATTGACGCCAGTCACTTTACCTTTTTCATCGTAAAGATAAAAACCTTTGTCAGTCTTTCTACCAAGAAGACCTTTTTCAACTAGCATATGTGAAACATTGCTTGATTTAGCTCTCTCTCCTAGACCAACATAGATAATCTTCGCAACTTTCTCACCAACATCAATACCAACTTCATCAAGAAGACGACATGGACCCATTGGCATACCGAAATTTAAACATGCATCTTCGATATCTTTCATTGCAACACCTTCTTCTAGAAGAAAGCCTGCTTCATTCATATATGGCATAAGAATTCTATTCACAAGAAATCCTGGACCATCTTTTACAACAACAGGAGTTTTCTTGGCCTTTAAAACCCAGTTGTAAAGTGCCTCAACAGTTTCAGGTGCAACTTTATCGTGGGTAATAATTTCAACAAGAGGCATCTTATGAACAGGATTGAAAAAGTGAAGTCCAGCAAAACGTTCTGGTCTTTGAAGAGCTGTAGACATCTCTTGAACTGATAAAGATGAAGTATTAGAAGTCAAAACAGCATCTTCACGTACATAATTTTCTGCCTCAGCAAAAACTTTCTTTTTAATATCCATATTTTCAACAACGGCCTCAACTAATAGATCGGCCTTTTTAAAACCTCTGTAGTCAAGTTGACATGCGATTGAACGCTGCTTTTTTTCAAACTCTTCAAATGTCATTTTGTTTCTTTTAACAGCACCCATGAAGTTTGAAGATGATTGCTTAAGCCCTAGCTCCAGTGCAGCAGGAGTTAAATCTTTCATAATAGGGGCCATATTATTGCTGGCCATAAGCCATGCAATACCACCACCCATCGTTCCTGCACCAAGACATGCTCCACGTTCAAAACGAGGAACTTTTCCTTCACCTTTTTTACCAGAGTATTTCTTAACTTTTTCAGTCATAAAGAAAATATGCTGCAAGTTCTTTGATTGCTCAGAAACACATAACTCTCCAAAGGCCTCAGCTTCACTCGCAAGATAGCTTGTTCTGCCTTTCATCATCCCCGCTTCCATGACATCAAGAATTTTAAGTGGGGCCTGGTAGAATCCCTTTGTCATCTTTAGAACACCTTCGCGTGCTTTTTGAAAAATAATTTTCTTAGCAAGAAAATTATCAGCAGCTAAATTTCCAAGAGACTCAGAAAAAGATTGTTTCTTTTCTTCACCTTTAAAGTGTTCTGGCGCCATTGCTTTTAAGCGCTCTTTTGGATATACCGCGGCCGCTAAACCTAGACGTTTACCTTTTCTTGCATTAACAGTCTTTCCAGAAAGGATAAGATCAAGGGCATTTGGAAGACCAATTTTCTTTGGCATTCTATATGTGCCACCAAATCCAGGAATCAAACCAAGCTTCACTTCAGGAAGACCCATGATTGTTCCCTTATCATCTGACATAAGAATCGTCTTACATGCCAAAGAAAACTCAGTTCCTCCACCAAGACAAACACCATGAATACAAGCAACTGTAGGGATTTTCAAATCCTCTAAACGATTAAAGATCGACTGACCTTGTTCTGCACCGTAAGCACCATCTGCTTCAGTCTTCATTGCGGCAATAAGATTAATATCTGCACCAGCAATAAAACAACGGTCTTTGTGAGTGAAGAAAATTGCTCCTGAAAGCTCTTTTTGCTTTGTGTGAAGCTCTTCGATAATGTCACGAAGTTCACCCAAAGTTTCTTCATCTAATGTTGTCATCGACTTGTCACAATTGTAACCAAATCCGATATAAGCAATTTTATTTTCTACTTCAAAACTTATTCTTTTATAGGCCATATTTGATCCTTTACTACTTTACTAGATTCTCAATAATACAAGCTCCACCTTGACCACCACCAATACAAAGAGAGGCAATACCGTAGCCTGCCTTTCTTCTTTTCAGTTCGTGTAAAAGCGTTACAACTAAACGTGAACCAGTTGATCCGACAGGGTGTCCAAGAGCAATCGCTCCACCATTTACGTTAAGTTTCTCATCAGGAATTTCCCCCCACAGAGTTTCAATTCCAAACTTGTCTGCAACAGATCTATCAGTTAGACCTTTTCTAACAGCAATAATTTGTGCAGCGAAGGCCTCGTTGATTTCAACAAGATCCATCTTATCAAGTGTTAGATCAGTTCTTCTAAGAACTCCATCCATAGCGTGAAGAGGACCCATCCCCATACGCTCAGGCTCTAATCCATGGAAGTGGTAATCAACCATTCTTGCAACAGGAGTTAGATTATATTTTTTAAGTGCTTCTTCGGAAACAAAGAGAAGGGCCGAACCACCATCAGTGATTGGACACGAGTTCCCAACAGTCACTGTACCTGATCTCTTTTCGAAATAAGGCTTCATTTTTGCAAGACCTTCAACAGTTGAGTTTGCACGAGGGCCAACATCAGTGCTTAAAAGCTTTTGTAATTTTCCACCAATTGCGAGAGCAACGATTTCATCATTGAAGCGTCCCGCTTCCATGGCCGCTACGGCCTTATGGTGAGAGTTGTTAGCATAGATATCTTGTTCTTCGCGAGAAATTCCTAATTCACGCGCAAGTAGTTCTGCTGTTTGTCCCATATTTAGACCACAAAAAGGATCTGTTAACCCTTGTTCAATAGCAACTACAGGAGACAGAAAAGGAGGTCTAAACGCAGAAAGTGCTTTTAGTTTTTCACCTACAGACTTCGCCTTCATTACTTTTACGAAAAGTTCAGTCATCTCTTTTCCGTAAATAAGAGGCATCTGTGACATAGATTCAACACCACCAGCAACGATCACATCAGATCGACCGCTAGCAATTTTTAAATAGGCCTGGCTTACGGCCTCAAGGCCAGAAGCACAGTTTCTATGAACTGAGTAACCACTTGTCTTCTTATGAAGACCTGCTTCAAGGGCAATAACTCTCCCAATATTAGGATATTTTGCCGGAGTTCCCGTGTTTCCAAAGATAACTTCATCAACGCCATCGTTTGGAATATCAGTATTGTCTAGAATGTGACGAACAAGATAGGCCCCCAAATAGGGCGCGGCCACGTCTTTTAGATCCATTCCCGCCTTGGCCTGTGGTGTTCTCACGGCCTCTACAATGTAAACTGGTCGAAGTGACATAGTGACTCCTTAAAATTTTTATATTCACTTGCCAAAAATTTTAAAGGAAAAGCACTCGAAAAGAAAGAAAAACGAAGGGGAATAAAAAGACACAACTGACTAACCAACCACTCTGATCAAATAATAAAGGGAGACTTGCGCCTCCCCTTATTTGAAGAAAAAAACCATGAAGAAAAAACTCGTAGGAATGACCTACATTAGAATCTGAATGAAAGACCTGCGCCAACAGAGAACTGATCAGCGTCTTCAATTTGGCGAGAGATATTTCTTAAATCACCCTCGTCTTGACTTAAACCTTGAGTTCCAAGATTTTTGTCGTAACCAGAAGTAAGCGCCTTAGTGTACTTAACTTCTAGGTTAATTCCAAATCGGTCTGCAACTACAATGTCCGATCCAATCATAGCTGATCCAGAAAGGTAGCTTGATGAGAATCCATCTTGGTAGTTGTACAGTGGTTGTGTACTATATCCACTATTGTAGTAATAAGGATTATTGTAAGCATAACTGTTGTTATTATAGTAACCATTTGCACCATAGATATTATTTGAGTTGCTATATTTTAAGCTCGCTCTGTTATATCCAAGTCCAAGACCAGCATATGGTCTAAACGCACCGTGATTAATCATAAAGAACTTACTATTGGCCTCGATAGTTAATCTAGAGTAGTTAACTTCTTGTCCGTAATAGTAACTTGAACGACCAATATCAGTAGCGTCCATTTTTAAATATCCGATTCCCAGACCAACTGAAATGTTGTCGTGAACCATAGTCTCTGCGTTCAGATTAATACCAAAATTACTTTCAACATCAATTGTGTTGCCAGTAATAGCATTGATTCCTGAACTCAAAGTGATTTTACTTTTTCTATCTGTTGGAGCTTCTGCAACTTTAGTCTCAACACGAGCAACGGCCGCTTGAGTTGTTGTTACAGTATCGCCTTCCATTGCATTAAATCCACGCTGGAATGCATCTTGAAGCTTCTTAGTTAGTTCGGCCTCGGCCTTAACCCTTTCATCTTCAATTTTCTTATCAACCATCTCGTTAGTTTTTTGCTCTAACTGCTTTCTCATCTTCGCCATGCGATCGGCCGCCGATGGTTTAGGCTTTTGGTTATAAATACCGTCAATGTCAATTTGATCAGAGTTTAAAATCTGATCTGTTTCATTTAGCAACATATCTTCTTGCGCTAGCGCTTGATATGCTGGTGTGGCCAGTGTGGCCAAAAGAAGCAATGATGATGCCCCTTTTTTAAAGTTAATTGCTTTCATGTTTTTCTCCTTCTTCAGGTCTTATTTCTTTGGGTATATTTATATCTGAAAAAATGACGCACTGCGCCCCTTTGGGTATTAATTTCATAGGGTGTCAAGATTTTAGACAGTTAGAAGACAAATTCTGACTAACGACTGATGTTAAAATACTTGTAATTTTGAGGGGTTGCAATCTTCATAAGACCACAAACAATACTTTGATTATTGCCCGTGCAATTTGTGCTCACCATGCGCTCCTTAACAATTTTCATCATTGAAAGACAAAGAATGACGACGACACCTATTAATAAGATGTACTCCACGGCCGTTTGACCTTCTTGTCCTTTGAATATTTGTTTTGAACGCGCGCGATTTAACATACTCATTATTGTAGCAAACAATAAAAATGTTAAAAGCTTTTTCCCTTAGAAGACGTACTTTTTCAAAACTGAAATCTAAATAAACTGCTGCATCTCATTGAGATCCATTAAAGAACTCAGTAAACCTAGAGGTGTTTGTCTTCTTGGTCCGAAGTAATGAACGTTTTTCAATTTTTCATTCACTCCTGGTCTAGAACCATCGAAGAGTGAAACCTTTTTTGGAAACCAACTTCTCTTGTCAGTTCTCATTAGATCATATGGCCATAGCTCTTTTCCATATGAAATTTTCTCTCGAATTCGAAAAGAACCAACTTCAGGATAAAGTAGAGATAAATCTTCTTTTAAACTCTGGCGTAAATGATCTTTAATAAATGATATCTTTGAACCTTTCTCATAAAGAGAAAAAACTTTAAAATTTAATTTCCCCTCTTCAACATCAGCACACCAAAGAGGGATATCAGTTCCCATCTTATCGACACGCGAAAAGAAGATTCGCTCGCCCAATAACGGGTCAGGTAAACCTTCTATATGCCATTCAACACAGATATCCTTTAGCGTCTTGCCTCTTTCGTTAAGAGTCACTGGCATTTGTGTAAGGTCACCGCCAATAAAAACAATTTTTTCTGGATGAACAATACCTTCATAACTAGAAAGTTCTACAGACCAGGGTTTAGAATTATGAAATTTCCATTCGCGCAATTGGCAGCGTTTATAAATTCCCCCTGCATTTTCAAAAACAGGAATAATCTCTTCTAAGGCCTTCTCGTGATCAAGTTCATAACTAGGAGACAAAAGACAAAGAAGAAGATGAAACGCTTCAGTTTCATTTAATTTAGAATCGACACACTTGTGAAATAGACCTCTTGTCATAACAAGAAATGATTTTAAAAACCATAAATCTTTCTCACTAAGATTTTCTCTTTTAATAACAACTTTTGAAAAAGCATTATAGAGATCGACAATTCCTTTAGGACACATGGCCAAAAGACCATCAATATTTAGACCTTGTAAACTCTTAAAAAAATATGAAGATTTTCCGATCCTATCAGTTAATTTATAGAATTCACTATCAAAGAGCTCTCGCGCTTCTTCTGTGCCGACGTGCTTAGTAAATTCATCATTAGAAAGTGGTAAAAGTGAATTGAGCTTTCTATAAAGTTCATAAAAATTTGCCGATGGTGTGCGACCTAAGCGAATTCTCTTATTTTCAATTACAAATGAATAAGGTTTTGGAGTGAGAAGTTTCTCAATATCCGAAAATGACTCCATGGCATTGTCACTGGCCCAAGATTCAATGAACTTCTTTTCAATTGGACCAAAGAAATCACTAAATAGAGTTCCTATTTCCACTCTCTCATCATCAAGAAGAAGAACTTTTTGTCCGCGCTTAATAAGCTTCATGGCCAGAAGAACTGACAAATAACTTTTTCCAACAATAACGAGATCAAAGTTTTTAACTAACAACGCTCTAACTCCAAAATGCTTAAAAAATACTTATAAAGACATTACTATGCCATCATACCTCTGGCGATAAGACTCGACAAAACTTTTAACCTTATCAGCATCAAAAACTTTATCGTCCACTTGCATCATCAAAGGATAAAGCTCATTCAATTCACTGGCCACATGAATTGCACTTTGATCGTTTTCTAAGATTAAATCAAATTCAGTCGATCGATGGGTGCGCGGTCCACAAAAGACAAAGCACCCTGCAAGATAAGGCTCTAAGACAGAATGAATGCTGCGACCAAAGCCGCCGCTAACATAGGCCTTCCCAAAGATCGTATAGAACTCGCATAAAACACCAGGAACGGCATTTATCATAACACCAGGAGAGCTCTCATATTCTTTCAAAATATGAGTAAGATCTGTTTTCTTATTTATTAAATAATAATTCACATTCTTCTCTTTCAAAGAAGTGATCAATTCATCCAAACTTTTCTCATCCAATTTATGAGGACACAGGCAAAGAAATTTTTCTTTGCTATGAATTTTCGAGATCCACTCACCGCTCAAGCTCGCACTGTCCACCGGCCATGCTGAGCCGTAGACGATACGATTTTCACGTGAAAAGTTGGCCTCAATAAAATGAACCAAGGGCAAAAGAGTGGCCTCATCCAACTTCGCAAAAGCATTTTGCACACGCTTATCTATTTGCAAAACGCGAAAATCAAATGTGTGCTCAACGGTGTCGAACTCTTTTTTAAATAGCTCTTCATCTTTGTTCGTGGCGGGTACAATATGAGTAAAAAAGCTATAGATGAGCTTGTCATATAATGTGAATTCTTCTTTCTTCCCTTTTCGAGAGGCCCATAAAAGAGTTGTGCGCTCACAAAAGCGAGACATCAGCAAAAGCTCAGGAAAAAAGTCATAGCGAACCATTATAAAGTGCTCGCTCGTAATCCAATTAAATGGTCGCCAATCGCGAAAATTGCACAGAAAGCAAAAACGCAAATAACGAATATACTCGGGATGTTCGGCGTGAAGCCTTTTTATCTTCGCCTCAACGCTTGGGCTTGTATAAAGAATTTCAATGCGTTTTGCTCTTTGAATAAAAGAATCTATGAGAGGACGAACCTGTTCCAGCTCCCCTTCGCTTGAGACATGAAAAGTGATATGGGCACGAACGCCTTGGCGATGAAAAGGTATGCAACCCTCTTCATTATTACGACTTTCAAACTCCTTACGCGTTTTCAAAAACGGATGTAAGAAGCTAAGGCCTGATAAAATAAGCCCAACAAGGCGAAAAAGACTCACTGTGACAAATAAATATAAAAATTTCATGGCCATCCTTAGTATCAAAGTGTCACCTTTTGGGTGTAAGTCGTCAATTTATTAAGACTAACTAAATTCTAACAGTAAAATTTTTGACATTTTCTTACATTTGAGTATTTCCGTCATGATTCACCGCAAAAATAGTCGACAAAGTTTAGTTTTCTGGTAAACAATGGCATCTAGACAATTTTTGGGAAGATTATTTTGAGGAGAGAGAGAATGAAAATTAAGGGATTACTATTTGGACTAATGATGGTTCTAGGCTCACTGGCCCACGCTGAGGACTCAGCAACATCAACAACTTCAACAAACATTTGGGACAAGCTAAAAAAGTCACCATTTTCAATGAGCTACCTAAACGATGCTTGGATTAGCGCAAAAGGTGCTAACGGTTTAACAACTGACCATTATCTTTATTTAAATTACAAAATCGACAAATACCACAAGCTTACACTTAAGCCGATTTTCAGAACGACTATCGACAAGGCCCAAAAAGCTCAAGGTGATTACCATACAGAACTTTATACTACAGAGTTCAGATTCTCTAGAAGTGCCATTCTTACAGAAGACAAGCACGGTGTTAACGCTTCATTCATGCTAAGAAACTACTTTGCGAATGATAATACAAGAAAAACTAGAGGATATGATTCATACCACTACGCTTACGGTGTTTTCTCTAAAACTTTTGGAAAATACTCTCTAAGCTCAACTCCATTTATTTTAGTTTACAACAGAAATGCTGATTCTAAGACAACTGGTGCAGCTACTCACGTATGGTCAGCATCACTAGGTCACGGATACCAATTCAATGACAATTTTGGTGTATCTTACACAAATACTTACTACAGCTACAGATATGACAATGCAGAGAAGAACACTGAGTACCTTCTTTCAACTCTATCTCTAGACTATGCTTTCAACTCAGGAGTTTCTGTATCTCTTTATTATGAAGGGTATATTCTTAACACTACTGACGGTAACCTATTTTCAAGTTACAGACCAGAGTGGACAGAAGAAGCTGCAATTGGAACACTTGTTTCACTACCAATTTTCTAATTCGAAATTCAATACAAAAAAGGTCGGTTTATCCGGCCTTTTTTTTGGTCAAAATTTGCCTTTTTCACCCGTTATTATAAGAAAAACTCTAAAAATTTGTGCTTTTGTCGATAAGAAGATCAAACCAGTTGGGGATGATTTCATATGGGACAAGCATTAAAAAAGACAGAACTTACAAATCTAATTTTAAATGAAAATGAAATTGAAAATGGGAATCTTCCTATTGAAAATATTTTCGAAATTAAAATGGACGATGAAATCATAGGTCCGTTTCTTGGAAAAGAGTTAAAAGATTTTCTTGAAGATTCTGACTACAATCTATCTGAAATAGAAATTAAAAATGTTACTCAAAATGAATGGACTGAATTTGTCACTCACCCCTATTTCCAAAGAAGAAGGCCACAGCTAGTTGAGAATGTAAACGACAGCGCCATGACTTATTACCTTCTTGTTGAAGGTCAAAAGCAAGGCCCATTTACAGAAGATAAAATCAACGAACTCTTGAGTGAAAAAACAATTTTACATATTGATGAAATCTCAACTGACGAAGGACAATCTTGGAATAAGATTTATCACTTCAACCAATTCGATAGAAGAAAGCTCACAAATAAATCTCTTCCCAATGTTCATCAAATCGGTGCTCCCCTTGCGAGCGTTGCCGATCAAAGTAAAATTTTACAACTTGCACGAGAGAAATCAGAGAAAGAAGATGCTCTGGTAGGTCTTGCTTTTACACATCATCCAAATGATACAAAAGCGACTTCTAATGGCCCTGTTATTATTGAAGAAGACCACAGTTCGGAAGAAACGAGTGCGCAAACAACAAAGTGGCCATGGGCCGTGTTACTAGTGGCCTCACTAGCAGGTATTGCGATCCTCCTTTTTAAAGGAACATCTAATACGACGCCAAGTAATAAAGTCACAATAGAAAAAGGCTTCAAAGCACCAAAAGCAAAACTTGAAGGGACTCGAATTCCCGCATCTAGATCGAAAGAGCCAACTCCAATTCGAGCTGAACGCGTAGACAATAAAGTAAGAAGACCTCCTACTGTTACTCGTGGAATCAAACCATTTAAAGATTCTGATACTTTTAAAAATTATAAGAAAAGACAAATGGAAGACGACGCCATGGCCTCAGATGAGAGCTATTATAGTGAGGGAGAAGACGACGAGATGCGTGGTCAAATTCCAAGAGATACTATGGACCCAGTTATTGAAGCTGAAGAGTTAATTGATGCTGAGCCAATTGATGCACGTACACCTAGCGTCAATGAAGATGAACTCTTCGATAAAGAACAAGAGTTCTAAATTAAGAAAAAGGGTGCGAAACCCTTTTTTTCTATGATAGATTTATGTCATGGAAAATATTAGTAAAGAACTCTTAACACAATTTCGTCCACCAGCATTCCCAGGTTCATTCTTCATCAGCTTTGAAGGCATTGAAGGCTCTGGTAAATCAACACAAATTAAACTTATCACGGAATATTTGGAAAAGAAGAATTTCCGTGTTCTTGTTCTAAGAGAACCAGGCGGAACACCTTATGGTGAGAAGTTGCGTCAGGCCATCCTCAATACAACATCAAAAATTCACCCTGTAGCAGAGGCCTACCTTTTCGCTTCAGCGAGAGCTCAACTTCTAACAGAGGTTGTACTTAGCGAGCTTTCTGTGCCTAATACAATTATTATTTGCGATAGATATATCGACAGCACAATTGCCTACCAAGGTGTGGCCAGGGGCCTAGGGATTGAAAAAGTGCTAGAGGCCCATAACCTCTTTCCACTACACTTAGTGCCTCACTTAACATTATATTTGAAGATCGGATTAGAAACTTCTATGCACCGCCAAGAAATCCGTAACAATCCAAAAGATTATTTTGAATCGGAAAATCAAGACTTCCACTCAAAACTTATCAAAGGTTACGACGCAGCAAGTGAACTTTTTCCAGACAGAATTCAAGTTATCAATTCAGAGAGATCTCTTGAAGAAGTTTATCTGGCCATTCGCTCTAAAATTGACGAGCTGGTACAAGGACAAGATCACAAGCAATAGGATCTTGGGATATGAGTCACAACCAAACTTTACAACAAATTCTAAAAAAGAAATGGGACAATCGTACTTTGTCCCATTTCTATATTTTCAGAACACGACCTAGCGAGAATGCGCGCTCTCTTTTAAATGATATGACAAAAGAGTTCTTAAGCGCTGTCATCGCCGATGAAAAAAAAATAACTGTGGAAAGCTCGCTCAATATTATCAATGGTGGACACCCAGATATTCTTTATATTGATGAAAATGAAAGGGCCAAGAATTACACATTAAATGATGAGGCCATCACTGATTTTTTAAAGTTTCATACATATGGCAACTTCGAAATGAAACACCGCTTTGCCATAATAAATGACGCTACTTTTTTAAGTGAAGTTATTCTAAATAAATTCCTAAAAACTCTAGAAGAACCAAGTAAAAATACAACAATAATTTTTCTGGAACCTACGGGAGTTCGTCTACTGCCGACAATAGAGAGTAGGGCCATAACATTTAATTTTATTGGCAAGGAAGATAATGATTCGGCCAAGGGTGAGAGCTTTTATAATTACCTCAGATCGAAACAAGATTTTACAGAAATAGAAAAAGAGCACCTACATTATGAATCTAAGTTTTATGAATATACTAAGGGCAATAAAATCTTAGAAAGAAAGTTTTTTGAACATGCTATAACATGGGCCATTTCAAACACCGACAATTTTACCATTCTCAATGATATTCAAAAAATTATGCAGTGGACTGAGCGCTCACTAACCTTTCATAACTCAGAGTCCCAAAGAATCACGGCCATTTTAAATATACTGCACAAAATTGCTGTTTAAACTGGACATTTGAGCACAATAATTCGATTATTTAACCTTACACACTTTATTTTTAAGAAATAAAAAATAGTGGAATTTTAATGCAAGATAATACAGAAAATAATGAAAACACCTCGTCTCAAGAGGTTTTAGAAGATACGCAACCAGAACAAAACGATACGAACGAAGACAGTGCCAATGAATCTAACGAAAGCCGCTTTAAAGAGGGCGACTCAGTTCGACTTATTCGCGTTAGATTTCCAGGAAATGCAAAATCTCATCCCTTTCTAGTTGGTAAGAGAGCATTCTTGTACGGTCAAAAAGTTTTGGCCATGAGTGACAGAGGAATGACTGTTGGTTATATCAACTCTCTTCCTTATGAAACTCAATTCACTAAAGATCTTATGCCTTTGCGTTCAATTGCGAAACTGGCTTCAGAAGAAGATATCGAAGAGCAAAAAAGTTATGCAAAAAAAGAGCGTGATGCTGAGAAAATCTGTTTAAGACTCATTGATAAATATGCCCTTGAAATGAATCTCACACACGTTGAGTTCATTCAATTTGGGAAAAAGGCCGTATTCTATTTTACGGCCCCTGCCAGAGTTGACTTTCGTGAACTCGTAAAAGAGCTTGTAAGTGATTTAAAAATGAGAATTGAACTAAGACAAATCTCTGTACGCGATAGAGCGGCCGCCCTAGGAGCTGTTGGAGCGTGTGGACTACAGACTTGCTGTTCTTCTTTTCTCACAAATTACGGAAACGTAAGTATCAAGATGGCTAAAAACCA
Organism: Bacteriovorax sp. BSW11_IV; assembly: GCF_000447755.1. Lineage (GTDB taxonomy): Bacteria > Bdellovibrionota > Bacteriovoracia > Bacteriovoracales > Bacteriovoracaceae > BSW11-IV. The sequence continues at coordinate 118,899 of NZ_AUNE01000027.1, read as the reverse complement.
AAACCTTGCTCTTATTCCAAGCAAGATTAACGGAGTTTGTGGTCAAATTAAATGCTGTATTCGTTATGAAGATGATGTTTACTCTGAAAAGCGTGAACACCTTCCGCGCGAAGGTTCATATATAAAAGTTCAAAATGGGGATATTGGAAAAGTATTAAAGCTTCATATCCTAATTGAGCAGTTTGACATGCTAACTGATGGTGGACAAATTCGTCGCTATGCTAGAGGGCAATATGACGATAAAAATTGTGAACCATCACTAAGTTGGGTATTTCCTGACTCTTTCCAACATATTGTTAACGAAACAAGTACAGTTATTGGAATCACTGATGAAGAGGCCCTGCGCCTTGAGAAATACCGCCAAGAAGTTGATGAAGACGACGATTCGTATGATGACTCTTATGATGAATCAGATGAATCTTACGATGATGAGGACGAAGATACTTCGTCATCAATTGATGATGAAGATGAAGCTGAAATCATCGCATCAAGTAAATTTAGAAAAGAAGGTTATAGCGACGACGATGCCGATGTGATTGAACCAGAAATTGCAGAAGCTCCTAAGCACGATAATCGCAATAATAGAAACAATAACAACCAAAGACCACGCAATCAGCAAAGAAATTTCCAAGCTAAGCGTGATCAAGGTGGCCGCGACAATAATAATCGCGACAATAGAAATAATAATCGAAATAGAAATCGTCCTGATGGCCGTCCTCAAGAAAACAGATCTCAAGACGGGCAAAACTCTGGAGCTCCAAGAAAGAATTTCAAAAGGCCACACAGAGAGGGAGAAGAGCGAAATCAGCAACAGCGCCGCCACAATAATCCGAATCAGGGACAAGGACAAAATCCAAATCACGCCCAAAATTCAGGACAAGGTGCTCAAGATGCCGGTGGTCAAAATAGAAACAGACCTAATCGAAACAATCGCAATAGACCTTATAAGAAAAACCGCAATGACGGTAATAAGGGCGGAAGCGGCTCACCAAACAAACCACAAGAATAAAAAAAGGCCAGTTTATCTGGCCTTTTTTTTTTAATCAATAGAGTCTTCTCATGGGATGGTGCCCATAGGTCTTGGTATTTTTTTTCAATTCTCTTTTTGAGCGAGTACTCTTTGTGAGAGTGACTAACTTTTTCATCAACACTCCCTCACGCTGCCAGCGTAGTTCAATTTCATCTCCAGCGCGATAGAATTTTAAAGCGAAGGCCAAATCATAGATCGTTTTCACTTCAATATCACCGATACCGACAAGAATATCACCTGCGATAATTCCCGCTTTTTCAGCAGGAGATTCAACAGAGGCCCTCATACAAACGACCCCAACAATACTATCATCTTGCCCAAATTGTGGCACACAACCAAGATGGGCGCCGTAACCACGCTCACGTCCTGCACCGTCATCACTTGTGGCCTCAGGATTAAAAGTAAGTTTGGTAATAACATCACTTTGAACGAGAAGTTCATAGGCCATATTAGTGGTCTTATCAAAGGCCTTGTAGTTGATCTTCTCAGAGTCATCACTACTTTTATGATAATCTTCGTGAGTTCCCGTTGTAAAAAACAGGGCCGGAATTTTCTTATCAATGAACGGGGCATGATCCGAACTGCCCACACTTTTTTTCTTTTGAACAATATTTATGCCGAAATCTTTAGTAAAAAAAGATTCTAATTCACTCTCCCATTCAAAGGCCGTCTCGGTTCCGAGGATGGCCAATTCATTTTGATAACGTCCCACCATATCAAAGTTTAACATCGCGTAGAGTTGTCCATATTTTTCACTGTACTGGGCCCAACTATCCACAAAGTGAGTCGATCCAAGTAATCCACTCTCCTCTGCATTGAAAAAGGCCACCATAACAGTTCGTTTCAAAGGTTTTTTTGCAATCAATCGAGCAAGCTCTAAAATCATTGCACTACCAGAAGCATTATCATCGGCACCATTATGAATCACAGGATCATGGTTGGGCTCCATACTATTTTGCCCTCCATAACCGAGGTGATCAAAGTGCGCACCTAGAACAAGGACTTCATTTTTAAGAAGAGGATCACTCCCCTCAATGACCCCAACAACATTGCTCACCCTTCCAGTGATTTTTTTAAGATGAACTGAAAGTTTTGCCTTCGGAGCGAGAGAAAGTGACATTGGCCTTTGAGTTTTCGCTATCATTTTTTGAATCTCAAGTGTCGTTGTCTTCTTCAAAAGACTGTTGATCGCCTCGTTTGTTGTAAGTCCGGCCATGATAGCGAAACGATGACCGCCACCTTCAGTTTTATTGAAATAAGGCACTTTTTCTTTGCCATCAACACTTAGGGGGTCTTGAATAACAAGAACACCTTTGGCCCCATGAAGAGCGGCATTTTTAATTTTATAAAACAAAGTTCTATAACTGATATAATCTGGATTTCTAAAAAGAGACTGCTTATTGCCATCTCCAGGATCACCAGTCATAACGACAACAATTTTCCCCTCAACATCTAGGCCTTCGTAATCGTCATACACAAGACGTTCATCATTTTTAGGAATAGAAATCCCATGACCTACAAAAATCAATTCACTTTCAATGGCGCCAGAAAATGAAAAGGCCAATGGCTCAAAAGAAGAAATAGTATTAGGTCCAATCTTTAACGAATTGACCCCTTCTTTTTCCATTTGAGTAAAAATTGTAAATTCTTGCAGATAAGAATCACCGAGAGTTTTAACTGAATACTGCGATAATTTTTGTGAAATAAAATTGATGGCCTTGAATGATCCCGGAGTACCAGGTCGCCTTCCTTCTAATTGATCACTTGCCAGAAATTTCAATGTATTATGGGCCTCATTGGCCAAAACAAAGTGATTAGTTAAAGAAAGTGTGAGTAATATCAATATCTTGAACATATATGAATCCTTTGTTATCGTGCCAAAGTTTCATATCACAAACAAAATCAAAGGGCGAGGAGAACCTGTGCGCGCTGAGCTTTTACACCCCCTAACTGTCCACCTACCACTGGGTCTAATTATCTTGATTCCATTCGCCTTGCTAGGTATTTGTTTTGCAACAAAGAAGTCAAAAGAAAAAACAAATGAAGCGCTTAAATTTAGCACTCACGCTTTATATATTATCGGTCTGTTTACATTTGCCATGTCGACCTTCTTGGGTGATATGGCCTTTGATGAAGTGAAGAAAAATTTATGTCAGATAGGTCATGTCTATAGTCATGAAGAGTATGCCTACACGACATTGGTGATCTTTCTTGTGAGTCATTTAAGTTATATTATTTTTGAAGTTAAGCACAATCTACTGCTTCTCTATAGTGCTACCGTTATTTCTTTTGCAGGAACATATTATTTAATTCAAACAGGTCATTCAGGCGCCATGCTCGTTTATGAGCAAGGCGCAGCTGTGAAGGACTTTAAATGCCAAAACTAGCGGTCTGTTTCGATTTTACCGGCCTCGTAATTATACTGAGAGCCCATCATTGAGTGAGGAATTGAATACACACCAATAAGAACAATCGCCGCTAGAATAAGAGTCAAATAGCGTGGTTTTTTTAAGTTTGTGAAAAAGGCAATGGCCCAAAAAATAACGCCAATAAGAAGCTTATTGTCAGTTAAGTCCCAATCAAAAGGAAAACCCGCCCAGTAAACATCGAAGGCATACTTTTGAACGACTGGCCCCAAAATCATACCACCAATAAATAATGAAGCGAAGGCCAAACGCCCTACACTAACAGCACTTTGCGTTCTTTTGATGGCCTCTAATCCTGAAAGATTTGATAGCAACATGGCCAAGAACATAAAAAAGACATGTGGCCCCAAAATCCAAATAGGTACTTCGCCTTTATAACGAATTATTATAGGCTTATCCATCGAACCCAGATTCTCTACGCCCCATGGTGCATTAACTGTGACAAAGTAAGTTAACTTCCCTGCAGGAGGCTGATTTGGAAGTCTGGCCGCCAGAACATTGCCTTCTTTAAGCAAAGGGATAGTTGTCCACTCATCGTTAGTAGGAAAGCGCTTATATGTAAGACTTGCACTCATTTGATCGTTTAGAACTGGCAATTCCACAAGGGCGTCAATAGTCCCCCCTTGACTGCGTGGGAATTTAACCAATACTCGCTCTTGAGAAGGTCCAATGCGGAATTTTTTTGGATAAGTTGGTCCAGTTGATCTTTGATAGATAACGGCCCCTAACGTTATGATAATAGCTAGTGGAATTGTTATTTTGAAAAAGTTTTTCATGTCATGATTTCCATTTATTTGAGTTCGTAGAAAATTAATGCTATCAAAAGTTTAATAGAATAGTCCACAGGAGAACCCATGAAAAAGCTCTTCGCCCTTACTTTCATTTTTTCATCATGTGCCTTTGGTGCACCAAAATTGGTTGAAGTCCAAAATGAGAGAGAATTAACTGTTGAGCAATTGGCAAAAACAATAGCATCAAATCAGACCCATTTTATTCTAGGTGAATATCACTACAATGAACAAATTCAAAAGGCCCAAGGTGAGTTTATAGAATTGATGACTAGAAATCTGCAAATGGAAGGTCAGGTCACCACAGGTTGGGAATTTTTAAATTACAAAGATCATGACAAGCTAGAATTACTCTTCGATAAATATTCAAACAACCAATTAACAATTGATGAATTATTAATTCAAATGATGGGTGAAAAAAATATTTCAGAAAATATGAAATATGCTCCGATCTTTAAGGCCACAAAAAATATCAATGGCCAATTCATTGCCTTGAATGAAACACGTGAAGTAAAGCGCTATATTACAACAGGTGGTATTGAAAATCTTCCCTCTGAGTACTTACCTCCAAACTATATGAAAGGAAGCGATCAATACCTCATTCGTTTTAAAGAAGTTATGGGTGGTCATACTGATTCAGAAAGTTTGAAAAAGTATTTTGATGCCCAGGCCTTTACAGATTCAGTAATGGCCTATCAATTTGAACAACAGGCGATTAATCCACTTCGATTTACTGTAGTGGGGTCATTTCACTCGGATTATTTCGACGGACTTATTCGTGAGCAAATTCGCACAAGCAACGACCATAAAATCATTTCAATCAAAGTAGTAGACAAAAACTCTATGACAAAGAAAGAGTGGTCTGAATTATTTGACAGCTCTAAGTATGGAAAAATAGCTGACTACATTCTGTATTTGGAATAATTTACTACCTTTATCTGACCTCACAATAAAATTATACTATTGTTGTGAGGTTTTAAATGAGAAGAAAGTTTTTAGTCCCTTTAATCCTTGGAACATTGGTTTCAAATCTAGCTTTTGCACAGGCCAATCAAGTTGAGAGGGCCCCCCGTGTTGATCCACGCTATGGCAATCCAAAATCTTCATTTCAAGACGATGATGTAGCAGACGAAGGTGTTTCTACTTCTGTTAACGAATTGAGAAATTGCAATGAAGAAATGCAAGTAAAGTCTCTGCGTAGTGCAGTTGCACAGGCCGAAGAGCTCATCAATGATACAGAGAAAGTTATTCGTGCCGATGAATGTAAGTATTTCGAAAACTTCGTACTCGAAGGTGTTCCTGTCGAACCCCTCAAGCAAGCTCTAAAATATTACAAAGATAATAAGAGTAAATTCAAAAATAAAAATTACATTTCTATTGCAGACTATTCTCAACACTCATCACAAAAAAGGTTTTATCTTCTAGATCTAAGAACAGGTGAAGTTAAAAATTTTCGCGTAAGCCATGGTTCCGGAAAAACTAATGGTGTTAGTTATGGCGATCCAGATCACGATGGAATGATTAATCAGTGTAAATTTACCAAAGATCAACTTACAAAAATCAATTCTGTTCGTAAGAAAAATGGGCAATCTCCGATTCATGATCGTTGGGCAATGACAAGACCAGGCTTCTATTCAACAGCATATCTAGCAAACTCTGTGGCCCATGACCCAGAAAATAAAAGCGCTAGTGCTCCATGGCCAATGTTCTCAACAAGACCGAGACTCAATAAAATGATTCTCAACGGACTTACTCCTTCTGTGAATGACGATGCTCTAAGAAATGGTGTAGTTATGCATGAGGCCTTCTACAATCAAGATAGCTCTCGCATGGGACGCTCATTTGGATGCCCAGCATTTCAACCAGGTGAAGGAAAAGAGATAGTAAATAAGATTCAAGGCGGATCACTTTTCTACTCTTACGTACCAGATTGTCCTGATGATATGAACAAAGTTGAAAAACAAGTCAGCGATTGGGATAGGATGTGTTCCTAAAAACTAGGCCACATCCTTAAAATCGTCATCTAGAGTTTGATGTTCTTTTTTTCTATTTTTTTTTTCAGAATTAATTGCTTGTACCTTGGCCTCGCTAATCACGTGGCCATAAACAAGAGTCTGCATTTTTTCAACAACATTCCATAACTTTCCAGACTGTAGACGTAAGTCTTCGGCACGGGCCGAAGAATCATTGGCCACTTGTGAATTTTGTTGGGTTACACCATCTAATTGCTGAACGGCCTGAGTGATCTCTCTTACACCACTGGCCTGCTCTCCTGAGGAATTTGCAATATCGCGAACCGAATCATTAACAACTTCAAAACTTGATAGAATTTGATCTAAAATCTCTTCGCATTCTGTTGATTTTTGGAGACCATTTTCGACATTCTTTTTGGCCTCGCCAATTAGGCCATCCATGATACTTCTAGAGCTTGTAACGATATCATGTACCTTTGAAGTACTCGTTTCAAGCAGTGATGAAATTTCACTGGCCGCACCACCACTCATCTGAGCAAGGGCCCCAACTTCTTGGGCAACAACTGAAAAGCCTTTACCATGTTCACCTGCTCGTGCTGCCTCAACAGAGGCATTAAAAGATAAGAGCTTTGTTTGAAAAACGATATCATTAATCACTTTCGTTTTCTCAGCAATCTCATTTATGATGGCATTAATCGATTCAATTTCGCGATTATTTCTAGAAACACCTTCAACAATATCTTCATTACTTCTATGAATAAGAGTGATAGCATCTCTCACTTCATTTACTGATGTTTTACCTTGATTTGCCTTAGACTTACTTTCTATACTTAGTTTTGCTGCATGTTCAGCTGATTCAGAGCTGCGTGTAACCATGGCGGAGATTTCATTAATTGATGAAGAGGTTTCTTGCAGACTGGCCGCTAGCTCATCAGTAGAACTCGATAGTTGAGTAGCTCCTTCTGCAATAGAAGTAGAGCTGACTAAAATATTTTCTGCGCCATTTTTTAATTCATCAGATAAGTTCACAATGGCACTAGAAAGTCCTTTCGCTAGGAAATAAGCAAAAGCAAAAATAGCAATAGCACATGCACCAGCAAGAATCATCATCAAATTTTTAAGAAGATTCACACTACTTAAGGCCTCGGCCTCATCCATTTCACAAAGAATATTCCATTTTAGTCCTTCAATATTTAAAGGCCTATAGGAACCTAATACCTTTTCACCACGATAATCTGCATAGACATCTTCACCAGACTTACCATTAACAACGGCACTGGCCCCATTATTATCAATAAGTGCAGAAAGCGCCGTTGTCTCTTTTAAAGACATATAGGTTAATCTTTTTTCATCTGTGTTAATAGATTTCATTGCATTTAAAAAATTCGTTTTATCTTCTAAGAGAAATCTTGAAACACTTCGCATAATTTTATCAGCACCGATAATATATGTTTCTCCACTATCCCCAAGTCCTTGTGTTTTCCATCCCTGGTTACCTGTTAGAATATTATTAATTTTATCAACGGGGATTTGAAAAATGAGTGCGCCCACTACTTTTTCATTATCAAAAATAGGGGCCCCAATGAATTGTGCCGGAGCATTATAACTTGGAATGTATTTATGCATTTCAGTCATAAAAATATCTTCACGACTTTTTGCAGCGAGAACGGCATTAAAGACTTCAGCTAGAGCACTGTCTTTATAAGCGCCATTTTTGAGTGAAGTTGCAAAGTCCAATTCTTTGAATACGGAGTAAACAACTTCTCCGGTTTTAGCGCTAACTAAGAAGAGATCATAATAGCCGAATTTTTGGACGTATGTATGAAAAGTCTTATGATATTTATTGTGAGTTTTGGCATAAGTCGTTTCGCTCTTTAATTCATATAATTTGTCTTTTTGTCCTAGAGGATTTGGATTAGAACTTATAAATGCATCTTGAATCATGATTTGATTATCGCTTAGACTTTTGAAAAGATGATTGGGATCAAAGCTATCATCTTTATGATTTTCTTTTTCATATTTTGCATAGAATTGATTTTTATAAAAATCCTCAAGTTTCTTTTTACTCTGTGATAAATCTTTTTTTGACTCCATTTTAAAATATTCAAAATCACCAGAGAGGTCATTGAGAGCATCAAAAGAAACTTTATTATTTGCAAGGGCACTGACTTGGGACTTCATCGTGGCATAGAGGTCTTCTAATTGAATTCCACGCGTTTCTCTAACGGCCAATAATTTATTAAAAGCTTCCTGCCTTAGAGCATCACTATTTTTGATAAAACTTATAACGATAATAAGAAAGGCCGGAACAAGTCCACAAATAAGATAAGAAAGCACAAGTTTCTTATTCAGAGATAAAGATTTCATTATATTCACTCCGCAAATACTGAAGATGGCCTATACTCATCGACAATTTTATGTGATGTCTAAGTTGCATCTGTAAAGGAGACTTACTAATTTTGATTTTTATAAAAATAATGGGAAACTATATTTTTTAACTTAACAAAATCTCAATTCCTTTAGGAATGTTTTTGGAAGTAGAATAAGACAATAAAAAATGGCACATTCACGGCCTAAATCCCTTAAACCTCCACGCATTAACAAATACTTAACCCCTCTAAAGAGAATCAATATTAACATTATCTTTGAAAGGGTCGATAGGCCTATTGGAGATTGATTTCTAAGGAAATAAAAGCGCGATGAAAGACCTGTTTAAATCTTTTTCAACACCCATAGGTATAGCTACAGTTGTGGCCTTTCTATTTATATCGCTAAGACCAGAAGTTCCAACCATTGATAAAAATGAAAAAGAAGTTTCAGAACAAAAAAACTCTCGAGAAATTGCATCAACAAAAATAAAACAAATAAAGCGTCAAAAGAAAATTGAAAAAAAGAATGATCAAAACGTTATACGTGTGCAAAATAACAGTGAACCAAACCTAGAGGAATCAGAACAGTTTGCGCAAACTCAAGAACAAGAGAAGGCCTACTTATCTGGCGGATCTTCTTTGGCCTTAGAAAAAAGTAGCTCAGCAAATAATTCTTCTAATAGTAATAATAATTCAAAGGCATCCCAAGTAGGAAGTTCTTCTTCAGACACTGCTTCCGCGACAGATGGTACTTCCACAGCGGCAACAGGCGATGATGTAGGAATTCTTGATACATCTAATTCATCACAAACGAGTGAAGACGAGACAAAAACGGCAAGTACGACGACCTCTACATCTTCACAACCTGATTCTACAAACATTGATAACGAAGCACCAGAGCTTAGTGCTGACAAAAAGAGTGGTACATATGGCTCATTATTTGACGTTATTCTCTCAAGTTCAGAGAGCGGTCAGATTACATATTGTATCCAATTTGGAGGGGCCTGTTGTGACCCCCATGATAGCGGAGTAAGCTTTACTCAAAAAATTAATATAGGTGCAAGTGGTGATGGGAATTATTGTATCAAGGCCTTTGCTACCGATTTAAGTGGGAATGAATCAGATGAACTCACAGTTTCATATGTGCTTAACACAACTCTTCCATCCCTAACCTATGATTTTACTATTGAACAATTACAGACTAATGAATTGAGTTTACTTGGAAATATTCAATCAAATGCTTTTGGTCAAAGCGGACTTTATTATGATTTAAGAAAAGTCCCAACAAGGCCAGAAGATCTATTTCCAGTGGACAGTGCTTTTTGTCGCAACATTGACAACAACTTTCCAAGTTCAAGTACTGCGATCTTTTTCGATGATGATGCCACTGTTAATCAACTAGATCTTCTAACACAAGGCCTTGGCATTCCTTATGAAATTTCTTTAAATCAAAATAATATTGATTATGGAGTAAATTACCTTGTCCATATGCTTGTTGATACAAACCCCATGGATAATTATCTTTATACTTGTCCAACCCAGACACTGACTCTAAAAGATTTTGAACTCTTTGACTTCAGTGCCGGTTCTCGTGCTCCTGCAAGTATCAATGGATCAATTGATGGAGGATTTGTTGGTTATGGTCACTTTGAAATGACTCCAGCGTCACCAAAAAACAGCGGTCCAGGTGAGGCCACGAACTCGGCCATGATCCTCGAAAGTACATTAACAACGATCATTAATTAAATTCTTTCCAACAGCATGGAGCTTTTTTATAATAAAAAACTCTAAGGGAGGAAAGATGATCTTTGGTGAAAAAGATAATAAATTTCTTGTAGAAATTCATCTCAATGCAGATGATGTAAACTACAAAGGTGAACTCACTCTTAAAAAACTCATGCTCTTATTCCAAAAAGTAGCTCTTGTTCATTACACCACTAAAGCGGAAAATTTTGGTGAAGTCATGAAAAACGGTAAGGCCTGGGTTTTAACCAAGATTGAAATTCAAATTGATCGCATTCCTATGATCACTGAAGATATCATCATCTCTACTTGGTCAAGAGGAGCAGATGGCCATAAGGGACTAAGAGAATTTATTGTTACAACAAAAGAAGGAACACCCCTAATTCATGCCCAAACTCAATGGGCCTATTTAAACTTCAAAGAAAAAAAATTGGCCCAATTTGATGCGTCTTTATTTCCTAGATTTAAAACTTGTGACGAAACACACTTTAAAGAAGATATCGCAAGATGGCGCTTGAATGATAAGCATAACACTATTAAAGCGAAACAGTTTCAATTGCGACAAACAGACTTTGACATAAATAGACATTTAAACAACACAACCTATTTTGAACTTTTAGAAGATTATCTCATGGATGAAAATATCATAGCAAAATCTATCTATGCGGCCTATGCAAAAGAAGTTCCCATGGATTGCAAAGAACTGAGCTTATATTGTAATAAAAATGAGAATGAAAGCGCTAAAGAGATTGATTTTCATTTGGAGAACGAAGGAATAAAAAGTTTTATGGCAAAAATAAAGCGCCAATAAAATATTGGCGCTCATTTAATTAGATTGTTACTGGATGGCCTTCCATTTTTTCCAAAATTCTTGAAGAGCACCAATATTTTCAGAAATTGAACCAGCACCACCCTCAAAGATATCTTTAAGAGCAATCGTTTCAAATTTCCATGTATCACTAGAATACATTTCAGCGATTTCACGCTTGAGAGTTGATGATTCTTCTTGCAGTTCGTACATTCTGTACTCAAGAAGATCAAGAGCAAGTCTAGTGTCTTCAACAAGCTTCTTATCAGCATCAAAAGCACTTATTTCAACCTGTAATTCAGTACCAAGCTTACCTTCACGTCCAAGTTGTGCAATTAGGTTTTCGTAGGCCTTTTTAGACTTAACGAATACACCTTCGAAATAACCATACTCATACTCTCTGAATGTTTCATAGAGTGAAGTTGCTGGTTTAAGATCTTCTGCCGTCACTTTATCGCCAAGAGTTAAAACCTTATCAATATGCTTATCGATCTCTTTGTAGACCTTAGTTGTCTCTTGAAGAAGAAGAATTTGAGCATCCTCATATTCTTTTGCAAGTTCCTTGGCCTTAGCATCATCAGATGTTGCTACAGCGGCACGAATTAGCTCTTCAATCTTTTTCTCTTTAGCATTCATTCTAGGAGCTAAATTGTTATAAAGCTTCAAGAGTGTTTTTTGAGATTTAGAATAATCTTGATACTCTTTTTCGAGACCATCAATTTTAGCAAGAAGTTCACGACCTTTTGCCCCTTCTTCAGAGTTTGGTACATAACTTCCTTTCATCTTATCTTTAAGAATATTCATTCTTTCACGAAGAACTTTTTTATCTTCTTCTGGCATATTCTTATCAGCAAGCTTTGGTCCAATCTCTTGCATTTCCTTGGCCATCTTTTCGAATTCAGCAGGATTAACCTGAACTTTTCTTTCAATAGTGGCGCTGTCTACGAATGCTCTAAAGTCTAGAGATACAGCGTACTCGCGGATCAATGAAGAGGCCATTTGCATATCGTTGCTACCTGGCCTATTAGCCTTACTTACAAGCTCTACACCAGCAACTTTAGTGATGAATTTTCTAACGTCTAAGAACGCTTCAAGCTCATCTTGTTTTTCTAAATCATAGTGATCAAAGATTAAGTGACCAATTTTTTCGATCGTTCCACCAACTGTTTCTCTATGCCCATAAAGTTTTAGGTCAACATTTGATAGAGGCGAAATATATTGCTTAATATAGTCATAGTACTTACCAGATAATAAGTAATCGTACTTACCCCATGCAAAAAGAGCTGGTAGATAGTCAGCACCTTTATGAGCAGGAACTTCCCATGTATTGGCCACAGTTAGGATCTGTTCGAAAAGAACTCCAATTGGGTTGTTTTTACCTTGGAAAGTTGTCTCATCGAGAATACCTTCATCAGTATTTCCGATATCATTTATAGTCTTTCCTTCTCTTGTGAATTTTTCTTTTAATGACGCTAGAATATTCAATTCATCTTGGTCTTCTTTATACGTTCCACCAAGTTCAATTTCACGCCACATTTTAGCAATTTCGGCAAGCTTAGTGCGGGCATCACCGATTTCTGGAACAGGATCAACTGGTGGAGATAGTGAAATAACACCACTTACCCACTTGTCTTCTTTTGCACTCGCGCGAAGATAGATATTGGCCATCTCACCACCCATTGAGTGACCAGCAAGAAATACTGGCTTACCTGAAGGGGCCACATATTTTTCAATAAATGCTCTCATCCAACCAATAAATTCATCAGCATTTGCAAAGTGATCGCGAGGACCCTCAGCGTGCCATGGCATATCTAGTGAAATAACATCTACATCATAGCTTGAAAGGTGATTAGATAATTGGGCCGCTACGTGATGACCTGTCGTATTAGTTCCTCCACCATGCATGAAAAGAACCACGGCCTTAGCATCTTTAGTAACGAGCGACTTTAGCTTATTAGCATAATTAGAAAGAAAGAAGCCTTTATTTAAACCAATATTAGTTGCGAGATTTTTTCCTTTATAAGGAATATCAGCACGCATTGAAACGAACTCTCCAGAATCGGCAAGCTTTACAATTCCTTTTCTTGCACTTCCATAAAGTTCGTGATCAATAAAGCGAACACCATCAACCATAAGACTTTTGAAAATCTCTGGAGCATCTTCACCTTTAAGATCGAAATATAATTTTTCATCAAGCTCAACATCTTTTTGCGTTAGGCCCTGACTTCCTTGTTCTGCAACACGTTGATCAGACAACTCACGCAACCCCCTACTCGTTTGTGCAGGAAAGCTTTCTGGAGCTTTAATTTTATCAAATACGTTAGCGATAATCTTAAAACACTCTTCGTTTGCAAAAACAGGTGTTGAAATGATTAACGATAGAAAAAAGACAAAACATGTGATTAGGCCAAAGGCTAACCTTCTTAACTTCATGAATTCACTCCTCATTAGGGGACCGGGAACTTTTACATGATACTGATTTTTAGGCCATCATTGCTTTGCTATAGTGAACTTTATTCAGGATTGGTAAATAATATCTATCGTCAGAAGTACTAAGTTTCAGAAACTTACGGCCATTGCGACTTTCCTAGACAATCCATAACAAATTGATTAACTATTAAAGACATTCTTAAGGAGAATTCCATGTTCAAACGCATCGCAGCCGTTGCGCTTCTAACAGCTACTGTTATTGCTGTTGCAGCTCCAACAAAGGCGCCGAGACCGAAGAAGCTCAATAAAGAGGAAATTGTCCTTAAAATCATCAACAAATGCCTGCAGGAGATAGAACTTCATGCGGCCCTCAATGATTGCATTGAAAAAAAGAAGGACGAGGCCAGGGCAAAGTACAACGTCAACTTCAATACCTTCTTCTAAACCCCTATGAAAAATCTATTTTTACTTCTTATATTAATCCTCATTGCCGCCAACACAAAGGCCAGTGAGGCCATTGGTTCTTATAATGCTGGAAAGTTAAAAGAGGCCGATGATATTTTAGAACAAGCACCCAGTGTGTTAAAGTTGCTAAGACCGAGAAATCGTTCTTTTGCTACAACAGAAATGGCCGAGCTCCTAGAGCAAATGGCCCAAGAAATGAGAGCAGAATTCCCTGAGAGTGAGCCACTTCAAGTTGGGGACATCGCAGCTAGAAACGGTGGTAAAATCGCGGGCCACAAAAGCCATCAAAATGGTCTTGATGCCGATATTGTTTACTACACAAAAAAGCAAACTACTCAAAATCCCAATCAATCACGTTGGTCGGAAGATTTCGTAAAGGGTGGAAAGGTAACTGATAATTTCCACGTTGAGCGCAATTGGCATCTTATGATGAAGCTAATTGACACAAAAAAAGTTACACGAATCTTTGTAGATAATGCGATTAAAAAAGTTTACTGCCTTAAAAGGTCAGAGCTTGAAAAAACTCACGGAAAAGAAGTCGTAACAAATGTCCTTAGAAGAATGAGGCCAGAGGCCCTTCACAGTACTCATATGCATATTCGAATGAACTGTCCTGAAAAAGACTCTCTATGCCAATCCCAGCCTGATCCTGCTAAGGGCAATGGCTGTAATGCCGTTTTTGTGGTTAAAAAACCTAAAAGACCAATTGACCCATTCAACGATAGAAGGGGCTCAAAACGCTAAGGACTATGAGTATCATAGAGCGGGCCCTCTCCTTTATTTCTTATAATGAAAAAGTTTTTTCAAAACATCCTTTTCTTGATGAGAAAAAAAAGGTTATTCATTGTAATTGTGCGAGCTTTATTTCATTCGCATTAAATTCAACGACATTCTTTCGCGCTAATGAATTTTACAATGCATTAGCTCAAAAAAAACTAGGCAATCCCATCTCAAATTTTAACGAGCTGGGCCCTGGCGATATTCTTTGCTGGAAAAAAGACATCGTTCCAAAAAATGGTGACTCTGGCCACATGGCCATCATTTATAAAATAGAGAATGATCCAAACAGTGCCTTACAAAAAGTTTGGGTACTGGACTCCTCTAAATTGCCCCATGATCAAGATAAAAGAACTGAGGGTCCAGGTTTAGGACTTATGAGAATAGAAATTGATGATGACAAGAAGATGATCGGACTACAATGGTCTAGTGAGAGGAAAAAAATTAAGCGAACAGCACTTTTGGCCATCCGCTTAACATCAATTGAGCTTAAAGATTTTTCTTAATTAATCCAATGAACTCTTCAATTTGTTCAGCACTTGCTGCACCCATGATTTTATAAAGAACATTTCCTTTTTTATCAAAAAGGATCACATTATTAGAATCATCTTTTAAACTCCATTTTTTCACAAGAAGCTTATCGAAATCTTTCACATATGTTGTGTCAGGATATTTTTCTTGTTTGCTTTTCAAAGAGCTCTCAAGAGCGAAGTTTGGCAACCAAGTCGCGGCCATATTAATGACAGCAATCGATTGGTAATTTGCGCGATCAAAATTCTCTGCTTTTAGTCTTTCACTTAATGGCTCATTAAGATCCTTTTCATCTGGATCAACATAGAAAAGCACATGGACTTTATTCACAAGCTCTGAAGAACTCCAAAGAGAACCATCTAAACGGCCTCCGGCCTCTTTCTCAAGTGTCACTAAAGGCATCATTTCTGCAAGCAGATTAGTTGACAGTAATAGCAATGTAATTAATGTTAAACGTTTCATAAGAATCTCCATATTCCAGTTAGTTTTCACACAATAAATATTCTTTTTTGTAATTCAACTAATATCGTATATCATTAAGCCCATGAACGAAACATTAACCCTAAAAAAAGGCGAATTTCTCTTAAGAGAAGGAGACCCAAGTACAGAGATGTATCTTCTGACTAGCGGTCACTTATCAATTCTCAAAGGTATTGGAGAAGAGGAAAGAGAGATTGGAAAAATTCACCCTAACCAACTTGTGGGGGAACTGTCTTTTTTGGATCGTGGGCCTCGTTCTGCCTCTGTGCTGGCCGATACGGATTGTACTTTAGTTAGAATTAAAAGGGCCAAATTCGATGAGCTTTTAAACTCTCAGCAAGAATGGTTTAAAAAGATCACCCTGACTCTCGTTGAAAGACTGAGAAAGGCCAATGAAAGAATAAAGATATAATGGCGGTTGTCTATGTTTAAAAGAACGAATGTTCTTCTCTTAAGTAAAAGAAATGCCTTCTCAGATATTCTAACATTCAACTTAGAAAGCGAGTATTCTTTCGCCGTACAAAGCTTCGAGAGTTATAACGAATTTAAAAATTTTACTGCCCAAACTGGTGACTACTTTCTCATTGTTGCCGATGGGTCTATCAACCTTGGTGAAATCAAAAATTGCTATGAACTCTACGAGAAAAGTAAAAAAGAAATTCCTTTCTTTGTGATTGCCAACGATACATTTGCCAGAGAACTTGATGCAAAGAAGGCCGCCGTTATCAATAGAGATCAATCCATTGAGAAAATGAATCGCTTCCTGAAGGGCTTTTTTATTGAAAACCCGCTCATCAAACCCATGCCCTATTGCCCAATTAGTTTTAAGCTTCTCACGTCATTTGAGGGCCTAGAAACAGATGTCTACATCCAACTGCCTAGCGGTCGATATATTAAAATTTATCAGCAACACGACAAAATTGAGGATGAAGACGTCAAACGCTACAAAGAAAAAGGCGTTGAAACCCTTTACTTAAAAAAACGTACTGCTCAATGGATTTTAAAACAAATGACATTGGATATAGAGACAACGATCCGCACTTTAGAGCGCGGAGATAAAATGACCTATAAAAAGATGAGACCTGAAGACAAGAAAGTCGAAAAGTCTGCTCCCGTTGAAAAACAAGACTACAATGATCTTCTCGCTGAAATTAAAAAAGAGCGCCAGCAAAATCTAGGTCAAGGGGCCGAGGCCCAGGAACAAAAAAGCACACAAGGCCCAGCTTCTGTGACTGAAGAAAATAATATTCAAGAATCTGAACAAGAAGTTTCAAAAGAAATTAAAAAGATTGAACAAAGACTCGATGGCACATTTGCAATTGATGAAAACTTCAAAAAAGAAATTCAGCAAAAAACGAGTAAGGCCGTAAAAATCATGGCAAAAAAGCCGGCCCTAAAAAAACTCTTAGATAAACTCGCCCTAGATCGCGACCCAAATTCATATGTTAAAAATCACATAAACCTACTCACACGCATAACTTGCTCCATTGCACATATTATGGAGTGGAATCACGAATCAACTCTTGAGAAACTCATTTTTGTCTCTTATATGCACGATATCACCCTAGTTGATCATCCTCATTTGGCAAAAATTCAAACACTGGAAGAGTATAAAGAAATAGAGCCAACTTTATCGGAAGAAGAAAAAAGGCTTTATATCAAGCACCCTGAAGATATTAAAAAATTAGTCGAAGAACTTGATGATGCTCCTGTAGATGCAGAGAAGATCATTATGCAACACCATGAACTTCCTGATGGCACAGGATTCCCGACGAGGCTGAACCATATTCGCATCCTTCCTCTAGCAGCAATATTCATCGTGGCCCACGATTTTGTCTGCTATATTTTGGAAAATGAGAACTGGACTTTGGACGAATATTTGGCCTCTCGAAAAGAGAGGTTCAAAGGTGGTAACTTCACAAAAATAATTCGAAAGATGAGTACCTTACAGCTATAGAATTGAGAGAATTTTTCTCAGATCTTTAAGTTCAATTCGCTCCTCATTTAAAAAGGAGTATCCTGCTTCAAAATTCATTTGAACAAGAGATGAAAGAGTGTTTAGGCGAGATAATTCCAGCCAATCAGTCTTTTGTGGAAAGTGTTCAGTGAAGTTCAACGGACAAGCATCTACGGCATCATTAACAAATAAAGGAGCGCCTTGAGTGCGGCAAATAATAGGTCGTGCCTCATAAATAGAACAGGCATTATCATATAAAAACGTACAAGGCATCGCTTCCTTGCCGTATTGATCCTCTCCTTTTTGTTGATCGTACAACCAAAGGGACTTCAATCTATTTTTATCAGATTCACCAAGCGCCATAAACCAATCAACAATAAGTTCGGCCTCCCAGGTAAAGATAGAGATATCCGTGTGACAACACTTTGCACAACCTTTGGCACAACTCATTTGTTCTTTGTGTTTATCAAAGATTTTATCAAAAAATTGTTCTGCATTTTCTTGTAACGTTTTTCCGTGACTCATATCTTTCTCGATGTTCAAACAAAATCCTAACTTGCCTAATCATATTTTAATAGCAAATATTTAATTATGAAAATTTTAACATATATATCAGTATTCATTACATTTCTAACACTAACATATTCGAACACACTGGCAATTTCTTACGAGAAAAATAAAGTTACAGTATCGGGCATCTCTTCGGGTGCATTTTTTGCACATCAATACCATATTGCTTTTAGTGAAGATGTTGAAGGTGCGGCCCTCTTTGCAGGGGGACCCTTTTATTGCTCATCAGGTGATATCCCCAAGGCCCTTACAAACTGTATGAAAAAAGGTCCAACTGAATCACTCGCAAAAGATTCAATGGCCGAAATTAAAACTCAATTGAAGAAAAAAAGAATCGATCCGACAAAAAATCTCTACGAAGATCGCGTCTATATTTTCACTGGCACAAACGACACTATCGTTTTACCAGAAGTGGCCTATCAGTTGAAAAAGCTCTACACACTCTTAAAATTGGAACCTTCAAATATTAGATTTGTCGACTGGTTACCTGCAGGGCACGCCTACCCCACGAATCATTACGGAAATGACTGTGAAACTGCAGCTAAAACACCTTATATTAGCAATTGCCATTACAACGGTGCGCTTGAATCACTCTCATACCTCTACCCTAATCGTGAGATTATCACGGCCGTTGAACCAGGTCAGATGAGAACATTTTCTCAAGATGAAAAAGAAAAAAACAATCTTCAAAAAGAAGCTTATCTCTACGTACCGAAATATTGCCAAGAAAACTCATGCCCATTGCACGTTGCCTTTCATGGTTGTTCACAAACCATTGATCATATCGAAATGAGTTATATTGAGAATACTGGCATTAAGCAGGCGGCAGATTCGTTAAGAGTTGCAATCCTTTTCCCTCAAGCAAAAAAATCAGCTCTACCATTCGAGAACCCCCATGGATGCTGGGACTGGTGGGGTCATGCGGGACGTGATTTTCACACAAAAAAAGGCGCTCAAATGAGCGCCATACATAAACTAATCAATGAAGTTTTAGAGAAGGGCCTTTAGGCCTTTCTCATCTCTAATAGATCATAGATTAAAGTTTTTGCTTCATCATTATCCCTTTGAGTTACTTCAGCAACTTCAATTGAATAATTTGCAATAAGACCATCAAGAATTTGGTCTTCAACTTTACCACGGTTAGAAATGTCGTTTAACTCGCAAATGGCCGTTACAGTTGTGTTCAGATCGATACTTTTTAATACTTCTTTAAAAAACTCAACTCGCTCTCTCTTGCTTTTGAAAGCAGGAAATGCTGAAACTACATTCTCAGCAGTTTTAATTTGTTCCAAAGATTTTTCAATAATATCCTTAGTAGCAGGACGACGAATTTGCGGCCTTCCACTTAGAGGAACTAGAACACGGCACTTATCATTGTTGGTTTCAATAACATAAAAACTTGTGCCCACATCAGAGAGTGACTCCATACCAACAACATGACCAACCCCAAACTTTGGCGAGATAACGACGTCACCAACAGAATAGTTTTGATTTAATTTTTCAGTACTCACAGAACCACCTTGTCGAATAATCGACGGTTAGAAATGAAAATTTGATAGGAAAAGAACAAAAGACTTTTTTTGAACTCTTACCCCTTTATTATAGCAGAAGACCTAGTAAAAACCTAATCAGAGCAGGTTTTACTAGGTCTGAATAATAAACAAGGAAAGTGTATAAGTATGGTAACTCAATATATCAGCTAATTGAGCTTCCACTCTAAATATTCATCGTAAGTCATAAGTTTGTCTGCAGCTACACTGCCATTAACCTCAACTATGCGATTTGCCACAGTCTGCACAAATTCGTGGTCATGTGACGCAAATAGCACAGTACCATTGAACTTAATAAGCCCTTCGTTCACTGCAGTAATACTCTCTAGATCAAGGTGGTTGGTTGGACCATCAAGCATAAGCACATTTGCGCCAGAGAGCATCATTTTTGAAAGCATACAACGAACCTTCTCTCCTCCAGAGAGAACATTTGTTTTCTTAAGGGCCTCTTCTCCAGAGAAAAGCATTTTCCCAAGGAAACCACGCACAAAAGATTCATCTTTGTCATCAGAATATTGACGCAACCAATCGACTAAATTGTACTTACCATCTTGAAAGTAGACAGCATTATCATTCGGAAAATATGACTGAGTAGTCGTTACACCCCAAGTATATGTCCCACTGTCCGGTTCAATTTCTCCAGCTAAAATTTGGAATAATGTTGTGATAGCAAGATCGCTGTCAGAAACAAAAGCAATCTTATCATTCTTATTCACATCAAAAGAAACATTATCAAGAAGCTTAACTCCATCGATAGTTTTTGAAATACCATCAACTTTTAAAAGCTCTTTTCCAGCTTCTCTTTTAGGAGCAAAGTGAACGTATGGATATTTTCTTGTTGAAATCGGAAGATCTGTCAGTTGTAATTTCTCTAACTGTTTTTGACGAGAAGTGGCCTGCTTAGACTTCGATGCGTTTGCACTAAATCTTTGAATGAAAGCTTGAAGTTCTTTTGCCTTATCTTCCATCTTTTTGTTTTGATCTGATTTTAATTTAAGAGCAAGCTCACTCGACTTTCTCCAAAAATCATAGTTACCTGCATAAATAGTAATCTTTCCAAAATCGATATCAGCGATATGAGTACAAACTTTATTCAAAAAGTGACGGTCGTGGGAAACAACGATAACAGTATTTTGAAAATCTAATAAAAAGTTTTCTAACCAACGAATGGCCTTAATGTCCAAGTGGTTGGTAGGCTCATCTAAAAGAAGGATATCTGGTTTACCAAAAAGGGCCTGAGCAAGAAGAACTTTTACTTTTTCAGAACCTGTAAGCTCACTCATTTGACGATCAAGATACTCAGTACCAATTCCCAGACCTGCTAGCATAATTCCGGCATCAGACTCAGCTTCCCAACCATTGAGCTCAGCAAACTCACCCTCAAGCTCAGCAGCGCGAACACCATCTTCATCAGAGAAATCTTCTTTCATATAGATTTCATCTTTTTCTTTCATGATTTTATAAAGTCTTTCATTCCCCATAAGCACAGTGTTCATGACAGTATACTCGTCATAAGCAAAGTGATCCTGCTTTAAAATTGAAAGTCTCTCACCTGGAGTAATATCGACTTGTCCAGTTTGGGCCTCGATCTCGCCAGAGAGAATTTTGATAAAAGTTGATTTACCAGCACCATTGGCGCCAATCAATCCATAGCAATTGCCTGGAGTGAATTTTATATTTACTTCGTCGAATAATTTTCTGCCGCCGAAGCTTAAACTTATGTTTGATGTACTAATCATAAAAATCCCTTAATTCAATGAAACACTAGGCGGACCATAGCACGGAAGGCCTAAAATGAACAGCAATGTTTTTTATTGTTATTTCTTTAAAAAGTAGTTTTTTACCATATCGGCAATTTCTGGAACAGTGAACCCAAAACCTACATAAACATCATTGACAGAATCGACTCGTCGATCAATTTCACTAATGTAAAAATCACTTATACGATAAGAACTAACACCAAAGAGAAAGAAAATACGATTGCTAATAAATGCATAATAACCAATCCCCAGTCGATTCACTTTATAAAAATGAGAGACGTCACTTTGATGACGAACCTTATAGTCGACATACATGGGGCCAACTCCATACTCTATGACAAATTGTCCAAAAGGAGTAAAAGTTGTAAGTTGGAGATCAAAAGTTAGAGTGTAATCGATAATATCTACCACTTGCGGATTAAGATCTAATGAATACGAATGGCCACTAAGAGTTGGCGCCACACCAAAAGTATAATCCCATGTTCTATAAAATATAGGATGGGCCATATTTTTAAGACCTAGATATTGAACAAAACGCGGCAAGGCCTTTGGGTGACGGTTTACATCATGGGCGCCTGTAGTGGAAACATTACCTTTGTGGAGATCCACTTCAGGACGAGTTACAGAAGTCACTGTGAATGAGTTCGGAATCAATGTAATAGCATCAATAAGATAATCTCTAAAACGTTTTTTAGCTTTTAAATTATCTTCAAAATCGAGTTTATTTTCTCTAGAGATATGACCGGTATAAACGTTTTGTGAATAGGCCTCAAACTTCTTATCGTCGACATTTTTATAGTATAATACGGTATTAAATCCCTTCTTTTTAACAAGGGGCCAAATTTTCTTTAAATGTTCAGAGCTACCGGTATAGGGAAATCCACGTGTAATACCATTCTTGGTTAGGTTCTCAGAAATATCATCACTCATAATCTTTAACTTCTGAGAATTAACTTTTTCAATGGCCTTATTTTTAAGATAAAGATCCTTGGAAATCGATACATTTGCAAAAGGCATAAGAAGGAGCTTTTTGTCTTTTTTAGGAAATTGAAAATCACCAAAAGTAATCTTTTGATCACACGAAAAGACATGACCCGTTAAATAATCAACAGAAACCATCACCCCAGCGGCAAGAGTTCCGACTGGATAAATAAGCCCCATGGCAAAATTAGGAATGACAGATTTTGTATAATTTAAATCGCAATTATAATTTTTAATATTTTTAACATTACTATCGAGAGATAACTCAAAATAAAAGTCGGGATCAACTTCTAATACAACTGGCAAAAAATGGCGCTGACCTTTATAGCTTACAGTTTTTAGATCGTTACCAGAAATAGCAACATAATTGGTTCTCGACTGAACACTACCGCAAGCGACAAGAAAAAAAGAAAGAAGTGAGAGAAGAACAATATTTAGCATGAATTATTTTATTATTAAATTTTTTGGCGACGAACATGAGTCCACGTTTTTTGGCCTGTCATGAATATCACCGGTAATAAAACCAACAGTGATATGAGGATAGAATTTAATTGGATCAAAATCAATGGGCGCATTTTGTGCATTTTCTTTGGCCATTTCAAGAATTTTTTTTCTAATTTCAATAAGACCCTCTGAAGCAATAACGACATAGTAAACAGTATTTCCTTTCTCAGATAATTGCCCCAAACACTTTACAGAAAATGGGATGCGTTGAATCTCATCTTTAAAACGCAGATGGATTTCATGAGCACTTAAATGAGGTGATATTTTTTTATACTCAGGGGGTGTTAAAACCGTTATGTGGGCCTCCCCTCTATCACTTAACTTGATATCAAGAATATCTTCAATACTCTTTTTAAGGGCATTTACAGGCCCAAAATCAACATTATAGGCCAGCACACCTTGCTTTTTATAGATATCAGTATAAGGCATAGCTTTATAAATAGAGCGATCTAGAGAATAAGTATGGTCACTTAGTGCAAGCGCATAAGAGCATAAACAAAACAAGAATGTTAAAGTGAAAAATTTATTCATGAAGTCCCTATTATTCATTCATAATAGGAGAAAGTTTAGCTACTGACAAAATATTTATTTAATTATATAGAATGTGAATTCACATTTTAAGGAGTTATTTCAATGGGCCTAAAGACCAATTTTGATCCCAATTCTAAAGCATCTGCTAAAGATGGAATTTATGGGCTTCCTTTCACAGAAAAGGAATCAAAAGTTGTATATATCCCTGTGCCTTGGGACGTTACAACAAGTTACCAAGCTGGTACAGCAAAGGGACCAAAGGCCATTCTAGGGGCCAGTGAACAAATTGATTTCTTCGATCTAGATTATATTGACGCTTACCAAGTAGGTCTTTTCTTACAAAAAGAAAAAGCTGAAATTAAGAAGATGAATACAGAAGGTCGCAAGCTTGCAAAAAAAATCATCGATGCAGATGAAGACAAATTAAAAAAAGACAAGACACTGCAAACGACATTGAAAAAAGTGAACGCACTTTGCGACAAACTAAATGATATCGTTTACAAAGAGACTAAAAAGCAACTGGACAATGGAAAAATGTCAGTGCTTATTGGCGGAGATCACGCGACACCTTTTGGTGCTATAAAGGCCTATGCTGAAAAGTACAAAGACTTCGGTATTCTGCACTTTGATGCTCACTCTGATACAAGAATTGCATACATGGGATTTGAAAACTCACACGCTTCAATTATGTATAACGTTGTAGAGAAAATTCCTGGAGTGAAAAAGCTTGTTCAAGTTGGAATTCGAGACTTCTGCGAACAAGAATATGACTACGTAACAAATCACAAAAAAGTGAAAACTTACTTTGATGCAGAAATTCAGCAAAGAAAATACAAGGGCGAAAACTTTGCAAAAATTGCGAAGGAAATCGTTAAGAATCTTCCAAAAAACGTTTACATTTCTTTTGATATTGATGGCCTTGATCCAAGATATTGCCCAAATACAGGGACACCAGTACCAGGTGGGATTGAATATATGGAATTGATTGGTTTAGTTCAGGAAGTTGTAAATTCAGGAAGAAAATTAGTAGGATTTGATCTTGTAGAAGTTGCGCCAGGAAAGACTGATGAGTGGGACGCCAATGTTGGTATGAGACTACTCTACAAACTCACAGGAGCGGCCCTTGCTTCTCAGGGTTTAATTAAGAAAAGATAACCATAAAAGCGCGCCATAATTTTGAAAATTGTGGCGCCTTTTCTTCACCAGTTTTCTCAAAAACAAAACTTCCACTATCCCCTTCAATTTCAGAAATAAGCAAAGTTCCGTGTGCATCTTTAATCTCAATATGTTGACCGCATTCAACAATGTAGTCTTTGTGATCACCTGGAATTGTGACCCAAAAACGACCTTTAACCGAAGTGAAAGTGTATGTATTGCGGTGATCTAAACTGTATCTATTCATAAACATCTTCTTGTTAACTGTTACTATTGCCAATATAGCAAAGTGAAAAAATAAATACAGATTCAATTTTATGGTATTATAATAAATACAGTTAAAATAAGGATTTTCATGACTGATAAAACTAAACAAAATCTTGCCTATATGAAGCTTGCATCAAAATTTCGTGATCTCATCCACCGCGGAGATTTCCTTCCAGGCGACAAACTTCCTTCAATTCGTGAAGTAATGAAGGACGAAACGGTAAGTCTTGCCACGGCAACACATGCCTACTCACTTCTTGAAGACGATGCTCTTATCGAAGCGCGGGCCCAATCGGGATTTTATGTGACCTATGAAATTCCTCAAACCCTTGATAAGAGCTGTCATTACACCGTCACTAAAAATGCCAAGAAAATCGAAATTCCCGATCTTGTTTATCGTATGATTAGCGCGGCCAGTGATAAGAAGATGCACAACTTTGGGGCCGCAACAATAGACCCCGAGTTCTTGCCCAATACTATGCTTAATAAGGCCCTAAAACAGGTCATTAAAGAAAATCCGACCCATAGTGCTCTCTATAATTTTGCACCAGGAAATTCATTTTATAGAAAGGCCGTTCAAAAAAAACTTTCTTCTTTGAAAATTAAGGCCCCTCTAGAAAATATCATTGCAACATCCGGAGCAATGGAGGCCATTGTTTTGTCACTCAAAGTCCTCACAAAACCCGGAGACACCATTCTTATCGAAACTCCTTCATACTATGGAACATTGCTTGCTATTCAAAATCTAGATCTAAAAATTCTAGAAGTACCAACTCATCCCATTCATGGGATAGATTTAGAGATCTTAGAAAAAATAATCAGCACCAATACCAATATTAAGGCCGCGCTTTTTATTTCAAATTTTAACAACCCTATGGGCTCGTATATTTGTGATAAAAACAAGATTAATATTGCTAAGACTTTTAGAGAAAATAATATTGCCATTATTGAAGATGATATTTACGGCGATCTGACCTTCAATGATAAAAGACCTCTTACTTTCAAAAGTTTCGATGATGACAATGTCATTTACTGCAGTTCAGTTTCAAAAACTCTAAGCCCAGGTTTACGTGTCGGTTTTATGGTAGTGCCAACTAAGTTCAAAGAAGAAGTTGAAAGGCATCAATTCATTTCTAATATTGGAACTAATGCTCTCAATCAGATGGTCGTTGGCCACTTATTACAAAAGAAATTTTACGACAATCACTGTAAAAAATTGAGCCAGATTTTGAAAGATAATATTATTCGCTTTCAAAAATGTATTCAACTCTACTTTCCTGAACAAACCCAAGTAACCAATCCTGAAGGTGGATTTTTTCTATGGGTAAAGCTGCCTGTGGAAGTTGATAGTACAGACCTTTATAATGAACTGATCAAAAAAAATATCGTTATTTCACCAGGTATCATGTTCTCGGCCAGCGACGACTACCGCAATTATATAAGATTATGTACTGGTATGAAGTGGACTGATGCCGTGGAAAAGGACCTGCGCATTATTGGCGAGCATATAAAAGCTCTTACGGCATAGCATTAAATAAGGTGTACTTCTAAGTGGAAAAAGTGTTAAGTCCACGCTAAAATGCGAGGACTTTGACACACTTAGAAAAGGACATCTGATATGACTCGTGAAGAATTTCAAAAGGCCATTTTGGCAGGTATCCCTTCAACACTACCACCAAAAAAAGCTCCCGAAGCTGGCATAAATCACGCGCCAAAAAGAAAACAAATCTTAAATGCTGACGAGAAAAAGTTGGCCCTTAAAAATGCGCTTCGCTATTTTCCGGCCAATCTACATAAAGATCTTCTGCCAGAGTTCAAAGAGGAATTGGAAACTTATGGCCGCATTTATATGTATCGCTACAGACCTGATTATAAAATCTTTGCGAGATCAATAAACGACTATCCACATAAGTCACAGCAAGCTGCTGCGATCATGTTGATGCTATCAAATAACTTAGACTATGCCGTTGCCCAACACCCTCACGAGTTAATTACTTATGGTGGAAATGGGGCCGTATTCCAAAATTGGGCGCAATATCTTCTTACCATGCAATACCTTGCAACAATGACTGATGAGCAAACCCTCGTTCTCTACTCTGGTCACCCTGCGGGATTATTTCCTTCGCACAAAGATGCTCCAAGAGTTGTTGTAACAAACGGGATGATGATTCCAAATTATTCTAAACCAGATGACTGGGAAAAATTCAACGCCCTTGGTGTTACTCAATACGGACAAATGACAGCAGGTTCATTCATGTATATTGGTCCTCAGGGAATTGTTCACGGTACAACAATCACTGTTCTAAACGCTGGCCGAAAATTAATGGAAGAGCGTGGAGAAAAAGGAACTTTGGCCGGTAAATTATTTGTAACAGCTGGTCTTGGTGGTATGAGTGGTGCTCAACCCAAAGCGGCCGTTATCGCTGGTTGTGTTGGAATTGTGGCCGAAGTTAATCCCAAGGCCGTTAAAACTCGCTACGAGCAAGGTTGGGTTGATGAAGTCTTTGCTAATTTAGATGAACTTATTCCAAGAATTAAAAAGGCCAAAGAAAACAAAGAAGTTGTCTCAATCGCCTATCAAGGAAATATCGTTGATCTATGGGAGCGACTAGATAAGGACAATATCGATGTAGAACTTGGAAGTGATCAAACGAGCTTACACAATCCGTGGGCCGGTGGGTACTACCCAGCAGGAATGACACTTGAAGAATCAAATGAAATGATGGCCAATGATCCTGTAAAATTTAAAGAAGAAGTTCAAAAAACATTACGACGTCATGTGAATGCCATCAACTCATTAAGTGCAAAAGGAATGTATTTTTTCGACTACGGTAATGCCTTCCTTTTAGAATCAATGAGAGCTGGGGCAGATATAACGAATGAAAAAGGTGATTTCAAATATCCTTCATACGTACAAGATATCATGGGTCCGATGTGTTTCGACTATGGTTTTGGGCCATTTAGATGGGTGTGTACAAGCTCACTTTCTGAAGATCTTGATTTAACAGATGAACTTGCCTGTGAAGTTCTCTTAAAATTAAAGAGTGAATCACCTGCTGAAATTCAGCAACAAATGAGTGATAACATTCAATGGATTCAAGGGGCAAAACAAAATAAACTTGTCGTCGGTTCACAGGCCCGTATTCTTTACGCAGACAGTGATGGAAGAATTGAAATTGCCCTTGCTTTTAATAAGGCCATTCGCGAAGGAAAAATAAAAGCACCAATCGTACTTGGTCGTGACCACCATGATGTATCAGGAACAGATTCACCTTACAGAGAAACATCAAATATTTATGACGGTTCTAGCTTTACTGCAGATATGGCCGTGCAAAACTTCGTTGGAGATTCTTTTAGAGGGGCCACTTGGATTTCTTTACACAACGGTGGTGGTGTTGGTTGGGGTGAAGTTATCAACGGTGGCTTCGGAATGGTTCTCGATGGATCAGAAGATTGTGACAGAAGAATTAAATCCATGCTTTTTTGGGACGTGAACAATGGAATCAATAGAAGAAGTTGGGCAAGAAATGAAGGGGCCATTTTCGCTATTAAACGTGCAATGGAAAAAGAGCCTTTATTAAAAGTAACGATCCCAAATATTGTTAGCGATGAATTAATCTAATAAAATCAATGATGTAGATTTTATTAACGCGTTGACAAAGGGTGTTTTTATTGAGAATTAAGGGCAACTTTTAAAGTCTTAAAGGAGTCACACAATGAAAAAGTTCCTAACTACTTTTGCCCTTATTTCACTAATGAGCGCACCTGTTATGGCAGATGAGTGTACAGAGGCCATTGGTCTTCAAGCACTTGATATTTTATCACAAGAATTAAACGTATCTTACGATGTTGCTACAACTTGGACAGGATACGAAGAAGAAAATGTAAAATTCATCGCTAAAAAAGGTGAAGTAGAACTTTACCAAACAAAAATCAACACTGGTTCAGATGTGTACGCACTGGATTTAACAGTTGATTATATGTGTGATGTTGTTGACTACAAAGTAGTTAACGAAAGTGAAAAAGTAAAACAATGTGTTGAAACTTGCTATGCTTTTTACAGCAAACCAAGCGCTGAGTTCAAATACTGTATCGCTTCTTGTAAAGGGAAAACACTTAACGACTCAGCTAGATAACTTCAAAAAAAAGGGTCATTTTCGACCCTTTTTTTTTGTCCTAAGGTAATTTGAACTCAAAGCTCAAATTGATAAATGATGAACCACCACCGGTGTATTTGATATTGTCATTGAATTCAATACTACCATTGCCAAAATTCTTTAAACCATCTTGAAGAAGGCCAACAATAAACCCCGTAATAAAACGCGTGATATTTGCATCATCTTCATTCATCCCATTTGCCTTAGCAATAGTATAGGCCGTTCCATTGATAACTACCGCAGTAAAGACTTCTCTCTCACTAGGGAGGGCCCCTTCCTCTGTCTGTGCGTTAGTCGTTATCAAAGAAAATGTTGAAAAAAACTGAAGAGCATTTAAGGCCTCTTGATACTCATATTTATAAATCTTTAAATCCATCTTCTTATTTATTAAATATTCAAGGTCCTCGGGGATGTACTTGTTTATATCTATATCTTTAAGAGCAAAAGGTCGCATCAGAGAATTAAATTCTTCCTTTTCTATTTCTTCTAAGAATTGTTGTAACTCAAGGTTTTTAACGACATCATTCCAATCAATTGAAACTTCTTCGCTAAATACAGGCGTGGCACTAGAAAATAAAATTATAATAAACCAAAATTTAAGTGAATTTATAAACATCCCAATTCCTCATGATTGGAATAAGAATAACAAAAAAGTCCGTCCCTAAGGACTTTAGAGAGGAGATTACATGAAGTGTCTAAAAAATTGACATTAATCTCTTATTGATTGGCCTTCTCGAAGTGAGTTGGACCTCTTTTTTCAATCATTCCGCCGCCAAGACATACTTCACGTCCTTCGATGGTTGAATAAAATACAATACTTTGACGAATAGTAATCGCCTTTTGGGCCTCATCAAAAATAACATGTACGCGCTCACCATCAAATCCAACAATAGTACAACCTTGATCTTCTTGGCGGTAACGAATCTTTGCACGACATTTAAATGGGAGTTCTAAATTAAATTCTTCACTCACAAAACTAAGTTCGTTGGCCCATAGCTCATCAGCATAGAGCGCCGGATGCTCTTCTCCACGCTCAACGAATACAATATTATGATCAATATTTTTTCCAACAACAAACCATGGCTCACCTTGGCCACCAAGGCCGAGCCCTTTTCGTTGACCGATTGTATAATAAGCAGCACCTGAATGTTCTCCGACATCTGTGCCATCTAATGTCTGGAAGCGACCAGGTTTTAATTGAACATAATTTGAAAGAAAGTTTTTGAAATTTCTCTCTCCAATAAAACAAATTCCTGTCGAATCTTTTTTATCGTGAGTAATCAAATCATATTTTTTTGCAATCTCACGAACTTCTTTTTTAGGTAGGTGCCCAATAGGAAAAAGAACCTTATCTAAGATAGATTTTTTTTGCGTATACAAAAAGTAAGTTTGATCTTTGCCTGGATCATTACCTTTTACAAGACGATTTTCGCCACCAATGAACTCATTTTGGCAATAGTGCCCAGTGGCCAAATAATCGGCCCCCAATTCAAGGGCCTTTTCTAAGAAAACTTTGAATTTAATCTCACGATTACAAAGAATATCTGGGTTAGGAGTGTGACCTGCTTCATATTCAGAAACAAAATGCTTGAAGACTTGTTCGCGATATTCTTTCACAAAGTCGACAGAGTAATAAGGGATATCTAGCTTCTCACAAACTTTTACGACATCTTGGAATTCTTTGGCAGACTGACAAACTCCATTTTCATCGAGTTCTTCCCAGTTTTTCATAAACATACCAATAACGTTATAGCCTTCTTCTTTTAATAGGGCCGCACATACAGATGAATCCACTCCTCCAGACATACCGAGGATAACAGTGATTTCTTCATTTTTTCTAGGATCGTTTATTCTTGCCATGGGGCACTTTTACTAAAAAAGGCCCCGCCAATCAATGAAATTGTCTAAATCTAGTGAAAATAACTACTTAATTTCAAAATTTTGGGCCAAAACCCCTGCGGCCAAATAGAGAAAGGCCTTGTGATAAGTTTTGAAATTTAGAGTCTCAACAAAATCATTTGAAGTATGATTTCTCTTTTCGTTGTAATCATTTTCAAAATCTTGGGTGAAAGTGACAGCAGGTAGTCCAGCTTCCCAAAAAGGTAAATGATCTCCAGGAGAGAAGGCCTTGCCTAGCGGTGTAAACTTAAATGATGAATTCACTCGTGAGCCAGCACGATTTATCATATCGAAGAGAGATTTATCAGAATCAGGAAATTCACCATGACCTTCGCGAATATAGGCCTTAAAATTTCCAATTTTTTTAATCTTATCGCTGGTCTTTGTATCAAAGCCCAACATCATCACATTCATAAAACCAACAAAGTTTTCTTTTTTAAGAGACTCAAGATACTTGGAGACATAGGCCCTAGAACCAAGCTCACCTAATTCCTGCATATCAAAGAATACAATTCGAATAGTTTTTTCTAGTTGAATTTTTGAAAAGAGATTAATCATTTCTAAAAGAGCAACAACACCCGTTCCATTATTATCGGCACCAGGCTGTGCGGCACTTTCATCAATAACCAGAGTCTCCTTATTAAAGGCAATCGTATCATAATGGGCCCCCAACATGATAACTTCATTTGGAAACTTAGCACCCTTCTTTTCCCAAATTACATTTTTTCCTGTTACAGTTTTGAGTGATTCAATTTTTTGAATCATTGATTTTGTATAATCGTTCCATTTTTTATAAACGGGATCTTTTTCTTCATAACGTCCGACAATCTCTTTTTGGAAGTTGTCTTGAAACTTTTTAATGGCCTCTTCTGTATTAGGGATAAAATCATCAACAAAAGTAAGACCTGAGTTTGTATTATCACGCTTTTTAATCTCGTCAACCAGCCACTTTGAAACCATTTCATGACCACTAGTGCCCGCCATACGTGAGGGACGACAACATCTCACAAAATCTCTTAGAGTAGATATAAGATCATCTTCTTTTACATTTTTCACTATTCGAGAAAGTTGCGTTTTATTCCTAATCGTTGAATCTTGCGCCTTCAGAGTAAGGGCAAAAGATTGAAAATTAAATAAAACAAAGAAAATGATTAAAAAACGCATTAGTGCCTCAATTGAAAAATATCTACCAGAGGTTTTTTAACAACATCCTCCTCGTCCTTAGTAAGAGGAAGATAGCGATACTCTGAGTTTTCATAATAACCAAAACTACGTATCCGTGCACGGCCAAGAACCTTTGCCCCAACACCTTTACGTGAGTAAAAGGCCAAGGCGAGACCCTGAGGAATGAGTTCGTTAATTTCTTCTTTAAGCTCAATCAAAGCGGCACCATTATTTTTCATGTACAATGTACACGCAATTTTTTCAGAATTGGCCGACATCTTAAAAAAGCAATTCATCGGCATAGAAACATCTAATTTATCTTCACAGACAAATTCCTCAACATAAATATGCGAACACTTCATCGATTCTTCTTTAACTAAGAAAATTAACCCCGTACTTGGAACAATTTTACCAACAATCAAGCCCTTTTCAACTGGAGCACTGGCCTTAAAGTTAAATTTATCTAATCCAAGATAAAAATCGAGTGTACTCTCATGTTCACCAAGAGAGCGCGAATCATAATAGCTAAAAACGGTTCCTTCTTTTACAAAATGAGGTGAAGACAACTCCTTGGTAAGAAGATTAACTTCTTTTTGAAGATCGAAATCATGACGCTCTTCTTTTAATTGCTTGTAATCTCTTTTGACTTTGATACCCATGAGTGCATAGATCTTTTCACATTCAAAACGTCGAATGTCGGCCAAAGGGAACATCAGGTGCTCATAAAAAGAACTATCGATTGATGCGACACCATAACTTTCGTCATTTTCTTCATCATTTGAAGTCAGAAGATGAAACTCATGGGTGATTTGATTTTTATAGATTTTTGCAAAGTGACCTGTGGCCACAAAATCGGCGCCTAAAACTTTCTTCTTTTCGATGAGTTTACTGATAATGAGTTTATTAAAATCTTGAAGAGGGTTATAGCGTATACCTTGCAATTTGGCAGCGACAATACGATCAATGATCTGATCATAAAATTCTCCACTACCATCAGTTGCGTAATAAGGAATCTCCAATTGGTCACAGTAGGATTTTATATTTTCTAAATTCTCAGGCATCCAAGGGGCCATAATTTTATCAACAGTTGCATTTCCAGTTGAACAAGCAACACTGACACCTATACAGCGATGCCCTTGCTTTTTTAACAAATAGGCCGCTACCAAAGATTCAATTTTGCCATCCATGCCAATAATGATTGTACTCAATCACCGCCTCCTCAAATAATGGACTCTTTCATTATAGTCCAATAATTGCAGGGAGATAAAGTTGGAGGATATTTCCGAAAAAAGACTAAAATGTGCAACAATTATTAAGTTTTACACTTTATTTCCCGATAAAGAAGGCATGAAAAATCAAGCAAAAAAGATCGTCGCTGGTGACATCATATTCATGTCTCCAAAGCAAAAGGCCTATCAATCAGGACTTAAAAATGGCCTTGTGGCCCTTAGGTATTTAGGCATGAAGGCCTACTATCAATTTGCTCATGTTGATGAAGGACAGAATTTTGTAAAAAACCTTTCCCTTCTTCAAAACATAATGCTCGAGTCTGATACTCAGACACTTTGCTATGATCAAGAACAAATCATTCAAGAAAGATTACATATGAGACCAGCACTCAAATCCCTTTTCTTCCAAATTAAAAATTTGAATGACCTTCCAAGCGAGGCCAATAAAGAAGAACTTATTCTAGCAAGTATTGTAAAATCCTTTTTACGCAATTGTCCGATGATCATTCTCGATGGTATTGATGAGCACTTGAGTCACTTTCAATTAAAATTATTAAAAAAAGCGATTCTTCTAAAAAACGAAAAAGAAAATACAAGTTTTCTTATTTTGTCCAAAAATTTAGATCTATGGACCGAGCTATCAGACAAAATCATCATTCGCAAAAATGACGGTACGTTCCAATGCATGGAAACCACAAAAAAAGTGGAAAAACTCCCTGTGGAGCGCAAGAAAGACGAAGTCTTAGTGTTCAATAACATCGAGCTCCAAAACGAGCTAAAAAAGATCGGCTAATTAGTTGACACTTACTCTCTGGTAAATTCATAATATCATTGTACTTTTTTCTTTTAAACCAACAACAAGAGACAGATTACACAATGGTCAAAAAATTGAACTTTATCGATGTATTTTCAGGAGCTGGTGGCCTTTCATGTGGCCTAGAAATGGCGGGACTTAATTGTATTTTAGGTGTTGATGCTGACAAATTTGCAGGTCAAACATTCCTTCGCAATCACAAGCACGCTAAATTCTACTGTGGCGACGTAAGAAAGCTTACAAAATCAACTTTAAAAGAGCACCTTGATAATCA
The DNA here is from genome assembly GCF_000447755.1 of Bacteriovorax sp. BSW11_IV. GTDB lineage: Bacteria > Bdellovibrionota > Bacteriovoracia > Bacteriovoracales > Bacteriovoracaceae > BSW11-IV. The sequence goes on along the minus strand of NZ_AUNE01000027.1, from coordinate 84,267 downwards.
AGAAGTTCACGTTGTTGTCGGTGGTCCTCCATGCCAAGGTTTTTCAACCGTTGGATTAGGTGATCCAAAAGATGCAAGAAACTCACTATTTCGCGAATTCGTTCGTATAGTGAAAGAAACAAATCCTTACTACGTCGTCATTGAAAACGTAACAGGACTTCTTGCAAAGAAAAATGAGAATACATTAAAGAGCATTTTCAAAGAATTCTACAAGCTTGGATATATCTTAGATGTACAAGTCATGTCTTCAGAGCGCTATGGTGTTCCTGAGCGTAGAAGAAGAACTATTATCATTGGTTCAAGAATCAATTCTCAAATTGAATTTCCAAAAGTTACTCACGATACAATTATGGCCAAAACTTATAAAGCGCCAGTAACTGTAGGTGAAGCTCTACTTGACCTGCAAGCAAAAGACGGAATGATCCATAACCATGACCTTGCAAGTGCTAAAGTTAAATCAAAAATTGATGAAAAAAGACTTATGCGCATTCCTGAAGGTCAAGGGATTCGTTATGAGAAAGATGAAAAAGCTTTCCTAACAAAATCACTTTATCTAGGTGTTGATTGGAAAAATCTAAAAGAAAATCGTTTCCGTCAAACAAAATACCAAAGATTAGATCGTAGTAAACCAAGCCCGACAATTATGACTCATAGACATAGCTACTTCCACCCTGTTGAGCACCGCTACTTAACTCAAAGAGAGGCGGCACGCTTGCAAAGTTTTCCAAATGATTTCGTATTTGAAGGAACACTATCTGCACAGTGGAGACAAATTGGAAATGCTGTGCCACCAGTTATGGCAAAATGTATTGGTAAGGCCATTGTAAAAATGTACAAAGATTCTCTTCAGAATAAAGACAATAAGAACGAAACGAAGAGTACAATAAACCAAACTATTAGGAGTGTACGTGAAAAGGCCTTCGTCTATCGCGCGTAATTTTATTATCATTAGCGCGGCCCTTGTTATCAGTGGCTGCGCATCTACAACAAAAAACGAAACTTCAAATTCAGCCTGTCTCGTAAAAAGAGCGGCCTTTGATGTGGGCTCAGGCTCTACAAAAATGGTTGTCGCTGAAGTCGATAAATGCGAACACAAACTTGTGAGCATCCTTCTCGAGGCCCAGCGTGGAGTGCCATTCAAAGAGGCGTTGATCCAGGCAAAAGACAATAACTTCAACTCAGACATTAAGAAAAAGGCCGTAAATGCCTTAGGTGAATTGAAAAAAATGGCCAAAGACATGGGGGCCACTGACTTTAGTGCCATGGCCACATCTGCATTTAGAACAGCGGGCAACGGCGCTGTGGCCCTTAAAGAAATTTCAGATAAGACAAAGATCAAAATGAGAGTTATCAACCAAGAAACTGAAGCTCGCTTTGGCTACCTTGGGGCCCTAGGACATATCAAAAATAAAAACGAAAGTTTTATGGTTTGGGACATCGGTGGTGGTTCTCAACAGATGACTAAAAATATTGATGGTAAGTGGAATTACTACTTAGGAAAAATTGCTTCCGTCAGTTTCAAAGATGCTGTTTTAAAAAAGTATTATAACAAAAATGCGCAAACACCAAACCCTCTGAGAAAAGAGCGAGCTCTACGCGCTCTTCAACTTTCTAAAGAATACGCAAAAAAAGTACCTGTGGCCTTTAGAAACTTATCTGACACAAAAGTGTATGGAATTGGTGGAGTTCATTACTACTCACTTAGAAACCAAACTAAAATTGCCGATAAAATTTACAACCAAGAAGATCTATATAGGACTTTGATGGAAAGATCACAAATGAATGACAAAGAACTTGGTGGTGAATATTCTCAGACTGATGTGACAAATATTGCTCTCGTTCTTGGTCACATGCAGTCATTGAATATAAATAATGTTGAAGTTTTAAAAGTTAATATGGCCCATGGCCTACTTATTGATGAGGCGAGTTGGTAGTCTCTCGCTTTTGACCTGCTTTGTGCAACTCATAGAATCGACCCTTCTTTTCTATGAGTTCCCTTGGCCCACCTTGTTCCACAATTTCACCCTTCTCAAAAACAAATAAACGATCACAACCGCTTAAAGTATCTAAACGGTGAGCAATCATTAACGTCGTTCTACCATCCATTAATTGTTTTAAGGCACTATGAATAACCTCTTCCATCTGAGGATCAATATTGGCCGTGGCCTCATCAAGAACAAGAATTGAAGGATTAGTAAGAAAAACTCTAGTCAAACATATCAATTGTCTCTGACCGACAGAAAGATTTACTCCGCCTTCGAGAATCATTGATGTTAGAGAAATTTTAGCGTCATTCATTACTTTTAGAAGTCCTGTTTGCTCAGAAATTCTAAGAACTTCTTCATCAGATTGATCTGTATTTAATGAAAGATTCTCACGAAGTGTTCCATGAAATAAAATCGAATCCTGCGAAACGACACCAATATGAGAGCGCAAAAAGGTACGGTCAAATGAGCGCACACTATTGCCATCAATGAGCACCTCACCTTCTTGAAATTCATATAATCTTGAAAGTAGAGAAATTGTTGTGGTTTTTCCGCAACCGGTATGGCCAACAAGGCCAATGCGCTCCCCTTGCTTAATATGAAAATTCACATTTTTTAAAACCCACGAATTATCGTCATAACCCATTGAGACATCTCTAAATTCAATTTCTCCCCTGAAGTCCCCTTTAGAAATAGGATTGTCGTCTTGTTTTAGAATTTCATCTTCTACACTTTGTTCAAAAAAGTTGGCCACACGCTCAGTATTTGTAAAGGCCTGAAAAATAACATGTAATTCTCTAAAAAGATTCATAATTGGAAAGAAGAACTTTTCCGAATAACGAGTGAAGGCCACAAAAAGACCAACACTCATTGTTCCATCCATTACTTGCTGTCCGCCAAACCAAATCAACACAAGAAGTGGACAAGCACACAAAAAAGACAGAAGTGGCTGTGACCATGAATAAAGAAGGTTGGCCTCAAGACTTGAATTAATATGATCATCAATTGTGGCCTTATACTTTTTCATAGACCAGCCTTCAAGGCCGAAACTTCTTATGACATAAATACCATCAATAAACTCAGTAAGTTTGGAATTGATAATACTTGAAAATTTAGACATTTTACGATTCACCTTTTTAACAGGTGAACGTGTTAAGAGCACAAATATTAGCGCAGGAAAAATTGAGGCCAAAATCATAAGCCCAAGTTTTAAGTCACTTGAACACATGACAATAACTGCACTAATGGCCATAAAAATAGATGAACACATTCTTCCCAAAGAATTAGTGAAGAAATTTTCAAGTCCTTCTACATCGTGAGTAATACGAGTGATAACACGCCCCTGGGGCCAACGATCATAAAATTGAAGGGGAAGCTTTTGCAAATGTTGAAAAAGCCCTTTCCTAATATCTAAAACGACCAAAGAGGCCCTTTGCGCTAAGACTGTGCGTCCTATCCAATGAAAAATAATCGAGAGAAGCTCTAATCCAACAACCGATAGACCAAGAAAAATAGCTCTGTTGCGATCTGACTTTAAAAGCCCCTCATCAACAAATAATCCCGTTAAACGTGAGGAATAGAGGGCCACGGCCGAGTACAATACAAGTAAAAGTAGTGAGCCAACAATGGCCACACCATATTTCTTAGAATATTTTACTAAAAATAATAATGAACGAAGATCGCTAGTCTTTTTCTTGTCGAGATTCTTTTCATCTTGATCATCTAATTCGTGATAACTACTCATAGATACCTAATTCTAAAATGTGATTACAATACTTGAGGGTTGATTTTCTATGGGCAACCCAAATCACTGTCGTTTGTGCCAAGTATTCATCAATGCGCGACAAAATTTTCTCCTCAGTCACTGTATCGACAGCACTGAGACAATCATCTAAAAGAAGGACATCAGGATTACGAGCAAGGGCACGCGCAAGGGAGAGACGCTGTTTTTGTCCCCCAGACAAATTCACCCCCCACTCTCCAAGAGGTGTTTCTAATCCTTTTTCAAATCTCTTCACATCTTCATCAAGACATGCAATCCACAGAATCTTCCAAATTTCTTCTTCAGACATAGTCATATCTAATGAGACATTGGCCTTTATAGTATCTGCAAAGAGAAAAGGTCTTTGATGGACATAGGCGATTTCTTTTCTAAGGTCTGTATGTGAGTACTCATCAAAGGATTTCCCTTTAAAATGCACATCCCCTTCATGACCCCTTTCAAGCCCACTTAAAATATCTAGAAGAACAGTCTTTCCTGAACCAATTGGACCAGTAATCCCGAAACGCTCGCCTCTTTTAACTTCCAAAGAAAAGTTGTTAAGAACATTCTCGTCTCCGTCTTGGAAGCGAAAAGAAACATTATCTAATTTAAAAATATTTTCATGACCAGAAATTACCTGGCCAGGTCGATAGAGAAATGATTCTTTCTTAGCAGAAAAAATTTGATTAAGTCTTTCAAGAGAGGCCATTCCTTTTCGCCACTCTGAAATAATATAGCCAAGTTCAATAAGCGGATCTTGAATAATAAAGGCCAACCCATTTATGGCCACAAAATCCCCAACACTTAACTCGCCTTTTAAATATAGATCCAATCCGTAAATGAAAAGAACGAGGTAAACCACAACGTTACTAAGGCCGATTGCAGGCATATAGGAAATTGAAATTTTAATGGCCGATAGCCACTTCAAGCGATACTTGTCGGCCCCTGCTTCTAAAAACGCAGTCCAAAAACGGCCAAGATCACTCATTTTTTGCAAGCGAATACTACCAACTGATTGTGCAACTTGATCATTGAATTCATCAAGGGCCTCTTGGGCCTCTTTATAGCGCTCAACTTCACTTGATGATATTTTTTTAATCACCCAAGGAAGAAGTGAAAGAGACAAAAGAGTTACGATCGTAAACTTCCAGCTAATATTAACCATAGCAATAAACGTGATGACTCCCAAAAAGAAGACATCCACTGCGCCCACAAGAGTAAAGCCAAATAAAAAGCGTGAGGCCCCAACATCTGAGTTGGCGGCATTCATCAGCAGACCTTTAGAATAAATATTTTTCAATTCATGGCGAGGAAAGTAGCGCGCATTTTCCCAAACTTTTTCTTTTAAAAAACCGGCCGCATAATGTGACTGGCGGGCCAAGGTCATACGCCAACCGACACGGCCAAGAGTTAGAAGTACACGCATTGCAACCATAAAAGCGAAGAGGTAGAAAAACTTTTCTTTGTCAGACCACTCACTTTCTATAGGAAAACTTTTTTTAGTAAAAAAGTCGAGTACCCAGCCCATGGCCCTCGTGTAGTAAACTTGACAGAAGTCGGTCACAAGAACGGCCAATACGCCTGAGAGATAGATTGGCCAGTACTTTAATATAAAGTCTGACCAAAGTTTATAATGTTCTTTTTTGGATTTTTGTACGAAAGATTTCATGTGAAAAAATCATACACGGACACAACAACCACTAGCAAGTTAAATTATCTGACCTGCTCTTTCATCCAAAGACAAATTTCATCAAGATATTCACCAATCATTGGCAACTCTATTTTAGTTTCCAAAATGGCCTCTTCTACACCCTCAGGTGCATAGACCTTGCCTTTTAGGGCCCCCGTCAAAAACTCCACCATTTCAGGATGTAAAGAGTCTGAATAGATCTTACTTTCAGTGATGAGACCTTTATGAGAATCAAGATGAATTTCAAATCCACCAAAACTAAAGCGCTCTTCCATAAAATGGGTAAATTTAGGAGTTTCACCAAAGCGCCAATTCCAGTCTTTTAATTTTTCATAATGACCTTGTAATGCGCTAACAGTCTTAATAGTCTCATAATCGAGATGCTCTACTTCACAGCGTACACCATAATGACTGAAAAATTCCTCGATGATTCTCTCACATAACGCATCGTGAGTAATACCACTGTTCACGTCTTGCAAATTTGTCACACGCTGGCGAACAGATTTAATTCCCTTTGATTCAAGCTTTTTCTTATTGGGATTAAGATATTTTGCAAGCTTTGAAAGATCGGCATTGATAAGGAGTGTGCCATGGTGAAATGCACGATCCTTTGTTTCTTTAAACGCCGAGCCTGAAATTTTTTTTATATCTTCACCATCTTCTACTACCATATCATTTCGTCCAGAGGCCATGGCCTTGACTCCAAATGCCGCGAGAGCATTGATGATGATTCCATTATTTATTTCTTTATCGTAACTCGACCTCGAATTTAAGAATGTAAAATTGGTATTGCCTAGATCGTGAAAGACTGCTCCACCACCAGATTGGCGACGGGCCAGTTTAATATGGTCTTCTTCCATTTTTTGAACATTGCACTCAGTCCATGGATTTTGAAAACGGCCGATAACAACAGTATTGTCATTGCGCCATAAAAAGAGAGTGGGCACCTCAGGGTCCATATCTCTAAAGATCCAATCTTCTGTGGCCAAATTAAACCAAGGATCAAATGTATCAGCTATAAGAACACGAACTTTTTTAACAGCATCTTGCATCAACTGTAACTCCAACACAATTTTTAGGGCCTATTCAAGTGAGAATTCTTGATCTTTAATTTCAAATTTCTCATCAAGAGCGTCATCGTCATACTTTATATTCTCTTTGACAAGTGAATCTGGGTCATGAGCGTAATAACCTTCTAGCTCATTACCATCATGATATAATTTCTTTTTAGAGAATTTACGCTTTTGTTTTTTTATAATCGAATCCTCCCTAAAAAGAGGTGTTCTTTTATAGCGGTAAGCGTCTTCCGCCGAAAGTTTCTTGGCCACCACCATTTTATCAAGAATAGAATTGATATTATTGCGTGCAAAGTCGGTCAGCTCTTTTTTACGAAATGATTCACCATATCGAACGGGACTTGGCAGTAGAGTTGCTAAATAAGCGGCCTCAAGAGGATTTAGTGCACCTGCGCTCTTTGAGAAATAAAAGCGTGAAGCACCCTCTGCGCCGTAAATTCCCTCACCCCAATGAGCAATATTTAAATAGACTTCTAAAATTTTATCTTTTGATAATTTATATTCTAACCAAAAAGTAATCCCCATTTCTTTGAGCTTGCGCCAATAGGATCTCTCACTTGAGAGGAAAACATTTTTAACAACTTGTTGTGAAATAGTTGAGGCCCCTCTTAACTTTTTACCATTTAAACCATCGTCAAGGGCCTCGGCCACTTGTTTATAATCGACACCATCATGATCATAAAAGCTCCAGTCTTCACTTAGCAAAACGGCATTTACAAGATGAGGTGAGATTTGATTTAGAGATTTCCAAGTTTTAGGTTTTTTTGTTACGACTTTATAACTAACCTTGGCCTCTTTGTTTTTTTCAATAGAGTAGGCCACATAACCATTTTGCAATTTCTCAATATCGGCCCTTGGAACAAGTGAAAACAAGTAAAAGGCCAGAGATAATAGGGCAAGGGTCATAACCCCAAAGGTTATAAGCATTGCTTTTTTCATCATTCCTCCTCAAGTATCTCTTACGGCCCTCCAATTGTAGCAAAAATCAAGGCGGCCGTGAAACCTTAAGGGGTATAATGAAATATCAACTACTTATAAAGAAGATACAATTTAGCAATGCCAGAAATTGATTGTGCACAAACTGAATCAAGCTCTTTCAATAAAAGTGATTGATCTTTGTATTCATCATTTTCTCTTTCAATTTTTTCCTTCAAACCGCGCACTGGAAGGCAGCCTTTCTTATGAATTTGAAAAGAGAGATATTCTGGAATCGATAAGTCATTAGCTCTAATATTAGCAACAAGTTCTTCAAGAACTTCTTGATTGCGTTCGTAGTTTATTAATGAAAGCTTTTCCTTCACTGAAAGATCGCGCGCTTCTGAATGAAATGCAAAAGAAAGAAAAAATGCACATAAGATTAAAAACACAAGTTTCATTCTAACTCCATTTAAAACGAAAAACCTGACAAAAGAATTTAAATCAATTTTGACCTTTAAAAAACTTACTGGCAAGAAACATTTTTAATTCCTCGTAGTTTTCAAAAATTTGTGCACTTGAATTGGAAAGATCATACTGCCTTTTCATATGAAAAGTTGTTCCGGGAAAGGCCATAAGTTGATCACTTTTCTTATCACCGATCATCACGCTATCAACAAGGGTGATGGGAAATTCTCTCATGGCCATAGAGACCATGCCAGGATAAGGCTTGCGGGTAAAACTGTTGGCCTTGTAGTTCTCAACGCCTTTTTCAGGATGATGACAACTGTGATAAAACGCAGAGATGACAACACCTAGTTTTTCAAAATGTGCACGCATCTTTTTATGAAGTTCTCTCACATCATCTTCAGTATAGTACCCACGGGCAATGCCTGACTGATTTGTGATAACAAAGATATCATAGCCATGGGCCTTGAAAAGTTTTAATGACTCAGTAATTTCATCATAAAATGACATTTTTTCAAATTCAAATAAATAGCCCCCATCATGATTTAAAATACCATCACGATCCAAAAAGAGGGCCTTTTTAAATTCAGAACGCGAAAACTCTCTACTACCAGTTGCCCCAATGAGGGCACTGAAAGTATCTTTTACATCTTTCAAATGAGTGAGTGAATCGCGATCCATCAATCGATAGGCCCCAATGTGGTAAAAAGAATCAACATAGAGTTTCTGTGAATCCAAAGAAGTCAATTTCCCCATTTTATCAAGAGCGAAACCTTTATCATTATTTTGCAGTTCAACCAACGAAGTGTTTTGATTTGTGGCCACAAGGGCCTCTAGATCAAAATCAAGACGATCAATGCTCTCAAGAACAACTCCCCCATCAAATGAACTCGAATCATCACAAAGAACGAGTTCAGGATAATTGAGCTCCACGGCCTTTCTTACAGAAGAAGAACAGTTGATAAGAAATATCTTAGTTGTCATGAATCTCTCTTTCTTTGATTGAACAATTGACTTTATAAGAGGCCGTCGTGAATTTATTCATCGGCTTAATTCTAATTTGTAAAATAAGGCCCCTAAAATGAATTTCAAAAGAACTAATACTATCTTTAATGGGAATAATCTCGACTGCAACACTAGCATCATCATTACGTTCGTGTTTATGGACTAAAAGTCCACTAAGCTGATATTTTTTTTCAATACCATCTTTTCTCATACTCTTATGAAAACAAGTGGCCTGAATGAGTTCATTGTCACGTTGACCAATTAATGGCCATAAGCATGCTGCAAATTTTTGCGCATCAATTTTGTAAAGCTCTAATAGATAGAAGTGAAGTTTCTGCGCGAGATCATAATATGTTTGTAGGACAACTTTTTGCATGGGACTCGGTAATTGGCCTGGCAGCTCACTATGACCTTCACTAGTCCACTCACTATCAAAACGGCCACTAAACTCTAGACCCGCCATGTGGTAAAGTTCATGACCCATACGTAAAAATGATTCATCAATAAAGCGTGAGAATTCTTCTTGGTATTTATTGGCCATGGTAAAGGCCGAAAAGTAAGACGAGAGAAAGCTTTTTACACCAGCACTTTTAGTATTAACGAAGGCCCCCCCTTTGCACAACTTTAGAGAAAAGGGTACTTTTTGATGAGCACCAACGGCCATTATATCGCACTCACCGAAAGTCATATCATGCGCACCTGCGGCCATTTTTCCCATAACGAGGATATTTTGCAAATCTTTTGGCAAATGGGCATCAAGGGCCTGTGCCGTTTTTTGTGCCAAAACGGGAAGTTCTTTTAATAGCTCTGGTTCGTTTTGCCTAAGCCATTGCTCGTAATGAGAAAACTGCTCTTTCATGGCCCCGCCAAAACTTGAAATGAACGCCCTTTCAATTTTGTGATTTCTCGCCATAAAGGACGCCACGAGATATTCAAAGAGATTCCCTTTAAATTCGTTAATAAGGGCCTCTTTTTGGGCCTTTGTTTCGATCGTGGTGTAAGTTTTCATCAAATTTAAAAATTTATTTGGCACAAGGCCGTGTTTGAACTATCATCTGTAGGATACTTTTACACAATTTCGTAAAGTTGGAAAGGTCGGCCATGTTAAACTTTCCGTCCATACTCGAGAGCATCGGGGATTTGGACAAAACACAAATCGATGGTCTGTTAAAGCTTGCGGAAAAATTCAAATTTCGTACAAGCCTAACGACAAATTTCACGACAACTCGTCCAGTTGTGGCCACTTTGTTTCTCGAAAATTCAACTCGCACAAAACATTCTTTTTTTATGGCCATTGAAAATCTTGGTGGTCGTCATATGGATTTTAACGCTGAGAAATCAAGTTTAAGCAAAGGTGAAAGCTTAGAGGAAACTCTGCTCACACTTTACTCACAAGGAGTAAATGCTTGCGTGATTCGCTCAAGTGATAACGCTCTATTAAATCCCTTGAAACAAAATCCACCCCTAAGGGTCATTAACGGCGGGGATGGAACCAATGAACATCCAACACAGGCACTGTTAGACCTGTTCACGATGCAACAATGGGAAGGTGAAATCGAGGGTAAAACCATTGCCATTATGGGCGATTGCCTTCACTCTAGAGTGACTCATTCCCTAGTAAAACTTCTGCCAATGTACGGTGCGAAGGTCATTATTAGTGGTCCACGATCATTGTGTGAAAATTACGCAAAATCTGAAAATCTTCCTTATGTTGAAAAAGCTAAAGATTGTTTGCAGCAAGCCGACATTATCTACTTATTAAGAATGCAACTTGAGAGACACCAAGAATCATTTGGAGACCTGTCTCAATACAATAAAGACTTTGGCCTAAGTCTAAAGTTAATGAAAGATGTAAATAAATTCGTTCCAGTTTACCACCCTGGTCCATGTAATATTGGAGTAGAATTAGATTTGGAACTTTTACGAAGCCAATATTATCGCGGGCACGAGCAAGTGAAGCACTCCATTCCAATGAGAATGGCCATTATCCTTGCTATGCTTGAAAATGGAGATAAAACAGTTGGAACATTTGCCAATCTGTCGAGTTACTAATTCTTCTTTTTTCCCTTTGATTTCTAATCATTGCCGTATTGCCTATTTTTTCTTTTCACAAAATTCAAGAATAATTTCCACACCAATAAAATTCGAGGATCATCGACATGAATGAACTAGCATTTCAAAAAAGCTTGAAACAAAACAAGGCCTACTTGCACTTTAGTGATGGCACAACTTTCGAAGGTTATATCAACCTTCCAAGCAATGATCCTCGCTTAGCACTAGGGATTTGGGGAGAAAGTGCTTTTACAACCGGAATGAGCGGCTACCAAGAAACAGCGAGCGACCCAAGTTTCCTAGGTCAGCACATCATCTTCACAACGGCCCATGTGGGTAACTACGAGGCCTGTGACAAAGTCATGCAATCCCATAAAATTCATGCCAGCTCACTTATCGCTAGGAATTTTTCATATAGCAGCTTCTTCATAAAACATAACATTGCGCTTCTAAGCGGTATCGATACTCGAGCACTCGTAAAGTATCTTACGACAAAAACGAGAGAGCATAAAAGTGTAATCACTTTGAAAGAAAAGGCCCCAAGTAAAGACGAGTTTGATAGACAAACACTTGTGTGTAACGATCTTGATAAAGTATCTTGCCATGAACCTATAACTCATTTAGCTGGCGAAAATCCCATTGTGCTAGTTGATTATGGAACAAAGCTTGCCATAGTCGATTACCTTAAGGCCATGAAATTGCCACTTGTGCAAGTTCCGTACAATATAAGTGCGCACGAAATTCTTAAATACAATCCTCGCCTAGTATTTCTTTCAAATGGCCCGGGGGATCCGAAGGAATATAAAGATCAAATTGCAGTGGTGGAAGCCCTAATAGATGCCCAAACACCAATTCGTGGAATATGCCTTGGTCACCAACTTTTAACAATGGCCCTAGGTGCAAAGACTATCAAACTTCCCTTTGGTCAACGTGGGGCCAATCACCCTATTTTAGATCATGCGACAGGTGACATTATCATCACTAGTCAAAATCACGGTTATGCTGCTGATGAAGAATCGGTACTTGCCATAAAAAATAATAACAGAGCAAAGAAAACACTCCACATCACTTCACGCTCACTCTTTGATAGATCAGTCGAATCAATGAGTACAAGTGACCACTTAATCAAATCAGTGCAATACCATCCTGAGGCCAATCCAGGACCCAAAGATGGCGTGATCTTTTTTGAAGAAGTTGAAAAATATCTCAGTGGGAAAAAAGAAAGTGATTTGCCAGATATTCTCCCGCACCCGCTACCAGAGCTGACAAAAGACAAAAAATATAATGGTCCCATTAAAAAAATTCTACTTATTGGATCTGGTCCCATTAAAATTGGACAGGCCTCTGAGTTTGATTATTCAGGAACTCAGGCCTTAAAATCTTTAAAAGAGCTCGGTCTCAAAGTGGCTCTTTTAAATTCAAATCCGGCCACCATCATGACTGATCCCAATATGGCCGATGCAACTTTTATTGAACCAATTACAAAAGAATCAATTGTAAAAATCATCAAACAAGAAAATGTTGATGCCGTCTTGTCAACAATGGGTGGACAAACGGCGCTTAACCTATGTGTAGAACTAGAAGAGCAAGGGATTCTTGCAGAACTTGGCGTTGAACTTCTTGGGGCCAATGTTGATACCATTAAAAAAACAGAGGACAGAGAACTCTTTGCAAAAGAACTGACTAAGCTTGGTTACCAAACTGGAAAAAGATTCATGGCCGAAAGCGAAACTCATGCTCTTAGCTTAGCGGAAAGTAAAGTTGGTTTTCCTCTTATTATTAGACGTGACTTCGCGCTAGGGGGAAAAGGTGCGGCCCTAGTTCATAACGTGGCAGACTTAGAAGATGTTTTTAATTCGGACATTAAATTTCCAATTACGATGGAAAAGTCTCTCCTAGGATGGAAAGAAGTCGAACTTGAAGTCATGGTAGATAAGAATAAAAATGGTGTTGTTATTTGCTCTATTGAGAACGTTGACCCTTGTGGTGTTCACACTGGCGACTCTATCACCGTGGCCCCAGCACAAACGATAAGTGATCGCTGTTACCAACAACTGCGTACTATGTCCCTGACAATTGCTAAACATATGAATGTCGTGGCCGGTGGCGCTAACGTTCAATTTGCCATCAATCCTTTTGATGAAAATGATATTGTTGTCATTGAAATGAATCCACGAGTGAGCCGCTCTTCGGCCCTTGCCTCAAAGGCAACGGGATATCCTATTGCAAAAATCTCTGCTCAATTGGCAGTGGGATTTACCTTAAAAGAAATTTTAAACGACATCACACTCGTCTCTCCAGTGGCCTTTGAACCAACGTTGGATTATGTGGCACTAAAAATTCCAATTTTTCCCTTTAATAAATTCCCAACAAGTTCTAAAGACCTAGGACCTCAGATGAGATCAGTAGGTGAAGTGCTTGCTCTAGGGGGAAGTTTTAATGAGGCCTTTATGAAGGCCCTGCGCTCAACAGAAATGGGACTAGAGATTCCTTCACTTCTCCAGCTAAAATCAGCGCCATTAACGCTAACAAGACAAAGCATAGAAAAGCGTCTGAAAACACCACAAGAGTTATGTCTTGTGACTGTCCTTGAGGCCCTCAGACTGGGAATGAGCACAGAAGAAATTTTCAATCTATCAAGGATCACTCCATGGTTTATAGATCAAGTGAAGCTTTTTATTGAAAAAGAAAATGAGCTTAAAGAAGATAAAACACTTAACCCTCAAAAACTTCAAGAATTAAAGGCCATGGGCTTTAGCGATAAGCATCTTGCACTTCTTACAGATAAGAGTCTTTCGGAAATTTTGGCCACACGTTATAAATTTGGAATCACTCCAATCTATAAGGCGGTGGACACTTGTTCAGGAGAATTCAGTGCAAAAACACCTTACTTCTACTCTACTTATCAAAAAGAAAATGAGGCCTCTGCATTATCACAAGAAGGTGAAACTGTTGCGATCTTAGGATCTGGTCCAAACAGGATTGGTCAAGGTATCGAATTTGATTATTCATGTGTAAAAAGTTGTGAGCATTTAAGAACAAATGGTACCAAGGCCATTATGTTAAACTCTAATCCAGAAACAGTAAGTACTGATTATGATAGTTCTGATCGACTTTATCTCACTCCTCTTTTTTCAGAAGACCTTTTCGATATTCTGGCCCATGAAAATCCAAACGGCGTCATCGCTTCTTTTTCAGGGCAAACAGGAATAAATATTAGAGAACATTTAGAATCCGAATTTAGAAAAGAAATTTATGATATAAAATTTCTCGGGCCATCACTTGACCTACTTGATCTCACGGAAGATAGAAAGAGATTTTATGAAATCACAAGAAAAGTCGAACTCTCTCATACAAAATCAATGGAAGTTTCTGGTCACAAAAATGTACTCAATGCCATGATTGAAATTGGTCTACCTGTGATCATCAGACCAAGTTATGTTATTGGTGGAGAGAGTATGTACATTTTCCACCATCACAGTGAACTGGAAAATTTACCAGAGCAATTAAAAGAACAACTTCAAAATTCTGCAGTCATCTTTCAAGTAGAAAACTACTTAGAAGGCGCAATGGAATATGACGTTGACCTGATTAGAGATGTTAATGGTAATTGTATTTTTACCGTTTGTGAGCATATCGAACACGCAGGCGTTCACTCTGGAGATTCGGGAATGATCTCTCCACCAGTGATGCTAACCAGTTCAATGTATCAAAAGATGAAAAATATCTCTCGAGATTTGGCCCAGGCGCTTGGTGTTATTGGTCCCATCAATTTCCAATATGCGATTAAAGGTGAAAAAATATATTGTATCGAGGCCAATCCTAGAGGCTCAAGAACAATTCCATTTTTAAGTAAAGCATGTGGACTCAATCTTGCCGCAAAAGCAACCGACGCTCTTTGTGGGAAAGAAATCGAAAATTTTGATAGAGAAAAGGCAAAATACTTTTGTGTTAAACAATCAACTTTCCCATTTGATCGCTTTATTCAAGACAATATTATCCTTGGACCAAAAATGCGCTCAACTGGGGAAACTCTCGGGATAGATAGCGATAAAGATCATGCGATTTTAAAGTCGTATTTAGGTAATTATCCTTCTTTAAATCACAAAGGTTCAATCCTCTTCTCATTGGCCGACAGAAATAAAGCAAGTATTGTTCCTTATCTTAAGACTCTTCATCGTGCTGGCCATAAATTTATGGCCACAAGTGGAACATATGATTATATCACCAAACAAGGACTGCCTTGTACTCTCGTAGGAAAAATTGGTGACCACGAGGGTATATCAATGATAGAGGCCCTTAAAGACAGTGAACTAAGAATGGTCTTCAACACTCCACTAAATCAAGGACAATCAAAGTCAGATGGGGAGTTTATTCGAAACTACGCCATTCAATTTGGAGTTCCGTGCTTTACAAGACCGGAGAATATTTTGGCCGTGATCGAAAGTTTAATTGGAACTGTTGATCAGGAGTTAGTACCTGTAAAACTTCAAAATATTGGAAGTGAAAATGAGTCTAGATAAGATCATCGTCGCCCTTGATGGCATGGATCGAAATGAGATTTTTGAGTTTGTTGGAAAATCACACAAAGATTTTTCATTCTACAAAATTGGAATGGAGGCCTTCTACAAAGAAGGTCATCTCCTTGTAAAAGAGCTTTATGACAAATTTGGTATAAGAATTTTTCTCGATCTTAAGCTATACGATATTCCAAATACAGTAAGCGGGGCCATCAAATCACTCTCAGGTCTTCCTATTGAGTTTCTAACTCTCCATCTACAGGGAGGAAAGTCCATGTGTAAAAGAGCACTTGAAACTAAAAATGAATACCTATCTGAGTGTAAACTTCTGGGAGTGAGTTATCTTACAAGTTTCGAGGGCGAGGATTTTAAAGCGATCTGGGGCATTGATAAAAATGAACAAGAACAGGCCTTTGACCGTCTCTTTTCAATTGCAGATCAAACAAATATTGATGGTGTTGTCTGTTCTCCATTAGAAGCGAGTGATGTTAAAAATAAATACCCTTCACTTATAACTGTCTGCCCGGGTGTAAGACTTGTAAGCGAAATTAGTTCTGGTGTAAATATCGGCGATCAAAAAAGAGTCCTCTCTCCAAAGGAGGCCTTCGTAAAAAGTGCCGACTATCTTGTTATGGGACGCTCATTAACAACGAAAGAGCGCCCTTATGAACAAAGTACTGAGCTTCTAAGAAAAGAACTTCTATAATTCCCAATAAGACTCTTCTAAGCTTTCCTCTCTTTGAGGAAGGCCATGAGATAAACGTGGAGAATTTTGTTTTAAAACTTCATAACTCGCCCTATTGGCATACTTAGAAATCTGGTGAATTGACGAGTATGTGAGATACTTATCATTATGCTTAGGTGAATTCGGTAAAGTCATTCGATGGTATTCGTTGGCCGCGATATCATGCAACAAGGCCGCTAAGGCCGCATCCCCTGCACCATTCGTATTAGTTATTTCTCCAGGTCCTCCTAAATAAGGATTAATGTGAGAATAAATTTTCATTGGTTGATGGCAATCAATTTTCTTTTGTGCACGAGAATACTCATATAAATTATATTCTGAAATTGATTTTGTATGAATCATATCATCTGTTTTTCTGGCATTTTGCTCATCTACATATGAAGCAATATAAAGACCTCTTTTACCAACAGTTAACAAAATGAGATCACAAATATCCAACACCTTCTCACTAGCAAGAAGAGGGTCATCAATATGTGTTAGGGCCAAGGCCTCTTGTTCATTCATCGCCAATATAGTGACATACTTATCAATAAAGGCCCAAAACTCATCGCGACGCTCTTCAACGAGAGAACTTGTTCCTAGAGCAAAGATCACAGGAACATTATTTTTTAGAGCAATTTCACAGGCCTTGATTGTGGCCTGATACATTGGGGCCTCTTTATCTCTTAACAAAAATGCTGTTACCAACAGAGCACTCGAACCAGAAATCACGTCTTCAGGAATATACTCTGGAGTGAGATTATTCATTATCCCTTTACCAATGGCAAAAGTTCTCTCTTTATCTGGAGTTAAAAAGCACATGGCCCTTCCCATGTGTCCATCACTTGGCTGAAGATAGCTAAAATCAACTTTCGATGAAGTTGAACAAATATATTTAAAGGCGTAATCACCAACTCTGATAGTATCGCAAATTGTTCCTAGCGCCACAGATCTGTCGTCACTTAGAATAGAGTAATTGTGAAGAGTGTTCCCGACAGCTCCTCCTGCAAATTCACCTATTATGCGATTTTCATTTTTAAGTTTCCAGTAGATTTCTTCCACCACATCTGACTCAAGAACAACTGATTCCCCTTTAGGGATATTGTATTTTTCTAAGAAACTATCTTCAACATGGGCCTCAATATCTACAAGAAGTTGATCAATCCCAACAACGTAAACTTTTTTACCATCGACAAAGTTTTCCTCGAAAGGAATACGACCCTGATCACGGACGGGAAAATAATGCTTAGTTTTTCTCTTACCAGGAAACTTCATGGGGCCCTCGCTCATTGAATAGTTTGCTCTATCATAAAACATCGCTAGTTATTTCAACAATGTTTTTGAAAAAAATATGTGTTGTAGCTATAATAGATCTTATGAAATCTATTATTGTCATAATGTTGGCCTTATTTTGTTTAAATTCTCTTGC
The DNA here is from genome assembly GCF_000447755.1 of Bacteriovorax sp. BSW11_IV. Taxonomy (GTDB): domain Bacteria; phylum Bdellovibrionota; class Bacteriovoracia; order Bacteriovoracales; family Bacteriovoracaceae; genus BSW11-IV. The sequence continues at coordinate 66,641 of NZ_AUNE01000027.1, read as the reverse complement.
TGCGAGGGTGGCCACTGTTACAACATCAAAGGCGGTCGTCTTTGCTGACAAGGAATTAACAAGCCCCTTGGGTTATATCCGCTTTGGGAAAAAAGTTCGCGTCAGTGATAATCCCATTGGAGTCAAAGACATATATGCTGTCATTGTCTCAGGGCGTGTGGCCTATATTCAAACAAAAGATCTTTCGCTTTCTGATGAGGTGGTTTCAGAGGTATCTGGGCACCAAAAAATAAACGAGCACAATGTGGATGAGCTCTTCAAAGATGATATCGACAAGCTTTCTGAAAATAACTTTCTAACACTGACTTACGGTCAAATGGCACTAGGGCCTCAATGGGAAGAGCTAACAACTGCTTATAACGACACCCTTGCAAGCGCCACCGTTATGTCTCTTGCTCTTGAGCATAGGCCACCAAATAAACCCATGGCCTTTGCCATTGGATTAAATTATCTCAGTGCCGAGCAAGAAAAGCTGGCCGTTAAAACTGTGGGCCTAGATGTTTATCTGTTTTATTCCCTACTTTTCAACTCAACTTTTTCAATCGATCTGGTAGGACAACTATCAGGATCGGGTGATATTCAATTCACTGACCCAAATGCAGAAGATTTTAATCGTGGACTTTATCTAGGCGGTGGTGTTGGAGGACAAATAAGACTTTTCCCGGCCTCGCAATGGGGTTTCGTCGGGGGACTTAAAATGATGAAGTTCAAAGTCTTTGACACTGAACCATTTAATACGGGAAGTGAAGAAATGGTACTCAATTCACTTGATGGTGTTCACATGTATTTAGGAGTTAGCTACAAGCTATAAGATCATCCATTTGGCCAGGGCCAAAAAACTGAAAAAGCCAACAACATCTGTTACTGTTGTTAAAAGAACAGTACTTGCCACTGCTGGGTCAATATCTAATTTCTCTAGAACAAGAGGAATAATGGATCCAAAAAATCCTGCAAATAAAAGATTGATCACAGTTGAAAGGGCAATGACGACCCCTAAAAGCGGCATATCGAACCATAAATAGGCCAATAATCCAATCACAAGAGCAAAGATCAAACCATTTAATAATGAGAGGACAACTTCTTTAATGATTGTGTCTTTAGCATCGCCCTCAGAAATACTTCCAAGTGCAAGTTGGCGAACAGTTACCGTTAAGCTTTGGGTTCCGGCATTTCCACCCATAGAGGCCACAATCGGCATCAATATAGCAAGAGACACAAGGGATTGAATCGTCGTATCAAATAGACCAATAACCACTGAAGCCGCGACCGCCGTCACTAGATTTATGGCCAACCACTTGCCTCGGTTAATTGCAACCGCAAAAATATCGGCCTCTTCTTCGACTTCATCGTTAACCCCGGCCATATGATAGATCTGTTCAGTGGCCTGTTCCTCGATAATATCGTAAACGTCATCGGAAGTGATTCGACCGATAAGGATTCCCTCTTCATCAATGACAGGAATAGTAGAGAGGTTGTACTTACTCACATTTTCAACAACCTTACTAATATCGTCTCTGTGGCCTGCAAAGATTTGAGTATATTCTTTCTCTTCATCTTCGATGATATCTTTGTATGTTTTCTTGAAGTCCATAATAATGACTTCTTCTAAACCGATAGAGCAAATAAATTTATTGTATTTATCGACAATAAATACATGATAAACATTATCAAGTTCTGCCTGGGCCTTCATTTGTTTCAAACGATCGATTGAAGAACCAATATTTTCGTTTAAATTGGCGCTAAAAAGCTCGGTTTGCATGTAAGATCCGGCCACATCTTCGTCGTATGAAATAAGAGACTTGATAAGGTCACGATCTTCTTTATCAATATTCGATAGAATATTCTTCGCAATAGTTTCGTTGGACTCACTAATGGTCTGAATAAAGTCGGCCGCATCATCCGTATCCATTTTTGATGTAACGTCTGCGAGTTTAAAGGCACCAAGATATTCAGCGGCTTCTTCCTGGAGATGACCAGGCATTTCAGAAATAACTTCGGCCAGAAGTTCGTTGGGAATAATGGTTAGGGCCTTGCGATAGAGAACTTCACTCTCCTCACGCAGTTGAACAAGAGTTTCTTTGAGATCGTAAGGATAGACAACCATATTCTCATGGCCGTAGCGCTCAACATCCCTAGCGATGCTATCAAATAATTCTTGTTCAGTCAGATCCTGTTCGATCATTGGCCGTCCATTTTCTATGCTTTGGAATAGTATGAATTTAACAGCAAAAGAATTTTTTTTCTAGAGAGAAGCTTTATCTTTGGATAAAAGTTCATAATAAAAATTCATTATATCTGTCATCTCATCGACCTTATCGGATAAAATGTCTTTTAATGTAGAGAGTTCACTCCAGTAAATTTCACTTTTTTTACCTAGAGCGATTCTATGATTGAGGCCGATAACATTCATTTGAACTTTGGCCAATTTCAATTGTTGCTTATTGGAATATTCTAAAAAATCATCTTGCTTAAAATTATCAAATTTTGGTCTGACAAAATAAGTTTTATCACTCATTTGGGCCATCCCATAAAAATTACGAAAGCGAGGGTCCTCAACGAGGAAATTTAAAGTCTCAATAGGAGAAACATTGAGTACTGCATTTAAAGGATTAAAGGCCCCTGCTTCAATTTCTTTGAACTCATAGACGAGAATATGATCCTTATCCCTGAGCAGAATCTTATAGCGAAGAAGCCCTCCTGAACCACCTGTTACATTATAATATTTAAAAGCATCAAGAACTTCTAAACGTCCCTTGAAAAAATCTTCCACAATCTGCTCTATGAAATGATTTTCATCCTTACTAAGCTCCCTAGCAACTCTGCCTTTAGATAATTTGCGCACTAATTTCTGACCTCCATAATCCGATGAATCAGAAAAATAGTGTCCATCTTTGAAGTGAATATTTTTCAGCATAAATTCTGGGTAATCAATTTCTTTACCTTGGAGACCTTTATAATATGATTCAATAAGCTCCTTGAGCTCTTTGCGATCAAATCTGTTACGATTAGCAATTTTTAAAGAGCTCATATAGCGAATAAGATCAGTGATAACAGGGACACGATTGCCATTATCATAATCGTTCATTTGATATCTTAATTCTTTATTTCCTACACCATAAAATGAAAAGTTATCAGGATGATAGTCAATGGGTGAAAATCCTTGGAAGTGCTCTAATTTACGAAGAGGACTGTTGGCCAATCTTGCTTTTAGTTCATCATAAAAAAGAGAGACAAAACTGCGATAAAACATAAAAGAGGAATCTACACTTGAAACTTTTAGACGAATTTTGTCTTTATCGATCCCTGGACTTAGATTCTCTAGTCGACTTAAAACCTCACTGTGAGTGTAGGAATTTTCTAATTGTGAAAAGCATTGACCACTTGCCTGTAAAGGAAGTGAATACATTGATCCAAAGATCAGTGCGAATAAGATTGAGCTTCTTATTGAATTAATCATCGCAGTACTTTGTGCAAAAATGACGCCTGAAATACAAGTGTAATTTTAATGAGATGACCCTCAATTTTGGGCCTTTACTGCCTAAGCTTTGGTCAATGATCATAAATATAAACGACCCTTTGGCCATCAACCATTTTAGACAATGACCGAGTTAAACTCTCCATGATTACCGTGGTTTAATGAGTAAAATTTTTTAACTCAATAATCAAGGGTTTTCGCTTATAATCTTCTAAAGTATTTAAAGGTTGATATGTTTAAAATATTTTTATTCTGGGCCATTTGTGCGCACTCCTTGGCATTAGACGTTATATACGTTGGCCTCTACAATTTTCCTCCCTATGCTGAGATAACAGATACCAAGGCCCAAGGAGCTGCAGTCGACCTTATCCACCTGCTCAATGACAAACTTGTTAAGTTCGACATTGAACTTCGCCCCTATTTCACTTCTCCAAAAAGACGCTACCAAGATTACGAAGAAAACAAATTTGATTATATTTTCTTTGAGTCAGAAAAATGGGGTTGGGAAAAATATAACTTAAGTGTGTCGCCAATAATTGCTATGGGTGGAGAGAAATATCTAAGCTTAAAAACTAATAAAAGTATCTACACTCAAAAAGATCTACAAAAAAATTTAAAAGATAAAAAAATCGCTGTTATTCTTGGTTATCACTATGGCTTTGCTGAGCTTGAGAGCAATGAAGAAGAGCTAAAGAGAAAGTACAATATCATCTTCACAAATGATCATAGTAAAAATATAGATCTTGTATTAAAAGGACGAGCTGACCTGGCGATTATTACAGAATCCTATTTCAAGATGAAATCCGATATCAACCAAGACCTCACTTCAAAACTCAAGCTTTCTGCAGATTATGACCAAATTTATAATCACAAGATTCTTGGCCGCCCCAATTCAAAACTAACAATGAAAAGCATCATGGAAGCGATGAATTCGCTGAAAAAAGAGGGAAAACTAAAAACCATTGAGAAGAAGTATTACATTGATTTCCCTTGATTACTCTTTAATTTACAGTCTTTAGACACCTCTATAATTCCTACATGTGCCCTTGGCCTAAAATTCGACTTTCTATTATAAAGACTCCATATCTAATAAGGAGTATTTATGCTTAAGAGTCTAATTATTGGTTCAATAACCCTACTGACACTAACACAGGCCCAGGCCGCGGTTGTAAGAATCCAAGAAAGAGAGTGCACGAACTACACAATCAACGACTCAGGTAAACTCTCTGAGGATGAAGTAATGGTTTTAAATAAGAGAGTCTACGGCCTTTATATTGATGATATGAACGTTGATTTTGACAGTAGACAAGTTAAGTTCGATTTAAGAGCAGCAGTCATTCTAGGTCTTAATCGCAATGTTTTGCGCAAACAAATTAAGATCAATGATTCTCACCCAAGATTTAAAAAATTCGTCAACCTGCTTAACAAAGACCTCCATCTTTTACACGAAGTGTGTTTAAATAGAGATTACGAAGTCGTTCGTTTTAAATTAGCAGGAGAAGACCAACAAGGTGAAACTTCTAACTGAAAATCATTTTCCTATCGAACTTGCGTGCTCAAAAATAATCTGCATAGGCAGAAACTATAGAGAGCACGCTCACGAACTTTCAAATCCCATTCCTAAAAGCCCTCTTCTTTTTCTTAAGCCAACTAGCTCGCTAATAAATATAGACAAAGAAATTGCACTACCTTTTCATCTGGGTGAAATACACCATGAAATAGAATTGGCCTTCTTGTTTAAAGAAAGTATTGCGATGGGAGAAGAAATTACCAATGAAGTAATTCACCAAAGTATATACGGCGTGGCGCTCGCCCTTGATTTAACTCTAAGAAAAAAACAACAAGAATTAAAAGAAAAAGGTTCTCCTTGGGAGAAGGCCAAGGCCTTTGATCGTTCATGCCCGATAGGGCCATTTGTTTGCAAATCTAAAATTAAAGATCTCAATGATCTCAATTTCTCATTGAAGATAAATGGCCATTTAAAACAACAGGGAAATATCAAAGAAACGATTTTCAATCTTACAGATATTGTAAAAGAAATTACGACTTATATGACAATAAATGCAGGTGATATCATTTTAACAGGTACACCAAGTGGCGTAGGTCCTCTTGCCAAGGATGACAAGCTGACACTAAACTTTGAATCATTTTATGAACTCAATAGTATGCTAAAATAAAGGATCAAGATGATTCGTCTAATAATACTTTCACTTTTAACTGCTCATTCTTCCTTTGCCTTTGAATGCAACAAAGACGATAAAACGTATATCCAAGAGGCGATTAAACTCGATTTTTCAGGTTCTAGGATCAATCGTAATGAAAACTCAGTATGCTTAAAGCAAAAAAACTTCAAGTATATTGTCAGTGTCTTTGAGCCTTCTAATGAAATCCACAATACAGAAAAGTATATCGTCGATGATTTTTCAACCCTTAAAATAGAGACCCCTAAACTCATTGATAAAGATGTTGAAGTTTACGAAGTAGAATTTAGCTATATGGCCAGAAAGGCCGGCATGACAAAAACTGAACCCACAAAAATTCATGACAAGATGAGATATTTCAAAAATACATCGACAAAATCTTCAAAAGAAATGGGTTGTATTGGAGTGATAGAAACCCCAACACAATTTACCCTACTAAAAGATTGCGTGGCTAAATAAGCTCATTCACAATTTTATCATCGAATTCAATTTCAGGAAACTCCTCATTAAGATGAGTCATTTGCGCCATTTCAAAATCGCGAAAATCAAAACCTGGAGCGACCGTACACCCCACGAGTGAATACTCACCACCATCTTCTAAATAGGCCCCAAACCATCGATTAGCACGAACCGTATATTGCAACTGTTGACCGTTTAAAAAGTCGTTACCAAGTACAGTTCTATGAACATTGCCATCTTCATCGATTTCTAACACAACAAGAGGATCTCCTCCATAAAAGTGCCATGTCTCATCAGATTTAATTCTGTGTAATTTTGAAACTTCATCAGAAGTAAGCATAAAGTAAATTGAAGTGGCGTAACTTCTGCGACCAACTATATTTTCAGGTAAGGATTCATTTTCAATATAGTTTTCAGATCGGTAAACTTCTCTGAAGTACCCGCCCTCAGGATGTTTTTCAAGACCAAAATGTTCGATTATTTTTTCAATCATAGGATCCCCTTTTAAATCTTTCTCTATTATAGAAGAACTTAGAAGAGGATCAAGAAGAGGCTATTTCTGGAAAATTCCACCATCAATGATAACATCAAGTTCTCTTAAGGCATCAGCTAAAACGCGATCGATACCAAAGGGCGCCGCCATTTCAACAACAACCTTGTCTTTTACACCGATGAATTTAAAGATTTCAAATGTCATTTTTGCCTGTCTTAATATAGAGTCACGAGCGCTCTTATTGCTTCCCACAGTCTTTTCAGAATGCTTGACCTCAACGAACGAATACATTTGAGTGGCCTCATCAAATGAGAGAATATCAAATTCTTTATTTTGGATATGCATAACAAATTCTTTAATAAAAATATCCACGTCATCTGTATGAACCGACGAAGAAAGAATAGGATACATTTGGCGCATACGCTTAACTGTCATATTTCCACTTTGAATATTCTTGTAATAGAACATTACGGCCGTATCCATTCGAGAAATTAAAGACTCATATAGTGAAGAGGCATCTTTATGCATTAGACCCCTATTCAAGAAAGGATAAAAACTTTGCGCCACAACACCATGTCTCGTCAGGGCCACCTTCAGCTCCGCCAAATTCCCAAGAGCTGAATTAATCAGCGTTGAAGAAATAAGATTATAGTGGGCATCGAAAGTATAAATGTCATTGAAGTTTTGTGAGTACTTCTTCTTGAAATTCATTTCAGCATTTTTTATCGTCTTAGATAAACTCGATTTAAAGCTATTGAGATACATTCTATGCTCAGGATACTTTTTGTTGAGAAGATCTACTTTTCTTTCGAGTTTTCTCACGCGCTCTTTTGCATTATCAAATGCATCTTTTACAGTAGGCTTGGCATTTCTAACCAAGAAGAAATCATCAACAAATTCATCTGAAGACCAAAATGGATAGGGCTGCATAGACACAAAATCTTTAATTTCTTTATTGAAAGAGGCCACTGAGCCTTCTTCGATTCTAATAGAAATATCGCGATAAGTACTTTCTGACTTGCCAGTAAACTCATCCATGTAATCGAAGCAATTTAGCGAAGTCATCGCTAAGGTGCTATGGGCCACTAGAAGCAGTACTGCTAACAAGGATAGTTTTTTAAACAAGGGTCCAACTTTTGTTAATTAATTTAATGACCCCATTGTGCAAAGAAATCCAATACAAAGAAAGGTGGGCCTGCACTCTTTATAGGGTGTCTAGAACTTATACATCTAATTTTATTGAAATATCATTAAAATTGGATACTTGAGGCGATATGCGCAAGAGGAATAAAGCGTAATTGGGGTGTCAGTCCCCTATCGAGCTCTCGCAAATTATGATGAAAATGGGACACTTTCATTTGTTTACTGGCCTCAAAATCATACTTAACTTGAGTAAGGGAAATAAGTGTGGATGTCTGAAAATACATCTTTGTGGCCAATTCATGACGAGCATAATCCTCACCACTTAAACTTCCCTCAAAAGACCAATGATGATCATCCAAGGCCTTTCTCACACGCAGGGGTAATTGGTCGCGAGCAAATGAAGAATAGTTGTAATGATCGCTTGAGTGCTCAACCGTTACATTGTGTATGAAGCTCGTCACCACGCGCTCTAAAGTATCCCCTTTAATAATTTCATCGGGGCCAGGAAAGCCTGGGATTAGAAAATGTAATTCTTTTGCCCACGCTCTCACATCTGCTTCACTTCGTTGTGCTTGAGATATATCTTTAAAAAGATCACACACAAAAGAAAATATAACTTCCCAATAAAGGGAGAGAAAATCTCCATAGGGACCGTAAATCTCATCGGGTGTCAGCCTAAAGCGATAGGCCGGATAAGCGCTATTGCCCTCAATTCCGCTGAATGACGTTTTTAAACTTGAGAGAAATCCCTTTTTCGTACAGGGAAACGGTGTATAGATTTCATTTTGATTATTGTGGGCCACAGACTTTGAAATATAGAGAACTGCAAAGTTCAGTGGAAGTTGCATGTAAAAATGTGGCGACAATAGTCGATATAACAATGATTCACGATTAAGAAGACACTGGGAGACGCCAACGAAGGAATCAATGGGAAAATGCGCTCTAGGGTGCTCACAAATAAGAAGTCTAACGGCCGCACCTTGCAAAACTAAAAGTTTCACAATGTCCCATTGACGATGTCTGGTGGTGTAAACCTGATTATTCATATTAATGGCAACTAATTGGATTTTCCCCTCTTCCCATTTAAAAAGGGAAGTTGAAGGATAAAGATCGATTCCTTCTATCGTTTCCATATTCGCCAAATGACTCATATCAACTTTATAAAACGTATCCCTATCATTTAAAAATGCAAAAAAAGTATCCCTATCTTTTTGATCAAGCTTTTCGCAAAAAAACTTCGCGTAAACTGATTGGGTAAAAATATGAACAAACTCTTCATCGCTCGTTTTCTTATAATCCCTTTTGAAAAGTGATTCTTTAAAAAATGACAGACCAAATTTTTGAATAGTGCGAATATAGCGCTTCACAACTTTTGATAGGAATTCATCAATTTCTTTTTTTGGAACATGAATAACACTCGGTGCAACACTTCCTGGTCCGTGCGGGGAGACCGAAGGCCATGGCCAATTCTGCGTTAGCTCATGAGCACGAACTTCTTTCGTGCTTGGGCCAAAGGCATTTTTAACTAAACGTAATGGTGATTTATCACCGTAATCTAACTGTTGAGACATAATGCCTACAGTTTATTGAATTGAGCATAAATGGCCACAGCACAGCGGCTAAAACTGCTCCTTGAATAAAAAGAACATAAAATTGAGAAAGACTTAGGCCAAAAGAAACAACATAGCGTAAGGCCCCCGCCTAAGACAAGAATAGAGATATATTTATGTCAAAAAAAACATGATCTCGAAAGATAATCGTATATAATATTTAAGATATCTCATAAATCGCGACATTCTAGTTTGTTGGAGCAAATGAAGGCAAATAAGTCTCATACCAAATTACAATTTAAACTTCTTAAATACATATTGCTATGTAGTACATTTTTTACTTTTCTGGGAACATTGATTCAACTCTATTTGGATTATAAAAAAGATCTATTAAAAGCAAACGACACCCTAACTCAAATTGAAACAATCTACACCAATTCCCTGGCCAACTCTCTTTGGCACCTTGACAGAGATCAACTGACAATACAAATCACAGGGATTAGTAAATTGCCCGATGTTGAATACATCAGCATTAATGAGTTGCGAGAAGGTGACAAGTATTTATTCTATGAAGTGGGAAATAAAAAAATTACTAATGCTCTGACAAAAACAATTGCCCTCAAATACGTCGAGGCGCAAGAGGAACTCTCCATTGGTTTGTTAGAAGTCAAAATCAACCTTGATAATATCTATCAAAGACTATGGGACCGAATCCTTGTCATTTTAATGACCCAGACAGTAAAAACTTTTCTCGTCTCCCTGTGTATCATGTTCATCATTTACGTAATCGTTACGAGAAAAATTGTAGAGATTAGCCGTTATGCCAGTGAAATGACTCCAGGTAGTCTTGATAGGCCAATTGAGATCACGAAAATTGATAATTCAAAAGATGAAATTGATTTACTCGTTAATTCAATCAACGATATGAGAATCAATCTTAAGAGCTATATTGGAATGAGAGACAAGGCCGAGGCGAAACTACAAGAATATAAAGATCATCTTGAAGAGCTAGTACATAAGAGAACAAAAGAGCTACAAAATAAAAACGTCATTCTTCAAGAGAAGATTGAAGAAATTAAAAACTTCCAAGATAAATTGATTGCTCAAGAAAAGTTAGCAAGTTTAGGTTCACTCACCTCAGGGATTGCCCACGAGCTTAACAACCCTCTAAACTTTATCATCAATTTTTCAAAGGCCTGTGTTGAGGCCCTCGACGAGGCCAATGAGCTTTTAAAACAAGATCTCAACCAAGAACAAAGAACAGAACTCAACTATGTTGTCTCTGACATTCTATCGATGAATAAAGAAATCACTCAACATGGGAAAAGAGCAGAAGAAATCATTAAAAGTATGCTTGAACACTCTCGCCACAATAAAATGAGTTTCACTAAAACTGATATTAATGAACTGATTGAAGAGAACCTCAAATTTGCTGGTCAGGCCATACGTGCTAAGTACGATGGCTTTAGTGCCAATATCATGAAAAACTTTGACGAAGGACTTCCGCCCTTAAAAGTTGTGCGCGCCGATATTTCTCGTGTATTTCTCAATCTTTTTTCAAACGCACTTTATTCAATGAAAAAGAAAAAAGATCTTCTCGGCCACAGCTATGTACCTCAATTAAAAATTTCGACCTCTCACAACAATGGTCTAATTACCATCCAAGTTAGAGACAATGGTCTGGGTATTAAGGAAGAAAATCGTAACAGAATCTTCACTCCATTTTTTACGACTAAAGCGGCCGGGGAAGGGACTGGTTTAGGACTTTCTCTGAGTTTTGATATTATTAATAAGGTTCACGATGGCCATATAGAGCTTGATACCCTGGAAAATGAGTTTGCGCAGTTCACAATAACGATCCCCGTCAATTCTGCGAAAATAAATATTCCTGAGGAAAGATCTGGTCAAGAATAATCCTTTTTTCATTGCCTAAGACCCTATCCAAGTGTAATTTTCCTTTATGGGATTAATGTATATGTTTCCAGTTTCTGAAGAAGAAACTGATAGAGTTGAAGTCAAAGATATTAACAATACAAAGAGTATTACTCTTAAGACATACGGTCTTCCGATGTTATTTTGGGGTTACTTTGCAGCAATAGCGATTGTTATTGGTGCCATGTATATTGCCGTACGAGGTCCTGTTGAAAAACTCATGGCCACCGGCGACCAAATCAACTATGTCTTAGGCCTAGGTGCCATTGCTGTCATGGCCGGCATTCCTCTGTTTTTATTGTGTGCTTTTTTCTATGAAAAGTTCATTACAAAAAATGGCAAGGAAATAACCCTCACACACAGAGTCTTCTTTGGAATTCTACTACTAAGAAAAAAGCTAAATTTAAAAAGCGCAGACGCACTTTTTGTAGAGCATTTCCTTGACTCTCCTAATGTGGCCAAGATGAAAAATGATCCCTCACTCAGAGGATTTGAAAACAAAGGTCACTATCAACTTTGGGCCATCTTAGATGATGGAAAAGAAGTGGTCATTGACAAGGCCGCCAGAAAAGTTGATCTCGATAAAATCAAAACAATTCTTTGTAAATATTAAAAAAAAGGCCCATTTTCATGGGCCTAATCTTTTCTACTTTTTCTAAAATCTTTTCTTGGAAAACCGGCCTTATCGCCTCTATCCTTTCTCTGTGCTTGTCCATCTCTTTGAGATGATTTAGGTCTTGGAAAGGCAGAATCTTTAAATCTAGGCCTATCTTCTCTTGGAGTACGTGGTCCGCGGTTTTCACCGTCTTCACGCTCCTCACGTGGGCGTCTGAAGTCACGATCAGGACGTGGCCCTTTATTAAAATCGCGCTTACCTTTGTACTCGCGGTTTTCATTGAAGTCGCGCTTTCCTTTGTACTCACGGTTTTCGTTGAAGTCGCGCTTTCCTTTGTACTCACGGTTTTCGTTGAAGTCGCGCTTTCCTTTGTACTCACGGTTTTCGTTGAAGTCGCGCTTTCCTTTGTACTCACGCTTCTCACCAAATTCACGTTTCTCTCTAAAATCACGTTTTTCGCCGTATTCGCGCTTTTCTCTGAACTCGCGCTTCTCACCGAAGTCACGTTTTTCTCTGAACTCGCGCTTGTCACCGAAGTCGCGTTTTTCTCTGAACTCGCGTGGTGCGCTCTGTTCTCTTTTATTTTCTTCGCTGGCCTCGGCCATTTTCTCTTCTAAATGATCAGTTCTAAAAAGTCTTGGCCTTTTTCCGCCACCAAGTTTCTTAACAGCAAGAACATCTTTTTCACGTTCCCAGTGCTTTTGCCACTCGCCATCTTTTTCGCGCTTTTCATCACGAATAGCTTGGCGTTCAGTGTACATTTTATCAACATCTTCTTTCTTTCTAACTTTCGTATTAACTGGCGCTCTATTTTTAAGAAAGCCGCGTCCTTTTTTATTAAGACGATCATCAACACGTGTTTTATCGTGATCAGAAATATCAATAGTGATATCACCCATTACGTATGTCTGGCATGACAGACGCTCTTTAGTAATATGAAAAACGTTACCCATTAATTGCACTTCAGGAAATGGAGGCGTATTTACATAATCCTCACCATCAATGATTTTAATAATGCAATCTGAGCAGCTCGCGTGTCCACCACACGATGAATTAATAAATAGACCTTGATCTTTTAGAGATTGAAGAAGAGTTTTATCTTCATCAATCTCTACAATTTGGCCAGTTGGTCTAATCGTCACCTTATGCATAAAATTCCTTAAACTGTTTTCTCAAGTTTATTTTGCACGGCCTCAAGAATCTTTCCTTTGAATGGCCTTAGCATGAGAGATAATTCGACGCCGACTTTACAATCATTGTCGGAAAATTCAAGACTTAGTGTAAAACCTTTACCAGTAGCAATAATTTTACCACTCGCTCTATCATAGTTGATTTCGGCCTTTACATTGAATTTCGCCACATATTCAGGAGTTATCTGTGCCTTCGCAAGATCCCATCCCTCTTCTTTTGAAGCTGCTTTCTTATAGTTAACAACTAAATCCATTGAGTTTCTCCCTATTATCTCTTTACTTTATTGTTTACCTGTAGAGCCGAATCCGCCGGCCCCTCTTTCTGTTGATGAAAGCTCATCTGTGACAACAAATTTCGCCTGTGTCACTGGTGCTATAACCATCTGACAAACGCGATCACCGTGTTCAATGATTTCATCTTCTGTTCCAAAATTTCCGAGAATGATTTTTACTTCACCTCTGTAGTCGCAGTCAATAGTTCCAGGACTATTAACAACGAGAAGTTGAGTCTTAAATGAAAGACCCGAGCGTGGCCTGATTTGTACTTCATACCCTTCAGGAATTTCAAAACTAAGTCCTGTTGGTACAAGCACTCTCTTGCCAGGGGCAATCACTAAAGATTCACCTTTTCCAAGTTGTGCTCTTAAATCCGCTCCTGCTGCTCCTGTTGTTTCATAAGCAGGCAAAGGAAGATCATTATCGAAGTGCTCTAATTTTTTAATTTTCAAATCAACATATGCAGTCATTTTTATCCCGTAACAAAAAAGAGGGCCCGTAAGGCCCTCTCTCATATTATTCTTGTGGAGCTTCTTCTTTCTTAGGGGCCGGCTCTTTTCCGTCCTTTCTCTTAAGACCACCAGCGGCCTTACAAGAAAGTTTAATTCGTCCCATTTTATCAACTTCAACAACTCTTACAGTAACTTTATCACCTACTGCCATATAGTCGTTTACGTCTTTTACTCTTTCAGCATCAGTAATTTCTGATACGTGAACTAGTCCTGAAACACCTTCAGCGATATCAACAAATGCACCGTAATCTTTTAAGCTTACAACTTCAGCTAGGTAGTCAGAACCTAGTTCTGGACCGTTAATTTGAAGGTTACAAGTAGTGATACATGAAGCAATCTTATCAGGATTTGTTCCAAGAACTTTAACTGTACCATCTTCAACGATTTCAATTGTAACTTCAAATTGCTCTTGTACTTTCTTAATATTCTTTCCACCTGGACCAATAAGGGCACCAATCTTATCTTGTGGAATCTTGAAAGTTTCAATCTTTGGTACACCAAGTTTGAATTCACTTCTTCCTGCTGCGATAGTTTTGTTCATTTCATTAAGAATATGAAGACGACCATCTCTTGCTTGTCCCATTGCTGAGATAACGATTTCACGTGTAAGACCAGTGATCTTAATATCCATTTGAATAGCTGTGATACCATCTTCAGTACCAGCAACTTTAAAGTCCATATCACCTAGGTGATCTTCATCCCCTAGAATATCTGTAAGAACTTTAAAGCGTGATCCATCAGTGATTAGACCCATAGCAATCCCACCAACTGGCTTCACTAGAGGAACACCGGCATCCATAAGGGCCATTGAACCAGAACATACAGAACCCATTGAAGAAGAACCATTTGATTCTAGAACTTCACACACAACTCTTGTTGTATATGGGAATTCTTCAGCATTTGGCATAGCTGCTTTAAGAGCTCTCTCAGCAAGATTTCCGTGACCAAGTTCACGACGACCAACACCTCTTACACCACGTGCTTCACCTACTGAATATGGAGGGAAGTTATAGTGAAGGTAGAATTTATCGTAATTTGTTCCAACGATTCTATCAGACATTTGTTCACCTGAAGCACCACCGATAGTTACAGTTGAAAGAACTTGAGTTTCACCACGAGTAAATAGTGATGAACCGTGTGGAGCAGCTAAAACTCCAACTTCAGTTTCAATTTGTCTAACTTGATTTAGAGCTCTACCACCAATTCTGTGTTCTTTATCAAGAATGTCAGATCTCATCATGTTGTACATAAGTTCTTCAACACCTTTATAAGCGGCCTTTCCAAACTCTGCATTTTCAGCAAGATCATATTGAGCGAAATTTTCGGCCATATCGGCTTTGATTTTTTTCTCAAGAGCTTTTACAGCAAATTGTCTCTCAAGCTTATCAGTGATTTCGATAGCTGCTCTTGCATCGCTAGAAAATTTTTCTGTAACTGTAGCAACAAGTTTTTTGTTAGCAGCAGCTGATTCCCAAGAACGCTTAGTCTTACCAAGTTCTGCTTGCATTCCCTTAAGGAATTTAACAAATCCTTTAATCTCATCGTGACCAAAGAAAATGGCATCAAGCACTTCTTGCTCAGGAACGATCTTAGCTTCACCTTCAACCATAAGGATTGCATCTTCAGAAGCTGCAACAGCAATTTCTAGATCAGACTCGGCCCACTGTGAGTGAGATGGGTTGATAATAAATTGACCACCAATGCGACCTACTTTACAAGTGGCGATTGGACCGTTGAAAGGGATGTCTGAAAGAGTAAGGGCCGCTGAAGCACCTAGACCCGCTAGAACTTCTGGGTCTCCATTTTCGTTGTAAGACATAACTGTACATGAAATTACAGTGTCAAACATGTACCCTTCTGGGAACATTGGACGAAGTGGTCTATCAATTAGACGAGCGTTTAAAGTTTCTTGAGTTGAAGGACGACCTTCTCTCTTTAAGAATCCACCAAGGAACTTCCCTGCTGAATAAAATTTCTCAGTATATTCTACAAGAAGTGGAAAGAAGTCTTGTCCGTCTTTTACTTCTCTAGCTGAACAAACTGTAACTAGAACTTGAGTCCCTTCGCAAGACACAAGAACTGAACCATCGGCCTGCTTAGCAAGACGACCAGTTTCGATGGTAACTTCTTTACCACCATAATTGTAAGTGAAAATCTTTTTGTTTTCGTTCATTAACGTACTCCATTACAAAAGGAAGATAATCCTTTTATCGCTTAATAGGTTTTATATTTTATTTTGAGTATTGGTAGGAAATTTGGAAGATATTTCAAAGAAGAGTTCATCATAAACACCACTTTCAAATATCCAACAAATTTCTTTCTACCTCCACACAAATCTTATTTTTATTTTAATCGCCAAAAACAAAAAGGGGAACCCTATGGCCCCCCTTTTTTTGACTTATTTTCTTAGTCCAAGCTTATTAATTAGGTTCTTGTATTTCTCTTCGTTATTATTTTGAAGATACTTTAGTAGAGACTTTCTTTGACCGATCATCTTCAAAAGACCTCTGTTTGAGTGGTAGTCATGCTTGTGAGACTCGAAGTGTCCCTTAAGACCGTTGATTCTTGCTGTAAGAAGTGCAACTTGAACAGCTGTACATCCTGAATCTTTTGGACCTTTACCAAACTCAGTTCCGAATTCATTAACGATTTGTTGTCTTTCTGTAGTAGTCATCTCAAATTCTCCTTGTAATGACAGATCTTAAACCAAGTAGCAAAGCTGAGATAGACATTGAAACCTAGTAAAAGACGAATTATTTTAGGGAGTTTTACCCCAAATGCTCGGACATGTAAACCTTTAAATTATTGAGCAAACGCTCCTCTATCTGGCGGATGCGCTCTCGTGACACTCCGTATTCATCCGCAATGGCCTGAAGGGACGGAGGAACTTCGCTAAGTAGTCGTTTTTTAAAGATTTCTTGATCGCGTGGCTTAAGCCCATCAATAAAATCCACTAAATTCTCACGCAAAATTTCGATACTCTCAGAGTGTGCAAGTTTTTCAGCAATGTCATCGCTATCATCTTCAAGGAAGTCTGAAATACGGGCACCGCTACCATCATCACTGATGGGCCTATCGATACTAAGATCCCCAGTTGAAGGGCCAAGGCGCTCATCCATTAAGGCCACAGATTTTTCAGAGACCCCAAGACGCTTTGAAAGCGTTTCATTGTCGGGATTTATACCAAGAGAAATGAGGCGCTCTTTTTCACGCAGAAGATTATAAAACAATTTTTTTTGATCGTTAGTAGTTCCAATTTTGACTAAACGAAAATTATCCAAAATAAATTTCAGAATATAGGATCTAATCCACCAGCTTGCGTAATAACTTAGCTTCGCTCCTTTTTCAGGATCGTATTTTGAAACGGCCTTCATAAGACCAATATTCCCTTCTTGAATAAGATCCATGACATTTTGATATGCGCTACGGTACTCCATGGCGATTTTTACAACTAAACGCAAATTGGCCGTCACTAATTTTTTCGCAACATCAAGATCCCCTGTTTCAACGAGGGCCTTTGTAAGAGCAGCTTCTTGCTCTTGGCTCAATAAATCGTAGCGGCTAATTTCTTTCAGATATAAAGTTAAAGGATCAATTCCTTTTAACTCTTTCGTCGTTAGACCTGTTTCTAGCGGTGTAGGAAGATTTGATTCTTCAAAGACATCTTGAATTTTGGCAAGTTCAGTATGTTCAAATTCATCGAGATCAATAATATCTTCGTCATTATAATCGATGGACTTTTCATCGCGCAGAAGATCTTCCATTTCAACTTTTGGAAGGACTTCAGGGACAATCTCTTTTTTCTTTTTATCACTCATATGGAAGGGATAATAACATGAGGATTATAAGTTTTCTACGTCTTCTGAATTTTCAGGGATTTGAGAAGATTCATCATCATCTGCATCAATATCTATCATTGGTTTATTTGTTTTTTCACTTTTTTTACGACGCAACTCTCTCAGTTCTTCCTTAGATTTTTCAAGTTCTTTTGACTTTTTTATTTTGTGATTATGACGCATATAAGAAAGCGCATAAGGTCCAAAATTAATTTCCACGGGAATGACCATTGTCCCCGTTTTATTCCTGGCGAAGTAACTTCCTTGATATTCGGAGAACTGCTCTAAAATTTCATTTACAAGAATTCGGTCGAGTCCTTCAGTCCAAGGAGGAAAGACAAACTTTTGCTGAATTTCTTTAACCGCATCAGTAAGACGATCGCGCAGGGCCGTTTGCAATTGACCTTCAACTTCCTTCTCGCGTGGATCATGGTTTTGCCACTCTCTTCTAATCCATGCGGCAAATTGATGACTTAAATGAATCTCAAAATAGGATTTCATTTTTCCAACTCGCTGATTTATGCGATCCATCTCGCCAAGATTGACATCAAAAACAACTTTGAAGTTTGGCAGATACTTGTTGAAATAATTTTTCTTATCCACAAGCTCCATTGTTAATGGCTCTTCATAGTAAAGATCCTTACCCAGATTTTCCGTGTATTTCTTTGCCCAGCGAGACCAAAATTGATCGATGCTTAAACGAGACAGAAGCTGTATATCTTTAAATTCTTTTTGCCATAAAAAGAAATCTGGAATTCCTGTAACTAGGGCGACAAATTGCCCTATTAAAAAATTTTGCTCATCAAAAGAAATAGAGTCGATAATTTTTTTTAACTTCTCATCTTTTTGCTTAAAGTTGTAATCGACATTCACGAAATCTTCGCAGTATAAATTATCGAGATCTGTTTTTATATTTGAAAACCCTATTGATTTTGGAAATTTTACATTGAATGTTTTCAAATCAGTTTTACGACAAACTAAATTTTGACACTGAACTTGAACAGTGTTGGCGGCATCAGCATAATGAATACGTCCAGAGTTTTCATTATAAACCAATCTTTTACCTAGAAGCTGTCTTTCAATAAAAGTATAGGTAACAGGATTTCTTAGAAGCGGTACCATGAGACCGACATCATCTGTTGAACCATTCCATGAACAAAACGATTTGAATAATTCTACTGTATAATAGAACTCACGCTTTCTAACACTCTCCATAGATTGGAGAGAATGAACATCTTGAGAAAAAAGAGGATTTCCTTTGACATCAGGAAGAGCGAAAGAATTATTTGTAAAACGCTTTGTCATAAGCTTCTGCAACTGCTTTACACTAATGATAGACAAATTGGCCGAACAATAATTTCCGACCAGTCCTGAAACCATTGAAGTATACTCTTCTTCAGTCATTTCAAAAAACTTAGCATAACTCACCATGGCCCTAATTGTGATATCAAGACCTACATACTGAAGCGTGGCCATATAGGCCCTCTTTGCTTGATCCCGATCCCAAGCAATAGGATATTTAGTAGGTTCTCGATTAGAGTCGCAGTAATCCTTTAAATTTTGACCTTCTTCATAGAAACCACGATAAATGGCCAAGGCCTTCTTGTCTTTATCCATGACATCATCACTGGCGTATTGGGTGAAATCATAAATGTAATGGAGTGGATCACTTACTTCTAAATCGTATTTATCAGAAAAATCACCGAGGATTAAACTTTCAAGAGGAATCAGAGCACGTACTTGTGTGCTAAAAATAAGAATCATAAAAAACAAAGTAAAAACTTTTTTAATCAACTATACATCCTTGAAAGTTCACTTAAGTTATCGGAAAACTTTCCGAAATTGTTAATGAAATGAAGACAATATTCCTATTTCTGACAATTACATTCGGGTTAAATTCTGCACTAGCAGATGAAGCTGTTCCTTATAAAATTGAAAAACTCAAAGAAATTGAAACAGACTGGTCCTTACTAAAAGAATATGAAGTGGCGGAATATATCGAACTTGCAAACGTAAGAGATAGAGATGCAACGATTAGAATCATTCAAAAAGTAAAAGAGCTTCTCTTATCCGGTGAACTTGAAAAAGCGAAGCTTCTCCTATTTAAAATTGATAAAAAAGAGTCGGCCTTAAAAATCATTGTTGAGCGCTATGAATCTCTTATTGCTTTTATTGAAGGCGATATGAACAAAGTGATCTCAATTTTGAGCGCCCCAATATATTTTGAAGAGCGCTACTTCAAAGAAATTTGCATCATGAAAGTTACCGCTATGATCACCAAAGGCCCTAGCAAAGAATTACTAAAAAATATCGAACGCTGTGAGCTTGTGACTGCTGACTACACGAAGAACGACCATTTTTGGTTAGAAAATGTGCGAAATCTTTTTTATGAAAAAACAATTGCATCGCGCGGGGAAACGCTATCTGATTTCCAATGGATTTTTGCTGACAAAGAATATTTAAGAATTTGGTTAAAATCTGGACTGTTTATTAACAAAGAAAAAAAAGTCGAAGAATTTGTAGATTCAATTCCGGCCATATACTATAACTCTAGTGAGATAAGAGAGTTACTGGCCCTTTTATATTATCGTCTTGGAAATGTCGAAAGAGCGAAGGCGTTTGTCGAAGACTTAAAAGGTCCAAATGCAGAAAACCTAAAAGGTAATATCAATTTAGCACAAAAAAAATATGAACTTGCCTACGGACATTTCAAATTAG
Organism: Bacteriovorax sp. BSW11_IV; assembly: GCF_000447755.1. Classification (GTDB taxonomy): domain Bacteria; phylum Bdellovibrionota; class Bacteriovoracia; order Bacteriovoracales; family Bacteriovoracaceae; genus BSW11-IV. The sequence goes on along the minus strand of NZ_AUNE01000027.1, from coordinate 46,240 downwards.
CACTGGCCCAAAAGCACGACTCAAGAAATGCCCTTGAAAGAGCAACTCCGATTGCTTGGCTATTAAAGCTTTGGGACGAAGGGAGTGATCTTCTTCACAATTCTAACAATCCAAAGCTTGATGAAAGAAAAAAAATCAGCCTTGATACGGCCTTTAAACTTAGAGCAAATAAAACAGAGGCGGCTTACGAGAACGCCATGATACTGCAAGAACTCTATGGTAAAAAGCCCCCTTTTGAAGTCGAACTTATGATTGCTCACTTAGCAATGCAAACGAATGATTACTCGCAAATGGTTTCAAGCTTAGACAAAACTTGTAAGCATCACGATGGGATGAATTGTTACTTTGAGCTGCAAACACTAATTTGGAGCAATATTGCTAAGACTTCCAAAAGAGAAGGACCTATGCATAGGGATATGGAAAGTTTTTTAGATGATATAAAAAATCCAGAAATTATCACTCCCCTTCAAGAACAAATCAATATCGACCAACGAGATATTGAAGAGCTTGATGGGGAGCAGATTGAAATTTAAAATAATCTTCCATAGCGAAGAGCAAGAACACCGCTTGAATGCTCCTGATTCGAACTAAATGATTCCGACTTAACATCACCACTAAAATTCTCTGTCGTCATATCAAGTTTTAGGAAATGTTTTGGTGATGGCCAGTACTTTAGTCCGACTCCTAAATTGAGTCCAAAGGCCATTGATGTTTCAACATCACCTGTTTCTTTCGTTGGAATTAATAAAAGTCCACCCATTCCTGTTATACTAAAACGCTGCCATCTAACAAGGTGACCTTCAAAATAATTGCGCCATTTAAAGAGAGTGATTTTCTTTAAGCTAAATGTATCAACGCTATTTTCTGTTTTGACGTTGTAGAAAAATTCTTGTTCTAAAGATAAGCGTGATACGAAATTCCATTTTTCATTAAAGTACTTTCTTAGACCAATGCCGATGGTGAAAAGACCTTTTGAATTTTGAGCAAAACCATTGCCTACAATTCCAAAATCCAATGAGCGGTAACCAAGCTCATTGATAAGCTGCCAATTACCATCAGAAGAATGAGCGTATTGAATATTAAATCCAGAATAAGACTGCGTGTCTTTTTCTGTATCATTAAACTTATTCGACTTAGTGCCTTTAAGTTTTTGACCACCTGTAAGGTAGCTGACAAGCAGTTGGCCTTTAGAGAACTCCTCTCGAGAAGAAAGATAATTATCCTTAGCAACAACTAATTCTTTTCTATCTTCTGTTGGTCTCCAAATTTTTAAATTCGTTTGCTCATTCAGATCACCAGATAGGGCCACAAGCGTTTCTTGATTTTTTAAACCACTCTTTTCTGGGACAAAACCCTTTACGGCATCAAGTTTAAGACCTGCCGGTGCGATAAAATCCCCAGAGTTTTTATCAATAGAGCCAAGATTGTCAGCAATATAGACTTTATTTTTTGGATCAAAAGCGGCCTCTTTAGTTGGTGGAACATAGACACCTGTTTCAAGGTCTATAAGACCTCCGGCCTTAGGAGCTAGCTTACCTGTTTTCTCATCATAAAAACCTTCTGCAGGGGCCTTCTGTGGGGCCTGATCAATGAGAGCAACTGTAGCATCAGTACTTTTGATGGCAGCAATTTTTTGCTCACCTTTATCCATTAAACCAGCATTTTGATAAAGAGCACTAAACTGAACGGGTGAAATTCTAACTGGTTCAGTCGCACGCTCTAGTGAATCTGAGACTCCTGAGAATTGACCTTTTTCAACTTCGACCACTTTCTTGTCTTCAAGAATTTTATCGAGCTGCTCACTACTGGCCTTTACATGAGTTTTTTCACGGTGAATTTTCAATTGCCCTTTGGCATCTCTTTCCTCGAGATACTTCACATCTTTTTGCTCAGATAAAAGTTCTTTTTGAAGTTTGTCGTCAATTTTAACCATGGCAACTTTACCTTTAAATGTCAGAAGGTTTGTTACATTATTTTCTGGATTATAAATTGTTTGAAAATCTGTCCCTCTAACACCAAGGGCGGCGGTTCTGGTTTGAATGAATAATTTATTCTTATCATTATCCTTTCTCTCTACTTGCGATCTCAGACGACCTTTTAAAAGAGAAATAACACCGGCCTCAGACTTTTTAAGCTCAGTGATAACAAGTTTTGAATTAGGGCCTAGAGAAACCTGTGAGTTGTCATTGAAGATGATTTTGACAAAACTTCTATCACCCGTAACGATGGAAGTATCTTCAGGAAGCTTATCACCAGATTTCACATCGCTGGCCACAATTGAGTGAGGCAAGAGTTTAGTTACTGATCCGCGAACCTTAGTAACACTTGCCGATATTGAAGCATTTGAATTGATAGAAATAAAAAAAGACAATAGAAGTAAAATTCTAAAATTGACAGTAATCATCCATGACCCTCTAAGTGAAAATACTTTACTATTTTCACTAATTAGAAGGCCATGGTCAATTTTAAAGTTTCAAATTTACTTGTTTAAACTCTTTACCATCGAAAGAATAGACATGCTCAACATCTTCTACAACAGTAACGATACTCACTGGTCTCTTCCAAACCTTGTGCACATTGGCCATTGTTTGCGAAGCGTAATTGATATCAAGATCAACGCCCTGATGGACGTGACGTAGGAGCAACTCGCCTCTATTTTGGAAATTTGCCGACTCAACTTCAATAATTGGGGAACCAAAATTAGTTAGCTGAGATAGAAGCTTCGTTTTAATTTCTTTAAAGTCTCTTGAGTCTATTTCGTTGCGACCAGTTCTTGGATTGAATTTATAAGTGAAAAGTTTTTGTCTTTGACAAAATTCTTCAGTGAAAAACTCATCAATGAATGTGATATCATTATGACTTCTACGCACCTCAAAAATCTTCTCACGCCCTAGATTCGTCTCTTTATTCCAATTTTCTTTTTCAAATAAATTTGTACATTCAAGATAGTCTTTTCCAAATTTACCAGTATTCCATCGGTATTCAATATCTCTAAAGAGCTCAACACCTATTTTATAAGGATTGATAGACTTTGGGCTCATGGCCATAACACCGGAATGAACATCGGCGAAATCGATAACTTCACTATCTCTAAGCGCTCTTTCAGTTAGAATTTTCGAGTGCCAGTAACTGGCCCAACCCTCATTCATAATTTTTGTCATTCTTTGAGGGAGAAAGTAATAGGCCTCTTCACGCAAAATACCGATAATATCGGCCTGCCATTCAGTGATTGGAGCGTAATCCATAAGAAATTTCATAATATCGCGCGTTCCACGAACTTTTTTATCGATACTCTTTAATGTGGATTCATCGTCTTCAACTTTCTTCGCTACGGGAGCATTTCTCTTGTCCAATTTACTGTTCATAAATGATCTTAGAACAGATGAGCGTTTATCAAATTCTTCATCATCTTCTTCAACGACACCTTCTCTCACTTGATAAGAAGGATCTAAGAAAAGAACATTTGTATCGAGAAGGTTTTCAAATGAAAGAATAATATCAATGAAATTTTCAACTTTATCTTGGCCGATGCGATCCATATAACGACGAATCTTAGTTCCATGATTGGCCATAACATCCATCATTTTCTTATTCGTCGATTTGAACCATGCATTATTGTAAAAAAAGTCAGCATGACCATACACGTGGGCCATAACGAGCTTTTGATCTACAAAACGATTTGAACTTAACAAATATGCGTAGCAAGGATCTGTATTAATGACAAGTTCATAGATTTTTTGGAAGCCGTAAGTATTACCCTTAGAAAGTTGATCGTAGTCCATACCAAAGCGCCAATGAGGGTAACGAGTTGGAAATCCTCCTTGAGCAGCAAGAATACAAACGGTATCGTAATCACAGACTTCAAATACTACAGGAAAATACGTTAGGCCAAATTCACGAGCGTAACCTTCAACCTCGTCTCTTAGCTCTCTTAACTCACCAGTAATTGGTTTCGTTCTTTCCATATTTAATTACCCTTACCTAGAAAATCTTTAATAGATTCTAAAATGGCATCTTTATTTTTGATTTTACTCAAAATAACATTGTCATTTTCTTCACCATAGCGTGCAGCTAAATCTTTATAAAACTGACCTGAACCATAGCGACTTTCAACTTGACCATAACAAAACACATTTGAGTGAGGAATGATCTCGTTATCTAAAATATCAAGACATAATTTTGTGTCTTCAGTTGACCAGTTGTCTCCATCAGAGAAGTGAAAAGGATAGATATTCCATTCATCGGAGTTGTAGTCACTCTTAATAATGTCACGACAAAGTTTAAGTGCAGAGGAAATCAGCGTTCCCCCACTTTCACGTGTTCTAAAGAAAGTATCCTCATCAACTTCCTTGGCCGAAGCATCGTGAATGATATAGCGGATTTCAATATCTTTATACTGAGACTTTAGCCACAAGTTGATCCAAAAAGACTCTGTTCGCACAATTTCTTTTTGTTCATCACCCATTGATCCAGAAACGTCCATCATATAAATAACAACAGCAGAGTTTTCAAATTCAATTTTAGAAGTTGAAGAACGATAGCGCATATCACTTTTGATTGGGACAATAATTGGGTTCTTTGGATTATAAGTACCCATTGAAATTTGTCTTTTCAATGCTTCTTTATAAGTTCTTTTGTAATGCTTTAGAGAATCTGGCCCCACGGTTCCAATACTTGTGTATTTATCCACAGTGGACTGCATATTCTTCTTACCCTTAGGTTCGATTTTTGGCAGAGCAAGCTCCTCACCAAGAATATGAGCAAGTTCATCAAGAGAAAGATCTACTTCTAACTCTTTATTTCCTTCACCTTCACCTGCTTCACCTTGACCTGGTTGACCTTCCCCTGGTTGTCCATCAACTGAATCACCTGGTTGTCCTTCACCTTGTCCACTGCCCCCTTGGCTTTTATCACCAAAGCGAAATCTTGGGGTGTCAATTTGCGGCATGGGAACTTTGAATTGGCCATTTCCTTTGGGAATAGGCATTTCTCCTTGGGAGACATATTTGCGAAGGTTATCGCGAATTTTACCTTTGATGATTTTTCGAAATCTTGCATGATCTCGTTTAATCGGGTGATCCATTTACCCTCCTTAGGGATCTTATGGGAAAAGATGCGAAGTCCTAAGACTTCGCACTGTCACCTTTTGCAAAAATACTAGCAACGTAATTAAGTGCATCTGTGGCCGAAATTTCATCGTATCCATAGTTCTTAATAAGACGAGCTTTAATAACGTCGATCTTTTCTTGTGTTTCTTTATCAACAACATTTGAAATGATCGATGTAAGTTTGATAGAATCTTTTTGATCTTCAAAAAGTTTCAATTCAAGTGCTCTATGAAGTCTTTCATTCATCTTGTAATCAAATTTCTTACCTTCGATTGCAAGGGCACCAATATAATTCATGATCTCTCTTCTGAAATCATCTTTACGAGATTCAGCAATATCGATTTTCTCTTCAATACTTCTCATGAAACGCTCATCAGCATCCTCAAGTTTGTTCGTGTATTTGTTGCGAACTTTTTCTTTTTGAGTGTAGGCCTTAACGTTATCAATATAGTTAGAACAAAGAGTTTCGATTGCGCTCTCATCAAGAGAAATTGCTTTTTGAACATCATTTTTAACGATGTCTTCATACTCTTGCCTAGTCATCGCAAGCATCTCTCTATACGTATCAAGTTGATCAGCAGAGTTGATCAAGCTGTGGTGCTTAAGTCCACTTTCTAATTCATTAAAAATCATAAATGGATTTAATGAACCAGACTCACCGTATTTAACAAGTGCATTGGAAATTTTATCTTGAATATAACGAGGAGAAATCCCTTCAAGACCTTCGCGAATGGCTTCTTTTCTAAGTTCTTTCACGTTATCTTCATTGTAACCAGGAAGAGTCTTTCCATTATATAACTTCATCTTTTGAAGTTTTGTTAGGTCCGCTTTCTTTGGCTCTTCAAGTCTTGTTAAAACGGCCCACATCGCGGCCATATCAAGAGTGTGAGGAGCGATATGAACGTGAGGAATTTTCTCAGCGTTAAAATCTCTTTGATAAATCCTCACTTCGTTATCAAGACGAGTAATGTAAGGAACATCAATTTTAACCGTTCTATCTCTTAGTGCTTCCATGAACTCATTGTTTTGAAGTTTTCTAAACTCTGGTTCATTTGTGTGCCCAAGAATAACAAGATCAATATCAGTTTGAGCGAATTTCTTTGGCTTGATTGAATGCTCTTGAGAAGCACCTAGAAGGTCGTATAGGAAAGCAACGTCAAGCTTAAGCATCTCGATAAATTCGATGATACCGCGGTTAGCGATGTTGAACTCTCCATCAAAGTTGAAGGCTCTTGGATCTGAGTCAGAACCATATTGAGCGATTTTTCTGTAGTTAATATCACCTGTTAACTCTGTTGAGTCTTGATTTTTTTCATCTTTTGGTTGGAATGTACCAATACCTACTCTGTCTTTTTCAGAAAGAATAAGTCTTCGAACTCGGATGTGACGATCCATAACTTTTAGCCAATCACCTTCGTATTTTTTCAAATACTCAGTCATAATATATCGATCGGCCGGAGAAACTTCACCTTTAATATTGATCTTGTGCCCATCAAGACCTTTATTAACCGTTTCAATAAATTTCTTTCTTACGTCTACTGGAATAAGCTTTAAAGGCTCTTCATGCATTGGAGATGGGAATAGTTTTTGACCACCAAGGATTTCTGATTCTTCAGCGTCATACCATTCGAAAGTATAGAGAGCACCATCATCAGTTTTAGAGTAATGCTCAAGACCTTTTTTAAGAAGTCTGGCAATAGATGACTTCGCAGAACCAACTGGTCCGTGAAGTAGTAAAACGCGTTTCTCTGTACCATATCCCATGGCCGCAGATTTAAAAAAGTTCACAAATTTCATTAGGTGAACATCAATACCAAAAACAGCATCTTTACCGTTATTGATTGGATCATCAAAAAAATGATAACGAGTAATTTCTTTTTTGTACTCGGTGTAAGTGCTCGTTCCAAAAGACATGATCATGTCGTAAACTCTCTGAAAAGAATTTCTTGTGATCTTTGGATCTTTAGCAACTTTGTCTAGATAATCTTGAAAAGAACCTTCCCAATTTAAGTGGGCAAAATCTGCGATTTTATAGTTCTCATTCATAAAAGAGCGTATATCGATTTGGGCCATTGTGAGTCCTCCATCCGTGAAAGGTTCCCATTCTTCTTATTATTATGCCTTAAAAGTTCAGAGATACAAAGGAAATAGGCCATAAATTATAAGAAATTCAAGGAGCCAAAATGCACCTATTTTAATCAACTATAAAACAACAACATATACCCGACTTAAAGACATCACTATAAATACATGCTCAAAAACAACCAAAAACGCCGGGAGACTTTGCCTTAGTGACTGACAGAGATTTATCATTTTTTTTCAATTTCGTTTTCATGCAAACGGTGGCCTTCCAAGATGGGTGATAAAAAAGTTCGGTTTCTATTTTTCCTAAGTAATAACGTATATCTCTTCTCATAATAGAATTATTCGGATGTGGTAAAATAGTTGAACCCGACCACACATTATCAATATAGCGAAGAGTACCTAAGCACTCATCTATTTCATACATAGAGGCCATATTAATCGAGGCCTTAATTTCCATCCATTTTTTAAAATCTTCTATCGTCATTTTTTTATACAAATTATTAAGTGGATCGACATCAAAACCAAGTGTACTTGCTAGAGACAATGGTGCATTTAAAGCACGACATAATTTCTCATCCACTACTTTATGTTCATCGTAAATTTTTACCATCACATCAAAATACGTTCTTATAAATTGAGCTGATTCAACTTTCGCAGAAAACTTAAGTCCAAGATGAGGATAAAGGGCCAGAGCTTGGCGATATCCATAGCGAAAATTCATGCGTGGAGACCATGCACTATCCATAAAAACTCGCAGTTCATTTGCTCTAATTTGATCATCATCTATAGACGCAATTTGCTCAATTTCTTCCATATCCCAATTGGGAAAAAAATCACTTGCAAGCGGTAGTTCATCGCAACGTTGCTCATAGAGATTAACGATATTTTTGGTATTCTCACCACTAGAGAAAATGAAATCCATGAAATCGCTAAAAGTGCGGGTGATGGCATTCATATTGCGACTATAAGTATGACCTAAAAAAGATCCTGAATCGAAACTTCTTGTTCCCTCAACTTCAGCACCTTTTAAATAGAACATTCCATTATTTGCAAAAAGTGACTGAGGCCTATGGGCCAAGAGATAAGAGAAAATCACTTGATTTTTCTCGTCATATTTTTTTAGTTCATTTTCATAAACATTAATAACCATAAGAGCAAAGCAGCCCTCATTCTTATAACGCCACTGTTTTAAATCTTTTCCAAATAAATCACTGTTCTCGCTTGAGTCAAGAAATTGCACCCAAGAAATAATTTTCTTTTCTAAATTTAGATATTGTTGAAAAGCACGAGGGTTTTCTCTTTCGAGGTGCCCTAATAGACCAGAGGCCTCAATATTGGGATACCACGATCTACCAAATACAGCGCTGTGCTTATCTTTTAATTTAATAAAGAAATCCGAATCAATATTCTTATTGAAAAAATCGGCCATTGAGCTAAACGATAATAGACAAAAAATGAGCATAGCAAATTTCATGAAACACCTTTGGTCAATTGACCAATTCTTAAACAATACACACCTCAATTTTACGCACCACTGGCCCCAATAGAGAGATATGAGCAATTTCAATGCCATTTATGCTCTTTTTGGCCATTTCGTTCCATCACAACTTCTCGCAAATATGGGCCAAATAAGGTGAAACATCTTGCCTTCTTTTGACAAAAATCCAAGGACTTAAGAAAATTTTAAAATACTGAGGGAGAAACCATGGGTTTAATAGCTGCGGGAAAAACAGACATCGGTCGCAAAAGAAAGACCAATCAAGACGCCATTTTTGTAGGCCATAAGAAAAATCTCTTTGTCGTAGCGGATGGGATGGGTGGTCACAATGGTGGTGATATTGCCTCGGCCATGGCAGTGAAGCTTATTCCTGAGTATTTTGATCAAAATCCAAATTCAAATCCAGATGAAAATAGCAAGAAGGCTGTTCTCTATGCTAATCAAAATATAAAAAATCATGCTCTCACCGATCCCAACTTACAAGGAATGGGAACGACTGTTAATATGCTAAAGTTTAAAGGCGACACCCTTTACATTGGAAATGTTGGAGATTCCCGCACATATCTTATTAACAAGCAAAAAATCTACCAACTCTCAAAAGATCATTCACTAGTTCAAGAGAAGCTGAATTTGGGAATTTATAATCGCGAGATGGCCCAAAAAGATCCAGAGAAAAATGTCCTCGTACGCGCAGTTGGTTTTGACGATGAAGTAGAAGTCGACATCTTCACCTATAAAGTTTCTCGTGGAGATATATTTCTAAGCTGTTCAGATGGACTTCACGGAAAAGTTTCAGATGCAGATATTCTTTTTTTAATCAATCATCATATCCCTGATCCTTCAAAAGCGACAAAAGAAAAGCTTGAATTGGTGGCAGATACTCTTGTTGCTCAGGCCAATGAAAATGGTGGACAAGACAATATTTCAGTCATACTTGTTATTGCACTTTAATGCTGGCAATTTTCTTCAATGGAGATGTGAAAAATATTTTTTCTGCAATCGGTCTAAACGACCATCAATGGTAATTTGCTGAATTACATTTTCTACACTTTTTTGAATTTGTTCAAAATTCTTATATTGTTTTGAATATGCTATATAACCATCAACTGTTGTAAGATTGGGATAAATGAGAACACTCTTATCGAAATAACTCTCTTTGCTCTTGTAGTAGAAATAACTACGCTCATTAATGATAAGATAGCGGCCCCTACCATACAGAAGAAGTTTTTGTGCCTGAGCTAAGTCTCCTGCGCTTAGAGTTTTTTTATGATCAGAAAGAAAGTTTTGAATTTCTTCACCATAGTACCAGCCTCGCATAATGATCACAGATTCATTCGCTAAATCTTCAAGGCGACCACGCCACTTGACCTTATCCTCTGCACTTGTGACAAGAACAATACGATCTTTGTAAATCGGATTGCTCCCGAAGCTTAAATTCTTTTCACGCTGCTTAGAGCGATAGGGTCCAATCAAAACATGGTGATCACCAGAACTCACTAGTTTTTGTGCTCTTGCCCATGGATAGATACGAAGTTGGGCATCGAGGCCCGTTTCTGTTTTTATCAAATCAAATAAATCGACAAAGAAACCTTTTTCATGGCCCTGAGATTTGTCTAGTAGACCAGGTAGATCACTAGTCGCAAAACTCACAGCAATAGATGCACCATGACTTCGGTTCATCCAAAGTAGAGTTGATAACCATAATATGAAAATGAGAGTTTGTCGCAACGCAAGTGCTCCATTCAGAGGGTCATATTTATTGTTACAATAAATATTCTTGAAGGAAAGATAAATAATCTCTTTTTTCTGTGCATCTCGTCGTTGCCAGAGTACTTCCACGGCTTTACAATTTTAGGGCCTCAAAAATTTTTAACGGAGAAAAGCGTTGGATCGCTATATAACTATTATGTTAGTTCCGGAGAGAGACAAGGGTGTCCGCTCCATCAGAATTCCTAAAGTCCTGTTTCAGGCCTTCATTTTCATGAGTGTAATCTTCGGATTACTTCTTGGAGTTCTTTGCTACGATTATTTGAAAATCTTAAAACAAGTTTACGAAAATAAACACTTAAGTCTTGAAAACCGTCAGCTTAAAGAGCAGATTCAGCTCTTTCATATGAAGATCAACTCTTTAACAGACGATATTGAGCGTATTAAAACTTTTGAAAAGAAACTTCGAATTATTACAGGCTTTTCTGGCAAAAAAGAAAGTGCACCAAACAGTAGTGAAGAAGATTCAGCAAAAAGTGAAAACGAAAGAATCCCTAACAGTCTCGATTCACCAGATGACTACGACCTAAATAAAGAGGACACTGTAAAAGTCAACATCTTCAATAACTTTAAAGAGATGAAAACCGATGCGAAGTACCTCGAGCTTAAAGACCTTTATGAGCAAAAAATTGCAACAAACTTTGGACTCATCACGGGGTACGCTTTTACAAAAGAGTGGAACGAACTGACAAAACAAAGTTTCGCGCTGGCTTCAGACTTTGCTGAATTTGATTATAAATATTCAAAGGTAAAGTCTCACATTAAGGAATTGGAAGTGGCGATTCATGAATTGGACCAATACTTACTCGATCGCGAATCATTTTTAAAAGCAACACCAACGCTTTTGCCTGCTCGCGGCTGGATTACAAGTTACTACGGCCCAAGAATGTCTCACTACTCAAAAAGAGTAAAAATGCACGAAGGTCTTGATATTGGTGCCAACACAGGAACACCAGTTATTGCCCCTGCTGACGGCGTTGTTGTTGCGGCCGGTGAAAAACCAGGATTTGGTCTCTATGTTCAAATTGATCATGGATATGGAATTGAAACTCTTTTTGCACACAATTCGAAGCTTTTGACCAAAAAAGGCACAGTACTTAAGCGCGGAGATGCCATCGCAAAAGTAGGAAATACAGGTCTGTCAACAGGTCCACACTTGCACTATGAAGTGCGCGTTAACGGTACACCAGTTGATCCGCTATACTACATTTTAGATTAAATTTTAAACTAGGGAATAAATAATGTTACTTAAAACTTTGTTCGGAACAAAACACGATCGCGATATTAAAAAAATTCGTCCAATTGTAAACCAAATCAACTCTCTTGAAGCTCAAATGCAAGCTTTAAGCGACGATGAACTAAAGGCGCAAACTCCTAAGTTCAAAGAAATGATTAAAAATGGTGCAGACCTTGATAGCATCTTACCAGAGGCCTACGCCACAGTAAGAGAAGCGTCAAAACGCTCCCTTGGAATGCGCCACTTCGATGTGCAAATGATCGGTGGGATTGTATTATTCCAAGGAAAAATTGCCGAAATGAAAACGGGTGAAGGTAAGACACTTACAGCAACCCTTCCTCTGTATCTTGTTGCCCTAGAAGGAAAAGGGGCCCATATTATCACTGTCAACGACTACCTAGCGAGTCGTGATGCCAAAGAAATGGGAGTCCTGTTTAACTGGTTAGGTCTAAGCGTAGGCTGTATCGTTGCCGATATGAGCGATGAAGAGCGCCAAGCAGCTTACCGCTCAGATATTACTTACGGTACAAATAATGAATTTGCATTTGACTACCTAAGAGACAATATGAAGTTCTCTTTAGAGGAATATGTTCAAAGAGACTTCCGCTACTGTATCGTGGATGAGGTTGACTCGATTTTAATCGATGAAGCGAGAACTCCCCTACTGATTTCGGGTCCAAGCGAAGGAAATACTGATGCCTACGGACTTGCAAACTCAGTCATTCCGAAACTGACTGTAGAGAAACACTTCACAGTAGATGAAAAAACAAAATCAGCGATCTTTACTGAAGATGGTATTATTAAAGTTCAAGAAGTTTTAAAAATCGAAAACCTTTACGATCTAAAAAACTCAGAGCTTCTTCACCACTTAAATCAAGCTCTAAGAGCTCACCACCTTTTTAAAAATGATGTTGATTACGTTATCAAAGAAGGAAAGGTCATCATCGTTGATGAATTCACAGGCCGTTTAAAAGATGGTTCTCGTTGGTCAGATGGTCTACACCAGGCCATTGAAGCAAAAGAAGGCGTTGAAGTTAAATCTGAAAACCAAACTCTTGCTTCAATTACATTCCAAAACTACTTTAAAATGTATAGCAAACTTGCAGGTATGACAGGTACAGCGGATACAGAAGCAGAAGAATTTGGAAAAATCTACAATCTTGATGTTGTTGTTATTCCAACAAACGAGCCCGTTGCAAGAATTGATGAGGCCGACGTTATTTACAAAAACAAAAACGCAAAGAACAAGGCCATTATAAATCTTGTGCGTGAACTTCATGAAAAAGGTCAGCCAGTTCTTGTTGGTACAATCTCTATTGATTCTTCAGTGCTACTCTCTGAAGAACTTGAAAGAGCAGGTATTCCACACAATGTTCTAAATGCTAAACAACACGGCAGAGAGGCCGACATCATTAAAGATGCTGGTCAAAAAGGTGCTGTTACAATTGCAACAAATATGGCCGGTCGTGGTACCGATATTAAGCTAACTGATGAAACAAAGGCCCTAGGCGGACTTTACATCGTTGGTACAGAAAGACACGAATCACGTCGTATCGACAACCAACTTAGAGGTCGTTCAGGCCGTCAAGGAGATCCAGGACACTCAAAATTCTTCTTATCTCTAGATGACGATCTTATGAGAATTTTTGGAAGTGACAGAATCTCAAAGGTTATGAACACACTTGGAATGCAAGAAGATGAGCCAATTGAGCATAAGATGATCTCCAATGCTATCGCTAAGGCCCAAAAGAAAGTGGAGACTCATAACTTCGAAATTAGAAAGCACCTTCTTGAGTTCGATAACGTAATGAACGAGCAAAGACGTGTTATTTACAGAATTAGAAGAGAAATACTAGGAGACAATGACAATCTAGGTTTTGTTAAAGAAATGATCGAAGATGTTTCTGAAGAACTAGTAAATACTTTCAGAACTGAGAAAAAAGTCCCTCTAGACCAATGGCCATGGGATGAAATGAAGCAATCATTCAAGGCGACATTCAATACTGAACTAGAAATCAGTGCAGTTGAATGTTCTGAGAAGTTTGCAGGAAATATTGAAGAGTATTTTACGACAAGAGCAAATGAAATCATCGATGAGAAATTCTCAAAATATGAAGAAGAGCAAGTTAAACTTGCCCTAAGAGAGATCCTACTAACAACTTTTGACAATCACTGGAAAGAGCACCTTCTGGCCATGGACCATATGAAAGAAGGGATCAACCTACGTGCATATGCTCAAAAAGATCCTTTAACAGAGTATAAGCGTGAATCGTTTACACTTTTTGAAGGGATGAGAATTGAAGTTAAAAAGTCAGTTGTTCGCAATATGTACACTGTTAGACTTTATACAAAAGAAGAGATTGATGAACTAAGAAAACAGCATCAAGAAGAGCTTGAAAGACAGCTTGAGGCCTATAAAATGGCCCAAGAGGCCCTTGAAAAGGCCGAAGAAGCCAAGGCCATTCAGGCCGTATCTCGCGGTAGAAATAAAGTTGGAAGAAATGACCTTTGTCCATGTGGCTCAGGGAAAAAATTCAAACAGTGCCACGGGGCCTAAATTTCTAAAAAATAAAAGGGAGCTTATAGCTCCCTTTTTAATTCTTTGTTATAATAGGCATATAACCAGATCGAAGGAATCGATTTATGTCTGATGACAAAACACGCCCAGACCTTACCCGTCTAGAAGATATCTCAGCTTTCTTCCACCAAGAAGATGATGAGGTCAATGCCAAATTAGAAACTTATAAAGACCCAAATCAAACTCAAGACGATGACGATCAAGAAGATGCCCTGCCTTCTATCGATGATCTTGAAGACGATAGCGATAAACCATCTTTTCACATGAGTAATGATTCACAAGAAGATGAAGACCAAGAAGATGAGTTTCCCCAAATGCCTGAACAAGACGAAGGCCAAGACGAAGAGGCCACAATTCCCGACTTCCAGTTATCAGAATCAGAATTAGAATCTGAATCTGAAGAAGATGAAGATGAAGATGAAGAAGCACTGAACTTTGGCAGTGATGAAAGTTTTTCCTCAGAAGAATTTGGCGAAGAATTTAGTATGGATTCCAGCGAAGAAAGCGAATTCCCAACTTTTGATTCAGAAGATACTGAATATAACGATGATTCAGAAGAAGACAATGACGACAGTGATGGCGTTGATGATCAAGAAGAAACAGACTTTCTAAGCTCCAATGAAGACTTAATCGATTATAGCGATGAGAGTGCACAAGAAAATAATGACGTGGTAATGGAAGAAAGCTTAGAGGCCGTCTCTGAATATGACTCAGAAAACGAAATTGAAGTCGATAATCCTCCTTCTTTTTTTGAACCTGAAGCAACACAGACTCAAACAACACAAATGCCAAGTCCACCTACTAGAGAAACATTTCAAGACGTAAGACGCTTTAGTGAAAATATCACTTATGGCAACGTTGCTCTAGGAGGAAATCCTCCCTTTAGTATTGTTTTAAAGAAGATCAAATACCATGAAGATGGAGAGGCCATTGCATCCATCTTAGAAGAGCACGGCCTAATCAATGATAGCAATCGTCAAGTCATGACCATGAGTATCGAACACGGAACATTACTTCTTTCCCAACTTAGTGAATACGCCGCAATCTATTTATGCCATAAGTTAAGACGCTTTAATCTTGAAATTTTAATGGGACTTTCAGAAGAAATTCGTCCGTCAAAATCATATGAAAACGAAGAGAAAGGACTTGTCACAAAATCAAATCTTCGCCAAAACAAAACGTCACATCATGAATTTAAAGAAAACGAAATTAAACAAGAAGATATTATCCTCTCGCTAGATTCAAGACTGGACGCAATGCAAATAGTCCGTTATATCGACATCATCTCTTCTCACAAAGTTGTTTTAGAGAGCGAACTTAGACAAAACTCTGAAGAGGAAGAAGATTATCAAGAAAATATTGCTGATCTTTCTCAAAGTGAAGTTTTTGATCAGTTAAAAGAAAGACTGCGTGCACGTGCATTTGAATTGAAGGCCAATGCGGTTGTGGGAATTACATACCAGATAACTCCTCTAACAGAGGGCATGGACCGTGAATTTAAAATAACATGTACAGGAAATGCTGTTTGGCTAATAGATGCCCCAGGAGCTAGAAATTGAGCAAATTAGAGAGTATCCCCCTAAGTTACAATACATTAATCATTGGAGGGGGAATTGTTGGTGCAGGAATATTTAGAGACCTCTCTCTTCAAGGACTTAATTGTCTTGTTGTAGATAAAAAAGATTTCTCATCTCAAACATCACAAAGCTCATCGAAAATGCTTCACGGTGGAATTCGCTATTTAGAGAATATGGACTTTGGTTTGGTATTCGAGGCCCTTCATGAAAAAAATCTTTGGTTAAAAATTGCTCCACATTTGTGCTATGAAATGAATTTTTATATGCCCGTATTCAAGGATTCATTAAGACCAAAATGGATGCTTAAGATTGGATTATTTCTTTATGATCTCCTTTCTGGTTTTCAAAATTCACCCCATAAGATGGTTTCTAAATCAGATACAATGAAATTCATTCCAGGAATAAAGGAAAGTGGCCTTAAAGGCAGTGGAATGTACTATGATGCCATAGTGGATGATCTTAAATTAACTTTAGAAGTTATTTACGATGGCCTTAAAAACAAAAACTGTCATGCTCTTAATTATGTTGAATATGTGAAGCATGAAACTCTGTGTGATAATCAGATTAAAGTGACACTAAAAGATAATATCACCGGAATATCAAGAGACGTATTTTGCCAAGATCTAGTCTTTGCCACTGGGCCATTTACTGATCACGTCTTAAAAGATGAATATGAACTCAAATGGAAAGATCATATTCTGCCTTCAAAAGGAAGCCATATCTGGATAAAAAAAGAGCGACTTCCTCTGAAGTCGGCCATGGTGCTTACCCCTAACGATGGTCGAGTCATCTTTGTTATACCCCAAAAAGATCATGTCCTAGTGGGAACAACAGAGGTTAATGCCAACGAAGACTTCTTTGATATTAAGGCCAGCCAAAATGAGCTTGAGTACTTAATTGCAAATTTAAATAACTATTTTCCCCATTCAAAATTTACTTTAGAGGATATCGTTAATTCTTTTGCTGGCATAAGACCACTCGTAAAAGAAGATAGTGATTCTAATCTTGGAAAAACGGCCAGAGAGCATAAGTATTTCCAAGTGAAGCCAAATTTGCACATTATTATTGGTGGTAAATATACAACTTTTAGAGTGATGGCCAGTGATGTGGCCAAGGCCATTTGCCTACGCCAACAAAGAAATTACAATGATGGCCTAAGTTCAATGCCCCTTCGCCAAAAAAGTATTGTTGATTCATTTAAAGAAATTCATATCAACGATGAGATTATCAAGTCGATTGTTGAGAAGGAACACGTAAGAAAGATAGAAGACGTCTCTAGACGTATTAATCGCCCAGAGTTCACACTGAGCGATTCTCAAAAAAAGTTAATTGAAACTCTACTTTCTAATTAAATTTATCATAATCCAGGGGAACTTGCTTTCCAAGCCAAAGTGCCCCTGATGTATGATCTTTAAAATCATTATCACTCAATCTATGAACCAATATTGATAACGGTCCACGATTGTCCATAAGCCATAAGACAAATTCAGTAAAATGAGATCTTTTAAAATTAACTTCCATCATGGGTTTCAAATGGGGACCAACATTTTTTGGAATAATATCTCCAACAAAAATGTCTTCAGAGCTAAAACTCTCTTTAATTTTATTTTGTAAATTTAAAATAATTTCATACTGATTTAAGTCAAAATAAATGTGAGCATCAAAATCACACACCCAGTCTTTTGGCCTTTTAATTGAATTAAACTGAAACTTTAACTTTGAAATATCCATGATTCACCTATAAACGATATAAAATAAAATTGGCGCCCAAATAGCGGTAAAAACGCCCATTAACCCGATGGCCAAACCAGATAAGGCGCCCTCAACTTCACCGATTTCGAGAGCTGTGGCCGTTCCTAAAGCATGAGACGCAGATCCCAGGGCAAGCCCCTTGGCAATAGGATCTGAAACATTTGATTTTCTTAATAGTGAAGGACCAAAGCTGGCCCCGAAAATCCCAACAATAATAACAACGACAACAGCTAATGAAGGTAATCCTCCCAAAGATGCCGAAACTTCGATAGCTATGGGTGATGTTACTGACTTAGGAAGAAGACTTGCGACGATTTCCCTATTGGCACCCATTGCATAAGCTATCGCAAAAACAGAGGCCACTCCAAAAAGAGCACTAATAATCATTGTTATTAAAATGGGATAGAGCTGTTTTTTAATATGTGTGTAATTGTCGTAAAGAAAATATCCAATAATGACAACTGAAGGGCCAAGCATAAAATCAATGGCGGCAACACCTTTATTATAAGTTGAAAAATCAATTCCCATTATTTTTAATGCACTAATTATGATAACGAGAACAACAATCACTGGATGAAACAAAGGAAACTTTACTTTGCGAGCAAGGGCCACTGAAAACAGATATGAACCGACTGTTAAAAGAATAAAAAAAAGATCAGTGCGAAAAATATCCATTAAACACCTGTCCTTTTCACAAGCCACAAATACAACTTAGGAACAAAAAGCAAAATGAGAATGGTGCTAATTAAGCTCGAAAAGATAATAATGAGGAAATTGGCCTCAACTATTTTATATGAGTCCATAAGGCCGACGCCAATAGGAACGAAAAAAAGCGGGATAAATTTTGAGACCAGTTTTGAAAACTCACCAACACTTTGGGACTTAATTAAATTCAATTTTAGTGACAAGAAAAGGAAAATCATACCAAGAACACTTCCTGGCATGAATCCATTAAATATAAATTTCGAGGCCAAATTGCCCAAAAAAAGATGAAGTAAAATAAGAAAAAAACCAGTTAAAAGGCCAGGCATAAGCACTCCCCTTAATTCCTTTTAGTCTTCTCCATTTTAACTTGATTGACAAATGTTTGTATATATCGCGATGAACCATGCTCACCCTTATTTGAAAAGTGGACCAAATAAAGAATGCCATTGTCCATATAACCCCCGAGTCTAATACGTCCAACATCATTACCACGGATAAAAACTTCAATAATATCACTATCAATCATTAAACGTTGTATACCATGCCCAGTACCCGACGAGCCAAATCCATGGGTAATTGCAGTGAGTATTTTTGGCGCGGCCTTTTGCTCTACTTGTAGAGAAGAGTGAAAAAGTTTATCAACAACATTCTGATTGAAGACAACTTTTAATGAATGAAGATCATTTCGAGTTGGAACTTCATAAACAACTTCTGCCTGCACAAGTGAAGAATCCTTAGTCATGCCCTGCCAAATATCATCAGGAGTATTTACGAGTGTTTGTTCAACTTCTTTAGGCAGTAAACTAGAAATTCGGTTTTTTAAATTTTCAATTTCATTAGAGCTAAGTTTCTTACCTTCTAAGGCCTTTTCAATAAGCTCAGACAACGTATGTTTTGCATTTTCAAGATCTTGAAAGTAGCTTGCATCATGATCACCAAAGCGAAACTCGCTGGCAACAGATCGCAACAGCAACTCTTCAATCTCGCCAAGAACTTCTATGGCATCGTCACTTGAAATGACACTTTCATTAATAAAAAACTTTTCAACTAGACCATAACAATTATTGAGTCCACTACCCCAGACAACTGATGGATGAAAAATAAAGAGAAATAATAGAACAATTACAGCTTTCACAACAATTCCTTTTGCAAAATGCAAACCACTCATTTGGTCGAATTTTACATATTGGGTGAAGGCCTAAGTGTCAACGAATAAGACGACTGTCTTTAGAGATTACACATTACACGTCTTAAAGATTTCAAAGCATTTTTTTCCCGAGACGATAAGTTGTTATTAGAATCAAGATCATCATAAATAGAAACACTTTTTTGGGAATTAGTTTTAATTTTATCTCCGTCAAACGATGCGATATCGTCACTTAAATGATAACTCCCAGCGATACGTCTTTGAGTGAGGCCATATTGATCCTTGAATTCTAATGTTCCATCTGAATAGATGGCCTTTGGATATCCTTTTTGCAATTTCCCTGATTCATCTTTAAAAATAACGTCATTTTTTGCAAACACTTTTCCCATGGGCGTATAGTCGACAACTTTGCCATCCAAAGATTTATAAACCGTGCGTCCTCTTAGATCTGTTGTTTTTTCGACAATTATTGTCTCGCTTTTTTTCATTGGATTACGAGCATGGTAAAGATTGTCCATATCAACATCACGACCAAGCACCAACGCCCTTCCACTAGGTTTATGATTTATTGAGGCCAGGGCCGGATTACTTTTAACAACAGTTTCATCCACTGATTTATTTAGAAGCTCACTCCCTAAATCGGTTGTTCGTTTTTTAAGTCGATTTTGGTCCAAGGAAGAACCTGGATTGATTTGAGAAATATCGGTATTATTAATGGCCACTTCTAAAAGAATCTTTGCTTTAATATGTTTTTGGCGAGAGATTTCTTCATCAATTTTTGTACGATTGATTATATCAAGAAGTGTATTTCCTTTTATGGCATTCTTTTGCGTTTCAAGCTGTTCAATACTTACTCCTTCGACTTGAGTTTGACGTATAATCTCATCGAGAAGATCAGATGCTAATATAGAAAACGAATATACAAGAATAAAGGCCGAGACAAATAATTTATAGAGCACATTTTCCTCCTGATTTTTTAAGTTCACGCAAAAGAACCTCAGGTGATTCAATAAAATAATTTCTTGTTTTCTCATCTAGGCGATCTAAAATGACAAACATCTTTGTTTGCATATTAGGATCTAATTTATCTACTTGCGAATTGAATCTCTCTTTTTGAAACGGATTTTTCTTTGCTAAAGTTTTTGAAATATTACTCTTTTCATAAACTCTTAGAAGCCCCTTCATTCCGATGTGACCAACTTTTAGACCTACGAGTCCAATCAAGCGAGAAACACCAATATTACTAAGTGAATCGAGTTCTTTATCTCTAAGTCGATTCACCTCGTCTTGATAAAAGGAATCTCTTTCTAATACTGTAGTTACACCACGGGCCTTGCTGATGTCTGAATAGTTACTCATATAGGAAAAAAAATTGATTGTACTTGCCCCAGTTGCCCCAAGGCCAGCAACAAAAGCGGTAGGACAGCCAACAATTTGACCTACACCTGTTGGCGTAATACACAGACCTAAACCACCGAGAGAGGCCATTTCTAGCCCCATTACAATGTCCTCATCTATAGGTGAGTTTTCTTTTTGGCAATTACAAAAACTTTTCACAAGCTTTGCCGGATCTGCTGAAGAATTGATCGCATCTAAAGTTATTCGAGAATGAACGTTATAGAGCTGACATGAGTTGAAGGAGTTAATACTCTCCAGTGGACTGAGTTGCATCGCTAGGGATTGTTGAAGTTCTGAAGTAAGATCTTTATAGATGATATCCATTTGCTTTTCATTTTTTCCACTTACGAGACCTTCTAGAACTTTTCCAGCATTTGATTTTACTTTAAACCCCAACTGCGATACTTCATCAAGTTTTTCAGGGACTTCACCTAATAAGTAAGAATCTAGAACATACTCTTCTTCCTTCGTTTCAACTTTATAACCACCTGTGATTTTAAATTTTGATACCACATAATCTTTAAAGAATTTGAAATTATGATTAGTGACTAAAGGATAGCGCAACTCCATTATTCGTAATTTATGTTTGATATTATTCTTTTGGTCATTTGTTAGTGGATAATTTGCAAGAAGAGTTTTTTGTTCATGGTAACGTATGGCCGAAAGAAAATAACGTTTTTGAAGTTCAGCATTTTTTTTTCGAGAAAATTTTGGAAAGTGATAACCTTTAACTTCTAATTCGTCTTTTTTTCGACTAAGCCCTAAATCTTCTTTTTCTACACCGAGAGCGGCCAAAACTTGGATTGAGTTATAAATTTGAGCATCGGCCATGGACTGAATATTTCTCTTGATTTCACTTAGGGCCAAATGCTCATCAAGATCTCGAGACAATCTGTCTTTTCGATGAATTTCAGTTATAGATTTTTTTGTGATAAGACACTCTCGACCCATCTCATCTTCGTAGTTCTCAAGCTTTAGACATATTGAATCCTGACCAATTAATTCGTCTCGCTCATATTGCGCAAGGGCCAATTGAGGCAAGGAAGTAAGAAAGAGGGTAAAAATAACGAACTTAAACATACTTTTTTAATCGTATTTTCATGTGAAAACTTTATTAGCTTTCATTATCCTGATACACTTAGGAAAAAATTAACAAGGATGAATAGTCATGGGACAACTTAAAGATCAAATCAGTCAAGAAATCATTACTGCAATGAAAGCAAAAGATAAGATCAGACTGAACGTGCTTCGCTATTTAAAAAAATTATTTATTGAAAATGATACTTCAAATAAACCAATTGAAGAGATGGATATTGTTATCTCTTATGCAAAAAAAATTAAAGAGTCTCTTTCTATGTTTCCAGAGGGTTCTGACCAATTTAACGAAGTCCTTGCTGAGGTAAAAATCTTAGACGAATACTTACCGAAGGCGCTTACAGAAGAAGAAGTTGTAGCGCTTATCAATGATATTAAAGCAAATCATGCGGCCCCAAATCTAGGCGTAATAATGAAAGAATTGTCGCCACAAATTAAAGGTCGTTTTGATGGAAAGCTAGCTACAGATCTTATTAAAAAGGCCCTATCGTAAGGGCCTCTTTTTTTAATTTTTTATTGTGTGCGATAAACGCAGCGAAAGCCATTTTTTGTTGCACTTGATGCTGAACTTGATGCTTGCATATTCATATTAAATATCCCTGCACTCAAATCTTCATTATAAAAACCACCACGAGTTAGTGCGCCCACCGGTCCACCAATAATCTTACCAGTCCCCTGACTAAAACCATAACCATTGGTCTGACCGATATCTTCTAAAACTAAACTTCCTGTGGGGATTGGCTCCATATATCCTGCAGAACTAACATCTGTTGGACCCATTGTTAAAACCGAATCTGTCAAAGTGAAGTCAACCCACTCAGAAAGATTCCCCGCAAAGTCCCAAATGACTTCACCGTTTGAAAGGTTATGAGTTCTTTTATAATTGTGATCACCTGATACTGCACATGCATTTACACCAGTATTGAAAACACAATTGACGCTCTTATCAGAAGAAAAATTTGTATTAGTTGCTAAACTCCATCCTCTATTAAGAGCATTTGGTGAGCCGATCGCTCCATTAGACCAATTAGATGGTTGGAGTTCAATATTTTTTGCAATTACAACCCACTCTTCATTTGCGATAAGATCAAAACGAGAAGACTGAAAACCTGGCTCATTGACGTTGCGACAATAGGCACTAGCATTATCCATGGAAACAGCACTCCACGGCACCGCCACATCTGAAGATATAGGTTGGTTTGAGCCATTATTGCTCGCCTCATATTTCATAACGCAAAAATCATTAACAGGAGCAACTCCCGGAACTTTTATATAATGAGTTGGACACAGTAAAAAAATATCAACGACTGTTGTCATTGAGGCGGTGTACTGTCCATCAGAGACATCAATTCCCAAGTTATGAGTTCCAAGCTGGCCACCTATTTCGGGATTTATGACAACATCACAATTGCCCACTGAACATGTGCATGTTACTGGAAAAGAAACTCCGACTGTTGAACAAGTTACGCTATCGCCATCTACGTCATTATAGGGAAAGCTAAAAGTAAAGGATTGGTGCTCTGGCACTGAAACTGTGGGAATAGTAGTTGTAATCGCTGGTGGATCGTTTACAGGATCAATAGTGAAATTAATGGTTCCAACATTTGAGACTAATGAATTGGACACAACGTTGAAGTCAAAGCTTCCAGGTCCGTTTGCATTTGGCAAAGATCGAATTCCAACATCACATGTTCCACTAGTACAAGTACAGTTCGTAGTCACTTGGACATTGACCTCATTTGAAATAGTACAAGCTGTCGCTTGATCACCTTCAATGTCGGTATAATTTAAAATAACAGTCTGATCAGCATCTTCAATTAAATTGGTTGCAAGAGTTAAACTTTGCGCAACTGGAGCATCATCAACAGCGAGAATATTAAACACGATTGTGAAATCATTTGAAACTTGGCCATTTGTATTTACTGAGTAAGAAAAAGAAGCTGCCCCAAAACTATCTGGATTGCCTTTTAAAGTTGCACCACACACCCCTGCCGAACATGAACACGCATTCACAAGGGATACGAGCGACATTTGTGAAATCGTACAACTTGTGGCCTGATCACTTTCGTTATCAGAATATAATAGCGTTACATTGAAAGTATCATCTTCATTTATATTAGGCTGTACAAAACCTGTGGCCACTGGTGGAGTGTTATAGAGCCCTCCAGCACTTGCATAATTAGTCTTTACTTGTGTGACATAGTTGCTATTTTCAGGTGTACTACAGTTTGCACCAGTAATGACAATTTCAACTTGTGCATCTTCACCTGTTAATTCAACTGGGCCGAAGTCCCCACAAAAAGCACTAGCAATAGCAAGATTGACATTATCAAAGGCGACGACTTGAAAGTGCCAAATTCCATTTGGAATTTCAACTATTCCATCAGCTGTATCAGATAATGAAATATCAAAAGGTGGAATTGGTTTACCATCCGGACCTAGAGCATCACCAACAGGATTTGCCCTTAAGGTTGTGAAGGAGTAATTATTTAAAACTTGCGCCCCCAAATACAATTTGAACGATGCATTTGAATTATTTTTCTTAGCACTACAGGAAAAGAAAAATAAACTCATCAAAATTATCATTGTCATTGAAAAGAGTTTGTTTGCCATTTGATTCAACCTTTTAAAAATCCTAGTATCTTTATCGGTTAATTCTAAAAATATTTTATTATTATAAGGATTATTTATAGTGAATTTTTAGTAATTCTACTAAACAGTCAGTTAGAGTTCATTTATCAACATTCATTAACTCCAAATGCCCATTTTAAGAGGTGATTCTTCAGTCCATCCTGTTATAATTTAATAAATTAGTTTTTAATCACGGAGTTTCGATGAAAAAATTTGGAATCGTTTTTTCACTACTATTAATCACATCCAATATATTTGCCCAAACGGTGACATCTCAGCATCACAACTTCCAAATTGAAAAAATTATTGATACCGACGACGTCATCTGGGGCCTTGATTTTTATGATAATGAAACGATACTATTCACACTAAGAAGTGGTCATCTTTTCAAACTTCAAAATGGTCTCAAAATGCCAATTTCTGGCACTCCAAGAGTCTACACGAAAGGGCAAGGAGGACTTCTTGATGTCAAAGTTAAAGAGATTCAAGGTCAAAAATATATATACCTCACCTACTCAAAACCAATCAATGACGGAGCTGTCACAGCACTAGGTCGTGCCAAATTAAATTTAAAAGATAATAAGCTCGAAGAATTCACAGAGTTGTTTGTCAGCAATGCTAATAGCGACAAGACTGTCCACTTTGGTTCTCGTCTAGTTTTTAAAGACGACAAAATCTATATGGGCATTGGAGAAAGAGGACTGCGCGACTTATCCCAAGATAAAACAAAACATCACGGAAAGATCATAAGACTTAATCTCAATGGAACAATTCCAGCAGACAACCCTCACGAAACTGATAAGACCTTTGCAAAAGAAGTCTGGAGCTTAGGCCACCGCAACCCTCAAGGAATTGATATCGACCAAGATGGCAATATTTGGAATAGTGAGTTTGGTCCCCGTGGTGGTGATGAAATCAATTTAATAAAAAAAGGGGCCAACTACGGCTGGCCCATTATCACTTATGGCAGTGAGTACTGGGGTCCTAAAATTGGAAGTACACATAAAGAAGGAATGGAGCAACCTATAAAATATTGGACACCTTCAATCTCCCCTTCTGGCCTTTTAATTTATAAAGGGAGTGCATTTGAAAATTGGCGCTCAGACTTCTTCTTGGCCAATTTGAGCTCGCGACATTTACGAAGGGTGCGAATCAAGGAAAATAAAGTTATCGAAGAAGAGGAGCTTCTGAGTGAGCTTAAAGAGCGCATACGCCATGTGAGCGCCAATAGTAAAGGCCATATTTTTATATCTACAGATAGTGGCAGAATTTATGAGATCAAACCACTGGAGAACAAGATCAAATAATGCCAAGCATTGTTTAGAGGTGAATTTTATCAGAAATAAGGTTTGACAATTATGGACCGTTCATACACAATCACAGCTACTTAAACAGTAAGTGGTCAGATGCCGGAGCGGTCAAACGGCGCAGTTTGCAAAACTGTTGTATCATCGGTTCGAATCCGATTCTGACCTCCACTTAAAACACAATCCCTTTCAAATATTCGCCTCGCAAACTGCGGGGCTTTTTTTTTGCCTAGAAATAAAAAAGGCCCCCAATCAGGAGGCCTTTATATTTAACAATACGATCTTTTGATTATGCTTCACGAATTACGTACTTATCTTTTCCTGCATCTACCATTTCTTTCAATTCTTTTCCTACTTTGAAGAAAGGAACTTTCTTTGGTGGTACTTTTACAATCTTACCAGTCTTAGGATTTCTCCCTTCGTAAGCTTTGTAATTTCTGTTAGCAAAAGAGCCGAAACCGCGAATTTCAATTCTTTCATCGTCATAAAGAGACTTAATCATACTGTCGAAACAAATGTTTACAATCGTTTCAGCTTGTTTGTGAGTCAGGTTTGCCTGCTTTTCTACTGCTGCAATTAAATCCGCTTTTGTCATAATCTTCCTCCGAGATGCGTATAGAGAATTTGTTTTTCTTTCGTTTTTTTACCTATCGGTAAGTTTCGAGAATTACTTAACAAGATTAAATGAGTTTTCTTATTTTTTAGAAATTCAGGCACTTACATTACTATGGTGTCAGTCTTGTGACCAATTTTCAAGGCATTAGTGCTAACTTTTTTTAACAAAGTTGTTTTTTAAGCTATGGAAATGACTCAATTTTTAAAGATGGCCGTCTTTATTGCTCTGTGTATCTTAAAATAGGTTAAAGGTGAAAGAAGCGATGACGAAAAGATAGTTAGAATGAAAGAAAAATTAACACTAATTGTCCTATTTACTCTCCTACTTAGTTCTTGCGTAAAAGAGGCCGGACGCTCTAAGCGTGTAATCTCTGGAGCATCAGATCTTGTTGATTCTTGTGGGGAGTCACTTTATTACGAAATCGATAATGAACAATGTGTTTCTTCTTGTACTGAAGGATTTCATATTGCTGATGCAAGTGAGATTGCTGATATCACAGAAAGTCTAACAGAAGATCAACAAACAATTCTCTCTGGTGCCAAAGGCGCTTGTTTGAAAGATAGTGATGAAATTATTCGTCCGCAAGATTCTGTTTTTATCAATTCAGATTTTTGCGTATGTAAAGCGAAACAATCTGTCACACTCAATACATCGCCTAACTGTCCTGCATTTTGTGCCACCAAAACAGACACTCAAGCTAAGCTCTATGGTTCTGTTACAGTCGGATCAGAAATTGTAAATCAACCTCTTTTTGGAAACCTCAATGGCTGGTGTACAAATGCTATTCAAACTGGTTCAAACCCAGACCCAGCAACTCCACAATGTTTTCTAACAGCGAAAACTGGTGAGCAAGTGAACGTCACAACATTTCCAGGAACAAATAAATTTGAAGCCGTTCTAGAGCCGACGCTGCTTTTCGATACGCCTTATGTTCTTAACATCCAAGAAACGAGAACAGGAACTAATGCACAAAGTGATTACCTACAAGTGCTCTTGAAAAATCCGGTCGAAGATGATGACACAGGAATCATTCGCTTTAAGGGGATCACACAATATACGTGTTTGCGCTTTCTCATTGAAACAGATAGCAGTTCAAATGTGAGTATCTATAGCGATATGGCGCGAAGTCACTTTTACTTCAGACCAGACAATGCACCACCAGCACTGCCAGACACTGAAAAAAATATTGTCTGCTTCAATTATCGTGAACACAATACAAGAGTTGATAATGAGGAGTATCCTCGTCTTGAATATAGAGCAAATCACTTTGCCGTATGGGATTTAAATGATCCAAGAATGTATTTAGAAAATAACCAATTAAAGGCCAATACACTTATTAAAGAAGAATACGCCAGAAGAAATGGTGGAGATACGCTTGATCAAGATATCTTTTCATTACTGCAATGGTCTAACGTTCCTCAAGTGAGTGGTATCGCCGGAGCTCAACCAAATCTTGGCTATATCATGGTGCCATTTGTAGATAAATATGGATTTGGAAAATGCCCAGGAACAGATGATTACAATAGTACTGATCCACTTTATAGTGTGTTAAAAGACCTTGTAGGTGTACCAACTGAGGCCCTATATATCGCAGTAGGACCGACCGAAACTTTTACAGACTCACAAGGAACAAGTACGACTGTTACTCCTGATGTTATGTTCGTTCGTGAAAGTGAAATTAAACCCATCTGGTTTCATATAAAACAAGATGGCTCAAAAATTAGACCAACTTCCCTTTCTGTTCGTGACTACACAACTTATTTCTACTGGCCACCTGTAGCGAATGACTTAGACCCTTTTACACAAAAAGGTTATCAAAAACGCTACACTGTACGTGCGGCCGATGATTTACAAAATGAGGTTGGTAATTCAGGAATCCCTGTAGGGATTAGGCCTTCTGACAAACGTGTCGCTTGTGTTCCGGCCGTTGATTCTATTGAATAAGATTTAGAGCTTTAGTGTATCTTTAACGATATACCATGCTGGCATTAGTTCATCGTAGAAGAAATAAACGAATGTAGCAATTCTAAGAACGTTTAGAAAGAAAAAGCGTATCAATCCTTTTCTTGCTCTAGCAACGAGTCCGTCACCGTCTTTAGATGTTAACTTTCTTAGAGCAATCCCAAAGAAAATAATCCCAATATTAATCCCCACAAAAAACCATAAACGATCACGTCTTTCCACAACACCGCTTAACGATGGAAGGGCCTCAGGATCTTTTAATAGTTCAGAAACGACATCAATTGTTTGTGGATATTTTTTTATTAGTGCACCTGTTCCACTACGTTTTAAAGAATCTTCTACATGACGATGAAGCTCTTCATCACTCATTTTACGAAATGGACCAAGGGCCATTCGCACAGTTTCTTTTAAACTTTGTGTGGGGCGGGCCGACTCTTTATTCTCATCCTGACCATACTGGGTCTGGGCCTTTTGAACAACACTCTCCATTTGGGATTCGATATTATCCAAATCATCTTCTAAGTCAGAGCCAAAACTAAAAAAGGCCCCCGTAAGGAGGCCTATTATCAAACTAAGCTTTAACAGTTTCATTCGCTGGTTCTTTATTTTTTTGGAACTTCTCACACATAAGTGTAATTGGTGATGCAATAAAGATTGATGAATAAGTACCTACAACGATACCAATTGTCATCGCCAAGAAGAAGTCTCTAATAGCGAGACCACCAAACATTAACATAGTGATACATACAAAAAGAGTTGTACCAGAAGTTAGGATTGTTCTTGGTAGAGTTTCATTAACAGCATTATTGATATGCTCAGCTAATGATCTTCCAACAAACTGACCTTCGTGTTCACGTACACGGTCATAAACAATTACAGTATCGTTTACCGAGTAACCAATTACCGCAAGAATGGCCGCAACAGTTTGAAGTGTAAACTCAGTTCCAGTTAAGGCAAAAACACCCAGAATAATCGAAACATCGTGAAATAGAGCAACGATTGCACCAGGAGAATATTTGAAATCAAATCTTAGAGCGATATAAATCATAATCGCAATAAGGGCCCATAACATTGCCTGGAAACCAGAAATTCTAAGTTGCGCACCCGCTTTAGGACCAACGATATCAACTTTTCTAATCTCTACACCTTGAGAAGCATAGTTCTTATTAAGTGTATCTGTAAGAGACTGAGTGATCGTATTTAGATTTTCATCATCCCCTGCTACTTTTAAAAGGAATTCATTATCTGCTTGCTCACCAATAGTTTGAGCTGATAGACCTTTGAATCCACTTTTAACAAGATTCCCTCTTAGGTCATCTAGTTTTACATTATCTGCAAATTTAACTTGAACCTCAGCTCCACCTCTGAAATCTACACCGAATTTTAGCTTCGAGTAAGAAAAGAAAAGTGAACCAAGCACAAGAACGATTGATAGGATTGAGGCAAGTTTAAACTTGCCTGTGAAATTAATATTTGAATTACTGCTAATTACTTCTAACATTTTAAACTCCAAAAAGATTAGATACTAAGATCTTGGCCTTCAACTTTATCCATATAAAGTTCGAAGAAAAGTTTCCCTGCAAAGTATGATGTATAAACTGTAGCAACGATACCAATCAGAAGTGTTACTGCGAAACCTCTAATTGGACCTGTACCAAAGTTAAGAAGACATAGACCTGCAAGTGCTGTTGTGATGTTGGCATCGATAATTGTCCAAAATGCAGACTCAAAACCTTTTTCAACAGCTTTATAGTTAGAAATACCTTTTCTAATTTCTTCTCGAATACGCTCATAGATAATGATATTGGCATCGACGGCCATACCAACAGTAAGAGCGATACCAGCAATCCCTGGTAAAGTAAGAGTGGCCTCAAGTCCAACTAGAGCAGCAAGAACTAGAAGAACGTTTAGTGTAAGAGAAACTACCGCCACAACTCCAGAGAGCTTGTAGTAAACAAGGATGAAAAGGAAAACAATCACACATCCAATAAGTGAGGCCACTTCAGCTTTCGCAATAGAATCGTGACCAAGTGATGGACCAACAGTTCTTTGCTCAAGAAAGTCAAGTTGAACAGGAAGAGCACCCGCTCTAAGCACTAGTGCAAGGTCACGAGCTTCTTTCATTGTTCTGTTGAAATCACCCTGACCAAGTGTAATTTGTGCTCTACCACCAGCAATTCTTGATTGGATATTTGGTGCAGAATAAACGTTACCATCTAGAATAATCGCCATTCTTCTACCAATATTGTCACCAGTTACTTGTTCAAAAGCATCAGCACCTTGTTTCTTAAATTCTAGAGAAACGTAAGGTTGATTTTTTTGTTGATCAATAAGTACGCGAGCATCAGCAAGGTCTTCCCCAGAAATTCTTGGGTTAACGTCAACGAGGTATGGGATTTTAAGCTCCACTTCATTAGTTGCTTTAGATACAGATTTTTCAAAAGCAAGTTGGTAGTCTTTTGGAAGGTCATTCTTTAAGAACTCATTTACTTTTCTAATATAATCAGAGAAGCGCTCCTCTTTAGAGAATTTAATACCGCTAGCTTCTGCTTTTTGTAACCATGACTGAATTGTTGCCATTGGAACAGTGTCGTTAACAAGTTTGAACTCAAGCTTAGCTGTTCTACCAATAAGCTCTTTTGCTCTATCAATATCCTTAACACCTGGAAGTTGAACAACGATTCTGTCGTTACCTTGAGAAACGATTTCTGGTTCAGTTACACCGAACTCATCAATTCTGTTTCTGATAACTTCAATAGACTTAGTCACAGATTGTTCTTCAATATCTCTTTTTACATTATTAGTAAGGGCGATCTGAAGGTTATTTCCGTTTTCTTTAGTGATACGAAGAAGACCGTTGAAGAATTCGTGGATCTTATCTTTTGTCTTTTCAACATTGGCCACATCAGCAACAACAATGTTCATCTTTGGATCTAGAGGATCAGTTTCGTCAATTTCCGCTCCGTGAACTTCTGCCCCTGATTCATCTTTCATGGCGAATTCAATTTTACGAGCGTAACTTTTAACTTCATCCTTATAAACTTTTTTAAAGTCGATACCAAGAATCATGTACAGACCACCTTGAAGGTCTAGTCCAAGATTGATTCTTGATTTAACAGGATAGTTACTTTCTTTGTTGAAGTCCATGACAGTGGGGATTACAACCACAATGGAGACTACAGTAATCGCTATAAGAATGATAAAGCGATACCACCAGCTTCTTTTCATCTACATACTCCCTTAAGTTCGTCGAACGAACGTCCTTATTCTTTTAAGCTTTAGCTAAACCATTAAAAAGTATAGTTCGGAAGTACACAATTATGCAAGAAAAGGTATGCTGAAAAAAAAGGCCACTCTTATGAGTGGCCCTTATTGTCTTCATCTGATTTGTTTTGACTTGGCGCTTCGGGCGCTGGCTTATCCTGAGCAACATGCTCAACCTTCTCTTCGTGTCTGGCTGCATCATTGACATGATTCATCAGATCATCTTTAGCTTTTTGAAACTCTCTCAATCCTTTTCCTAAATTTTTTGCCAGTTCAGGCAATTTCTTAGGTCCAATAAAGATAAGAGCAAAAACAAATATGATTAACAGTTCAGACATTCCAATGCCAAACATAAGGCCTCCAGCGCGCTTAGAATTACTTCTTAGCTTCTTCGAAAATAGATTTAGCTAATCCGCCAATTTGTCCTTTAAGAACTTTGATTTTAACACCATCTTCAACTTCTAGTGTCACAACTTTCTCTGTGATACCGTGAATTTTTCCAAGAATACCTGACTTCGTGAAAACTTCATCACCTTTTGAAAGTTTAGATAGAGTGTCTTTTTCCTCTTCCATTTTTTTCTTTTGTGGACGAAGAATTAAAAAGTAAAACATTACAAAAATAATAATAAGTGGGGCAAATTGAGTGATGCCACCAGCTGGTGCAGGAGCTGCGGCAGCTGCTTCTTGTGCACTTGCGCTTTGAGCTAGTAATAGTAAAAATTTCATAAAAATCTCCTTATTTCCATTTTTCGGATGTGTATTTTGTTTTAAATTCTGCGTAATATTCTTCAAATCGGTCATCAATGATGGCCTGTCTCGCCTCTTTTACCATAGTTAAATAGAAATGTAAGTTGTGAAAGCTAATTAGCTGCCCTGCAAGATATTCACCCACATTAAACAAATGGCGGATATAACTTCTTGAGTAGTTTTGACACACTTTACATGAACAATCTGGATCAGGTGGCAAAGTATCTTCTTTAAATTTTTCTTTCTTAATACTAAGCGGGCCATGACTTGTGAGAAACTGTCCATTTCTTGCGTTTCGAGTTGGCAAAACGCAGTCAAACATATCAAGACCTGCGCGAATACCATTAAGAACATCAAGCGGCTTACCGACACCCATCAAATAGCGTGGCTTATCATCTGGCATGGTATGAACGAAGTCATTGAGAAACTCCACCATTTCATCATTTTTTTCACCAACTGAAAGTCCGCCAAGAGCATAACCTGGAAAATCGATCTCTTTTAGTCTTTCCATACACTCTGTACGAAGATCTTTATGAAGGCCTCCTTGAATAATTCCAAAAAGGTGCTGATGCGGTTTAAGCTCTACGTCTTTACAACGCTTGGCCCAACGAAGTGTTAGCTCCATACTTTCACGCAGGCGCTCTTTTGAGGCCGGCAGCGCAGGACACTCATCAAAGGCCATGACAATATCAGAGCCGAGGGCCTTTTGAATTTCCATTGATTTCTCAGGAGTAATCAAATGATAAGAACCATCAATATGTGATTGGAACGTTACACCCTCTTCAGTGAGCTTATTAATATCTGAGAGTGAGAAGACTTGGTAGCCACCACTATCAGTCAGGATTGGTTTTTTCCAATTCATAAAACCATGAAGTCCGCCACCAACTTTTTCAACAAGTTCATGACCAGGTTTTAGATATAGGTGATAAGTATTTCCAAGAATAATTTGAGCACCAACTTCTTCTAGCTCATGTTGCCACATGCATTTTACAGAAGCACGTGTTCCAACAGGCATAAAAATAGGTGTTTCAATTTCTCCGTGAGCAGTTGTGATAACTCCAGCGCGGGCCTTACCACTCTTTGCAACTTCTTTATACATTGTCATTTAGCTACTACCTTAAAATTAACATGGCATCACCGTATGAGAAGAATCTGTATTCTCTAGTAATGGCCTCTTTATAAAGCTCGAGTGTTTTCTCACGGCCAATTAAACTACTTACAAGCATGAGAAGAGTTGATTTCGGCAGGTGAAAATTCGTAATGAGCGCATCTATACTATGAACTGTTTTTCCAGGGTGAAGAAAAATATTGGTGTGATATCTTTTTTCGGCCTCAACATCAAATCGCCCTTCATGAAATGAAGATTCCAAAACGCGAAGTGAAGTTGTCCCTACGGCGATAATTTTCTTTTTACTATTAAGTTTATCCAAATTGGCCGCATCAATGAAGTATTCTTCAGTATGCATCACATGATCAGAAAGATTATCTGTTTTCACAGGCGCAAACGTTCCTAGACCAACATGAAGAGTAACAAAGGCACGCTCAATATTCTTTTTAGCAAGATTGGCAAAGACTTCATCTGTGAAATGAAGACCGGCCGTAGGAGCGGCCACACTGCCAACGTTTTTAGCAAATACTGTTTGATAGTCACTCTTATCTTTTTCATCAGATTCACCGGAGCGAATATAAGGTGGAATGGGAATCTTACCTACTTGCTCGAGATAACCAGTAAAATCTACTACTGAAAATGAAAGCCAAAAAACACCGTCTTGGACACTTGTGATCGTGGCCTTGACGTCATGAGGTAAAATAAACTGATCCCCTACATTCTTCTTACCGCGACACTTAATAAGCGCCTTGTAAGAATTATTCGAGCTTACAACAGAGAGAATAAAAATCTCGGCCTTCCCACCAGAAGTTTTTTGGCCAAGTAGTCGGCATGGAAAAACTTTTGATTGATTTGCCACAAGCAAAGAATCAGAAGGAAGGTATTTGTCGATTTCTAAAAAATTCGTATGAATGATTTCGTTTGTTTTGGCATTGTAGATAAGAAGCTTAGAATGATGGCGCCCAACAACCGGCCTATCGGCGATAAGGTTTTTTGGAAGGTCAAAATCGTAATTGGATAAGTGCAAATCCTCGGGATTTACATTTTGCATCATATTCTCAGTCCAGCACATAAGTTTTTGGAATGTTTATATTTTTGCGCCCCATTTGTCTAGCACAATGCCCATTATGCCCCCAATACTTGGGAAAAAAAAATGAAGAAGAATATATTACAAAGTATGCAATTCCTTACACATGGCCACCCTAAAGTATGTTATTTCAGGGCAACACAACAAAAAGAATCTACACTAAGGGGAAAAAATGAAAATGATCAAAAAGATGTTCTTCTTCTCAATTCTATTTAGCGCGAATATGGCCATGGCCACCAATTCAATCGAATCAGACCAATGGCTAAAAGTGGCCGATGGAACATTGGCCAACTGTAAGTCTAAAGCAGATTCTTTTAGACATAGATTACAGGCCTATAATTTGACTGAAAGAAAGATTATTATCAATGATGAGACTTTAGAGTTTTCAGCAAATATTAATTTTTTCCAGTGTCATGAGAGCGAAAAAGGATTCTCATTTTCAAAAGTGAATCCCTATGACGCTTATTCGTTTGCCAATTTTTTTAGCAAGGAACAAAAAGAAGTGGCCATCAAAACGAGCACACTAACGGCAATCATCTATAGAGATGGCGTTTACAAGCCTTTACATAAAGATAGTGTTTCAGATGACCTAGTTGTCAAAAGTGTTCGCATTGAAATTTCTGATTTATTAAATGAAGAAGAAATGAATAAGCTCGATCAAGGACAGAGCGTACGCGTTTCATTTGATTTTATGATTAATAGAAAGATTCAAACTCAAGTTGACGATAGAACAAGAAACCAAATTATCCGCTATGGAAGCTTCCGTCAGTGGATTACTTTAAAAAAAGTCGACGATAAAATTTTGATCAACTAATTTGTCCTATATAGAAGGGCCCAAAGTGGCCCTTCTTTTTTTCCCACTATCTTATGATTTTAAGAAAAATTAAAATCATAAAATGAAATACGTTACTGTCATCATCTTTATATTGTTCAATATAGTCTCGACTCTTGCGACATCTGACAAAGGTCTTATAAATATCGGCCCTCTACAAATTGGGAAATCAACCATTCCCATCGATCTTGCGAGTTTTCGTTTGTTAAAAACAGTGGGAACTAATAATGTGCGTGCCGGAATTTTAAAAGATTCCTTAGAATGGCCAAAAGATGACAACAACATGCTTACGCCTGTTGTACGTTTAAAAATTATGACTCAATCGCAAAAGTCTATAACCTATATCTATGGCAATGAAAAAATCATTCCGCAAAAGACGAACAATAATCACTTTGAGAGTGAATTAAAAATTAATCTTTTAAGTCCCAAAGAAATTCAAGTTTATGAAGATAAAAAACTGCTTGAAGTTCTAAAGCTTGTCACCAACACAAAGCTAAAAAAAAGTGAATCACACCTCATCGACAACTCATGCACGAAGTACAATGTCCAAGTCACAGGACTTGAAAATGAATTTATCTCCGTTGGTTGTATGATGGAAAAAACGGGAAAAATTGGAAGAGAAAAACCTCGCTTGCGAGTAAGTATGGCAGGCACAAATATCAAACTTTCAAGTGACCACGAAGGGACTTTCTCACTTTATTTTACTTCAAATGACCCTATTGAGTTTGATATAAAAAATCAATTTGGAGAGATTTCAAAAGTTAGGGTCACGGCCACAATCCCCGATCGCCTTCGCCGTTTACACACGGCCGTGGGTCTAGGTCCTTATTCCCTTAAGACAAGTAGTCTTGGTCGCATCAAAGACAAAGAAATTGCCCCTAGTTTTATGATCTATTCAAGATTTGATCTCACAGAAAATACAAGTCTTAGAGCATTTAATGCCCTCGTCTATAACGAAACAATTTTCAATAATCTTGGATTATATTTTGCCTATGACTTGGCCAATGCATTTGACAACAGAGTTAAACTCACAACTCTTCTTGGGGCCCAAGTTCTCGGCTACCGTTTTGATAGCAATGAGCCCACTCACAATAAAATTATCTACCCACAAGGTTTTGAATTAAGTTATTTCCATCCTTTTGGACTTAAAAATTACAATCTCACTTACGGCATGTTCCTTTCCACTCAAAGTTCAGAGACTTACGATAATTTATGGCTTCGTTTTGGTAAGAAATATTTTGTCGAAATCAACTATATCCATTGGGGCCGTGAACAAGAAAAAGTTCAAACGTGGGGCCTGTCGGTGGGGATTCCGACAGGATCATATTTTTAATAATTTTATTAGTCGTTAAAAATATTAACTATAATTTTCCCAGTCGTGCGACCTTCGCTATTTTTCTTGAGTGCTTCATCGATTTCATCAAGAGAAAATGTATCGCTCACATAAGCGTTAAGTTGATCGCTATCAATTAAATTTGCAATCATCTCTAAATCCTTAGAGATAGGACTAACAAATGTATGAAAGGTGGAAATATTCTTCTCTTGTGCCTCTTGCTTTAATTTCTCACTAACTCCTAACAAAGTAACTAATCTCCCTCCTTCTTTTAAAACTTTTAATGAACGATGAGAGTTCTCATCCCCAACGGGATCAAGGACCATATCAAAGATCTCACCTTGATCTTCAAAATTAGAATTCTTATAATCAATCACTTTATCAGCTCCAAAAGACTTAATGAGATCGACATTATTAGAACTGCCAGTCGCTACGACGTGGGCCCCTAAGGATTTTGCAATTTGAACAGCAAAATGTCCTACACCACCGGCCCCTGCATGAATAAGAACATGATCCCCAGATTTTAATTGCCCATTCGTCGTTAAAGACTGCCATGCCGTTAAGGCGGCAAGTGGATAGGCGCCAAGTTCATTTAACGCTGCCTTCTTCGGAGCGTGAGCAATGCCAGAACTCGAAACAATTACATATTCACCATAAGTGCCCTTACTGTTTGGATTGATATCTATCATGCCAAAAACGCGGTCTCCAACTTTGAAATCTGTGACATCCTCACCAACTTCAGTAACAGTACCAGCAAAATCCCAGCCTAGTGCAAAGGGCAATTGTAATGGTAAAATTTCTCTTAAATGACCATCTTTTATTTTCCAATCCAAAGGGTTAATTGAACTGGAGTAATTTTTTACAACGACCTCTCCCTTTTGTGGACGCGGGATTTCTTCAAACATCTGCTGAGAATCTGAATTCAAACCATAATTAAAAAATTTCATCACTTTCATGTGACCTCCTCTATGATGTATACAAAATAACACTCAAAGTGATATAAATATAATCAATATATAATATAGGAGTATATAAACAGTATGAATATCAGCGGTATTGATTTGAATCTAATCATAGTTTTTGATGCAGTCTATAGAACTTGTAATGTATCTTTGGCAGCGAAAGAAATAGGTCTAACCCAACCCTCAGTAAGTGCGGCCCTAAAAAGGTTAAGAGAAATAACGGGTGATGAGTTATTCACACGACTTTCAAAAGGAGTTCAACCAACAACGAAGGCACATGAAATAAGTAAAAATCTTGCAAGTGCTATAGAGTTAATTAAAGCAGGATTATTAGAAAAAAATGAATTTGATATAAAGGCCTATAAAAGAACATTTCGTTTAGGAATTGTTGATGTGTTTATTTATTCAATTTTTCCCGAGATATTAAAGATTATTGAAAAAGAGGCACCACA
Source organism: Bacteriovorax sp. BSW11_IV (assembly GCF_000447755.1). Classification (GTDB taxonomy): domain Bacteria; phylum Bdellovibrionota; class Bacteriovoracia; order Bacteriovoracales; family Bacteriovoracaceae; genus BSW11-IV. Next base: position 7,992 of record NZ_AUNE01000027.1, on the reverse strand, counting down.
TATCAAAATAATTCCTGTTCATTATTCGCAATCAGAATTTTCAAAACAACTTCGCTCTGGTCATTTTGACATTGTTTTGGCCACAAGTGGTTATACAGATGATACTTTAGGACTTTTTTCTGAACATCTTTTTGATGATAGTTATTGTGTAATTTCTAGGAGAAATCACCCTGCAATAAAAAAGAATTTAACTCTACAAAACTATCTGAAAGAAGATCATATCATCACATCCTTCGAAGGAAATTTGATGGGTGAATTTGACAAAATTCTAAGCATGAATAAATTAAAAAGATCTGTGAAAATGTCTGTGCCCAATTTTATGACTGTTCCATTTTTGGTTGAAAGCACTAATCTACTTGCAGGCATATCACTAAAAACGGCCCTCAAATTTAGAAATCATGCAAAAATTGATATTCACAAAATTCCATTTAAAACTCCAGCACTAAAAAACAGATTGTACTGGTACAATTCATTTGAACACGATCCCGCCAAAAAGTGGATACTCGAAAAATTTCATGAAGTATGTAACAAGCTTTAGTTCGGGTCTTAAACAAAGCGCGCCAAAAATGGCGCCTTACTTACAACTTCTTTCATACTCTCAAGAAGCTTGTCGATAAATTCTTGAACGGCCAACAACATGGCGTATGAGTTGATATTTTTTAGAAGTTCGTCAATAAGAGTTTGAAAAAGAGCGATGACAGGCTCAAGTCCTAATTTTTTTACGATGGCCTCGAAGATATTTCCAACTTCTTCTACATCTTTTCCATTATTGGTAACAACGTATAAAGGATTTTTCATTGCGCCCACTCCTCGATGACATTGGCTATTTTAGTGAAACTCTCCTGCAAAGGAGCATACTCTTTTGAAGAATAGTCGTATACCGACTTTCTTTGACCTAAGGCCTTCACAAGTTGTGATTTATTGTGAATGGGCTCCATAACTTTCGAATCACTGCCAAGCTGATTAACAATATTGACTAGGTCGTCCTGTTCTTGTTTTCTTCTGGCATCCACAAGGTTGGGAACGTGAAGAAGAATTTCTGGAACTTTTACTACACCCATATCGTCGATATTTTCTAAAACTTCATAAAATGCGTTAAGCCCCTTGCGAGAAAAATCGTCCGGTCTAAAAGGAACGATAACACCGTCACTGGCACAAAGAGAATTGATCACTAAAAGCCCTAGAGTTGGAGGACAATCGATAACAATGTAATCGTATAGGTGTGTCAGACCATTTTTTTCAATAAACTTTTTAAGAATTAATTGGCGGGGTACAGAGATCCCTGCAACAGTTAACTCAAATCCAGAAAGATCCCCAGAAGATGGGATAAGATCAACACCATCTTTTTGCACAAGAAGATCACTTACCAGACATGAAGTATGCAGACCTTTAAGCTCGCGAATAGAGTTTAAAAGAAGATTATATAGTGAGTAGCCTTCAACATCTTCGATGCCAAAGAGATAGGTAAGATTAGCTTGAGGATCAAGGTCGAGGCAAAGAACGCGCTTTCCCTGCGCTCTAAGAGCAAAGGCCGTATTGAAGGCCACAGTGGTTTTTCCGACGCCACCTTTTTGGTTTAAGAAAGCAATGACCTTTCCCTTACCACCTTCAGCGTTAGTTTTTCCTTCGTCGTTTTGTGATTGAGTGCGATTAAAGAAAATTCCCATGCTTTTGACTCCTTGGCATTTGCAAAGTAAGTCTAGCATAGGAAAGATCATTTGAAATATTAAATCTTGGTCAAGACGTTATTCGAGGTAACCACCGGCCGGTGCCACACAGCGAAAGCCGATTTCTTCACTGATGCCCGCTGTAACAGTATCATCTTCACATGGATAGAGCTTGAAGTAGTATGTTCCGGCCCCATTACCTGACGTATATGATCCACCACCAACGACACCACCACAATTACTTGTATTAGTGACTCTGCTAATTTCGGCCATATTCACATCAATTAGATCTTCATGAAGCTGAGTTTGCGTTATTCCTGTCGAAGGACCAATCAGTGAAGTATAGGCCGTTGTTGGGCTCCCACTGAAAGTTGTGTTGTAGCTTACATCTAATGGCACACCCATTGGAGTCACAAAGTATGAGGCCCCAAAAAGTTTTGTTTTATATAACCATGATGATAGATCAGCACCGCAACCTGCTCCTGTATCATCACAAGGTCCAGAGCTTCCATCAAAATTATAAACTGTGAAAAGATCACTACCATCAGCATAGCGGAAATTATCTGTTGTCGAGTTTAACTCCAGTATATCATTGTCAACGTCATTAATGGCCTGACATGTAAAGGCCCCATTTGGACAGACAAAACGATCAGAAGTCCACTCACTTACGTTTCCAACGTGATCTTGTACCGCGTATTTTGAAAGACATGAATTTGTTTGCGTAGCACCTGTCATAACTGAACGAATTGATGAACTAGCAATAGCAGGTAATGTATAGCGAGCATTACTATTTGGTGAATCAGAATCTGTATAATCACTTTCAAGCCCATTTGCCGAAGTTGTATTACACTTGGCCTGAACATTAAGTGCAAGACCTGTCTCTAGATTCGTTACAGCAGCATCAGTCATTTCAGAAGTTCCTGACTCTGCAGATATTGGATTGATATACCATTCAGAATAGGCCGTCTGATCTTTTCTTGATGGTAACAGACCCGCTGATTGACCAATCATATTTCCAGCGACAATATTCCATGAACCAGAATATTGGTAACAGGCCTTATTTGTTTCATCATAGTAAAACGGTGATCCGGCGATGGGATTAATCGCTGGTGCACCAGCACCACGACAATCAATTCTCTTCGTTGGCTCAGCAGGATTTACACAAGATTTTGTCGAGTAATTACAAACCCCAACGATATTAGAAACCGTTTGAGCACGACAAAATGAATCCGCACCTGTTTGTGATATATTCACAAGTGGTGGAAGTTCAGCGTGATTATAATCACTGGCCGTTTGCGTTCCATCAAATATTGACCATGAGGCGGCGCCATCGTAGTGCCAACACTTACCTGAGCTTCTCGCGTAGTAAATGTCGCCTACACTTGTGGCAGAGTCCACACCATTAGACGGGTCGCTGATTCCAAGACACGTTCCATCTGGTGTAAAAATACATGCAGGTGATTTTGTATAAGGACAACCGGCCTCAAATCGATCAACTAATAGATCGCGGCCAAAATCATAATAATTTGAACCAGGAGCATTGGCCGTACTACCAAGACCTTCATACAAACATCTATAGTTGTTTGATGAATCAGTGCTCTTTTGCATTTTTTCACACATCGTTTTATTTACAATCCAACGGTGGACGAGTGTTTGATTTTCATGAGGAACAACAACTCTTAAAGTCGTAAAGGCCTCAGTTGTGCTGGCATTAAATTTATTACTTGTACCAGTCTCTTGAACCACAGGACGAACTTCATAGAAGTACAATGTTCCTGAAGTTGGAGCTGTGGTAGAGTTTGAAAGATTATCAGTATAGTAAGTTTGAGAAGCTGCAATTGTTGTTTTGTTCAAAGGAACTTCATAATCAAACTCTTCAAAAACAGGTCGTCTATAAACATTATAACCAACAAGAGATCCCCCACTAACAGAGAAGGCCCCAAAGTCTAGAAAAACAGAAGCTGTTGCCGTATATGATTTCCAAGAAGTATTTGTTGTTCCGGTTGATTGGTAACAAGTATTCGTATCTTCATCAAGATAAACAACATCCACGGCCTTTGGTGTCACAACACCACTTGGTGAACCTGAACCAATACATGATGCTCCTGTACAACCTGTAGCATAGGCCGATGGAGAAACTTGACAGTGAGTTTCAATTTTCTCCCAGTCCCCTGCGGTAGTGCCCGTACTTTTGTAACATTCTTTAGTATCGGTTCTATAAAAGAGTGCATTCAAAGCATCAGGAGTAACTTGAGTAGCGGAAGCACTTGGATCAAAAGATCCTGTACAAGTAGATCCACTACAAGAAGTTTGGGAATAAGAACAAGCATAATCTTGTCCTGTGATCTCATCAATGCGGTTTTGTGTCGCCCCAATGGCCTTAATATTTTCCCAATTTCCATGAGTGGCAGAAATATTATTAACGACAACTTTAAAAGAAACATCGAGATCGTTTGTACCATCGCTAAAAGTTAAAACAATGTCACTTTCTCCAACAAGTGAAGAAACAGGGATAACTTCGATACGAATATCTTCATCATCAGAGCTATTGGCCGGTGTTGTTTCCACAACATCATTGGCATAGGCCCCTGATACTTTTACGCGATTACTTCCCTTGAAGACTCCAACAGAGAAAGCATCAGCTGGAATGAGATTAGTATTTGAACTTGTTAAACTTTTTACAACCAAAGTTTCAGTGTTTTCATTACCACCAATATTCCCGCCACCTTCATCAATGCGAATACGCTTAATAATAACTTTCTCTCTTTGAGTTACTGTTAGAGTATCAAGTCCATCATCTGTTGCGACTTCCCAATTTGTATTGGCACTAGTACCGTTAGAGACGTAGCAAGTCGCCGTGTCTTGGTCATAATAACGAATACCAATTGTATTTGGTTTAATTGACCCACTAGGTGTTCCTGATCCAATACAACCAAGAAGATTGTTACACTCAGGAGCATCAGTAAAGCTAGAGTACTGACAAAATAAAGGAGCATCATTAGTTGGTGTTACGTTGATCGTAACATAGGCCTGATGCGAAGTATTTGTGCCATCACTAATGGTATAGGTAAAAAAGTCAGCACCATCAACAGCTGCTGTAGTCACATTTGCTGTCATTAATTCTGCAGCGGCAGCGCCTACAGTTTGAGCTGGCGCCACTGGAGATGCTGTGACAAATGAGCTAGCTTTGGCCGAGTTATTAATGGCCTGAGCAACTTGAGTACATGTTGAAACACCTGCTTCAACATAAACCGTAATTGCAAATCCACTAACAACTGCAAACTCATCTCCTGCACTCATGCCAAGTTGCGAAGCAGTTGTAACACTAATATTGTTGGCCCACACACCACCAGTATTGGCAGTTAGTGCAATACAACTAATTCCCGTTCCTAATTGAAAATTTGAAACAGCTTGAGTACTGACACCTGAAACGTTTCCATTATCAGGTACATAAGTACAATCTAGTCTTTTCGTCGTTCCATCTGTAATAAGAGCACAACCTGTCAACGTTCCATTGGCCGGATCAGAGACCGCGAATGAGTAAGATGCATTTACAACATCATCAATAAAAGCATCTGTGCTTATCGCGACATATTCACTAATGGCAACTTGAGCTGTTGCTCCTTCTGTTCCTAGCGCTGCATGATTTACAGGATAAGGAGCTTCGCCACTAGGTTGACCAACATTGATTGAAATAATTTGAGTATCAGTATTGGCCGGCACACTATTTTGGGCAATTTGCATTGTGATTGGAGTAATACCAACAACACCACCTTTAGGCTTAAGTGTTGCAGTACATGTATTTGTGACATTGCTACAAGCACATGCCGATTCGACAAAGAATGATGTATTTACAGGAAACGAACAAGTGGTATTAACGTCATCACCTTCTTCATCAGAAAATGGAACTGTCATAATAAAGCTTGTTAAAGTCACCGGACTTGGAGAATAAGTAATATTGGCAAGATCAAGAACCGGAGCATCGTCATGAGGAGTGACATCAATTGTTCCAGTTGCAATATTTGAATAAAGGCCACTTGAATCGAGAACTCTATATGAGAAAGTTACTAATGGAGCAACTCCACCAGTAAGAGTAACAGTTTGCCCTGTCGTTTGTAAAAAAGCACCAGCTCCCCCAACTGCTTGTGCACTAACAAGAGCTGCAGCTTCAGGAGTACTATTTACTTTCGAAACAATTTCATCGGCCGTGGCCAGTGACGACCAAAAATTGATGTTGATTGTATTGCCACTCACCTTAACTTTAATATCGTTATCAAAATCAGGATAGAGATGCTCAACATAGTTAACAACAATTGAATTACCACTTGTTCCAAATGCTTTGGCCGTAAAAATGACGTTACCAAGAGAATTCGTAGCGGCCGCTCCAACACTATTTGAAGAGCCATCAGGAGAAGTGTAATCACAAGTTAAATGTGCTCCGGCCAGAATCATACAATTTGAAAATGATCCTGTAGATGGAGATGAAATATCTAGAGAAACAATTGAACTATCAACATCTGAAAACACATTTGTCAGAACAAAAGTATTGGTCGTGGCCGATGAATTTGTACTTTCTGAAATAGAAGATACATTGCCATTTTTTGCCACAGGAGCATCATTAACAGGAATAACTTCAACGATCATTTGTGTTGGGTTACTCTCACCATCGATAGGATCAGTGATAGTATAAGTTAATCCAAATGATCCACTCACCTCTGTACGAGGCCATATTGCAACTTTACACACACCACCAATACACTCACAACGATTTCCAACGTTAACGACGACTTTTGCAAAGCTTGTCAAAGATGTTTGAAATGCTAAACCAAAGCTATAAGTTGGAGTATTAGAAAGCGCAACATTAGCAATTTGTGTACTTAAAGAACGAATACTATCGATATAAGCATAGAGAGAACTATTTGACGTTGATTCTTTTGCAAGAGCATAGCTGCTAAGAACGTTAGCATAAAGTACATTCACACTTCCCGTTCCTGGAGCGATAAGAGTTTCAACTTTACCTCTTACAAAATCTGCTTCTGCTACGATATTGGCCATTTGAAGAGCAAGGTCTGTGTAAACAACTGGAGCAACAGCTTCAATTTGAGAGAAATTCTCAGTGACTTTACAAGAAGACGCTTGATCACCGTTGGCATCATCGTATGTTAGTGTGACATAGGATGGAGCTGCATCTTCATTGAGTTCAAAAGTTTTTAAAGTGGTTGCAGGTGCCTCACGAACGTTGACACATTTTTGAGAAATTTTGTCGTACGACTCTCCAAAACCACAAGACGCACTCTTCTGTCCACCGCCTTGTGGTGTACATGAAATAAGCGCTATGGCCGTAAGTCCTAAAAACAACAAATTTTTAATCATAATTCCTCAGTCTCTTTCCCTAAGACTTATCGTACAAATCTTCTGGGGCTTTAGATTAAATCCCTTTGTATTTCGGAGCTTTAGACTCGGTTACTCGTTTATTTTCTCAGAATTTTCGAGACGTTGGGAAAAGACTCCCAAAAGACCTATGATTAAGGCCACTTAGGTCAAAAATGGGGGTTGTTGAATAATCGTCTTATTTAAAAAGTTGACCACAATAATTGCTTATAGACACTATGACTGCAGTTTTTGCCAAAACTGCCCCGCGATACCTTTTGCTGCAAATATCTTCTAAAATAGAAATATGACAAAAAAGCTTTACCTCTATTTTTTATGCATAGGTCTGGGTATCAATTCTATGGCCCAGGAATTAATTGAAAAAGATTATGAGACCAACAACAATATGGTCATCATCAAAGCGATCTCTAGTACCAAGAAAACTTTTGTCATCAGGCTTGGAAAAGAAGATGGAATTTTGCCTGGTCAAATTTCAATGTTTTCTACAAAGAATATTTCAATTCTTGCAAGGGCCATAACTGTTAATCGCGACTTCTCTCAGTGGATTGTTGTAGAAAAGGATTCACTTATTCCTTTTTCAGATAATCAAGTTGTCACTCTAAGTAAGTCAGTCGAAAGAATTTGGACAGAACTTCCCATACTTCAAATTCAAGAAAAATACAGACAAATTGAAGAGCGCTATGCTCGTGTAATTGGCAAGAAGCACTTAACAATCAAAGCAAACTTCGTTCAAGGTTTCAAAGAGTCTACGAGTTTAGTAGATGAAGAAATTGGAAAAAGAAGTGGTGTTCATTTTGAGGCCATCTATTCTAAAAACTACACATCTCAATTTGAGCTTGGTGCTGGACTTCGATACGACAGTGAAGTCCTGCAAAAAGAACAAACAAATCTCGATATTCCAACGACACGTCTACTCGTTATGCTAGAGGGACTC
>NZ_AUNE01000026.1 GCF_000447755.1 Bacteriovorax sp. BSW11_IV | reverse complement strand
ACTTTATGAATATGCAGACAAAACATTAAAGTCGAGACTAAGCTCAATTGATGGTGTTGCCTCTGTTGACGTATTTGGTGGCCGTGAGAGACAAATTAATGTTGAACTAGACAACAACCTTCTCATTCAAAACTATCTTTCAATTCAAGATGTAATCTCTTCAATTGCAAGAAAAAACCTAAACGTTCCAGGTGGTTCAATTGACAGAAGTGATTCAAAAATTAACGTTCGATTTGTAGGTGAATTTGCTGATGTTAATGACATCGGCAATCTGGAAATTGTATCTCGTGAAGGTAAAATTCTAAAATTGAAAGAAATTGCAACAGTTACAGACAGCTATAAAAGAGTTGAAAAGATGGCCCTTTACAATGGAGAAGAGGTCGTTGGTCTGGATGTTAAAAAACTTTCTGATGGTGATGCTGTTAAGATCGTAAAAACGCTAAAAAAATCTCTTGAAGATATTAGAGCATCTCTCCCAGAAGGTATGACTCTAGAGCTAGCGCTAGATACGACTCAGGTAACTTTAGATGATACGATTAATACACTTAAAAGTATTGGTCTTGGGGTTATCCTAACAGTACTCATTCTCCTTACTTTTCTTGGTGATTGGAGAGGCGCGATTATCGCGGCCGTGGTTATCCCGACTTCCATTATTTCGACATTTTTCTTAATGGACATGTCAAACTTCACTATCAACATGATGACTCTTCTTGCTTTTGGTACATGTTTAGGGACACTCATTGCCAACGCTTTGATCATTATTGAAAACGTAAACAAACACCTTCTATTGGGTAAAGATTCTGTCAGCGCATCAGTAGATGGTACGAAAGAAGTTCTTCTTTCTGTATTCGCATCTTCAGGTACAAACCTTGTAGTATTCACTCCCCTAGCTTTTATGGGTGGGATTGTTGGTAAGTTCATGTTGCAATTTGGTATGACTGTTGTTTATACAACTCTCTTTTCAATTCTTGCATCAGTAACTCTAACACCAACACTTTGTGCTCTTTTACTTAAAGACCCTAGAACATTAAAAAGTCCATTTATGAAACTTTCAGGTTTTGTAGATAGAATTCTTGCTGCTGTAACAAGAGAATATAAAAGATTCTTTAATATGATGATGAAATTTCCAATCACGACAATCATCATTATGACAGCGATTTTCTTAACAGTAGTTTATCCAATTAAACGTCTGGGTGGAGAATTTGTTCCAAAATCAGATAAGGACCTTTTCAACATTAGTGTTTTGATGCCTGATGGAACTCCTGTTTCGAGAACGACAGAAATTGCCAAAATGATCGAGAAAAAAGCAAGAGAATATCCAGAAGTAAAATCGGTTCTAACAAACGTTGGATATGATGGTGAAGAAACAGCTCGTTTGTCTGTTAACCTTATCTCAAAGAGCGAAAGAACACGTGATTATAAAGTTTTAATGGATGATCTTCTTCCTAAAATTGCAATGATTCCTGAAGCTGAAATTACTCTATCAGGTGGTAGTTCTACAGCATCAAACTATGGTGATATCACTATTGATATTCGTGGAACAAGTTTCAAAGATATGGAAGACACAGCGATCAAAATGAAGCGTATTATGGAAAAAACAGGTTATTTCAGCTCAATTGAATCATCTTTCAAAGAGCCTAAAATGGAAGTGCGCTTTACTCCTGATCCAAAGTCTATGATTAAGCAAAATCTAACAAACTCAGAGGCCGGAACAGTCATTCGTGGACTTGTTAATGGTAACGACGATGCTACATATAAAGAAGGCGGAGAAGAATACGATATTAACGTAACTCTTGCTCCAGAGTTTAAGCAATCAATCGAAGACTTTGATAAATTTCTAATCTTAGGAAAAGACGGACTCCTTCCAATTTCAAAAGTTGGTAAAATTGAATATACAAAAGCAACATCTCCTCTCAAGAGAAGAGACAAGAGTAGAATTATTCAATTGAACGGTTATCTTGTTAAAGGTACACCAAGTGTTGTAACAAATGAGCTTAATGAGCAATTTGAAAAAGCAAATTTCCCAAATACTGTGAAGTATGCGTACACAGGTAACGCTGAAAACCAAAATGAATCAAACCAAGAGCTTGGTAAGGCCTTTATTCTAGCTGTAATTTTAACTTACATGCTTCTTGTGGCCGTACTTGATTCATTTGTTTTCCCTGTTTCAATTGGTTCATCAATTCTAACGTCATTTCTTGGTGTATTTCTTATGCTCTACTTCTTCGAACTTTCAATTAATATTGGTTCGATGATGGCCATTGTAATGGTTGTAGGTCTTGCGGTTAACAACGCGATCTTAATGATTGAGTATGCTCAGCAAAAACTGGAAGAAGGTGTTGAGATCGCAGAGGCCCTTTGGATTGGTGCTTCAGAGAAGCTAAAGCCAATTCTTATGACTTCTATTGCGATTATTGCCGGTACGGCCCCACAACTTTATGACCCAGATCAGATTAAGTCATCTATGGGTGCAGTAGTAATTGGCGGTATGATAGGTTCAATGTTCTTTACGTTCTTCATGGTTCCTTCGGTTCACTTGATTACGTATCGATTTAAGAGATTCTTTAAAAGAGTTCTCGCTGGTAAAGAGCCCGACTATCAATTAGATGAAAGCTTTTCCGAGTAAATACCTCGGGATAAAGGCCAGCTAATTTAAGCTGGCCTTTTTTTTCTCTTGAACTGAACAGCTGTCTAAATTATTGTATCAATATGCCTAAAGATATAAATAATCATATTCTCCTCGTTGATACAAAAGTTGCGAGACGTGACACTCTTGCCTCTCGTTTTCGTATGCAAGGTTTTACGGTTGATCTTGCAAATAGTGGCTTTCAAGCACTCAGTCTTATCGAAAACACTTATTACAAAAGCATTATTCTCTTAGATAATTTTCCAGATATGGGGGCCAATGAAACTATCGATCTTATAAGATCAATGGTTCCCAAAGAAAATTTACAAATCATTTTAGTGTCAAGAAACTCAGATCATGAGGAAGTAATGGAAGCGTATGCTCTAGGTGTTAATGAATATCTAGTTTACGATGAAAAAATCTTTATTCCACTACTTGAAAAAGTAAAATCATATAAATCACCAGGTGTTTATCAACGTCATTTTCTTGTGGAAAATCAATTAGATGATGCTCAAGAGATGGCAAAAGAAATCGATAAAAAATCCCAGCCTTGACACTCATTTATTTGCTCCCATCTTGCTATTAGCTATGAAGGAGCAAATATGAAAACACTTTCTGTATGTCAAAAATGTAATTCTCTAAATCAAGTAGATAGCGAAAAAGCAAAATCAAAAAAACCAACTTGTGGTAAATGCCAAAGCGAACTTCCTATGCACTCTCTCGTTTCTGAAGTTGATGCAAGTGCTCTAGAGAGAATTTTGAAAAAAGCAGACCGTCCCGTCATTGTTGATTTTTGGGCCTCATGGTGCGGACCTTGTAAGATGTATGGGCCAGAATTTGAAAAGGCCAGCACTATGACAGACAAGGCCATCTTTTTAAAAATCAACACTGAAACCAATCAGGCCCTAAGTGCAAAGCTTGGAATTAGAAGTATTCCCACAACAATCATTTTCAATCAAGGAAGTGAAATCAAACGTCAACCTGGCGCCCTATCGGCCAGTGGTGTGGTTTCTCTAATTTAAGACTCACAAAATTGGGAATCTCCAAATAGAAACAAAACAGTTTCAATTCAGGCTGATTCCCTTCATTGATATAAAGCCAGTACTGCTCTTCTGAATACTCATCATTATAAATTGTATCCCCAACTAGAGGATATCCAATCGATGCGAGATGAACACGTATCTGATGCAAACGACCTGTCACTGGATAAGCAACTCCAAGAATATAATCTTTAAAAGTTTCTATGCTGGATATTACTGTTTTTGATTTTTTACCACTTTTATCAATTTTTTGTTTCAAAGAAATAGAACTCAATCGATCGGTATCAATATTATTATCTATAACTCCTTCGCATAAGCGAGTTTGGTCTGAAATTTTCGTGAGAAAATAATATTTTTTTATGACTTGATTTGAATCAAATAATTGTCTTAAGTTCGTGGCCACTTTAGAGTTCTTAGCAAAACACAGTAGGCCACTTGTTTCTTTATCCAGCCTATGAACAGGATAGATCTTATGATTACAGTATTCTTCAATTAATACACTTGCAGCATTGAATAAGTGACGTCCTGTAGGGTGCGAGAGCATTCCGGCGGGTTTATTAATCACAACGATGTCATCGCTCTCAAAAACGATAGTATTTTTGATATCAAAAAAATTATTTTCATTAATATAAAATATTATTACTTTGTCTGATTCTACGATTCGCGAATGTGGAGCATTCTTTGTCTGTCTGGAAATAATTGAAATATTACCACCTCTGATCATCCTTTTTATGGATTCGCGTGATAAAGACTTTAAATAGCCCATAGCAAATTCATCTAAACGCTGGCCCTCCTCCTCTTTTTCAACAAGAAGGACAACTTCGGCCTTGGTATGAGTGTATTTTTTAGTGACTATCAACATATTTGTTTAAACTTTAGCCAATGCTATCAGAAGTTTTGCACTTTTTTACTACATATTTTCAAAAGATATGAATTTTACTGTCTAAAATTTGGCATCGACTTTGTATATATCTCAAACATCTGCTTGGAGGAAATTATGAATACAAAGAAAATTGCACTGACAATGTTTACCTTAACATTTGCGGCAGCCCCAATGTTTTACTTTGGTAAATCATTCGATTACAAAGATAGAGCACCTGCCTCTATTTATGAAGTAGACCTCCTGCATTTTGAAAACGTAAATCAGTCATTAGATTATTTTGAGTCTATTGGCAAAGACATCAAAAAAATTAAACAAATAAGAAAAGATATTCTTGAATCTAAAGAATCAAATCAAGCAAAGCTAGATGGGCTTAAAGATGTTCAAGAACAAATCGAAAAAATGAATAAAAACCTCGAGAAGGCCCTTATTAAAGATGTGGCCATTACGAAAGCTCAAAGAGATGAGCTTAAAGAGATTCACGAGGGAATTATTAAATCTGTCGAAGAAATCGATTCTTCCAAAGAAATTGCTTCATTAAAAGAAGAAATCGGCAGTGAAAGCGATGAGCAAAAGGACTGTAAAGCAAAAGAAAATCCAATTAAAAAATTGGCCTATGAATTTGATAAATTCTTTAAACAAAATGAAAGTATTCTTGCCATGTTTAGGACAACACCTACACAGCAAGGCCTAAATATTGGAAACCCGTTTCAACTTGTAAGTATGCAAGCTCAAATGCAAATGCAGTTACAAAACCAGATGCAGATGCAAATGCAAATGCAAATGCAGATTCAAATGCCAATGAATCCATTTAACCTCTTTGGTTTCAACCCACTATCGTCACTTGGAGGGAATCCTTCCTTCTCAAGGATGATGGCAATGGCGGCAACTAATACTCTTTTTAAACCTGCCAATGCATCGGCCCCTGTGATGGGAATGCGCATGGCCCAAGATGTTGTGGCCACAGATGTTGGGATTAGACCAAGTCTAAACTCTGGTCAAAAAAGAGAAAGTATCACTGTAGAAAGTTTTGACATCTTAAAATAACGTCTCCCCCCAAGCGAAAGAAGTGGAGTGCAAACTGTCTAATAGTTTGGCACTCCACTACTTTTTTACACATTGAGAATTCCATTGATATTCAATGCCCTGAAAATACATGTCAGTTCTTGGCACATCATTTGTATATATTAGATCATTACAATTACATAAAGCCTGGGGAGGATTTATGAAGAAGTCAGTGAACATGGCCGTTTTGGCATTTGCCTTATTATCGTCATCATATCTTGGTCAAGAAGCCAGAAAGATCCAATCACAACGTGCTCCTGCTAGTATCGTTGCAACAGCAGGAATAATGGCCTACATCCACCGTGATGACATCAAACAAAAATTTGAAGAAATTCAAACTAGAGCAGTTGAGATATTCAACTCAATGAAAGAAAAAAATAAAAAAGAACTTAGTCAAAATGAAGAACCTTCAAAGGTTGGAACTCCTGAAGAGCTCGTTACAGTAGTTGATGAAAAAATTGAAGAATCTGAATCAGATCTCAAAAAATTATATGAAGAGCAAAAAATTATCTCTGATGCACAAACTCAGCGTGCAGATGAGTTGGCCAAGGCCATCGACAAAATTGCTTCGGAAAAAGAAGAACTTCAAAAGCTAAAATCAGATTTAGAAGTCATGATTTCTGAAATAAAAACTTCTAATGATGAAATGAAAAAACAAATCGAAGAAAAAGATAAGGAAATTAGCGATCTAAAATGTATCGCAGATAAAAATAAATCTCTTGAGGAAGAAATTAAAAAACTTATTACTGAAAATGAAAAAGTTGCACAAAAAGTCGAAGAACTAGAGATCGCAAAAGAAGAAAAACGTGAAGAGAAACAAGAAGACAAAAAAGTAGCGAAAAAAGAGAGCAAAGAATCTGATAAGAAAAAAGAAAAACAAGAAGATCCAAGTGCTCTTGCAATGATTTTTGCGCAGATGATGGCCATGCAACAACAGCAGCAAGCGGCACAATTCGCTCAACCATTTTCAAATGTTGTTGGAATTAATTCACCATTCCAACAAACGGATAATATGTTTAATCAAATGATGATGCTTAGTATGCAAAAACAAATGTTCGAAAGCATCATGAATAAAAACTCTTATGGATGGACAGACATGTATCAATCTCCATGGGGTGGATTTAAACAACAAGGAATGAATACGTTTCCTCAAGGATACGCAGGACTAAGACAATACTCTATTATCGAAGATACTTATGGAATTGATCCATACATGGGCTCACTCCCATACCCTGGTGTAAGTTCAATCGGTGGTGCTTTTAACTTTGGTGGCAACCCGATGGACATGGCCGGATTCTAATTAAAAGACTTACTTCTCCCTCCCTCCCCTCATATTAATGGCCGAGTAATTTCGGCCATTATTATTTTTTTCTTGGAACTTTTTTCCGCTTTTTTCTAAAAGATTTCTCAATTTGTTCGATGAGACTAACGAGGTTGTCCAATGGATTGGAGAATCAAAACAAATGCAGTGGAAGCATGTTTAAAAGGATATAACAATGAAACAAGAAGTTGAGCTTAGGAAGTCCACGCGTGTCCTCATCAAAAAATGCCATGTTTGTGGAAATTTAATGGAAGCAGTTAGAGAGATTGAAAAGTGCGATTGTTGCGAAAAATCTTTCCTGCCATCAAATTACTTCTCTAAAGTGCATGCAAAGAACACGGAAGAGTTCAAAAACCTTTTTTGTTCAATTGATGAAATGCAAGAAGAAGACCTCATACGCGGTATTTCAGTTATTTGGTAAGCACATTTTGTGCTTACCATTACATCTCCCTAAATAACGCGTCGCCACTCACAATATTCCAAATATTTGAAACTCGTAAACTTACTTATCAATGCCTTTTCTCCGTGATATCTTTTACAGATGCACACACAAACACAATCCACATCGGCCCCTCAATTTTCACCAGTAATCACTCGCCTCTTTCAAAAAAGAGGGATGGGACCCAAAGAAATTTCTGAATTTCTGTCATGGGATCTTAAAAATTTACCCTCTCTAACTGATATGATCGATATGGATAAGGCCTGTGAGAGAATCATCAAAGCGATGGATCACAATGAGCTTATCGGAATTTACGGTGACTACGATGTCGACGGGACTACATCTTGTGCTCTATTTTTCCGCTTCTTTCAAATGATTGGACATAAAGTTGAACTTATTCAACCGAGCCGTTTTATCGAAGGATATGGTATTCACCCACCTTCCATTGATGCTGCTGTTGAAAAAGGGATAAAACTTCTTATTACTGTGGACTGCGGAATTACAAATAACGAAGCTGCTGACCATGCTAAGGCCATGGGACTAGATCTTATAATTACAGACCACCATAAAGATGCTCGCGATCAAATGCCTGATGCCTATGCTATCGTAAATCCAAATCGCAGAGATGAGCCGGAATCATCACCTTTAAGACCTCTTGCAGGTGTGGCCGTTGCTTTTGCCGTTTGTATGAGAGTTCGTGAACTTTTATTGGCTAGAGGAGAGAAGATTGAATCAATTTACCCTCTTCTTCAATATGTTGCGATTGGAACAATTTGCGATCTTGCAACTTTAACTCCTGCAAACTTAAAACTTGTTCGTCATGGCCTTAAACAAGTACCAACGACAAAGTATGAAGGAATAAAAGCATTTTTTACTCCAGATGAAAGAAAGCGTGGCTTTGTTCCAAGCGAGAAGCTTTCATTCAATATTGGGCCACTCATAAATTCAAAAGGAAGATTAGATCATCCAGAAATGGCCCTTAATCTTCTTATTAATGACGACTACCATGAGTGTGTAGGATTTTATAATCAACTTGAAATCTGTAACAAAGAAAGAAAGGCCATACAAAATGAAGTCTTTCTAGAAGCAAAAGAGCAAGTTCTCGATTCAATTCGTGATGAAGAGCATAGAATCAGTATTGTCTATGCACCACATTTTCATGAAGGTGTTATTGGAATTGTGGCCTCTAAACTTGTTGAAACTTTTAAAGTTCCTGCTGTTGTATTCTCAGATAGCGAACATGAGGGAATAATTAAAGCTTCGGCCAGAAGTGCTGGGCATTTGAATATGTTTGCCCTTTTAAATAACCTTTCTCACCTATTCATTAAATTTGGTGGTCATAAAGCGGCCGCAGGCCTTTCTATGCCTAAGGAAAATTTAGAAGAGTTTATGAATGGAATGAATGCTCAATTGGCAGAAATCCCTGCCATCGAAAGGACCGAGCAAGATTACTACGATGTAGATATTCTCCCACAGGAAATCACTCCAGCACTTCTTAGAGAGCTTGATAATCTCGAGCCTTTTGGAATGGGCAATGCAAAACCAATTTTTAAAATGAAAGACTTTGTCTTAGATTCCTATGATATTTTAAAAGATGTTCACGTTCGTTGGAATTTCAAATCAAATGACGGTAAACATAGATTGAAAGGAATTAGTTTCAACTATATCGGCAAATGGGGTCTTCAACACCCAGAAGATGTCTTCCAAGCACAACGCCTAGGTGGCCAATTGACGGCCTACTTCACTCTAGGAGTGAACCATTTTAATGGTAATCAATACATTCAACTAATGGTTGATAAAGTCAGCTCTGAAGACTTCTAACAAAAATCAAACGAAATCCTAAATCTACTTTATGCTTAGCTCCTGCTAGCATTTTAGTATTTGGAGGATTTCATTGATTGTAAGAGATCTTGAACATGGAATTGAACTTGACCTTGCTTTGCCTATTCTGGGTAAACTTATGTCAATTCCCACAGGGTCTAAAAATCACCAGAACATCCTTGTCGCCTTGGATTTCATCACAGCAGTTGCTAAGAATCATGTTGATGAAATTTTAGAAATCCCTTCTTCTCTCGATGACAATCCTCCACTTACAATTCTTCGCGTTCATGGTGAGACAAAAAGAAGAATGGCCTTTATCATGCACATTGATGCCGTCTCTAATAATACCAACTTTAAGATCGAAGATGATTTCTATATAGGTCAAGGCAGTGCTGACAATAAGGCCTCTATTGCATTGATTCTGACTCTCATTCAAACAGAACGATTTAAAGCAATTTCAAAATTTTATACTCTTGATTTTATCATCTCACCTAACGAAGAACTTGGTTCTCTTGGCCACCATGATAGTTTCAAGTACCTCTCAAATGATTTAGATTATGTCTTTGGGCTTGAACCTTCTCCATGTGAAGGGCACCTTATCAGTTCACGCAATGGAAATCGTTGGTACAATATCACTTTCCAAGGTATCGCTTCACATGCCGGCAGATTTGATGACCCTTCTCTGAACTCATGTCATGAAGCAAGTGTATTTATTTCTGAGCTCATGGCCAGCTTCTCATACTCCCATGAGTATAGAATCAATGTCGGCCATCTCGCGACAAATACATCTGGTTTTAATACTGTGCCAGAACAAACTACGCTTAAACTTGATACTCGCTTTAAAAAAATTGAACATGCCGATAAAATTGATCTAAAAATCAACGAACTTCTTCTTAAGAATTCATTTCGCTGTCATAAAACTGAGCGCATGACCTTTAAAGCGATCTCAATTGCAGATGATTGTCCTCCAATGGAAGAGAAGAAGATGCAAGGGCAGGATCTTGGAATCATAGAAAATCTAATTCAAAAATACGAACACACACCATTACAACTTATTCATTCAGGTGGGGCCGCTGATATTAACTATTTTGACGCTCGCTTTTCAAAACTTGATGGACTAGGACCTATTGGCGGGAAAATGCACACAAAAGATGAATTCATGAGTATTTCATCTTTAAAGACCCGAATATTTCTATTGAATGACTTAATAGAACAATTAGGCAATGTTAGGAGAGACTATTATGTTTTTAAGCGAAACACTACTTGATACCAAAGGTATTCAGTTCACTGAAACCGATGATGAGTATGCTATTTTTGACATCTTTAAAAGATCAAGACCTCATCTTAATATTTACGTTGAAACACCTAAGTACATTCTTAAAACCGCGAATACTTTCCCTGAATTTAAAAAGTTCTTTTCTCTAAGACATGCGATCTTTACTGGTGAATATGGAGCAAAAACAAAATCATCTCGCTATGATTTCGATGAGTATGATGCTCTTTGTGATCATCTTATCATTATCGATAGATCAAATGATGAAATTTGTGGCTACTATAGAATGATTAGTGATGTCTTCAGTCATTCCTTCTATTCTGAGTCGGAATTTAATATTGATAAAATAAAAGAATTATATGGGAACAAGCTTGAACTTGGAAGGGCCTGTATTGCTAAAGATCATCGCAATGGTCAAACAATAAGTCTTCTATGGAAAGGTATAGGAGAATATGCAAAGAACTTAAATTGCCGCTATATATTTGGCCTTTCATCACTTTCAACAGACTCTCTTTTGTTAGCGAGTGCTATGTATTTTCACTTTGAAAACAATGATCAAACCACGGCCATTCCTTTAGCGAGAGCAACTGGTGATTATAAAGTGTCCTTGGTCGTAGAAAATTTGGGTGATACAAATAATATAAATGAAGAAGTTCCAAATCTTCTAAAAATGTATATTGCTGCAGGTTCAAAAATAGTTGGTTACCCTGCCTATGACAGAGATTTTAATTGCTTTGATTTTCTTACAATGCTTGATTTAAATGAAGTTTCTCCAAGTTTTAAAAGAAGATACTTTTCATGAATCAACTAAAAGCATCTTTGAAGTTTGTTCAATTTACAATGGCCCTTGCAAGTTATTTCGCGACGGCCATTTTTGTAAATGTCTTTTCAACAAATAAAGAAAAACATCTTCAGTACGTAGTTTCTTTTTATTGCAAATTGGCCTTAAAAATATTCAACGTTAAACTGACAACAAATTTATACAAAAAAGAAGTAAAGGGCGCTCTTTTAGTAAGCAATCACCTTTCATATTTAGATATAATTGCAATATCTTCACTTATTCCTTCGAACTTCATCACTTCAACTGACATAGAAAGAACGCCCGTTCTTGGTCAAATTTGTAGATTGGCATCTTGTATATTTGTCGATAGAAGAGGCAGAATGAATAGGGCCAATGAATTATCTAAGATATCAAACAGACTCGAGTCTGGCGAAAATATTGTCATCTTCCCAGAAGCGACAAGTACAAATGGTGAAAAAATAATACCTTTTAAAAAAGGATTATTTGAGGCCGTCATTCAAAAAGATTTAATGATAAGTTCCTTGTGTGTTCAATATTTAAGAATCAACAATACCCCAGTAACAAGAGAGAATAGAGATATTGTCTGCTGGTATGGTGACATGGACTTTTTACCTCATCTTTGGCTCTTATTACAACAAAATGAAATCGTCATGAATCTCAATTATATCGAAGAATTTTTTGGTCTAAGTTTTGATAACACTTCAGAACTTGTTTCTAATATTGAGCAAAGTATCAGGAGTTCTTACTGCCCCATTGAACGTCATTCATAATAAGAATATAGTCAAAGAATGAAGAAAACTTATTCGCAAATTTGAAAATAATTTTTCTAAAAATCAAATTACGACTTAGCATTAATGCTAGCTTGACCCAAATGGCATAGTTTAAATAAATAAGTCCGATTTTTAATTTATGAATGAAACTAAAATTCTCAAAGTTCTTAGCGATGACAGTAGCGGCCTTCAATCCCAAAGATATACCTTCACCAGTAATACCATCTAGAAATTTGTAGGCATCTCCGACTAAGAAAACAGGTCCTTTTTTCATCGCCATAGAAACAGTATTAAAAGGCCCATAGGCCTTAAAATCGTTAAGTTTAGTTTTTCCTTTAACTTTATTAGAAAGCTCTGGGAAAAGATTAAAAAGCCTCTCCTCTAAGTAGGCACCTTTTTCAATACTCTTTTCAAACCAAAGAAAAGCAATTTCTATTTTATGATTACCGACAGGGGTGACATAGGCCTCAACTCCATTGTTCCAATAAACTTCAACTTTGTCACACCAAGGCTCACATTCGAAATGGACTCTGGCCCCCATTCTATGTTCACCTTTTCTTTTTACTTCAAGATCAAGTTTTCTTCTAAACGTAGAGTTTAATCCATCGCAAATAAAAACATAGTCAAATACTTCAAAATTATTATTTGTACTTATAGATACGGCTTTATCATAAAGGGAAAGTTCGTCCACTTTAGACTGATCTTTTAGAGTAATCTTTGAATCAAGAAGGGCCAATTGATGAAGCTTTGAAGATAGAACTTTCCTATCCATACCTAGACCTGGTCTTTTCAAACGTCCCTCAATGACATTGTCCCCATCAATATAGCGAACGCCAGAAAAAGAAAAAGATTCTTCATTGTTTACTTCAATACCAATTGTCTTTAAAAGCTCCACACCACTTGGCATAATACCCTGGCCACAGACCTTATCAACTGGCCATGTCCCTTTTTCAAAGACAGAAACATAATGTCCACTCTTAGCAAGTAAGATTGATAAATAAAGCCCAACTGGTCCGCCACCGATGATGGCCATTTTTTTAGACATTCTTTCCTTGGATATTGAAAACTTCTCTATATTTATTATGTTCAATTAGGCAGTGCTCTTCTAATCGTATTCTAAAGTAGAGAATGACAAAATTTGCTAGAGTAAAAAATAATGCGATTCCATAAAAAGATGCCATTAATGGTAATGCTGCAATTTCGAGTACAACACCTAAATAATTTGGATGACGAAAGTAGTTGTAGATTCCTTTTTTAATTGCAGGGGCTTCAGGCAAGATCACAATTCTCGTAGACCATCTTTTTCCCAAAGTCGAAATCGCTGTGATTCTTAAAAACTGACCAAAGACAAAAAAGACCAATGACCCATAAAAAAGCGCAGGATCAATTTGATAATCCATAAAAAATGCGCAGTATAAAATACTTGCGAGCCATGTAGTATGGAGAAGAACCATAAAAATATAGTTCTTCTCTGCAATTATTTTTCCACCAAGTCCAGTGATGTGCTTTTCATTACTTTTTGCAATGAAGAGCTCGATCAATCTTTGACAGGCAGTAAAGACAACAATGGCCTTAAAGATTAATTCCATTTAAATAATCCCATCTCTGCACTAAAGGCCGGTCCCATCGCTAAACTAAGCCCATAATGACCTTTAAGATCAGGTGTCCTGTGATCTAAGTTTCTTTTAAAAATATCTAGCACAGAAACAGAACTCATATTTCCATTCTCCGCTAAACTCTCCCAACTATGTTTTAGACCTCCTTGCGGAAGATCCAATACTTTCTCCATGGCCAGAAGAACTTTTGGCCCACCTGGGTGAGCAAAATAACTAGAAATATCTTTTAATTCTAGACCCTGTTTTGAGAGAAATGAATGTAGAGGAGCAGGAAGCTCTCCTTCTGTAACCTCTGGAACACCTTTACTAAGAATAATTTTTAATCCTTTTTCACCTACACCCCATCCCATCACTCTTTCAGTATCAGGAAAGAATACGCTTTCTGATGATAGCCACTGAAGATGTGCTTTTTTGGCCAATGGATGTTCATCACCAACCATTAAAACAGCTGCAGCACCATCACCAAACAATCCCGTTGAAACTAAATTAGCAGGGCTAACATCATCCATTTGAATCGTAAGAGAACAAAGCTCCACAGAAAAAAAGATCACGGCCTCTTTCGGATAGGCCTTAAGATAATCAGATACTCTATTGATACCTGCGACTCCCGCCATACAGCCAAGCCCTAAAAGAGGTACGCGTTTTGTATTTTTAGCAAAGGGAAGCAAATTCATAACTCTGGCCTCAAGACTTGGTATTGCAAATCCCGTAACAGTATTACTCCATAATGAGCTAATATCTGATGCCTCTAAATTATGAGTCTTAAGAATCTTAGTAATGGCCCCTGTTGCAAGTTTTAAAGCATTTTCAATGAAGAGATTATTTTTTTCATCAAAGCTTTTAAGCTCAAAGTACTTCTCTAGAGGAAGTGCAAGATGTCTTCCCTTTACAAGAACATTTGAATGAATTGATTCAACACGTGAAAGATTTGTTACCTTTCCCGACCAGGCCGTCGTTAATTTTTCAATAAGCTTTTCTTGTGTGTAATAGTTTTCTGGAAAACAAGTTTGGATATCAACTAAAAATGGCATAACGTCCTCTCTTACAATAATCTTTCGATTTTAATTTGAATGCGAATTTCATCTGACAACTTAGCAACAAGGATGCTTGGGTCAGGGATTTCCATTGTTTTTAATCCCCAAATTGTTTCACCTGATATAATCATTTTCCCGTTCTCTAAATGCTGTGACAATTCAATTTCAAATGGTTTTTCTTTTCCACGAATGTTAACTGAACCTTTGTACTTGTGTGTACGCGATTCTTTTAAAAATAATGGACCTGGAACTTTAACAATAATTTCAGGATAGTCAGTGTGAGATAAGCACAAATTATGAAGTTTAGTATCACGACTTTCATTATCAGTGTCCATAGTGGCCACTTTAATTTTAATAGTCATATCACTAAGTATCATGTGCTTCTCATCAAGCTTCGCCGTATAGGAAAACTCCTTCACATAACCATCAACATCTGATGCGAAAAGACCTGCTTTCGTACTTTCAACAATGAACTTCAGTTGTGAAGTCGCATTTTTTGCATCATCAAATGAGCTGTACTTCACAACTTCATTCAAATCTTTTGCATAAGTTGAAAAAGACAAAAATAGGAATAGAGATAAAATCATTTTCATCTTGGCTGCCCCCAAATTTTATAAGTTAAAAAATTATCCCATGATCTAGGCATAAAAGGAAACGCCGGGACTTCTTGAGAATAACTTTGGTATTTCTTATTTCTTCTTAATCTACGCTCTTTAAGTGAAGCGCCAAGTAAGATATAGGCCGTCCAAAAAAGTGACAAGTACAGTCGATCAATACTCACATTGGGACTGAACCAAATCATACCGATAAATGAGGCATAAATGGGATGGCGGCAAACACGGTAGGGACCATCACTTAACAATGTGTACTTTATCTTTTCGCCCTTTAAACTCTTCCACCACTCTTCAATTCCGCTTTGGCGAAACAGTCCCGTGGCCAGCATTGACCAGAACATGAATAGCCAGTTGAAGGCATAAAGTGCAATAACAACCCCTTCAGAAATCTGATCAAGGTTTAAAAGATTAGGCCCCATAGTGACCCAATAATTGTCCATCAAGACAATCCCAAGGCAAGCATGAAGGGAATAAAACGTCCCATAAAGAGCGTTGGGCATATATTGTAAAAACTTAACTTTTACCTTTGAATTAAGTAGCAAACTGTGAGGTGCACTAAAAAAGACAAGCAATGCCGTATTAATAACCAGCGCTAAAATTGGTGATTGGACTTCCAAGCGCCCAGAACTATTTAATAAAAAGAACCAAAGTCTTAAAATAGCATAGTGGAATAAGGCGATATTGAAGATCCCGATCCCAATAAAAACAAGCCTTTTACTCAATAACTCTTTCATAAAATTTTCCATTTTTTATCATGGCCTTTTGTTCGTCTTTCACAGTTTACGGAAAAATAGTAAAAGTTGATATCAGTCAATTTGCCTATTATACTGAAGTTACAATTACTTACACATAATATAGGTCAACCTTCCTATGAAAAAAGAACGATATCTCATTGGATTTTTACTCTTTGGAGTCGCACTGCTCACTATTCTAGACATGATCGAAGACTATTCCGAGGGGGCAGAAATCAGTCATTTATTCCTCGAGGGGGGAATTGCAATCTGTGCTCTTACAGCAATGATCTATCTCATCATGAGAATAAAGCGCGAGAAATATCTTACTAAAAAACTGACTGAAGAGAAAATCCTGCTTACAGAAATAGCTGAACAACACCATCAAAAGTCTAGAATTTTTATTGAGGGCCTAAGTGTCCAAATAGATCGCGAATTTGAGCAATGGTCACTATCCGATGCAGAAAGAGATGTGGCCCTTTTTCTTTTAAAAGGAATTGGTCCCAAGCAGATTGCTGAAATCAGAAATAGTAGTGAAAAAACTGTTCGTCACCAAATCAGCTCAATTTACAAAAAATCAGGACTTAAGGGAAGAGAAGAGCTCACTGCTCATTTTCTAGAAGATCTTCTCTCACCAATGGAAATGTAAAAAATGAAAAAGCATCAAATCTGGTCTGCCCTAATGACAATAGTTCTCATTCTATTAACCATTGGCGGTCTGATTTATGCCGATGATCTTGTTCAAAAAAATAAGGAAACAATCTTTCTAACCAGTGATGGGATTGAAAATTATGAACACTTTAAAGAGGCCTTCAATGAGAAGAACTTTATTGTGGCAAAGAAAGATTTCCCGAACGCTGTTAATGACGAAGATATTGCAACTTTTCAAGAAGAATTAGACAAGCTGCAAGAAAAGTGTGATGAACAATGTGAATTCATTACATCAAATTCACTACCTAATAACTTTGAAAGTATATTCCATCTCAGAGGCGACAATTTCCTTGGTGTCATTATTATGCTCTCTTTAGATGAGCATATAGTTAAAGATTTTTTCAAAAATATACAAAATTCACCCTACTGGGGAAAATATGGTCAGGAACTCCATCTCGTAGGTGTCCCCTACACTAATAGTCTTTTAAATAAATACTCTGAGAGTATTAAAAAGACACTTTTTCCCGCGCTTTTTATAGGAGTTCTCATCATCCTCATCGCAATTTTTAGGAGTTTGAAAACTGGACTGATCCTTTTCTTCCCTTGTCTGATGGCCTCTTCAATGAGTCTTAGTACGACGAAATTTTTCTTTCATGAATCAAATCTAATTAGCTCGATTGTCCCTCTTTTAATGTTTGTCATTAATCTCTCTTTGGTTCTTCATCTTTTTTATACGACATTGGAAAAGAAGGACTTCTCATTGGCACTCAAAGAAAAAATGAGACCGACTGTGCTCATGGTTATAACGACATTTATTGGTTTTCTCTCACTCTATTTTTCAGAGCTACAGGCCATTAGTCTCTTTGGTGTTCTCTCTGCTTTTCTTATCGTGGCCAGCGCATTGGTTTGTGTTCTATGGCTAAAAGGTGTCAATGATTCCATTGGCCTAATTCCAAAAGATCAGAAACAAAGTATCAAGCTCGATCTTTCAAAATATTTTGATCGTTTTTTCTCAGGAAAAAGCATACTACTCATTTCTTTTTTTGCCATTGTATTTGGAACTTATGCCTTTAAAGAAATTTCTATTCTTACAGATGCAACTCAATATTTTCCAAAAGACTCTGGTCTAAAAGAGAGCATCATCGATGTCTCACAAAACGTCCTAGGATCACCTTTAGTTGATATTGTTATTCATGAAGATCATGAATTTGATTTAGAAAAACTTAAAAATATTGATGAGGTGGAGACCGAGCTTCAAAAAAAGCTCTCAGAACTTGATGACCACTACAAAATGCTCTCACTTAATTTTTTTGTAAAAGGGGCCAATGAGGCCTATACCAAAGAGCGAGTTCTACCAAATCATATTATATCTTATCAAACTGTTCGCTCTAGAATTCCCGAATCAATTAAAGAAGGCTTTCCCCTTGAAAAAGACTACAGGATTACTATCCTTGGCCCTCCAATGAATGTAGCGAAATTTGAAGTCCTTCTTGCAGCAGTAGAAAGAACACTAACACAAAGAAAAATTAATCATTCATTTAATGGGCTGTACTATCATCTAATGATTGCGCAAAAGAAAATGATAACGACGTTATTCAAAAGCTTTCTTTTTAGTCTTATCATTATTTCTCTTATTGCTTACCTTACTTTTAAAAAGATTAAAGTGTTTTTTATCTTTATGTTCGTAAACATAATTCCAGTCTTTCTATCTTTTATTATTCTTAGAATCTTCAATTTGTCCTTTAATATTGCAACTGTCATGACTTACAGTATTTCATTAGGACTTATTGTTGATAGCTCTTTCCATATTTTGCACGTTCTAGAAAAAGAAGACATCACATATAATTATTTCTATAACACTGTTGTAAGACCAGTTTTGGGAGCGAGCCTTTTATTGAGTGCATGCTTTTTTATGTTTGCACTAAATGACTTCTTACCTATTCAACAATTTGGAATATGCTTGGGAATTATTATTTTTCTGGGTATGATTTTTGACTTAAAAATTCTTCCCTCTATTTTTCTAGGCAGAAAAAAGATATAAAAAAGGAACCCGAAGGTTCCTTTTTTTTATTTTCTTACGATTGTAACTTTTTCCATTACGACATCAGAAACGGGCTTATCCATATAATTAGTGTTTGTTACACCAATTTTTCTTACGATATCAAGACCATTAATAACTTTACCGAAAACAGTGTGACGACCATCTAAATGTGGAGTTGGTGCCAATGTAATGAAGAATTGTGAACCATTTGTTCCTGGACCTGCGTTGGCCATAGAAAGGATTCCTTCGCTATCGTGACGAAGAGCTGGAGTACACTCATCTTTAAACTTATAACCAGGACCACCCATTCCACTTCCATCTGGACATCCACCTTGGATAACGAAACCAGAGATAACTCTGTGGAAAGTTAGACCATCATAGTAAGGTCCCTCTTTCTTAGTTTCTTGTCTTCCTTCGGCCAGGTTAACAAAGTTCCAAACAGTTTCAGGACATTCTTTTGCATAAAGCTCTACTTCAAAATCTCCCATATTTGTTTGAAAGTTTGCATAAATTCTTTCTAATTCTTCTTTGTACTCTGATTTTTTTGTTCCACCTAAACCGAACATTGGACACTCCTTTTTATAATTTTCTGTGAATAATTTTTTTTCCGTTAATTACTTTTGGGATATTCTTTCCATAAAAATAAATTGCTTTTTTTCCAAAAAAGGCATCTAGGTTTATAGAAGGCTCTAACCCAGTTGTGAAATCACTATCGTATGGAGAGAACATCTCATAAGTTAAGAGTTCATAACTTCCATGATCAAGCCCATTGGCCTTAATTGCTTTTTGAAGATCAATTCTGGCCATACACAAAGAGGCAAAGACAGGAAATCCCTGCGTCATATCTTTTGAATCGAGCATCTTTTTAAGCTTCTTTATTTTTGTCTGCGAATTGATGTAATCATCGATCCATATAACGTGGACACGATTATAATTTGGTAATCTAAACAAGAAATTCCCTGCATGTACGCTATCTGAGACTTCAAAGAAAAATCTCTCAGCATCTTTGAAAGGGATAAAATCTAAGTTGCTTATAGCAAGAGATGACCATACTCGCGAGTTGTAAAGAAGTTGAAATTGAACAAGTTGCTCATAAGTAAATCCAAAACTCGATTTCATCTTTTGAAAATCGAGGTAACGCATACTTCTCGCTCTTCTACAACTTCCTTCCAAAGAGTAATTGGCCCACTGAGGTAGGATTGGAAGGAAATAGGTCACTATACCTGATTCAACATAGTACTCTTCCAAATTCCTGCGTTGTAATTTATTTGTATCTTCCTTCTTGCCCAAATTGGTGCAACCGAATGTGAGAATAAGAAGAAAAATTAAACTCAGTTTTTTCATGCGCGACTAAAAAACTTCATAATATCTTTTTCGATGGCCAAGATATCATTAAGTCCCTCTGCTAATGAGTAACGATCACCATGTTCTTTTTTTGTGGCGCCAAGAAAGTAAAATCCACTTTCACCTGTTTTTGCGTCACGAACCTCTGGATAATCCAATCCGTTATTAAAGCTTAGCTGTAAACCTCTGTAGGCAGTAACATCTTTTACATGACCTGTAGTCACAATTATAGCATCTGCACTAATTGTGATAAGTTCTTTATCTTCACTCAAATTTGGATTTCTGAAATTCACAGATTCACAAGTAACAAACATTCCTTCTCTATCAAGAAGTCTATCTACAGAAGATACAGAGTATCCTGTAAAAAATTCTACTTGCGAGCGAGGCTCAGCTGGTTTTGCAAGCTTTGCTCTCTCATAATCAGGAAGTTCTTTCCAGGCCACAACAGCTTTTTCAAATTCCATAATTTTCGAGATAAGTGTTTCTTTATTTCTTTCAATAACTCCACGGGCCTTTTCAAATATCCATTCCCTACCTATTGCACGAGAAAGTTTTTCGAAAAGATTCATTTCTGTCGTTACAATTTTTAAAGAACGAGAAGGATCAGCATAAACCCAATCACCATATACAGCTAATGTCGCTGCTGCAATTTCTCCCGTTCCCACAACTAGAATAGTTTTATGATGTGACGTTATTTCTTCAAAGTTTTTAATTCCTTGAAGACCGTAATAAATTGGACAGTTCTGGGCAAGAGACTTTTCATTAAGCGCAAAGCTCTGTCCTGCCCCCATTGGATTAGGATTCGAGAAAACACCTGTTGCATCAAGAACAATATCAAAATCTTCAAATGACTCCACTGGCATGGCCAATGAATCAAGAACATCCTGACCCAATTTTTCAAAGGTCTCTGGGTTCTCTTGCATTTGCTTTAAGACATTTTCTTTTGGATCGACACTATAAATGACACGAAACAAGTCGTGTAAACGATCCTTGCCCATTGGTGTTTCGCCCAGTGAAAGAAAACGCTTGTGAACACGAGTCACATCGGCCAACTTCACGAGCCCTCTTTCCATTAATGAACGGCCAATCGGAGTTAGATAATTCTCTAGATAGTCTTTGAATGATTTAATTTCATTTTGATCAAGGCCACAGATATCGAGACCTGTTTGAGTTAAATGATGTGATAGAAATTCTCCCGACTCGGGAAAATGAGTTGCTGCTAGTTTAACACTTCCCCCTAAGGCATCTCGGCTAAATAAAGTAACCGCTGCCCCTAGTGAATCAAAGTGTGCTGCTGCTTCTAGTCCTAACGGACCGCTTCCAATAATTGCTATTTTCATAGGCCTTTTTTAACACGACTTCCACACTCTTAAAAGAAAAGACCCGCAAAAAGCGGGTCTTCATAAGTCATATCTGTAACTTTATTTAGAGAAAATAAGCTCTCGCATCGCCCTTATCAATAGTCGAGTGCTCTGCGAAGGCATACATAAAGCTGATAAAGTTCTTCATCGCCTCGAAAGAAGGAAGAGTCTTATCAAATTCACAACCGTAATGCATATATGTTTGGCCATTTGTATCAACGTATTCTTTGCCATAACGGATATTAACCACAACAGGAATATACGAATGTTTAGTAAAATACATTCTCATCTTGATTTCAGTATCAGTTTTGAAGGCCTTGTCTTTATCAAAGTTCCAAGGAATCTGGAAAAGGCATCCATCGTATGAAATATCAACTAGTTCAACAGGATATACTGTTTCATTAGCATCGATTACCGTGTAGGCGCCAAGAAAGTTTTGAAACAATAGACGTTCAAAATTACGTCTCTTCTTTTCAATATTCTCTTTTCTCTTATCTACAAAATTCAATACCTTATTTGCCATTCTTTGCTCCATTAATTACGTCAGACGACTATCCCTTGTCCTATCGGTCAAGCTAGGCCTTGTCTTTAATGGAGAATGAGAGAATCTAAGTATTAAGAGTACTTATTCTGCTTTTGCCAGAACGGGGTTTGACAAATTTCCTCATGAATTCGCATATAGGATTCTAAGCGCGAGTGCACAAGGGCCCCTTCTTCGGTTTCGGGATCAAGTTCAGATGACCAAAAACGACAACCCTTTACACCTTCTTCATGAGTGCAGTTATTAAACTGGCAGTTCACCGCAATCTCTTCGAGATCAGGAAAAAGAGAGAGAAGATCATCGGGATCAATATCATCTAATGAGAAAGAACGAATTCCAGGGGAATCGATAACTTCAAAATTATGGCAGTTTACAATTTCAGACCAAGTCGTGGTGTGTGAACCTTTCCCGGCCCTACCAACTTCTTGTGTTTTTAAAACGACATCCCCTTGAGCAAGGGCCGTAATCGTTTTACTTTTTCCAACCCCAGATTGTCCGACAAAGATTGAAGTTTTATCTTTTACGAGGGCCTGCAGTTGTTCAAAACCTTCTGCCAAATACTTGGCCTTGTAAGCTGTATCCTTAGCAGAGATTTCAAAACATTTGGCGCCTAAACCCTCAAGTCTTTCGGCCTCGAAGTTGATATCAAATTCTTCAGGATCGTATTGATCCATTTTGTTAAAAACCACCACCGGTAAAATCCCCCATTGGCAAGCGCGAACTAAAAAGCGATCTATAATTCCGCGTTTGTATTGAGGTTTTGATACAGATGAGAGGATAATTAATAAATCCACATTGGAAGCCGTAACTTTTCTTTTTGCTTCACGAATGAGAATTCTAAAAATTTCATTTTTACGATCATCTACTGAATTGATGATATATTCGCCTGTTTCTTCAATGAGTGAAATATCAACGTAATCGCCAACGACAATCGAGTCACCTTTTTTAAGTAGATTACCTAAGGCCTTTGCCAGAACAAGCTCACCTGTCTCTAGCACTCGACAAGTAAACTCTCTTTTTGCAGACATATATACGCGGGCCTTCGTCACTACTGATTATCCTTGATATTGAAATATCCCATTGGGAAAAATTTATTCGCCGGATCGTACTTCTTTTTCAGAAGATAAAAAACTCTTTTTATCTTTTCATTGTAAAAAGGGCCCATAAATTTCTGTTTAATAAGTCCAATTCCGTGCTCTGCAAATGGAGAACCTTTTAACAAGTGAATCTTGTTATAAAAACTCACGAGAGCTTCATCACACTTATGCACTTGTTCGCTTGTTGGAAGAAAATTAAAGTGAAGATGAGCATCCCCAAAATGGCCAAATAAGATGCAGTCAATTCCTAGCTCTGCCATTTCTTTATAAGTATCAAGTAGAAGAGAAATCTTATCCCTTCTCACTTGAGCATCGGTTCCCTTTTTAATAATACCAAGCCTAGAGTTTCTCTCATTAATCGCTCTTGGAATTTGTAGGCGCATCTGCATGGCCTTAGAGTGACCAACCATAAGAACTTGGTCCATATGAAAATTCTGGATATCAGACAATTCATGATAAACGTCTTCTAAGACATCTTGATCTACTTCCATAAAAAGCACATCACCCTTTTCAAAAGGGCGCACACTTTTATCGAGATAATTCATTGAGGCCTCGTCCATTAATTCAACTGAATAAATATCGCCTCTTCTCGTTTGTGCGTATTCAAATAAGGCCAAATGCATTCCATAATCTTCTTGCCAGCGAGGCAGGTTGATAAAAAGAAAATCGCTTAGCTTTTTTGGTCTAAGCTTGAATGCCGCTTTGGTAATAACTCCCAACTGCCCTTCAGTTCCAACCATTAAATCAGTAGCTTTTTCAAAACGCGGAAACGGTCCATTTTTAAAATGACTATAAGGAGAATACTCTTTTTCATATTCACCGAGGGCCTCTTGCAATACTTCATCTAGCTCTACTTTGAGATCTTGAGAAGATTCTAGTTTAGAAATCTCTCCCTGTGAGTTCATGTATTCAAGCCACACGACATGATCGCGAATGGCCCCAAAGCCAAAACTCAACTCACCAGTTGCAGAAGTGGCAATTCCAGAGAGAACATAGGCTGACTCCTCTGTGGGCATGGCCATTAGATCAAAATTTTGCGATTGGGCCAAGGCCCTCGCTTCGGCCCATGTGACAGGACCCGTAACGACCAAATGGGAGTCAATAATTTTTGCTTCTTTAGGCAGACAGCTTAAATCAAGGCATGAGACGTCTTCTAAGCGATCAAAAGGCAGCACAGTAGAGGTCTTAGCTCCTGTTAAAACAAGGGCCTGCCCATTAGTAATAAGCTCTTGGAGCTGCACCAGTGACTTCGGTGTAAAAATATTCTGTTTTCCAATTAAATTCATGCTGTTACCCTACCATATTTTCGAAATTTGAAAAACTTACTGTGAGTGTATTTTATCCGATCTTTGTCTTGACATTTAAGGCTTAGACCTTTAATTTAACTCTCCACAGACCGGTATTTTATATCCAATGCACTCGTAGCTCAGCTGGATAGAGCAACCGCCTTCTAAGCGGTAGGTCAGAGGTTCGAATCCTCTCGAGTGCGCCATTTTTCACACAACACCCCAACATTAATATGAATTCGAAAGCTTTTTAATCCAAAGCGTATATTCTTGCTTGGTTTTACATCAAGATATCCTAAATTCTTTGTTTTCAATGCTTTCGAGCAATTAAAGTCCTTTATAATCATATTGTATTTTCCAATTATGAATGGATCCTATGTATCCAGAGTTATGAGTTCAGTATGAAACAAAGGCAAAAGTCATCTGAGGATTTAGTTAGAGTTCTAATGCAGAATTTCATTCTTACAGTTCTCTTTTTTGTCATGGGGAAGCTAAGTCTTATTATGGCCATCCCTCCAGGGTTCGCTTCCGCTATCTTTCCACCCACCGGAATTGCTTTGGCCTTCCTATATGCCTACGGCATCAATTGTCTTCCTGGAATTTTCTTCGGTTCATTTTTTTTGAATATTACTTCACAAATTAGTGCGGGGGGAGACTCTTCCAGCGCTGCTTTATATGTGATTCCGGTAATCATTGGTTTGGGTTGTGTTGCTCAAGCGACATTTGGTTATCTTTTTTCTAGACCTTTTTACAATCACCAACTCCCACTTGTTAAGGCCAGAGACGTTATTTTCTTTCTACTCTTGGCCGGTCCCGTTAGTTGTTTGTTTAATTCAATTTTTGCAACGACAGTTTTATATCTTAACGATCAAATAGATTTTAAAAATGTTCTATTCACTTGGTTTAACTGGTGGGTAGGTGACACTCTAGGGATACTCTTAGTATTTCCCATACTCATTAGCTATATTGGTAAAGAAAAAAGTTTATGGAAACAAAGAAGACTGGCCATTAGCTCCCCCCTACTTGTTAGTGTCATCCTTTGCATGGTTGTTTTTTGGAACTTAAGCCGTAGCGAATACAATCGCATGGAAGAGGACTTTGGTAAAATCGCGATGAAAATGCAAATGAGCATTCAAGGCGAATTTCAAAAGACTATTAGTAAAGTTGAATCAATTCGCAATCTCTTCTATGCCAGTAATAATGTTGATCGCAGTGAATTTCATGAATTCGTCTCCCATATTATTGGTGACGAAGGAGGATTGACCTCTTTTCAATGGGCACCTTTAACGAAGGCCCATGATGTGAAAAAGCTGCGTGATCAAATTTCAAAGGAAACAAGAAGAAAGATTGAAATCAATCAAGAAGACGTCTACTCCAATGGTGAGGCCTTTATAGTAGAATATGCCTCTCCGGCCAGTGTTTTAAATAATACCCTAGGAAAAAACATCAATAACGATGAAGAGATTTTAAAGGCCATTAATTATGCCATCGTCCTTTATTCTCCTACCTTATTAAGTGTGACTCATCATAATAGCCATGGAGATGAGAAAGAACTCCTTCTCATCATTCCCGTTT
Source organism: Bacteriovorax sp. BSW11_IV (assembly GCF_000447755.1). GTDB lineage: Bacteria > Bdellovibrionota > Bacteriovoracia > Bacteriovoracales > Bacteriovoracaceae > BSW11-IV. The sequence goes on along the minus strand of NZ_AUNE01000026.1, from coordinate 30,582 downwards.
ATAACAAGAAAAAATATGTTGAAAGTAAAGAAGAAGTCCTTGGCGTTATCCTTGGATATATCAATGTGAATACCTTTTTCAGAAAGGCCTTAGATAATCAGGATTTCACAGAAATTCATTTTGAATTCAACTTTGTAACCGATAATATTAACGACACCCTCTACACTATCAATGATACTCAAGTCCCAGACTATCCTAATATTCTTTTTCACTACCCCGAAAAAATCTATAATCGCGATTACAATATCAGTATGTCTCCAAAAATGACCTACTTCTCTAGAAGTGAGACCATGCTCTCTTGGGCCATACTTATCGGAGGACTAAGTCTATCGTGTTTATTAGGAATCTTTCTTTTAACTTTTTCAGGACGCGGTCAAGAAATCCAAAGAGAAGTCAGCAAAAAAACCAAAGAGCTACAAATTATCAATGCTCAACTCCAAGAAGCGACCTTGGCCAAAACTATTTTTTTGGCCAATATGAGTCACGAAATAAGAACTCCTATGAATGCCATCCTTGGAATGGCCGATCTCTTAGAAGACAACCTTACTAATAAAAAGCAAAAAGAAGACCTCCAAACAATAACGAAATCTGCCAAAGATCTTCTGATCATTATTGATGACATACTAGACTTTTCTAAACTTGAATCTAACAAATTAACAGTTCAAGAGCATAACTTTTCACTCAATCAATTGATTAAAGAGATAAGTGCTATGTTTAAACCCATGGCGGAACATAAGAATTTGGAGTTTTCAATTTCTAAAAAAGGTACAATTCACGACTTCATGAGAGGCGACCCTACTAGAATAAAACAAATTCTTATCAATTTGATCTCCAATGCCATTAAATTTACCAACAAAGGCTTTGTAAAAATTAGAATTTCGGCCAGTGAAAATGATCAGGCCACTTTTATTAAATTTAGAGTCATTGATAGTGGAATTGGTATTAAAGAATCTGATGCCATTAAACTCTTTACACCATTTGAACAATTAAGCTCTGGCGCCAATAAGCTTTATAAAGGAACGGGTTTGGGCCTTTCCATATCTAAAGGTCTCGCTTCAATTCTCGGAGGAAATCTTAGCTACGAAAAGGCCAATGATGGAGGTTCAATGTTTACCTTTGAAGTTCCTCTAGAGCAAGTCGATGAAATTGAGTATGAAATCAATAAAATCAATACTGTACGATTAAGTTCAGAGCTTTATTCTAAAAAAATATTGATCGTTGAAGATAATCTTATCAATCAAAAAATCACAGAGCGATTACTGGAAAAACTCGGACTTGAAAGTAAAACATGCAACGACGGAAGCATGGCCATTAATATGATTCAAAAAGAGCATTTCGATATTATTTTAATGGACTGTCAGATGCCAGTGCTCGATGGATACGAGGCCACAAAAGTTATAAGAGAAAGTCTAAAACTAGAAAATATCTATATCATTGCCTTAACAGCTAACGCCATGAAAGAAGACAAGGAAAAGTGTCTTAATGCAGGAATGAATGACTATATTGCTAAACCAATTGAGAGAAATCTGCTCATAACCGCCCTAAACAAATCCCTAACTAGAGCAAAAAGAACTTAGTCACTCTTTTTACATCAAATTCCTGTTACAAAAAATAATTCTTATTCTATAGTATAGGCATTTTAGCTTAAAAATGCCTTTTGGAGACTTTTATGACAAGAATTGAACATGACCTACTTGGTGAAAAAGAAATACCTAAAAATGCTTACTATGGTATCCACACATTAAGGGCCATGGAAAACTTCAATATCACACCTTCTTGTATTGGTGATTATCCCATCTTCGTAAGAGGAATGGTAATGACAAAAAAAGCAAGTGCCTTGGCCAATATGGAATTAGGAACAATTCCAGAAGATAAGGCCGCCATGATTATCAAAGCTTGTGATGAACTTTTGGAAAATGGTGAAAAGTACTACAGTTCATTTAAAACGGATATCTTTCAAGGTGGCGCAGGGACTTCTGTAAATATGAATACAAATGAAGTTATTGCCAATATTGCCCTTGAGCTTTATGGCCACGAAAAGGGTCAATACAATATTCTCGATCCAAACGATCATGTGAATAAATGTCAGTCCACAAACGACGCCTACCCTACAGGTTTTCGCGTTGCCCTTTATTTTAAAATGGGCCTTCTTATTGAAGAGCTTGAAAAGCTAGTTGAAAGCTTTTCTTTAAAAGGTAAAGAATTTGCTGCTGTTTTAAAAATGGGAAGAACTCAACTTCAGGATGCAGTTCCTATGTCTTTAGGACAAGAGTTCGAGGCCTTTGCTGTAACGATGAAAGAAGAAATTAAAACTCTAAAAATGTCTCAAGAACTTATTTTAGAGGTAAACCTTGGAGCAACTGCCATTGGTACAGGTATTAATGCCCCTAAAGAATACTCTGCACTGGCCATAAAACACCTGGCCAAAATTGCTGGCGCTCATTTTGTACCAGCTGAGAACCTTGTGGAGGCCACAAGTGATACAGGTGCATATGTAATGATGTCAGGAACGGTAAAAAGGGCCGCCGTTAAAATCTCAAAAATCTGTAACGACTTGAGACTCCTCTCTTCGGGTCCAAGAGCTGGATTGAATGAAATCAATTTGCCTGAAATGCAGGCCGGCTCTTCTATTATGCCAGCAAAGGTAAACCCAGTAATTCCAGAGGTTGTGAACCAAATTGCATTCAAAATTATTGGCAATGACATCACTGTTACTATGGCGGCGGAGGCCGGACAGCTTCAGCTTAACGTTATGGAACCTGTTCTTGCTAGTTCACTGTTTGAATCTCTTCACCTTCTGACAAGAGGTTTTTGGACTTTAAGAGAAAAATGTGTGAATGGCATCACTGCAAACTCAGAAGTTTGCTATAATAACGTCATGAACTCAATTGGGATTGTGACTTTCCTAAATCCATATATTGGACACCACAACGGCGACAGAGTTGGAAAAATTTGTGCTACTACTGGAAAAACTGTGAAACAAGTTGTTCTAGAAGAGGGCCTAATGAGCGAAGAAGAACTCGATAAGATTTTTACAGTAGAAAATATGATTAACCCTCAGTACATGGCGAAACGTTTTAAGTAGTAGGTAAAAAATGATTGAACTAGTAGTGTTCAAAACGTCAAAGAAGTATAGTGCTCCCAATTTTTCACCTTTTTGTGTGAAGCTCCAATGTGCTTTTAAGGCCATGGGGATTCCATTTAAAGAAATTCCCTTCGCAGGAAATCCTAAGAAAATGCCAAAGGGTAAACTTCCAATTATTCGCGATCACGGTTATGAATTCTGTGACTCTGAATTAATTTTGAAGTATATGAAAGAGAAGTATAACAAGGATCTTGATTCACATCTAAGTGCAATCGATATGGCCCATTGTAATGCTTATAAAAAAATGGTTGAAGACCATATGGGAATGGGACTTCTCTATTTTAGATGGCAAGTTGAAGAAAACTGGAGCAACGTTGCACCAATTTTCTTTGCACAAATCCCGGCCCCACTAAGAAAAATTATGGCCGGTCTTTCAAGACGATCTGTAGTTAGTACTCTCTATGCGAATGGCATGGGTAGACACTCACACGATGAAGTTTTGGATTTCCTAGAAGATGACTTCAAGGCCTTATCGACTTTGCTAGGAGACAAAAAATACTTTTTTGGGGATCAAATATCATCACTAGATGCAACAGTATTTGGTTTTATTACAAACTGTCTTCAAGTTTCAATGACGCCAGAGCTTTTCAAACTGGCCTCTAAGTATCAAAACTTGGTTGCCTTTGAAAAAAGAATTAAGAAGCTTCTTTTTCAAGCTCAAAAATAAAAAAGGAGAGCTTAGCTCTCCTTCCTTTTTTCTCTATGTTTTTCTTTACCGTCTTTACTTTCACGCTCTAGCTTCTTTTTCATACGCTCTTGTTTTTTCTTTTCATGCTTTTCTTTAAATTTATCAATCATGCCAGCAAGCTTTTCTTTTTGCTTATCATCAAGACTTGCATGGAAGGCCTCAATTTTAGATGCAATTTCTTTTGTATTTGCGACTCTAGCTTTCGCATCATCTTCAACCTTCTTTACAACTTCTTTTGCATTAAAACTTGAACCCGACAGCTGTGCCAAAAATGAATCTAGTGGGCGATCCTTCTTTTTCTCTGCCATTTCTTTTTGAACTTTCACGATAGCACTTTTTAAGTCTGATAATTTTACAATTTGAGCTTCACTCAACTCCAATTTCTTAGTTACACGATCAGAGATTTTATTAACTCTCTCCTCACCACCCTTACAAGAAACAAATAGTAATAAAGTCACTAATCCAGCATATTTCAAAATTTTCATAAGCACCTCCATGCTTTTCTTAGGATCAGTATGCCGAAGTTCCTGATTTTAATCTTTTCAGGATGGTAAAAAATTGTATCAAATTGTAACATATAGAAAACACTGATATTTCCATGATAGTATAGGACCAGAGAAAGGGGCCAAGCATGAAAATTAAAGCTCTTATTATTGATGATGATGAAAAGATTGGAAGCCTGCTTTCAAAGTTTTTCCTAGGCTTTGATATCGAGGCGAAGGCCATAACTTCACCAACACAAGGTCTCGTGGAATTAAAAGATAGCCCATATGATGTTGTCATTCTAGACATTATGATGCCTGAAATTAATGGACTCGATCTTTGTAAAGAGATCCGAACGTTTTCTAATGTTCCAATCATCATGCTTACTGCTCGAGGTGAGACACTTGATAAAATTATTGGTCTCGAAATTGGTGCCGATGACTATATGGCAAAACCATTTGAACCAAGAGAACTTGTGGCCAGAATACAATCTCTACTAAGAAGAATCGCACGTAACGAAAAACCACTTGGCAGCAATACGTTGATCGCCAAAGATCTTATAGTCAATCTCAATACTAGAGAAGTTCAAGTTGAAAATGAGAAGATACAATTAACGACAATGGAATTTGATATCTTAATTCTCTTCATGGAACATCCTGGAAAAGTTCTAAGTCGTGATGAAGTTATGGACCTTCTTAAAGGTGTCGACTGGAATGTTTTTGATAGATCAATTGATATTAATATAAGTCGCCTTAGAAAAAAGCTTAATGATTCATCAAAAGAGCCACGCTTTATTAAAACGATTTGGGGAAGCGGCTATATTTTCATCCAAGAGGTTCAGAAAGTATGATTATTTCATTTAATACCAAAGGACTTTTTGCAAAGATATTTATCACCCTCGCATTCGCAATGGGAATTGCATTTATTGCGGCAATGCTTTTCTTCAAGCTTTACTACAAACTTGATGACACTATCATCAAACGCGAAAAAGAGTCTTTAAGAGCACTCGTTCCCACGATTAGAGAATTAATAGAGCTCCCAATTGATGAAAAAAACTTGGAATCAATTGCCAATAAATACAAAATTAAGATCCTTGTAACTGAAGGAAAGACAATGTGGAAATCCCACCACAAAATTCCTCCTTTTGCATTTAAGCGCTCTAAAAACTTGAAAGAAAGTCCATTTCCCCTATCGCGATTTAAAATAGGATCACATCAAGTTACATTAGTTCCGAACGAGAAATTTCTTCCAAAAATCCCAACGCAAAAAAACAAAGTCTTGTTTAACTTTATCATATTTATTGTTCTTATAATTGCCCTAACTATGGTGGTTATTAGAAAAGTGCTAATACCGATAAAGAAACTAGACGCTGCTGTTCAACAGGTGGCCGATGGAAATTTAGAAACAAAACTTACACCATTAGGGATTAGTGAATTCGATCGTTTAGTCGAAACATTTAATTTGATGACAATCAAAATTAAAGATATGCTCGAATCACGCAATCAACTGCTCATTGATGTCGCTCATGAATTGAGAACTCCCCTAACAAGGTCAAAACTGGCCCTCGAATTTATTCCAGACAGTGATGAAAAGAAGCAAATTAAAGAAGATATTGTCGATCTAGAGAAAATAATCTCTTCTATCTTGGAATCGGAGAGATTTGGAAATAAAGACCTACTTCTATTGGAAGATTTCAACATAGAAGCTCTTATAAACGATTTGCAAAAGAAGTTCCCCTTTCTAAAAATAGAGTCATCAGAAAATTATTCTATAAATGGAGATTATGAAAGGTTAAAACTACTTTTCAAAAACTTAATAGAAAATGCTGTCAAATATTCAGTCGATGAAAATAAAACAAGAATAGAATTGCGCTATGGTCGTGACAATGTTGGAAAATACATTCAAATTAAGGATAATGGGATTGGTGTTAAAAAGGAAAACTTAAAAAATATCTTTGAACCTTTTTATCGTGCAGATCCGTCTAGAAACAAGGCCATTGAGGGCCATGGTCTTGGACTTTACATGTGTCAGAAAATTATAAAGGCCCATGGTGGGCATATCGAATTTGAAAGTGTTTTTGGTCAAGGTAGTTTAGTAACAGTTTATCTCAAATAAAAATGGGCCCATTCTCGGGCCCATTTTATTTTATACTGTCCTCTATAATTATTGAACTTCTGAGATACATCTAACAATCCAAAAGTCTCCACCTTGTGTTTTACCACAGGCCTTTACTTGAGGCGCAGTTGCTTTCACACGAGCTGCGACATCGATACATTCAACTTTGTACATATCTAATTGTACTGAGTCGATACATGCTACGACTACGTTTGGTTTAACTTCAAGTGATAATGCTGTTTCCACACAGCGGTTTGAGTAGAATGAATTTTGGATTGAAGCACAGGCCTTGATAATCTTAGTCTTCGCTTGTTGTCCCCCTCCATTTTGCTCTTCTAGCTGATCTTTAAGATCTTGAACTTGAAGATTTAGTCTTGCAACTTCACGCTTTAAAATCTCATTCTCATTTCTTAGACGTTCAACTTCTTCGCGTGGTCCTCTACGATCTTCACAAACCCTTAAGTCCTCCCTTAGTCTTTGAACTTTATCTTGAAGAGTATCTTTATCAGATCTCAGGTCCTTTACTTTAAGGTTTAGGGCAGCGTTATCATCTCTTAGAGTTTGGGCCTGTCTTTGAGCAGACTGAACATCGACTCTTAAGCTCGCTATTTGCTCATTTTGGAATCTTACTTTTTCACGACAATCTCTAATCGCCGGATCAAGAGGGCTGGCCAATGTGCTGATACAAAGTGGTGATAAAGTTGCTACTAACATTAATTTCGTCATCATTGCTCTCATCTCTCTCTCCTTTTCTGATCTTATTTCCCCTCTGGGTATGTTTTAAAAATAGAAAATTTTACGCGTGATTACTACTTGTAAAGTCAGACACTTACTTACTACCTAATAATCAATACTTAATTGCATTTAGTGACTTTTTGTCCCCATTAACTCTCTAAAAAATTTACAATGAGTTTGCGTCTAGGCCATGTGCGGTTCATTATGGCCCCACAATGAACGACAAAATCAGGATCATCCTCATTCTTTGCCTCGCAATTCTAGGGTTCGCACCCCTATCTATTGATGCGTGCTTTGAAAAGGTCACAATTTTTCATCAAGAAAGTTTTTTAAAAAATAAATTCGTTCAAAATCTTCTTGTAGGAAAGAATCATCAACTCATTAAAAAGGCCATTGAGTTTAGTTATCTAAAACACTACGGACAAATTAGAAAAGTAGATTCATCGCTTTATTTTTATCACCCTGTCAGAGTGGCCCATACTGTTTTAAATAATGGTGGAAGTACCAATCAAGTAATAGCGGCACTACTTCACGACACGCTAGAAGACACGAGCGCAACGTATAATGAAATTAGAAAAATATTCGGTAAGGAAGTTGCGAATCTAGTAAGGGAGCTTACAACAAATAAACTCCTGTCTCAGAGGTATGGGAAAGTTCATTATCTTTCTAAGAAGATAAATAGAATGTCTAGCGAAGCTTTTTTTATTAAGCTTTGTGATCGTCTAGACAATGTTTCTGATCTCAAAATTGCAGACCCTTCTTTTGCTATTCGATACTCTAAGGAAACACGCCATATCTTAGAAAATCTCATACGCTCAGTCTCAGACAAAGAAAAAGAAATTATTGATCAAATCATTTCTAATCTAATTGCTGAATAAGTCCTTCAAGATGTTTAATTGTCGGCAGATACTTAAATTTTTTATTTGAAGCAAAGTTCTCAAAACTAAAATGCCCTAAACCACCTACCCAAATTTGTGACTGCTTTGGTGTCTTTTTCATCAACTGTTCAATATACACATCAAGATCAATTGAGTTGTTTGTAACAACTGTCGTGCCAATGATTGCGGCATCAGCATTAAGAGACTTCATCGCATCGGCCAGAGCATCTGCAGGTAAGTTTGGGCCTAAGTAATAAAATGTGACTCCGAAGTGACAGCATAATAAGCTGGCCATCAGTATACCGAATTCATGAAGTTCGCCTTCTGGAGTTGTGATTACAATCAACGACTGCTTTTTCTTACGTTGCTGATAGCTTTGATAGATCATATGGCCAATGTGAAATTTTAAAATAGCTGAGAGAGCATGTTCCTGTGCAATAGAGAAGGCCTTTCTTTCAACACGAAATCCAACATCTTGAAGCAAAGGGATCATGATTTTATAGACAAAATCTTTTGGCGACAGTGCCAGAATTAGTTTTTTAACTTCGTGAGAAATTACATCCAGTTTATAAAATTCAAGAGCAAGAGTTAAACTCTTTAAAGACTCTGGTATATCAATAACACCGTTACTACTCTCTACTTTATTTTGATCTGAACTTGGTACCCTCACCTCACGACCGCTGAGTTTTTCCATCATCTCATTGAGTTCGCTTAATTGCTTAGAAGCAATTGCACCAATATTATTTCCTAGAGAACAAAGGTCACTTAGAAGACGAAGTTTTTCTACATCATCATCGCTATACAATCTGCGGCCAGAATCATTACGAACTGGCTCTACAGCATGATAGCGCTTTTCCCATGCTCTAAGTGTATGTACACCAACGCCTGAAAGCTTTGATGCCACTTGAATTGGATATTTAGACATATAAGAACCCCTTTTTAAGACCTCTACATAGGATACACATAAATCTCATAAATACGAAATTTGTCAAAGAATCAACAAAACTTATAAGTAATTGATTATAAAGACAAAATGTATAAATCATGAGATTTATCGAGGTTTTGTATAAACAATGTCTAACGACCAAAGATCAGATTAAGTAAGACAGAAGGACAGCAAGAACTATAATAAAGAGAGTAAAGATTGGAGGAAAATATGAAAGTTTTGGTAACTGGAGCAACTGGACTCGTTGGAAAAAAACTTTGCACGAATCTCGTACTTAATGGTCATGAAATCATAGTTCTCTCTCGTGACGCAAAAACTGCAAGGGAAAAATTGAATCTTCCTGGTCAATATTATAGCTGGCAACCAGCAAAGGACTTGGCCCCAAAAGAGGCCATCCAACAGTGCGATGCTATTATCAATTTAATGGGTGAAAACCTTTCTAGTAAAAGATGGTCAGATAATCAAAAGCAAAAAATTACAAGTTCACGAATAGATGGAACAAAAAATCTGGCAAACGCCATCAATCAATATCGAGAAACAAATCTTAAAGTATTTATCTCAACCTCGGCCGTAGGGATTTATAAAGTAAACTTGGCCACACCTGTTGCTGAAGATGGAGAACAAGACAACGGCTTCCTTGCTCATGTCTGCAGTGAATGGGAAAAGGCCTCTCATATCGCCACTAAGGTCGATCGTATCGTGAATCCTAGGATAGGAGTTGTTATTGATGCAAATGAAGGTATGATGGCAAAAGTGCTGCCATTATTTAGACTCGGATTAGGTGGACCTATTGGATTTGGTGCTCAAAAAATGAGCTGGATTCATGTGGATGATCTCGTTTCTATTTATATAGATGCTCTCGAAAACGAAAAAATAACTGGAGCGATTAATGCTGTTTCTCCGCAAATAGTGTCGAATAAAGATTTTTCAAAAGCACTATCAAAGAGTGTCGGTATTCCAAATCTTTTTCCGGCCCCAACTCTAATGCTTAAGATTGTCTTCGGTGAAATGTCCTCTCTTATGTTAGATAGTGTTCAAGTAATTCCCAAAAAGCTTTTAGACTTAAATTTCAAGTTTAAATACGATACTATCGAAAAGGCCCTCGATTCTGTATGTGATGGTGAAATACTAGAGACGCAATTCATTGAAAAAGAAAACAGTGATATCGTTCGCTTCTTTCAAGATCCAAGCAATCTTTCAAAAATTACTCCGAAAGAAATGAATTTTTCAATCATTGATCAGGCCCCTCAAAAGGTAGAGGAAGGAGTAGAACTTTCATATAAATTTAAAAAATATGGACTCCCATTAAAATGGGTAAGTAAAATTAAAAACCTCAAAGAACAAAGTTTTACAGATATCCAACTCAAAGGACCCTATAAAAAATGGATCCACGAGCACCATTTTTTCTCAGTGAACAATGGTTCTTTAATTATTGATAGAGTTCGCTATCAAATGCCACTTGGTCCCCTAGGAAGTATTGTGATGCCTCTTGTTCACAAGGATATTAAAAAAGTATTTGAATTTAGAAAAAAGGCCTTAAATGAAATCTTCAAATAAAGCTCTTGTATGGTTTAGGAGGGATTTACGCCTAGAAGACCATACTGCACTTGCTGCAGCAATAGCTCAGGGATATGAAGTTATCCCTGTCTTTGTTTTTGATAAAATAATCCTAGATAAAATAAAAGATAAGAAAGATCTTAGACTTACTTTTATCTATGACTCTTTAAAAGAAATTGAAGAAGAACTAATTTCACATGGATCATCACTCACAATACTCTATGGTGATCCCTGTACAGAAATTCCAAATATTGCAAAAGAACTTAAAGCTCAAAAAGTCTTTTTCAATAGAGACTACGAGCCTTATGCAATTACAAGGGACAATAATGTAATTAATGAGCTTAAAAAATTAAATATTGATGTCGAAAACTTTCGTGACCACGTTATTTTTGAAGGCAAAGATGTCGTAAAAAATGATGGTACTCCCTATAAAGTATTTACACCTTACTCTAGGGCCTGGTTGGCCCGACTACAACAAAACCCGCAACGATTAAAAAAATTCAAAGTCACAAAAAGCAGCTTCCACATATTCAATAATAAATTATCAATTTCTAACTTTGATTGGATGAATAGAATTGGGTTTCAGTACACTGAAAACATTTTTGTTAAAGGTGGACGATCAGAGGCCTTGGCCCGCTTAAAAAAATTTAAAACTAAAATTTACGACTATAATCATCTTAGAGACTTTCCATCAAGAGAGGGAACTTCAAATATTAGCCCTTATATTCGTTTTGGGCTCATCTCAATTCGAGAGCTTGTAGATATTTGTGCAGAGGGAAAGAATTCGGGAGAGAAATCTTGGCTAAATGAGCTTATTTGGCGTGAGTTTTATCAAATGATTCTCTTCAATTTTCCTAAAGTTGAGAAGGCCGCATTTAAAGACGAGTATAACGACATTCAATGGCCAACAGATAATAAGATTATAGAGAAGTGGAAACTTGGTGAAACGGGTGTCCCTATCGTCGATGCGGCCATGCGTGAGCTCTATCTTTATGGAACTATGCCAAATAGACTGAGAATGATTGTGGCCAGCTATTTTTGCAAAATAATGCTGCAAGATTGGAAAGTTGGTGAACAGTATTTTGCAGATAAACTAATGGACTTTGACTTAGCTGCAAATAATGGTGGATGGCAATGGTCATCATCAACAGGTTGTGATGCGGCCCCTTATTTTAGAATCTTTAACCCCTATGCCCAATCAAAAAAATTCGATGCTGATGGGGAATACATAAGAAGATTTTGCCCTGAGCTTTCACATTTTAGTAATAAAGATATTCATGCCCCTCACGAGTGTGATCTTCTTAAGCAAATTGAAGCAAAATGTAAAATAGGAGAAGACTACCCTTCTCCTATTGTGAATTATGCTGTTAGACGGGAAGAATGTTTAAAGCTCTATAAAACAATTAAATAAATCGTCTGAGCGCCAATTCTTCAGGATAAGGCGCAAAGATTTTCTGGGCGGCCAAGTATTTCACTTCATATTTTTTGGTAAGATAATTGAGAATTTCAAGAGGAACTGTCATTGGCAAACTTCCTCTTTTGTACTGATCTAGAAGTCCAAGAATATGATGCTTTTCTTTATCGTCAACAATCTTCTTAAAATAGCCATATATGTGAACAAGAGTATTATAGACCTTACCTGTATCTAAGGGGAGTTTAATCGTTTGACTAAATAGTTCATAATACTTGTCATAAACAGACTCAAAAGAATCATTATTTCTATTTGCGCATAGATCACCCAACTTCTTAAGAGCATAAGAATTATACGACATGAGAAGATATTTATATTCAGCATGAAATTTCTGAAGAGAACTTAAGCTTGGTTCTATGGATTTCAAATTAAACAGAGAAAAAATACCAATGACAAAGTGTTCTCTTAAGTGATGATCTATCAATCGCCCTTCGTCAATAAAGCTTGCATCTTTAAAAGTATCCATCAACACTTCAGCAAACACGCCCTTTTGTCTATGATCAATACTGTGTCCGTTGTCTAGATTATAGAGTTTTACTTTTTCAAGTCCACAACTTGGAGACTTGGCCTTCATTATAAAACCTTCGACGTTATGACATTTTTCGACAACAGGTGCTTTTGTAGCTTCAACAAGTTCTGTGTGGTCACGACTTGATTTGGATTCAACAATTAATTTTTTATGTGGATCACTTAAATGTACCCCCTGTCTAATTGCTGGGCGAGGAACGCCAAGTCCCATCATCATTTCAGGACAAATCGTGATAATATTCACGTGATTTGCAAGCTCATTTGTGATAAAGCGGCAAGTCGCCGCTGTTGAATTCCATCTCACGCTATCACCCATCAGACATGCACTTACAACAATTGTAGGTTTTTGCTTATCTAAAGTTGGCTTCATAATTGATGAACCTCTGTATTATTAGGTTTTATAAATACAACCTGTACATTAGAAATATTTCTCATAGCGAAAGCAGCTTCGCAGTAACAAAAATAATAAATCCATTTTCTTTTTAGCTCAAGATCATATCCTAACTCTGCAATTGTGCCCCAATTCTCTTCGAAGCGCTCACGCCACTTTCTTAAAGTTGTAGCATAATGAAGTCCAATATCTCTCAATGAGAAGATATGAAAGTCAGTTTTTTCAATTGCTCTATTCATGGCCCCTACAGATGGAAGCAGTGATCCTGGAAAAATATGCTTTTGAATCCAATCTACACCAGTTTTAAAAGACTCATATCTACTATCCGGACTTGTAATGGCCTGAATAACAAAAACTCCATTTGCACGAAGTAAAGAAGATGCTTTTTCAAAGTATGTTGGTAAAAACTCATCACCAACGGCTTCAATCATTTCAATAGAGACAATTTTGTCAAATTGACCTTCTAAATTACGATAGTCACAAAAAACAATATCTACAAGATCTTCTAGTCTGGCATTTGCAATTCTTTCTTTAGCATAATCATACTGCTCTTTTGAAATTGTGATTCCTTTCACTTTAACCTTATAGTGAGTCGCAGCATATTCTGCAAAGCCACCCCAACCACAACCGATCTCAAGAACATGTTCACCTTCTTTTAAATCAAGATCCTTGCAAAGTTGTTCATACTTAGCGAGTTGAGATTTATACAAATCTTCGCCATCTTGAAAAATGCCACATGAGTATGTCATCGTTTTATCTAGAAACAGTTTGAAAAAATCATTACTCATGTCATAGTGATATGAAATATTGGCCTGGCTACCAGACTTTGAATTTCGATTAAAAATATGTCCAACCCTATTCATAAGGCTCATTAAATTCATCATTGGACTCTTTCTTTTACTCCCCGAAGCCAGAGCAACATTGTCTAGATTAAAAATAAGCCATTTCACCACGGCCGTTAGATCAGGCGTATCCCAATCACCATCAGAATAAGATTCCCCAAAACCTATATCTCCACTAAGCATGCACTTTTTAAAAAAACCTTCGTTTTTTATTACTATTTCAGCACTAAGCCCTATGCCATCGCCGATTTGAACGATAAGACCTTCTGGAAATGTAAGAGTTAATCTCCCCTTGTTCATTCTTTTTAGTAAAGAACACACAAGTGTTCGGGCAAGACCTTTATTTTCTACTTTTTCAATATCTACATATTTTAAATTTTCCATATTTGAGCTCCTATTTGAAGATTTTTATCATCTGTTTTTTTGAAATATTTAATTCTCTTTAAAAATAAAATGAGGGCATGCCAATGAATAAGCGTAATTATCTTCAATGTGTTAAAAGGATATCGAATAGTCATCCAAAGAAGATTTATGACAGATAACTCTTCCTTTCTCCCACTTGCGACAGCACTAAGAACAACTTCGTCGTGAACACTTGAAGTCACAGAAATATTAATTTTCTTATTTTTTTCACTAAAGCAAAACTTCAGAACAGAATCCATCTGAATAAATGGAGATACATAATAGTTTTTTGTCTCGGTAATACTAAAACCGTTCTTATTCATACATTTTGAATGAACATAAAATGGTTTAATCTCATTAAAAGTATTTCCGACTTGAAGAATGGCCGACGTAGAACTGTCTGCGAAAGTAATTTTAAAGAACGAAACAGGATTAAAAACGTATCCGAGAAAACGCAAATTTGTAATCAATTCAACCTTTGTAATTTCCTTGGTTTCAAATTGAGAAACATAAGTTTTTACATTGTTCATTAGACTTGCTGAACCGAATTTCAAATGATCACTATCTTTAAAAACATATATGCCAAAATCATTATGACCAATGAGAGGAAATTTTCTTGTAATCTCATCAAGTTCATTTAAATCAATGCAAAACCAAAAGAACTTGGTACCAAAGGAGTATCTTTTTGGTGAAAAGCGAGTATGCTTAACTTTTACATTGATTAAATAAGAGTTCATAGAACCTCTTTTCCAAGAATGGACTCACATAAGTTTACTGCAGACAGAAGTCCATCTTCATGAAACCCATAACGTTGCCAAGCTCCACAAAAGTAAATATTTGAATGAGAAGCATTTAGCTCATGGATTCTTTTTTGCGCGTTAACAGCATGAATATCAAATACAGGGTGATGATATTTAATCTTTTTAATAATCTTATTTTCTGAAATAAATTCTTCGCCATTAATATTGATGAGATAATGATGCTTAGTTTTCAAATTCTGTAAGACATTCATATTGTAAACCGTAAAAGTTTGAGTTCCTCTCGCTCCAGTGTCTGAAATATAATTCCAAGCAGACCAGTTCTTTTTTAATTTCGGTAATACATTAATATCGGTATGAACAATCGCTGTATTTTCATGATAAGAAAATTGACTAAGAATACTTCTTTGCACATCTGTAGGGTTATCTATTACCGCATAGGATTCATCAGCATGAGAGGCCATTATTACTTTATCAAAAGAATGTTTAACTCCATTAACGTACACATCCACACCCTCTCGGTGCTGAACGACACGCTCGACTTTTGAGCTTACTTTTATTCTATCTTTAAAACTTGCAATTAACTTATCGCGATACTCACGACTTCCACCTTCCACTGTTTTCCATTGATGTTGAGTATTTAATCCCATAAAACCATGATTAAAGAAAAAGCGAACAAGTGTTTTGATTGGAAACTCTAGCATTTTATCATGTGGAGTTGACCAGACAGCAGAAGACATGGGAACGAGAAATCGATGAAGAAACTCTTCCCCCAATTGCCATTTCTCAACAAATTCACTGACAGTCATATCACTATAGAACTCGTCACTTAAAATCTGAGGAGATTTTTTATTAAAGCGATCTATATTGAAGAGCATTTTTAAATGCTTTAAGTTAAAAATATTTTGCCACTGAGAAAAAAGTCCACCGAGACTTGATCCATTATACTCAACACCAATATTTTTATCGGCCACGGAGAAACTCATCTGTGTATCATAGTAATTGACATCGAGTTTTTTAAACAACTTCAACAAATTGGGATAAGTAACTTCATTAAAAACCATGAAGCCTGTGTCAAAAACGGCCTTTTCACCCTCGTAACAAGTTTCAATTGTATTTGTATGACCACCGATATAGTCATTTTTCTCAAAAATCGTTATATCAAAATGATCTTGTAAAAAATAAGCACAGCTCATTCCAGAAATACCAGTACCAATAATGGCCATTTTTTTCATATATACCTACTTTTCAAATAAATAATGTCCCACTAGCCACTCACGACCATCATCAAAGGCCCATAATTCTTCGCAAGACATAAAGAAGACACGCCAATAATTAAACCATTTCATGGCATCTTTTGGACCATAGTGATCGTTGAAGACTTTCATAATGTCACTTTTGTTATCATCCATATTATTCAACCATTTTCTGGCCGTTTGAGCATAATGTCGCCCAGATAACGTCCAATGATTTTTAATAGATAAATCTTTCTGAAAATAATAAAGGAGGTGTTCACTCGGCATAATTCCGCCAGAGAAGAAGTACTTAGACATCCAATCAGTTTCATCATTCACTTCAAATTTATAACTAAATTTTGAATGAACAAAAATATGAACAAAAAGTTTCCCTTCGTCATTTAGCCATTTTGAAATTTTTTCGAGAAGTTTTTCATAATTTCTCATATGCTCAAACATCTCTACAGAAACAACTCGATCAAATTTCAAATCTGTATCAAAATCAATCATATTGGCAGTAATGACTTCAACATTCGAAAGCCCAAGCTTCTGTGCCTTATTCAGAATAAATTCTCTTTGTGTTTTACTGTTCGATACAGCTGTAATTGCTGAGTTCGGATACTGTTTGGCCATATAAAGAGTGATTGCACCCCATCCACATCCAAGCTCAAGTATTTTCATACCATCTTTGATCTGTGCCCTTTCGCAAGTAATTTTTAGCATCTTGGACTCAGCTTCTTTTAAAGATTCATTGCCCTTTTCAAAAAAAGCGCAACTATACTTCATGTTTTCACCTAGCACTTTCTCAAAAAAGCCTGAGGGAACTTGATAATGCTGGTCATTTGCTAAATCTGTTTCAATTGCAATTGGAGAGAGCTTCAACTCTTTGATTAAAGACTGGCGACGTTTTTCTAAAAGGTCGACATGAGCACTAGAAATTTCTTTCAATCTTTTTTGAACTAAATTTTGAATACCTTTACGTAAAAAGAAATCAGGAATCATTCCTTTGGCCACTATCGTATCAATCATAACGTCTCCCTTTTAAATAGATTCTTATTTTTGAAACAGAAAAATATTGCATATAGTGTTGTCCCCATACTTCCAAAACAAATGAATACGGGCAGCCACGCGAAGGCCACCAATCTCTTTCTTTCATTCCAAAGAACGAAAATCCAAATAACAAATTGGTTAATATAGAAATCAATTAGAGTTGCCCTAAACCAAGGCATATCGATATAACTTTCAAGCTCATCAAATAAATTAATTTGAAAAGATGCCCAAAGAGTCGTATAGACCATCGCTAAAAAAAGAATAAGATTAATGCTAATAATTACTTTTCTCATCTTAGCTCCTTAGGAAACCATGGAATAAAAGATGACGTTTTTCTTTTATAATCATCATATCCTTCTCTATTAGTATAATTTTTTTCCAACATTGAAACGCCCGAAACTTTCAAAATTAAAAATGTTAAAAATAAAGGCGAGAATAAACTCCATTGCCAAACTTGAGCACCTATAGACATAAGAAAAACACCCCACCAAACAAGGCATTCTCCAAAATAATTAGGATGTCGGCTATATTTCCACAGACCTGTTGTCACTAATTTATCAGGATAAGACTTTTTAAACTTATGCTTTTGCCAATCAGCAATTGTTTCAATAAGAAGTCCCAAGATAGAAATGAAAAAACCTGCATAATCCCAATAAGAAATATCATTTTCAGGAGATAAGTTTATAAACAATATTGGCAGGGAGATGACGAACAACAAAATTGTTTGCAGCCAGAAAATATTCGTATAGGCCTTTATATTTGCTTTATCTCCATAGCCCAATCTCATTTTTTTATATCGATGGTCCTCACCTTTGCCGATGCTGCGATAATGGATATACATAGACAAACGTAGTGCCCATGGAAAAACTATGGCCGAGACAAATATTTGACGAAGTTCAATATGTGAAGAAAAAGTAAGAGAAAAATATAGAGGAACGAGATGCCCAAGCCCCCAGCAAATATCGATGACAGAAAAGTCCTTTCGCCAAACGGCAACTGCATAAAACAAATGGAAAAGGCCAATTAAGCAAACTAAAGTCAAACTATAGGCATTCATTTTAGTCCCTAGGTTTGTGTATATTTGCTATTTTAGACCGAACTTAGACTGATGGCCCCTACAACAGAGTAGACAATAAGTAGACGGCCTACGAAAGTTAGCCCCTGACCTCCATACTTATGCTAAATTACTGTATTAGAAGGAGATGAAATTATGGTTGCCTTATACTTGCTTATCTTGCATTGGTTCTCTTCCTTATTTTGCCAATCTTTCTTTTTGCATAGATATTGTGCGCATAAGATGTTTACCATGTCTAAATTTTGGGAAAGATTCTTCTACCTACTTACCTTTATTTGCCAAGGATCAAGTTTTTTAAATCCACGTTCATATTCCATTCTCCATCAAAAACATCATGCACATAGTGACACTCCGAAAGACCCTCACTCTCCAGATAATCATAAAAATATTATGGATATGATGATTCATACTTATAAGTATTATCACGAAATTCTAAATACAGAGGATGAGAAAATCGACAAAACAATTGAGCATCACTATCCATCCTGGAAAAGCATTGATGATTTCTCACGCACAAATCTAAATGTATTTGTGTGGCCAATCGCATTTTTAATTCTCTATATATACTTAGAGGTTCATCCCCTAATAATTCTTTTCGCAGTTCCTATTCATTCAGTGATGGGACCCATTCAAGGAGCAATTGTAAATTGGTTCGGCCATAATCTTGGGCGTAGAAATTATGATCTAGGTGACAATAGTAGAAACACTTTAATTTGGGATATCCCTTTAATGGGAGAGCTCTATCAAAACAATCATCATTACAGCTGTCAAAAAATTAATTTTGCCCATAAGTGGTATGAATTTGATCCAACATTTTTTTTAATAAGACTTCTGGATTACTTTAAAATAATTAAAATTAAGAGATCCTGTTTATGAAATATTTTTTTTGGTTCTTACTCTTAGTTCACAGTACTTTTGCTTTAGAATTAAAGGGCAAAGCTCTTTTAGAATATTCCATTTTCGCAATTGATATTTATGAAATTAGTTACTATGCCAACAATGACAATACCCATGTTAAACTTGAGCTTTTATATAAACGAGACATTGATAGAGACATTTCAAAGCAAGGTTGGCAGGTTGGTCTTGAAAAAAATGATATAGATCTTTCAAAGAGACAAAAAGAATTTGAATGGATTATGAGTCATACCCCCAATCTCAAAGAGGGTGATAGATTTGTAATTTCTATAAAGAACAATACAGTTGAATTCATTTGTAACGATAAAACTTTAGGAGTCATTACAGATGAAAATTTAGCCAAACTTGTGCTTCTTCCTTGGTTGGGTCCAAAGCCAATTAGTGAAAAAATTAAATCATCACTACTTGGTCTTAACTCCTAAAATTTTATAAATGGCCTCAGGAGAACCCTCATAAGAGTATGAGAAAAATTCTTTATACAAGGTCTCTTCATTATTAAAGTCGTAACTAGGATGCTCGCTTTTGAAAGAATCCTTTTCTGACTTTGAGGCCTTCTCCCAAATTTCTTTGGCATGCTCTTTGGCCCTTGGAAATTTCGCATATATTGCATGTAAGTTTTCATGAGAAACTGTTTTATAGATATTTACATCAAATCCACTAATACCATCACCTAAAATGGTGTAAGGATTAACATAGATTGCGTAATCATGTTTAGAAAAGAGTTCAGGCAATGTAAGCTTGTGTGGACCGAATTTTTCGTTGATCCAACTTTGGCACTGCTCACCTTCTGTTGTTTTTGACCACTGCTTGTAACCTTCAATACCTTGCTTAGATAAACTCATTCCACGAACCGATAATGCAAAATACGATGGCGGAACAGAATCAGTTGTAATCAATTTAGAATACACGGCATAACAATACATTCTTTGAGTAAATTTTATCTGATCACCGACAACATAATACTCAACATTTTTCAGAAGTTTTTTCTTATTTTTGATCGTTTTTTTTACTGAGAGAAATTCTTTTTTTGCTTTTGTTTCAAAAGCATTTTTCCACCAACAATAATTATACTTCAATGCATCTTTAACGAGAGCAGAATACAGAGTTCCAAAGCTACAATCGTTTTTCGTTTTATCAAAGACAGTCGAAATGATTGTCATGAGATCATTTGTCCCACTTTGAATATCGCATTTCATCCCCTCAAGTTGACACCATTTTTTTAAACAATCTTCAACATGATCAACGGCCGCGCAAGAATTAATCAATAGTATTTCTGCTTGCTTTAAGGCACCAATATCAGTTTTTGTATATTCTTTTAAATCGAGTTTATATGGTTTCTTAGATATTTTTAAGTCGTTCTTACTCTTCTCAAGAAGAAAGTAACCTTTTTTCATATCGATCACATACTTTTTTCCTAAAAGCTGTGCCCCAAGATTTCCATCAAAATAGGCATGGGACAATGCTCCCCCAACCCCTCTGTACACAAAACCATCAATATTAAATTTCAACCCCTGACACTCAAGTTCACCTAAATCCACAAAGAGAGCTCCTTTGTGATAGCCCTTAAGCGTGGCCTTTTCTAATAACGAATTATTATTGGTAAAGTCAGAGTGATAAACAAGTGGCGCTTCTGAACCACTATCAAGCCTTAGAACTAAAGGCTTCCCTGCAACTGAACAACTTACTTTTATAATATTATTCCCGACAATTTCGAAGGGTAACTTTCCAGAGAGAGACTTCGCTTCTTTTGATTTGGGGTCAAAAACACTAACATTTTTTTTCTTGGTATCAACCAAAAGAGCATGTTCCATGATGAAAGGTGTTCCCAAAATACCACTACAACAATCTATTCCATCGTTCTTTTTATCAAAGCGCTTGCTGTTCATAGCATAAGTGGCCATCTTACTAAATCGGAATTTACCTAAATCAAAATTTAACTCATAGCCTTTGGCCTTAACACGTCCATTGAATGTATTCACTTCTCTATCAAGATCTTCATTGCGAACTAAATTCTTCGCCTTTTCGAATTCTTCAACGACTGTTGGATCTACAAAGTTTGCATTTGAGCCCGTATCCAATACAAACTTATGAGGCCTTCCACCAATGTTAATTTCTATGATGATGAGACCAGAAATCTCTTTAATAATGGGAATTTTAAAGGCGTGAGCACTTCCTAAACCAATAAAAATGGTTGCCAAAAGCACGAGTAAGATTCTAACTCTCTGAAAATACATAAATATCCTTAAAATTGGGCCTTCATTCATATCGGAAAAGCCCTGTGTTTTCTTTAGCTTAGAAGCTAATGCCGCTTTATAAATGGGGCTTAATTTGTTACTATTCTCGTGCTTAAGCTAAGTATATTTTTAATTAAGAGGACACTATGGAATACAATTTTCAGGACATTGAAAAAAAATGGCAAGATTACTGGGACGAAAACAAAACCTTCAAAACTGAAGCACTCGATAAATCAAAACCAAAATATTATGTTCTAGATATGTTTCCTTACCCATCAGGGGCCGGTCTCCACGTAGGTCACCCAGAAGGATATACTGCAACAGACATTCTTGCACGTTATAAAAGAATGACAGGTCACAACGTTCTCCACCCAATGGGATGGGACTCTTTTGGCCTACCTGCTGAAAACTATGCTATCAAAACAGGAACTCACCCAGATATTACAACGAAGA
This sequence comes from Bacteriovorax sp. BSW11_IV, assembly GCF_000447755.1. Taxonomy (GTDB): domain Bacteria; phylum Bdellovibrionota; class Bacteriovoracia; order Bacteriovoracales; family Bacteriovoracaceae; genus BSW11-IV. The sequence goes on along the minus strand of NZ_AUNE01000026.1, from coordinate 8,681 downwards.
AAAATATCGAAACATTCAAAAGACAACTTAAGTCTCTTGGTTTTTCTTATGACTGGGACAGAGAGATTGCAACGTCAAACGTTGACTACTACAAGTGGACACAATGGATTTTCACAAAGCTTTACAATAAAGGCCTTGCTTTTGAAGATGAAATTGCAGTTAACTGGTGTCCTGCTCTTAAAACAGTACTTGCCAACGAAGAAGTTATTGATGGTAAATCTGAAGTTGGGGGTCACCCAGTAATAAGAAAACCAATGAAGCAGTGGATGTTAAAAATCACTGAGTATGCAGAAAGACTCCTTACTGATCTAGACGATCTAGATTGGCCAGATAGTATCAAAGAACTTCAAAGAAACTGGATCGGTAAATCAACTGGTGCAACAGTTCGCTTTGATATCAATGGGGCTTCAAAACAACTTGAAGTTTTCACAACAAGACCAGATACACTATTTGGTGCCACTTACATGGTTATTGCTCCTGAGCACGATCTTGTAGATACAATCACAACAGCAGAACAAAAAGAAGCTGTTAAGAATTATATCGATGCAACATCTCTTAAATCAGATCTTGAAAGAACTGATCTTAACAAAAATAAGTCAGGTGTTTTCACTGGTGCTTACGCCAAAAACCCTGCCAATGGAAAAGATATTCCAATTTGGATCGCTGATTACGTTCTTATCTCTTACGGAACAGGGGCGATCATGGCCGTTCCAGGTCACGATGAAAGAGATTATGAGTTTGCAAAAAAATATGACCTTCCAATCGTTGAAGTTGTGAGCGGTGGAAACCTTGAAGAAGAAGCCTTCACAGGTGAAGGTGCTCACGTTAATTCAGACTTCCTTGACGGGCTTATGAAACAAGAGGCCATTGATAAGATGATCGAATGGCTAGCAGGTAAAGGCATTGGAGAGAAGAAGATTAACTATAAACTTCGCGACTGGTTATTCTCTCGTCAAAGATACTGGGGTGAACCATTCCCAATTCTAAAATTTGAAGATGGAACTGTTCGTTGTCTTGATGAAGACGAACTTCCAGTAGCTCTTCCAGAAGTTGAAAAATATGAGCCATCTGGAACAGGAGAATCTCCATTAGCAACAATTGAAGAATGGCTATGGCTAACTGATCCAAAAACTGGCAAGAAAGCAAGAAGAGAAACAAATACAATGCCACAGTGGGCGGGCTCTTGTTGGTATTACCTACGCTTTATCGATCCTAAAAACGAAGAAAAGGCATGGGATGCTGATCTAGAAAAATACTGGATGCCAGTAGATCTTTACGTTGGTGGTGTTGAGCACGCAGTACTTCACCTTCTTTACGCAAGATTTTGGCACAAAGTTCTTTTTGATCTAGGCCTTGTTTCTACTAAAGAGCCGTTCAAACGTCTTGTTAACCAGGGACTAATCCTGGGTGAAGACGGTGAAAAAATGAGTAAGTCTCGCGGAAACGTTGTAAATCCAGATGATATCGTAAAAGAATTTGGAGCTGACTCTCTTCGTCTTTATGAAATGTTCATGGGTCCACTTGAAAAAGTTAAGCCATGGCAAACAACAGGTGTTAAAGGTGTTTATAACTTCCTACAAAAATCTTGTAAGTTTTATGGAAATATTGAAAACATCACAGATGCACCAGAAGATGCAGAAGTAACAAAGCTTCTTCATAAGACAATTAAAAAAGTAACTGAAGATATTGAAGGCCTACGCTTTAACACAGCAATTTCTCAATTAATGGTATTCAATAACACTGCAACTAAGAAAAAAACTGTAAATAGAGAAACGGCCGCATCATTTGCAAAGCTTCTTTCTCCGCTAGCTCCTCACCTTGCAGAAGAAATCTGGAATGTGATTGGAAAAACACAATCAATTTCTTTTGAAGCATGGCCAACATTTGATGCAGAACTTGCAAAAGATGACCTTATCACTATGGCCATTCAAGTAAACGGAAAAACAAGATCGACAATAGATGTACCTGCAGACATTTCAAAGGACGAGTTCCTTGATCTTGCGAAAAAAGATGAGAAAGTGGCCAAGAACATTGCTGGACTTACGATTGTAAAAGAGATCTATGTTCCAGGTAAGATTTGTAACATTGTAGTTAAATAAGGAAAAATAATGACATCAAAGTTTTATGTAACAACGGCGATCGATTATCCAAACGGTGCTCCACACATGGGGCACGCATATGAAAAAATCGTTGCTGATGCCTATGCTCGTTGGAACCGCTTCCTTGGAAACGAAACGCATTTTCTAACTGGTACAGATGAAAACGGCCAAAAACTCATTGAATCAGCAAAAGCTGCTGGAGAAGAGACGGCCCCATTCGTCGACAAACAAGTTTTAAAATTCAAAGAACTTATTTCAAAGCTTAATATCAGCAATGATGACTTCATCAGAACAACTGAAAAAAGACATGCTGACGTGTGTACTGATCTTTGGAATACTCTAAGTAACGGTGGTGAAATTTATCCAGGTAAGTACTCGGGTAAGTACTGTCTTGCCTGTGAATCTTTCTACACTGATCTTCAGGCACCTGAAGGGATTTGCCCAGAACACCACAAGCCACTTACTCTAAAAGAGGAAGAAGGATATTTCTTTAAGCTCTCAAATTACCACACATGGATGGTTGATTACTTAAAAGCAAATCCAGATTTCGTCGTTCCAAAATCAAAATACAATGAAATCCTATCTCGTCTTGAGGGTGAATCACTAAGAGATCTAGCGATCTCGAGACCAAATCAAGGCTGGGGTGTTCCTGTACCTAACGACGATAAATTCGTTATGTACACTTGGTTTGACGCCCTTATTAACTACTACTCGGCCCTTAACGATGACCAAAAGAAATTTTGGCCAGCTTCAATGCACGTAATTGGAAAAGATATTCTTTGGTTCCACGCTGTGATTTGGCCATGTATGCTAAAAGCCGCTGGTCTTCCACTTCCAAAGCAAGTTTACGTTCACGGAATGATCCTTGCTGAAGATGGAAAGAAAATGTCTAAATCTCTTGGAAATGGTGTTGATCCAATGGATATGGTTGCGAAGTACCCAGTTGAATCTTTCCGCTACTACCTTCTAAGAGCAATTTCTGCTGGAAGTGACGGGGCGTTTTCAGAAAAAGAACTCGTTCAAAAACACAATAGTGAACTTGGAAATGATCTTGGGAATGCCATCATGAGAGTTGTTAAACTTTCACTAAAGATTATTGATCCTAAAGTTGACGGTGTCGATGTTCCTGAAGAATTGAACTTCAAAGACACATTTACTCGCATGAAAACGGCCATGGAAGCTTGTGAACATAACAAGGCCCTAGACGCTCTATGGGAGTCTGTGAATAAAGTAAATCAGTACGTGAACGAGAAAGAGCCATGGAGACTAAAAGAAGATCCACAGGCCCTTAAAGTCGTTGTTTACAACTGTCTATTTGGGATTAACCAAGTGGCACTACTCATCAGCGCATTCATGCCAGAAACTGCTGCTGGTCTTCTAGGACCATTAGGTGTTGGGTTCACTAAATTTGAAGAAACTAAATTTGGTGAGGTTGTATATAACTTAACAAATCCCGAACCCCTATTTCCAAAAATCGAAAATTAAATGTCTAAAATTGCACGGAGGTTAACTTCCGTGCAATTTCTTAAGAAAAATCACATATCAAATATTAACTTCTTTAACGTTAATTTTTAATTTTTCCACCCGAAAAACCTCAGAATCTTTCAACACTCAACTACAATGGGTTTGAGGTGTTTTATGTTTCTAAAGAAAATTAGTGATTATTTGCGAGGCGGGGATCTTAAGAGAACTAAGCACTTTTTTATCATTAGAAATGAAACTTCAGGAATGAAAGTACACGATCTTGAGGCCGTAACTCCAAGTGAGATGAATACCAATGAGCTTATTTTAAGAGTTCCTGCAAAATCATGTCAAAAGGGTCAAAAACTCTTTGTAAATATATTTGATGCACAACTTGGTAAGAATCAAATTTTAAAAAAACTAAAAGCTAACAACTACAAGGGAAGTTTAGAGATTTATACAAGAGTTGAAAATATGACAGAAGATTCTTCAGGCCAAATCATTTCTCTTACATTTTTAGAATATGAAGAAAACAAATGGCGCAGCTTTATCAATCTTTATAAATCAGTACAAACAAAAATTACAAAACTCTCATCACCTATTTCTCCCGAATATGAATTGGAAGACGAAGATGAAAGCGAAGAAGGAAAAGAAGCAAGCTAATGAAAAACAAAGACGACAAAGTTAAAGAATATTGTACAAAGTACTTCAGTAAGAAGACAGCTCTAATCATTTGTCCAGAGACTCTTCATAGAACATCTTTAAAGAAGCTCCTTATAGAGCTTGGTATGGGAAATGCAAAAATACATATTGAAGAGGATTTTAAAGGCGCTGCGAAGTTCATTGAAAATAACAGACCCAATATTGTTATCTCTCACTACAACCTCATCAAGTATACAGCTCTTGATCTACTTGAAGTACATGTTAGAACGTTTCCAAATCGAATTGATGCCTGTTTTTTCGTACTCACAGACGACAACTCTCCAAGCGCAGGAAGATTGGCCCTAGATACAGAAGTTGACGCTGTAATCGCGACTCCTTTTTCCGTTAAATCTCTGGAAGAATCAATTGTTAAATCAATCAAGTACAAACTCAAACCATCACCGTATCATCTTTCAATAGAGAAAGCGAAGGCCATGATATTGTCTGAAAATTACAACGGAGCAAAAGATCTTTTAAATGAGGCGCTAACCTTACATAAGATGCCAATCATGGCGAATTTTTATCTTGCGAAGATTAGAAGAAATACAGGCGATAATTTAATAGCAGAAAAAGAATTACTCGAAATTTTACAAGATAATGGGACACACTATCCAACTCTTAGAGAGTTATATCTTCTTTATGGGGATATAAATGAAGCAAGAAAACAGTATAATATTTCATGTCAAATACTTGAAAACTACCCACTAAGCCCTAGTGAAATACCTGATTTGACAAGACTGAGTATTAAGAATGCCATGTTCGAGGATATTATTAAATTTGATCAAGTCTTCTCTAAGGTAAAGTACGCTAGTGATAATATAAAAGTTTATCTTTCAGCAGGTCTTGCAATTTGTGGTCGGTTTTTTGTAACAAAAAACCGATTCGACGAAGCAAGCAAGTCTCTACAAAAATCAGCACAACTTTCGTCAGGAAAACCAGAAATTTTAAAAAATCTCATCACAAGCTTTATCTATATGAACAAAGCGGAAGAGGCGCTTAACGTGCTCAATACATACAAGAGTAGTGACACTGATGAAGAAACAATTACGGCCTTAGAATTTATGGTCAACAGTAGCACTCTTCCCCTATCAAAAGTCATTGAAGAAGGAATGAGACTAATACAAAGAAATGTGAAAGATTACGATGTTTTCAAATTAACTCTTGATGCCATGGAAAAAGCAAATTTTCCAGACAATAAAAAAGAAGAGCTTGTAGATAAAGCAAAAAAGATTTTTCCGGCCTTTAGCTATTAATCATCATCTCTAAATGAAGTATTGCAACTAAGATCAATTGGCACGTGATCACTAATAATCTCTTGGTACACACCATAGAAAGTGTCATCACTCAATTGGTTTAGAAAAACTCGGCGCTCAAAAGTTTCAAGTTTACTTTGAACTGAAGTGTTTTCAAAAACGATTTTACCACGTTTAATCGTTCTCATGGCCTTCAGTTCTTCTTCATACTTTTTCATGGCCTTCTGATAGATCTTTTTACCAGAGGCAGTCATCTCATAATCAGGCGCGAGTCGATCATATCGCCCGACATTTCTTACGATATAATTTTCTTTCATATAATCAAGAATTTCACCTGAATAAAAATCAATTCTGTTCAAATGATATTCACCGCCTGAGCGACATTCTTTATCTGTTTCATTAAATAAAATGAAATGGTCGAAGTTCTTTGAGTACCCTTCACTATCGACTCCACCAACCACATATCTTTTATTGGCCAAGCTCGTGGGTTCTTCCATTAAAAAATTAATTCCATTGTATTTTGCTAGAATTGATTTAATTAAAGGCTCATTGTACTCAATATTAAAATCCCCACCTAAAATAAAATCTTGTTCTTTATAGGTTTTTTTGAATTTTCTAATAAAATCTAGAGTCATCTTCACTTCGGCATACCGAGCATAATTTTTCGAGTCAACTCCTGCCCCTAGTTCATCATATGATTCGACACCGAAGACTTTCGATAAGATTTTCCCCATGAGTTCTTCATCAGATGGTGAATTAAAAATAATATGAGTTCCCATTAAAACAAAGTCAAAGTTCCCTGATTGGAAACTGGCCATAAATGGTTTTCTAGAGAAAAGTCCTTCGTAGTTTTTATACATAAACTTGGAAGAAAACTCTGGGTAACATGCAAATGCTGGAAATGATTTTGTTTCACGAAATTCACTACAATGCTCATTTACCGTAGGACGAACTGAAGTTGCTCTATAATAAAAACCTACAAGCTCATTAATAAATGAGCCCTCAGTACCTTCAGGATTAGGAGAAATAATTAGCGCCCAAGAAGGATCAATTTTTCGAAGTTCGTTCAAGATTTGTAGGTAGCCAGGAGAGCGATAGAGAGTTTTTGCTTCTTTTAGATCAGCTTTTAAATCATCAATACTCTTCTTCGTTCGTTCGTATACTTTTGTACCGGGATTAAGGGTACTTAATTTATCCGTTAACTTTTTTAATTGCCATGGCCCATCATCCAAAAGTCCTAACACGGCTTCGTTATGTCTAAGATCATCACCGATTAGTGGTAAAAGCTCTTGAACAGTGACAACATCCCACTGATTTAAAATTTTTGCGACAAGCTTAAAGTCTTTAAATTGAGTTTTTCCAATACCTGGGTGGAAAACATTCCACGATCCAATCCTAACCTTAGAATTACTATTGGTCAGATAAGAGTAATTGTATGATTGAGAGTTATAATGATGGTAATAAAGGCCACAATCAACCGAGTAATCCACTTCAGATACGTATTCAGCATTGCGCTCACATTCTTGCGAGAAGTCGATGCGTTCTGCAAAATCATCAAAGGCGTCAAAGCCTAGGACCACATTTGAGAAACACAGAATAATGAGTTGCAGGGCCAAAAACTTAATAAGCTCTCTCCTCGTAATCGGACGTCTACAATACCCCGAGCAGAGACCATTAGCAAATTTTGTGAAAACGTAAACCATTGAAAACCCGTCCTTGTAAATATTAGAGTTAGGTTAAAATTTTCAGGGTTTTGTGATTAGTAGAGCTAAGTCCTGAAAAAGGCGATATAGAACCCCCTACAAAAATTTAAAGGAATCCATCCCATTACCCGATAAGATAGGGACTCTATTTAGGTTAAAGAACCAAAAAAGGAATGAGAATGAGAAGAACATTTCAGAAATCTATTTTTGCATTAATTCTATGTGCAGGAATTTCAACACAATCATTTGCAGCAGCAAAACTATTTCAATTTCTTGCTGAAGAAAGTGGAGTAACTGAGCTATTAACGAAAAAAGGTTTTGACGTTGAGGCTTCAAAAGTCGCTTCAGAAAAAATCAGACTTTCCCTAATGAAGCTTTCACCTGCTCAAGGTAAAGTACCAACACAAGCTGAAGTAACAAAAGTTCTTAGCACTATCGAAGATAAGGCAGACAGAGCTGAAGCTATGAAAATCGTAAAGCTTCTTGATACTGATTCAGACAAAGTTTCTAGAGAAGAGCTTGAAAAAGCTATCGCTAATCTAATCTATATTGCTGACAGACACGGATTGAGTTCATTTAACTCTCTTTCATGTTCTACATGTGCTGCTGATGTACTAGCTAAAAATGGTATTACAGCTTCAGAAAACACTATTGATGATCCAACAGTTGTTAAATCAATTGAAAAAGTAAAAAAGAACTACAAAACTAAGAATCAACTTCAAAACTTTATTAAAAAAGGTATGAGAAGTTCTAAATTAGGAACTTTCAATGCTGCAAAAGTTGCGAAAGAAGACGAAGTTGCACTAGCAGTTCTTGTTGATCTTTCTAAGTCTGGTACACCAGCTCACAAAGATGTAATTCAAGCAATGGCTAAAATGAGTACTGATGATAAAGGACGTGTTAACCTTTTAGGTTCAGGTCACAAAATGTATAGAATTTTTGCTGAAAACGTTGATACAACTAAACTTCCCGAGTGGACAGCAAGATTCGAAAGAGTTGCTAAGATTAGAAAGTCTGAAAACCTAGATGTTAAAGATGCTTTCTACAAGTCTCTTGAAGAAGATATTGAAGCAACAACTGATGCAACTAAAAAAGCTCAGATGCAATCTGCTTACGACGATATCAAAACAAGTAATTGTCTATTTGAATAAAAAAATAAGGGCCTTTTCGAAGGCCCTTTTTTTTTATAAAATTTCCACAATCCCTTTTTGTTTTTTCATTACTAAAATTCTTAGTGCATTCAGATAATCATTAAATTCAGCAGTATTGTTATATAACGATAGCTTTCTGATTACTTGGTGGGCCATCCCTTCAAGTGACTTGGTACCGATGAATTTTTCGATATCAACAGCTTTCCATAAAGCATTACCGAGGGCCTGTTCTTCAATAGTAGTTGAATGAAACATTAGTGACTTAATTCTTGCTTCTGAGATATCATCTCCTAAAAGCTTGGCAATTTTTTT
>NZ_AUNE01000025.1 GCF_000447755.1 Bacteriovorax sp. BSW11_IV | reverse complement strand
CATCTTTTGTAACTGTTTCAAACTTTGTAGAATTGGACTTTATTAACTTCAGTAGTTCTGGATAATATCCATAATCCTGAACTACTCCTACTTTTATTGTTAGAAGATCTTCAATCCTTTTAATTTCTAAGTTGCTATCTTTTCTTACGGCAACAATTAATGGAGATTGAAACATTGGTACAGTCAACTCGAGAGTCGCACCAAAAACATCAGAGGCCCATGCTGGCCATAGAAGATCAGACTTTCCCTCATTAACCATCTTAATTGCGCGCGACCAAGGAACAAAATGAGTCACAAGAGTATCTCCATTTTCCTCTAGAATACTTTTAATGATTGGAATTGTAATACCAGATTCAGGACAAGAGACACATGTGAAAGGTGGCCACTCTAATGAAGCAATTTTAATGACTCTTCCATATGAACTTTGAATTACTGCAAGTAATATGCAAAGAGTATAGATTAAATTTTTTAACATCGAAATGCGCCTCAATTTATTCTTCTGGCAAAGGTATCTGTTCTACTTCGTTGATAACTTTTGGGAACTCATTATTCTTCCATCTAAGCTTTGCCCTTTCTAATTTCTCTTTATCAGATGAGACAAAGTTCCACCATATATATCTTTTCTCTGGAAATGTTTCCCCACCAAAGAGCATATACTGAGCATCGCTAGATGCTTGAAATGATATTGCATGACCCTTCTTAAAGACAATTAGGGAAAAACGTTCATAGCTTTTTCCCTCTATTTCTACGGTCCCATTAACGACATATAGCGCACCTTCCTCATTATTTCCTAGATTCAATGAGAACTGCTCACCCTCTTTTGTTTGACCATAAAAGTAAAAAAGCTTTGAGTAAACGGGTAATGGAGAGCTTGAGCCCATTGACTCACCTGCAATGAGCCTCAATTGGGTATCCCCTTTTTCTATTAGAGGAAGGGAGCTCTCCTTCACATGAACAAAGCTTGGCTCAACGTCTTCACTCTCTTTCGGAAGGGCCACCCACAACTGTATTCCCTCTAAATTCATCGCTGTATCACTTTGCGCTCTTTCACTATGAACAATTCCGCTACCGGCAGTCATCCAATTAACTTCACCTGGTCGAATCATTTGCTCATTGCCTAGACTATCTCGGTGCATGATTTCACCACTAAAAAGATAGGTAATTGTAGAAAGTCCAATATGAGGATGGGCCCTGACCTTCATCTTCTTCTCACCACTCAACGTCACTGGCCCCATATGATCCCAAAAGATAAAAGGTCCTACCATACGCTTTTTCATGTATGGTAAAAGCCTTCTTACAACAAAGTTATCACCTAGGTCTGACTCTCGTGGTTCAATAACAAGTTCAACATTAGACATATTCCCTCTTTCCTTTGAGTTATAGCGCTTCTTGACCAACGACATTCATATTCTTATCAAAATTCATAAATGGATTATAACAAATTTCCCAAAGATTGTTTTCAGGGTCTGAAACATACCCACTATATCCCCCCCAAAAAACATCCTCTGGCTCTTTTAAGACAACAACTCCTCGCTGCTTTAGAAGTGAGAAGATATCATCAACCTCGGCCGTTGAAGTATAGTTAATGGCCAATGAAAAAGGCTTAAAACCTGTTCTTGTGTCATTTTCATGAACTTCTTTTGCAAGTAAATGTTCAGGATAAAAGGAAAGCATGAATCCATTCAATTGATAAAAAACGATATTTTCATTTTCAGAGACAGGCCTCCAAAGAAAAACCTTCTCATAATACTCACGCATTTTAGTAAGATTTTTCACACCTACTGTAATCAAAGATAATCTTTGTTCCATATGTTCTCCTTAAAATATTTTCTATTTTATCACAATTCTATGAATTGAGTTTAAGTTGAATAATGAATGATAAGTGTGAAAATTTGGCGCTATATAAAGAAGGCCCTAAGAAGTCTATTCTTAGGACCATTGATTAAGACTAATCTCTTGAGTGAGCAAGTTGACCAGCAACATAAGTTGCTTTGACTGCTCTATCATCACCTAAAGTCATGAGAACAAAAAGTTGTTCTTCAATTGACTTTACTCTCTCATTTCTTGTTTTAAGAAGTGGAGTTGATTCTGGATCAAGAATAACAAAATCGGCCTCATGACCTACTTTAAAAGTTCCAATTTTATCATCAAGATCTAGGGCCTGAGCTCCTCCCAATGTTGCGAGAAAGAACGCCTTTAATGAATCAAGGGGATAATTATTCAATTGGGCCATTTTATAACTTTCATTCAATGTTTGAAGCATAGAAAAACTAGTACCAGCACCAATATCTGTTCCCATACCAACATGAACAGGTCTTTTTGGATCTTTGGCCTGATTAATTTTAAATAACCCGCTTCCTAAAAAGAAATTTGATGTTGGACAGTGAGCAATGGCCGTTCCTGTTTCATGACAACGACACATTTCTTCTTCAGTTAAGTGAACACCATGAGCAAGAACAGATCTTCTTCCCGTTAGGCCAAACTTCTCATAAACATCGTAGTAACCTTTATGCTTTGGAAAAAGATCTTTTACCCATTCAATTTCAGCAAGGTTTTCAGAAATATGTGTTTGCACGTATACATCTTTATGTTCACTCCAAAGGGCACCGGCCATTTCTAATTGCTCTGGCGTACTCGTTGGTGCAAACCTAGGCGTAATGGCATATAGACTTCTTCCATTTTTATGCCATTTTTTAATAAGGGCCTTTGAGTCGTCATAGCCCGTTTGAGCTGTATCAAGAAGTTTCTCTGGTGCATTTCTATCCATAAGAACTTTACCCGCAACAAGCCTCATATTTTTTCTATTGGCCTCTTCAAAAAGAGCATCAACTGATTCTGGATAAACGGCACAGAAAACAAGAGCACTTGTAGTCCCATTTCTTAGAAGTTCTTCACAAAAAATCTTGGCCATAGCATCAGCGTACGTCTTGTCTTTAAACTGTTGCTCGGCCACAAAAGTATACTCATTCAACCAATCTAATAACTGGCGACCAAAGGCACCAATAATCTCAGTTTGAACATAGTGAATATGTGTATCAATAAAGCCTGGTGAAATAAGGTGGTTTTTATAATGAACTGGCGTGATCCCTTCAGGAAGTTCATTCTTAACTTGGTCGTAAGGACCAACTGCCGAAATAACACCATTTTTAGTAATTAATAGCCCATCAGGGATATAGCGAAATGAGCTTTCAACATCTGTTAAAAAAGGATCATCAATAAAATATACGAGTTTGCCACGAACGGCCGTGATTGAAGCTTGAGTGCTCAACTTGGTACCTCTCTTTCCAAAAATTCAGAAATTAGAGGTACCACATTTTACGCAAAAGTAGAAATACTCTTACCAAGTACTATAACAAGATTTATCAGATAGTTTTTTCTGAGTGATATTGTAGATGAAAGTACAGCTTGAGTAGCTATAGTGGACCATCAATTTATAGTGATCATCATCTTCTTCTTGGTATTTAAAATAGTTAGGCATGAAGCTTAATTGAAGATCAATGTGAGAATCATTTGCACAAAAATCTGCAGCATCAGCATAACCAAGAACATTTGTTGAAATGAAGTTTAAAGTTTCAACTTTCTTAGCATCATGAGCGAAATCTTCGCATTGGTAAGCGAAAGTATTTGCCACTAACATAAGCATTAAAGCAGCTAGTTTCATATTTACTCCTTAGTTTGATTAATAGAACGAGAGTTTATCCCATAAAACACATGGGAATTCAATTTATTTATAGGGCCAATTTAATGGCCATGACCACAAGCACAATCCAACTAAGGGCAAAGACCTGCATTCTTTTCATTACATTATTTGCCGTTAAGTGGATATAAGTGTGCACTACGCGAAGAACCACATAGGCCCAAGCTAGGACAAGAATAATTTGATCCACCTTATTCAAGGCCAAGGCAAAAAGACAAAGACCATAAAAAAGTGTTGGCGCTTCAAAAAGATTTGATAAGTTTCGCGAGGCCTGGATGGCGGCGTCCGATGAGCCTTCAAGCGATTGATAAGTTTTAAATTGTTTGATTGAAACTTTTTTAGATTTAACATCACGAACTCTGCGCGTGAACATAAAGAACATTACGAAGCCCGTTAAAAGGACCATGGCCAAAAAGGGAAAATAGATTAGTTGTTGATTCATATATCTCTCCTAAAAATCCCTATTATGTTCGGCCATTTAATCCCCTTTAGGCAATACTTAATTTCATCATCAAAACCCTGGAATCACTGAATATTCGAGATTAAAAAAAGGCAAAACCTTGACGCTCCTCGTTTAAGTATCATCTTTAGTGAAACAAACTGGAGTTGTTATGTTTTTTGAGCTTCGCTTTAAGGAAAATTATCTCTCAAATGCCCATTATAAAAATGCTTTTTACATGGCCTTTGCCATCCTCACTCTCTCCTACTTTCTTAGCTATGAATATTGGATGAATCTTTTTGGTTTTTCTAGTCTTCTTAATGCCAATGGCGAAAACGTCATGAATGCAAATCAATGGTGGAGGCTTATCACAAGTGCATTTATCCATGGCGACTTGGGGCATTTTCTCTCTAATTCATTCATGCTAGGTATTTTAAGTTTTTACGTTCAGTCTTTTTACGGACCAGTAGTTCTAATAATCACTACGATATTAAGTGCGGCCTCCATTAACTATATCGTGCTACAAACCATGAGTGAGCACATTTCATTAGTTGGAATGTCGGGTGTCGTCTACTTTATGTGGGGCTTTTGGCTCATCCTCTACTTCTTCATTGAAAGACATGTTTCGAAGATCAGAAGATTGATGAAAATAAGTATGATAACTTTCGTTCTCTTAATTCCGACAAACTACTCTCCTAACACAAGCTACCTTGCTCATGGAGTTGGATTGTTGTTGGGATTAGGTAGTGGTGGGATCTATTACTTGTTTAAGAAAAAAGAGTTCATATCCTATGAGAAATTTGAATATGAACTCTTATATGACTATACCAATGAAGAATCAGAGCAATTATTTTTCTAATTCTTCTTTTACAAGATCGCGTAGATATTCATAACCAAAACGCTCTAGCTGGCGCCCATTAACAAAAAATGTCGGCGTCATTCTTACTCCAAGCTTCTGCCCATCAGCAATATCCTGTTGAATAATTTTTGCAATTTCAGGATCATTCATATCAGTTTTAATTTTTTCTATATCAAGACCAATCTCTGGCAGATAATTCCAAATTAATTCTGGGCGAGGATTATGATGAGATCCCCAAGCTGGTTGATAGTGGAAAAGAAGCTCCATCGCTTCCCAGTATTTATCTTGTTTTCTTGCTGCTTCTAATATTTTTACAGCAAATTGAGAATTTGCATGGAAAGGAGCATAACGAACAACTAGTCTAACTTGACCGTTAAAATCATTTAAAATTCTTTTTACATAAGGATAAAAAGCCCTGCAACTTTCGCACTCAGGATCGAGGTATTCCACCATTGTAACTTTTGCGTCTTTATTGCCTAAAGTTGGAGAATATTCTCTTTCAAATACACTACTTTCGACTTTGGCGACTTTAGATTTTTGGGCATTTTGATATAGTTTTACACCAATTCCAAAAAGGGCAAGTAATAAACAAATAGAAGAGAAGATAAAAAGTTTTTTATTTTTCATTTTTAATCATCCTATGAAGATAAAGTAATATTGCTAAAATCGTAGAAAAAGCGAAAAAGGCCATCAGAGGGATCGTTATAAAGCCCAACCAATCAAGATACACTGTCGAACAACTGACACCTTCTCTACATGGAGCTGCACTTTCAGGAATAATTCCCCAGTGCAAAAGATTGTGATAGGCAGAAAAGAACCAACCCACAAGTGCCATCGGAGATAAATATCTTAAGGCCTCTTTTGTAGGATTCAACATTGCGGGAATAAATAATAAAACAAGTGGGTACATAAAAATACGTTGATACCAACACAAGCTGCATGGAGGAAAGAGCATAATCTCACTAAAGAACAAACTTCCTAGTGTTGAAATCGATGCGATCAACCAACAGGCAAAAAAAGCATAAAATTTTTTTTGCTGATTCAAACAGAACTCCTTTAATTAATTCAACGACGAATATATCATATAAAGTAATTAACGAATAGATAGGCGGAGGAGCTATGATAGCGGTAATTGCAGGGGCCACAGGATTAGTGGGGACTTATCTCGCCAAGAGATTAATAAATGACAAAAAATTTACAAAAGTCATCTGCGTTGGTCGCAGAGCTTCAGGTTTAAAAGATAACAAAGTCCAAGATATTATCTTGGGAGATCTCTCAGAACTAAAAAATGCTGCGCATCTCCTAAAGGGAGACTACTACTTTTGTACATTAGGTACGACGTTAAAGTCGGCCGGTTCAAAAGAAAATTTTAAAAAAATTGATTACCAGGCCATTGTAGACTTTGCTCAAATTGCAAAAATGCATGAGGCCAAATGCTTTAGTGTTGTATCGGCCACTGGGGCAAAAAAAACTTCAACAATTTTTTACAATAAAGTTAAAGGTGAAACAGAAGAGGTTCTAAAAGAATTGAATCTCTCTCGTCTTCTAATTTTTAGACCGGCCCTACTCATTGGAGATCGCAAAGAATTTAGATTTGCAGAAAGTGTAGCGATAAAAATGTCTAAAGTCATTTCAGTCTTTCTGCCGTCAAAGGCCACAAAGAAATTCGCCACTCAGGCCAAGGAATTAGCCAATGTCATGTATGAATTAGGCTCTCTTGATCAAGAAGGTACTTTCATTATTAATGCACAAGATATCTAAAGCGCTGGGACCTCAAACGTACAAGGTCCCAAATCTCCACTTCTGAAATCACTTAAAATTACAGTATAGATTCTGTCATAATCAGGAAGTCCACCCTTTCTTAGAAAATTTCTAAAAAGAGTAATTTCATGAATGGCCTCACCTACTGAGTAGTTAAAACCTTTTAAGTTATACTTCTGTTCAAGAAAAGGAGATTTCTCTTTAAGAAGATGGCCAATGATAAAACAAGCGACTTCTTCTTCACCGAGAATTTCATCTCTAATGGCATGGATTGCACACAACCAAAGTCCTTCATTTTCATCCTCAATATTTCGAGGCATAACTCCTGGAGTATCTAGAAGTTCAAAATCCTGACCTAAACGAATCCATTGTTGATTTTGAGTTAGACCAGGTTTATTTCCACTTTTGGCTGCATTTCTTCCGGCCATTCTATTAATGATTGTCGACTTCCCTGTATTTGGTAGTCCCACCATCATTAATCTTATGGCCGATTTTTTATCAGGTAACATGCTTTTTGCTTTTGCCTGAATTTTTTTGAGTGAATTGACATCTAAAGAGTTGATGAAAACAAAATTTTCTTCATTTTGTTCGAACCATTTTTCCCACAACTGAGTTTTATCAGGATCTGCAAGATTGGTTTTATTCACGACAATTAATCGTCTTTTTTGTCCGATCGTATTTTTTAAATCAGGATTTCCAGAGGCCATTGGCGCTCTAGCATCTCTGATTTCCAAAATAATATCCACGAGCTTCATCTTTTCTTTGATCTCGCGCGTGGCCTTGAGCATATGCCCAGGAAACCAATTGATTTTGGAATTATTAATAACTTTTTCTAGGATGTGCTCACCCTGATTCTTTTTCTTACTCTTTGGCATGGGGGGATATTAGCCTAAAACACCTAGTATATAAAGACCTCCCCTAAATAAGATCTGTCAAAATTGTAATCAATCTATGGATTTATTACAAAGAATAGGGCCATCCCGTCAAAAGGCCCTACAATGCGTCCATGAAAAAGCTAATTCTAATACTTTCCCTTATAAATTCAGTGGCCTGGGCCTCTGAGAAACCAAATCAGGCCATCGTCTCAAAGATGAGCTGTGAGCTTACAAGCAATACAGTTTCCCTTGTTTATAAAAATTCGAGAGGCGATTTTCTCAGCTGCGATCAAGTAAAAAGTTTTTCAGAAACAATTGATAGAGTTGCTGCGATTTCTCCAGTAGCACCAGCAATTAATCTCTTCATTGAAAGAGAGCATTCAAATGCATCATTTGATATGGGTCTCATCATTAGAGTTCCCTTGAGGCTAACTTTTAGCGGCCCATGGGGTCAGGTGTATTACGGTCAATTTATTTCTTCTCATTCAGTTATGGCCCATGAATATGGTCATGCTATTTTTAGTAAAATGCTTGAAGAACAAGAATTTTTCAAAGAAATGAAAGAAGAATCAGTGAGTTTTTCACAAAAAGATTTGGAACTCATGGCCGCGCTTAATAGTGGTGTTGATCAAAAAGAAGTTGAATTGATCAAGGCCCAAAGAGAAGTCATTTTAAAATCTCGTACAAGTAATAAAGAACATGCTCGCATTCGTAGAATATTAGGTGGCTATGATGAACTCTTTGCCGATGTCGTAGCAGTCTATGCCGCAGACAATAAGCGCACAATGGTTAACGCTCTCTTTTTCAATGAAATCTCAGATCAGGCCTTTGAGCTGGTAATGGCAAGAGATTTTTCTGGAGAAGAAAGAAGTTTTTCTAATGCACTTTTATCAGAAGAGCATGCGACATTCGCCCAGACAAGAAGCTTTATTGGAAATAATTTGTGGCCTTCAAACGATGATGAGAAAAAGAAGTTTCTTTCTATCGTTTTCGACAGCATTCTTGAAAATGTAATTGAGAGAATAAAATCACCAGTCGATGAAGAACTCTCTGCAAGAGAGCTTAATGAAAATCTTATCGATAGCATTAAGCAAAGAATCTAAGCTTCTCAATCTAGGGAAGCTTACACTTTAAAAAGAATTTGATTTTGCCATAGCCTTCTGTTCCAAACCAATCCACATACTGGCAATAAATTGATTTATAAACCTTTGTTTCTTGGTAAGAAGAATAAATTTCTTCGCCTATTGGCGTGGCCAAAAACGGAACAATGACAATAAAAGACACGACAAGAGTTATAATAATTTTAACCATATGGACCTCATTTAAGCATGCTTTTCAACTTTCAAAGCACTTTCCCACAAAAACCAACTATTTCCCTCAAGAACATCATTTAGAAGACCGAAACGTGTTGTATGGTTGTAAAAGGAATTTTGATATTACTTTCATTAAGTTTAAATAGTTATGCTGATTATTGCAAAGATAATGCAAAGGTCGTTGCTCATTATAAAAATGAAAAAAATAAATTAGCGAATCTCACTAAAGGTGCTTTAGAAAAAAAGAGCTATCACAACTCCCCTTTTAGATCCATAAAAGACCTCATCAAAAATAAATGTGTTACCTACAAAGACATTAATGTCACTGAAGAACTCTTTAATAACTATCAAAAAATATATTTTAAAAAACGTAAAGAACGATTAGACGATATCATTAAGATGAAGGCCAACTATAAGGATGTGTCAGCGGAGCTTGCTGAGTATAAGTCTATTCACAGCATGGACAAGTCTGACTATAGAGACTTTGTGGCCATTGAAAAAGAAAAGAAGATGATTAGCTTTTATGAGGCTAATGGAAAATTAAGAATAGCAGAAACTGCAAAAAAGATTGATCAAATATCATGTACGAATAAAGATAACAGAACTGCAGCACTAGGAAGAGTTCGCGATCAAGACTCTGTTGGATGGTGCTTTTCTTATGTGGCGTCTGATCTCCTCACCCATAAAACAAATAAAAAAGTATCGAGTATTGGTGTGGCCATGTCATATTATAAAAATGCACCAAAGCTCTCTTCTGCATATGCTGGAGACACAAGAAATGCTTTTAATGCCGCCTACAAAGACGGCCTATGTCTCGAATCAGAGCTACCTTCAGATGATTTCTTCTATACTTTGAATGGCAAAGATTTAAAAAACCAAATTCTTCCGATTGTAAAAAGAATTGAAGAGATTAATTCAAAAGAAATCACAAAAAGAGCGCAACGACCAAAAATCAACTTCATGAATCCACCTCAGTTGAAAACATGGGATGAAATTGTTGATTTCATCAAGAAAAACTCTGTGAACTCCTTTCATTCTTGTAGTGAAGAATACAAAGAGCTTAAATATCTTTTTCCTAATCTAGACTATAACGATATGAATAGAATTATGGGAGAAGCAGAAGTTGGTGCTTTATTTCAAGATTTGAAAAAAGCAAATTGTAAAATCTTTAAACCAAATAAAAAGATGGAAGCTAAATCGACTTATTACAAGCCTCTCGTTGATGAAAGATTGAAGATGATTAAACAACTGAATTCAATTCTTGATAAAGGAGATATTGCAGGGATCTCCTATGATCCTACAATTTTTTCAGTAAAAGATTCCGTAACAAATGATGGTGGCCACGCTTCTTCCATTGTGGCCAGAAGATTTAATAAGAAATCAAATAAGTGTGAATACCTCATAAGAAATTCTTGGGGTGCTCACTACAAATCTAAAAATTATGAAACTGACAAAGGTAATATGTGGGTTCCTGTAGAAGATGTAATGGGAAACACTCAAAGGCTACATTATGTTGAATAAAACCAAAATATTCCTACTTCTGTTCATCATGAATGCCCCTCTGGCAATGGAGTGTAAAACTGTAGATATCGAGTATCGATTCAATAAAAATAAGATCGAAGAGAAACTACCAGTTTGTTTTAAAGATACGTCTTTTATTTCGAACAACTGTAAAGATAACAACTGCCATGCCATAAACGTTTTAAAAGAACCAATTGATAAAACCGATCTTTTTAGTTTTGTCGGTTCCCCTCTTTTTGAAGTGTGTAGAAGACTAGGAGGAGAACCTAAATTATTTGATATAAAGTTAAATAAAGACTTCGAATCTTCAGCCTATTGCCTCTTTAAAAAAGATAGTTCATTCGTATCCCTAGATTATTTTAATGAATATCTTGAAGAAGGGAAAAAAGACATTTCTCTTGCTGGCCAACAATAGTCGACTTTTTTCAATCAATATTAAATGATTTCGCTAATTCAATAAATATGGGAAAATGAAGCTTCAATTTATCTGGGAGCTTCATAAATGAAAACCATCATTTCTTTTCTCATCTTAACAACTTTATCAATCTCTTCATATGCCACTTGTGATCAACTCTTTTCTCAAGGGAGTATAGAATATTCTTTTGCCGGTAGAACATTCGAAGATGGTAGCACGGCATACGATGAAGCTGTTGCCGAATCAAAAAAACCAGATGCCAACATGGGAATAATTTGTGAGAAGTTATTTCTATCAGCGAGTGGATTCCAATATGCTGTTAAAGGATTTCAAAACTGTGCAAACATTTTCAGATCTGCGATGGACGTTTGTTCTGGAACAGATAAGATCACAGCAAGCAAGCACAAGAACACTTGCCTCTCAAACAAAGATGTCTCAACAGAAAATTTCAGTTACATCTACAATGAATATAAAAGAAATTGTTATCAAGAATAATCGTGGGGAGAATCATTCTCCCCACTACATTATTGATGGTCAATTCTGTCTTCTCTAGGTTTTTCAATACCTAGAAAGCTTAACCAGCTCTTAGGTTTTTCACCCGTCGTAATTTCAATCTTTCTCGACTTAACCTCTGCTATTTTAGGTAGGGCCAAAGTCAAAACACCGTTTTCATAATGAGCCTCGAGCTTTTCTTTATCTATATTTTTTGGAAGAGAGAATGATCGGCTATAAGATCTCATTGACTCTCCACCATCAAAAGAATCCTTCGATTCGGCCATTACTGAAAGGAGATCACCACTAGTTTCAATGCTCACATCACTGGCATTTACACCAGGCATATCTATGCTCACAAGGAAGGCCTCATCAGTTTCTTTAACTCTAGGTTGTGCAACATTGTAGAAATTTCTTTCGAAACCTCTAAATACACGTGCAGGGTCAAAAGCTTCATCAAAAAATGGCATCAATGCTGTTTTTCTCATAAATACCTCCAGTAAAAAAGCATTCATCTTTTCTAACAATAAGGTGTGAGCACATAAAAAAATGTCAAGGCTACTAAGAGAAATTTTGCACAAAGTTTTGAAATGAGTTATAAAAAGTCTATGAAAATACATGAAATTAAAGGTTATATTCAATCAATTTATCTCGTTGAATATCCTGATAAATTTTTACTGTTAGATGGTTGTACACGTCGGGATGTCAAAGTCGTTTACAACTTCATAACGAAAAAACTTCAAAGAAGTATCAATGATTTAAAACTTGTCGTTGTTACTCACCAACACCCAGATCATGCGGGCGGGGCCAATGCCTTTAAAAAACAATTCGGCTGTAAAATAGCGACAACAAAAAAGGCAAATGATTGGTATAGAGGCCCAAGTGGATTAATCAAATTTATCATAGATCTCATTTTAACATTTTATGTTGCAAAAAAGATGGGCAAGAAATATGAAAATATCTTTTACTCACGTTTTGTAAAATATGATTATGAATTAAAAGACAATGATGTTCTTCCACTATTTTCCGATTGGACAGTACTCTTTAGACCTGGACATACAGATTGCGACTTAACCCTCTTTCACAAAGAGTCTGGTAGTGCCTACATTGCAGATAATATTATTAAAATTCGTTCAAAATATATAATCCCCTACCCAGTCAATTTTCCAGATATATATATCCAGTCTTTGAATTCTTATAAAGCAGATGCATTTAAGAAATTTTATCTTGCTCATGGTGGTTCTACCCAAATATCTCCTGCTGATATCGATGAAATTATTTCAAAAGTTTCTCATCGCCCAGTAAACCACAATCAACTATTCAAAAGACTTTTTAGAAATGCCAAGAAGCACAACTACTTTAAGTAGGGCTTTTAACGATAGAAAAAAACTATCTAAACCACCACATACCATAGAGCGAAACAATAAAAGAACGTAAAAAAATACTGTAATATCTATTAGTTAGCCCCATAGGTTTTCTCTATAGGCCCTAAGATTTTTTCAATTATCTCTTCTCACCCTGCTTTAGTAAATTGTTCCTAACAAAAAGTTAGTTAACCTCTCATTTAAGGAGTACAAATGAACACACTAATTAACTCACAACTTCCAGAATTCAAAGTACAAGCTTACCACAAAGATGATTTCAAAACTGTAAGCTCTGAAGACCTTAAAGGAAAATGGTCTATTCTTTTCTTTTACCCTGCAGACTTTACTTTCGTATGTCCAACTGAACTAGGTGATATGGCCGACAAATATGCTGAATTCCAAAAAATGGGTGTAGAAGTTTACTCAGTATCTACTGACACACACTTCACACACAAAGCATGGCATGATGCTTCTGAAACAATTAAAAAAATCAACTACCCTATGCTAGCTGATCCAACGGGAACTCTAACAAGAGCTCTAGGTGTACACATTGAAGAAGAAGGTCTTGCTTACAGAGGTACATTCCTAGTTTCTCCAGAAGGAAAAATTAAAATTGCTGAAGTACATGACAACGGAATCGGTAGAAATGCTGACGAACTAATGAGAAAAGTTCAAGCTGCTCAATTCATCGCTGAGCACCCAAATGAAGTATGTCCAGCTAAATGGAAACCAGGTTCTGAGACTCTTAAACCAGGTCTAGATCTAGTAGGTAAAATCTAAGAACTTTTTAAATTAGAAGTTTCTATAAGGGGGCCTTTAAGGCCCCTATATAAAAAGAAGAAGGTAGAGTATGTTAGAAAAAGAAATGTTAGAGCAATTGAAATCAGTTTTTACGAAACTAGAAAATTCAGTTGAACTCGTTGTTGATAATGCAAGTCACGAAGACCAAGCAAAGCTCTCTGAAATGTTGACTGCTCTTGCCTCCACATCTGACAAAATCTCAGTGAGAACAAGTGGAAAACAGGTAAGTGTTCCAGAGTTTCACATTGAATATAATGGTGCCCCAAATGGTATCTCATTCAAGGGAATTCCAGGTGGTCATGAGTTTAGCTCACTCATTCTTGCCATTTTAAATAGTGATGGAAAAGGTAAATTTCCAGACGAGCTCATCCAAGCAAGAATCAAGAAATTAAAAGGCAATATTGCCCTTAAAACATATATCTCACTTACATGTGAAAACTGTCCAGATGTAGTTCAAAATTTGAACCTGATGGCAATCATCAACCCTAACCTCTCACACCAAATGGTGGATGGTGGATATGTTCAAGAAGAGATTGAATCACTTCGTATCCAAGGTGTACCAAGTGTCATGAATGGTGACAAACTTGTAAGCTCTGGGAAAATTCAACTTGTTGATCTTATCGCAAAGCTTGAAAAAGAATTTGGTGTTGATGACTCAGCTGAAATCGGACCCGTTAATAAGGATCTTGGTGAATATGATGTAGTTGTTATTGGTGGTGGCCCAGCCGGTGCATCATCAGCTATCTACTCAGTTAGAAAGGGTCTTAGAACGGCCATAATTGCTGAGAGAATTGGTGGCCAAGTTCAAGATACAAAGGGAATAGAAAATTTAATTTCAGTTCCTTATACAGAAGGTCCTCAGCTTTCTGCTCAACTTGCAACACACTTGAATGAATATCCTGTGAAGGTATTAGAGCACAGAAGAGTAAAGAATATTGCTAACGATAACTTTAAATTCATCGAACTCGATAGTGGTGAAACACTTAAAACAAAGTCGATCATCGTTGCAACAGGGGCAAAGTGGAGACAGCTTGGTATCCCGGGTGAAAAAGAATATATCGGGCGTGGCGTGGCCTTCTGTCCACACTGTGACGGACCTTACTATAAAGGCAAGGATATTGCTGTTGTAGGTGGCGGTAACTCTGGGGTTGAAGCTGCCATTGACCTTGCTGGAATTGTTAAGTCTGTGACCCTATTTGAATTTATGCCTGAACTTAAAGCTGATAAAGTTCTAGTAGACAAGCTACGTTCACTACCAAATGTAACGATTCTAGCAAATGCAAGAACTTCAGAAGTTGTTGGAGATGGAAATAAAGTCATTGGTCTTGAGTACGAAGATAGAGCAACTGGTGAAATGAAAAAACTAGATCTTGACGGAATTTTTGTACAGATTGGTTTAGTTCCTAATAGTGATTTTATTAAAGACTTAGTTGAAACGAATAGATTTGGAGAGATCGTAGTAGATGTAAAAAACAGAACTAATGTTCCTCAAATTTATGCGGCCGGAGACGTAACAACGACTCCCTATAAGCAAATCATCATAGCCATGGGTGAAGGTGCAAAAGCGGCACTAACCGCTTTTGAAGATCTCATGCTTAAGTGATAGGTTAGTTAAGAGGCGCGTCCACAGTGTGGACGCGTTTTTTATTAGAACTTAAATTTCTTTTTCAGTGAATCGAGTGGATTTTTAAGCGGATTAGACTTCTCATTCTTCTTTAACGAATCAGTCAAACCGGAAAGTTTATTTTTATTCTTAGTGATTTCACCTTCATACTTTGATTTTAAACTCGCAATTTTATCATTGATCTGTTTTTTATTTCCTGCAAGTTTTTCATCAACACCACTTCTTAATTTTGCCTTGGCCTCGTTAATTTTAGCTTGCAACTGCTTACCAAGTGAATTTTTTATCGCATCAGCTAAATTTGTACTAATTTTAAAGTTTAGCTTATCAATTTGTCCTTTTGCCAATGCATCGACAGTAACGACCTTGGTATCATTAGCGACATTCTGCAATATTTCTTTAACATTCTTATTTTTAGCTTCGACATCGTAATTTATGCGTGAAAATTTATTATTCATACTAAGGGCAACGACATCACCTTCAATTTTCGCATCAATCATAGAAGACAAAGAAGCTTCCTTCATTCCAAAGCTCACTCCTTCGGACTTTGAAAAGGAACGATCTCGAACTGGCATAGAGCCTATAGATAAGGACATTGAGTCTTTAATATTCTCTCGATGATCAACGATAATCTTGGCCTTCATATTAGAAATCTCTTTATTTTTTAGATCTCCATCAAGAGTAAAAGTTGTTGGTGCCTTAACAACATTTTGATCTGTCGTAAGATTAAGCAGGCTCCCCTTTAGCTTCGTTTGTTCATTATCAGAAGAAATATTGGCCTTTTTCAACCAGAACAAAGGGTAAGAGTTTGGAGTCCCAAATTGATAATCTCTCCCCTTTCCTCTCGGATTTTTGACGACAGCAACTGTTTTCTCTTTTTTAGGAGGCATGTACTCTTTTGCTTTTTCAAAATAAACATTGTACTGCTCTAGCTTAGACACCAACTCAGCGCCAAAGAGGATTCTTGCGATAGAAGTGGCGTCAAGGCTTGGAATACTCATTTTAGATTCAAGGGCCGCCACATCTTCATTCACTAGACTTTCAGCTTTTTTTATTGAGCTTTCAACAAATTTAACTTCATCTTTAACTCTATTATAGGCCTCATCATATTTTTTGATGGCCCCAGTTATTTCTTTTTGAAGCTCATTTGCTTCTTTAAGAATTTTTGGCGCATTCTTAATATTTTTCATTCCCTTCCAATCAATGGCCTTAATTCGGTCATCATATTGGGAAATCTCTTTTTCCTTCGGAAGAGCATCTAGCATTGATTTTAGTTCTTTTTCTTTTTGATCGATAGTTCTCTCTAGTTCTTCATAATATTTTTTACTTTTAAGTTCACCTTCAATATTCTTGGCAAGATCTTTTGAACTGGTTCCAGAAAGTAGCGCAGAAATATCACCAAAGATATTTCCTTCAAATTCTTTTTTTGCATTCGAAAGAACTTCACTTGTTAAAGCTGGTCCAGCTTCTTTATCAGCTGCAACTTTCTCTTCTTTTGACAAAACTTTCCCAGCACTTTTTCGCTTACTGCCCGTTAAGATTCCTTCGATTGAAGACTCATCAATAACAAACTTTGCCCTTAGAAGTGCATCCCACATCATTTGAAAGCGAATTTTTTCAATTGCAAAAAGGTTTAAATCGGGATTTTTTGCATCAGTAAACTGAACATTGCTAACCTCAACACTTAAATCTTTAAATGATGAAACGACAGAGCCAACATTGACCTCTGCTCCATTAACTTTCGTTCCAAAAAACTCAATTGAATTTTTAACAACTTTATCAAGTAAGAAAATATTGAATCCAACAATAATGATTGTAATGATGAGAAAAGGAACAACTGCACCTTTTCTCACTGGCCCTAATTTTTTATTTTTTTTCTGTTCCATATATTACCCGTACAATTCTTCGTATTTTGCATACCATTTATAAAATCCGGTTGCCTTAACTGCTTTCCAGAACTTTGTTTGTTTGAATCTCTCAACCACAGATTCTCTATATTTTACGATCAATCCCTTTGACACAAAAAAGATCACAGGAAAAAGAAGAAAAGATACAATACCAGCTCCCATTACCACTGAGTTATAGAACTTAGTAAATGGAATGATTGGCATCATATAAAGAGTTTCAAATAGACCTTTAAAAGCACCCATCTCAAGGATGGCCCCACCAATTGAATCGAAAATTGGATCGAATACATAGGCAACAAATGCAAAGAAAAAAGCTGAAGTAAATGCAGCTCCCATTTGAATTCTTAAAAAGAAAAGCATAATAAAAACAAGAATAGTTTGTAGAGAAAAGACTGGAGCAAAGCCCAGAATCAATCCACAAGCAATCCCTGCTGCCAGTTGATTTTCACCAGTATCAGAATTGAGTAATTTTAATAAGGCAAAGATTTGTTTTAAAATAATTGTCATATATACCTACTTTAGAAAGTTCATTACTTGCGTAACACATTTTTCAATACCAAGTGCAACTTTTGAAATGGGGGCATCATCGAACATATAGGCCGGAGTCGTTACAATTTTTAATTTTTTATCGATATGAATTTCATCAACTTCACAATTGATATGTTTTGCACCCATGACTTCGATCGCTTGAGCTGTCCCTACATCATTTCCAATTGTCACTTCAGGAGCTTCTTTACCAAGAGCAAGACAAAGAACGGCAGGAGATATACAAATAGCACCAATAGGCTTGTTTGCTTTATGAACTTTTTCAATAACTTTTTGAACTTCCGGATTCATTTTCCCTTCAGCTCCTTTAAAGGCCAGTGAGGATAAGTTTTTAGCAACTCCAAAGCCGCCTGGTAGAACTAGAGCATCAAGTTCATCAATATTTACTTTTGTAATATCTTGGATTTTTCCGCGAGCAATTCTTGCGGATTCTTCTAACACATTTCTGTTATGATTTACTTCTTCACCTGTTAAATGATTTACAGTGTGATGCTGTTCGATATTTGGTGCCATAATAATGGCCTCGGCATCATTTTTATCAAGTGCGAGCAAAGTGAATACAGATTCTCTTATTTCAGCACCATCTAAGTAACCGCAGCCTGCGAGGATAACTCCCACTTTCTTTTTCATCGAAACTCCTTTTTAGTAATCCAAAAAAGTATCGCAAAAAAAGACTATGGGGGCAAGAATGCAAAGGGCCACAAAAAGTGGCCCTCTAGGAAATCAAGAAAGAGATCGCTCTATTAGAATCGCAGACCTACACCAAGCCCTACGATATAAGGATCAACATCAACTTTCGCCGATACTGAACCATTTGAGTATGTTTCTACATTTACATCTGTTGATAAGAAAAGTTTTTTTACGTCAAAGTTAAGGAAAACATTGTCTTGAATTTCATAGTCAGCACCTACTTGGAATGCATAACCAAATGCATCTTCGTAAGTTACTTTCTTTGCAACACCTGAGTCTTCACCATAGAAAATTGTATAGTTAATCCCAGCCCCTACATAAGGCTTAAGCTTGCCAAATTGATGGTGGTATTGAGCAAGTAGTGTTGGAGGTAGAATTGACACATCTCCCAAATCTAAGTTGTTCAAAGACGTTTTATAGGCCATTGCTTCATGTGTTGCAGTTGCAAGGATGAGCTCAAGCGCAAAGTTTTCATTAAAAAAGTAAGAGATATCTAATTCAGGAACAGATTCATTATTAAGTTTAACTTCACCACCCACTACAGATGGCGTCCCTTTTTCTTGTGGCATAACATTAATGGCCCTCATACGTACCATCATGTTCTTTGTTCCCATATCTGCATTAGCAAGAATTGGAGAGAGAATTAAACTTCCTAACATAAGCGTTTTCATCATTTTTTTCATATTCAAAAGCCCCTTTTAATAAGTTGGATTTAGGATACTCAAAATGATGTAATGGCATTATTGATTGGATCAATTCTAAAGATGATCTTAAGCATAACATTTTTGCTGATCTAAGTTACTTTACTTTGAAAAAATAAAACGATTTTTTAATCAACGCCATCAGAAAAACACTCAAGAAGGCACTTAAACCGAGAGCTCCACCCATTCCCTCTAGGAGAGGTACAAGATTGAAAAAGAGAAGTGTAAACACAAGAGCACTTACAGATAGGCCCAAGTGACCTATTTTTGTAGGGCAACTCATTCCGACAAAGGTTGCACCAAAAAACAAAGTTGTAACAAAGCGAATATCTATGGCGTAAAAATAGTTTATGATGGCAAAATCAATAAAGGAGAGAAGCGTTAGTACGCATGATGCTCTAATTGGACCCAACCAAGAAATCTTAGAACATTCAAAAGTTAAAAATGCTGCGACTAACGAGATAAGGCAATAAAACAAAATCATAAAATATCCCTTATGAGATACATTAGAGCAACACTCACAAAAGCAATGGTTCCAAGTTTTCCTCCAATACCTTCAAACATTTTCCTTGAAATAAGAAATAAAAGACCACCAATTAAAGACAAGATCAATATTTCGATGGGATTTGTGAGAATATTTGCTGAACACATTCCAGCAAAACTTCCAGAATAAATTCCTGATTGCGCAACCTTCTTCATTTCACTTGTCTTAGTTGGTAAAAATGAACCTAATAATCCAACTAAACACGAGGCCATAACAGGACTTAATAAAGTCTCACTATGCAAAAAAAAGCACATCCAACAGCCAGTGAAAAAAGAGAAGAATTTAATGAAAAACAACTTGGACATGAAGATTATTTTCCTGCGACAAGGAGCATCTGTCCATGCTAATTTTGGCACTTTATTTGCTCTATAAAAGTCATATTAATCCCAATCAGGGGAAATACTGATTATAAATAAAGGATCACGCCCAAATATTAGGCGCGTGTCCATTTTTTAGACATTATGAAATTAATTTTGGCCCTACTCTATTTATTGACTCTAACAACTTACGCCATCGATGTTTTCGATGAAAGGGGTCATTTAAGCGAGGACTACTCCGAGCTTGATTTTAGCGAGGGAGAAGTTCCCGAAGATCGAATGCTAACATTGAATGATCAAAAATCATTTGAGTATATTGAACTTCTTGGTCAGGGAAATACAACGACAATCCATAGAGTTCGTGACGCTAAAACTGGAGCAGAGTACGCTCTTAGACTTCCTCTAGAAAATGACCGCTATATTCAGTATACTAACAAAGTCTATCCCACACTTGAAAAGTATGGAGTAGCGATACCAAAGCGATACTCTTCCTTGGATTCTCTGTATGTTCTTGCACAGGTTATAGAGATAGAGTTTGACCTAACACATTTTCTTGAAAATTATAAAACACTAAAAATTAGTGACAGAAATAAGGAAGAAGCAATTCAAAAGCTTCTCATCTTTTTTAAAGAAAGCGCCATGTTCGAGGAAATTAGTGACTTCCATACAGGACAAGTGGCCTACTCTAAAAAAGATGGCTGGGTACTACTCGACTGGACCAATAAAACGGAACTTTTCAGCTCTAAAAAATCAACACATCTTCTTAGTGATGGTCGTTATGTTTTTGCTGATCTCCAAGAATATCAAGAAAATGATGATATCTCGTCTTTGATAGATCGAATAAGTGATGTCATTAAAAATGAGAGACATGATTTGTTGATTAAAGACGAATCCTCTTTCAATGAACTTATAAAAGGAATAGATCGCGACACTTTAATCAAAGGATTATCTCATCTATGGTACTCAAGAGATTATCTCACAAAATTTAAAAAACTTATCTTAGATATCAGAGCCAGTGACTTTAAAAAAATGAATTTTTCTGTTGCCGATATAGAGCTTTTCAAGAAAGGTTTAAATCTTAATAATCACGAGGCTCAGCCGATGGTCGAGATACAATTTGAATTGGCCACATCAAAAAAAGAAGTCATGAGTCTTTTAGAAAAAGATGATTCCATTTTGAGTTTTACAAAATCTGAAATCATTGAACTTTACAGCGAGAAGCTAAAACTCATTGGTTTCTCAACACAAGAGCTTCAGCTTCTCATATCCCGCTATAAAGGCTCAAACTGCTTCAACAGCTTAAACTCATTCTAAACATTCACTTTCTTACCTTTACGATACTGGACAGAAAGTTTTTTCCACTTATTTCGTTGCTCGCTATATGCGCCCTGATCAGATCGCCTTTGTAAATAAAGTGCTTCTTTTCTCATACGCAGATAATTTGCATAGCGATCAGAATCTAAATCTCCACTCTCAAGAGAGCCTAAAATCATACAACCTGGTTCATTTTGATGAGTGCAATTTGTAAACCTGCATTTTGCAATAAGCTCAGAGACATCACTAAAGCTTTCATCAAGCTCATCACTTGAGGCCACGAGCATGAGTCCTCTCATACCTGGAGTGTCTACAATCACCCCTGATTCATGTATATGTAGAGAACGGGAAACTGTGGTGTGAACACCTTTTCCGTCACTATCTCTGATTGCCTGTGTCTTTTGAATATCACTTCCCAAAATAAAATTAGTAAGCGTCGATTTCCCAACCCCAGACGATCCAATCAAGACATAAGATTCACCAGCACTCAATAAAGATCTTAATTGATTTAAATTCTCTCCTGTCTCAAAACTTAAGCAAATGACTTTATCTATCTTGAGTTCACATTTAAGCTCTTCAACAAAGTCCTCTATGGCAATCTCCCCTTCATAAAGATCGAGCTTCGTAAGAACCACAACAGGTTCCACTCCACTTGATCTTAACAAAGATATAAATCGTTGGAGTCTATTGACCTTAAAATTTTGATTTAAGGATGTACAAATTAATCCACCATCGATATTCGAAACAAGTGTTTGTTTTTTACCTGCAGCATGTCTAGCAATTTCATTCTCTCTCTCCAAAATTCGCACAATTGATGAAAATGAAGCAAGAGGGTTTTCAAGTGTAACCACGAAATCACCAACAACAGGTAAAAAATCATTTTCAAGAGCTGCACTAAGCGCGGCCCCGACAAGTTTTAGAGAAACCTCTTCTCCCAGAGAATTAATGCCGATATAACAATCTCTATGCACGTGACATATTCGTGCTATATCCGAAGGTTTTTCCCCTTCCTTTAATTGATTTTTGTAGCAAGAGCGCAGTCCTGCCTTTTCTAAAAAATTAGAATTCATTTATCCACCTTTAAAATAATTTAAAATAAAATTAAATAACCAACAAAAAGATGGAGTGACTCTTGCTCAGAATTTTTAATTACTTCTTTTTTAGTGAGTTTTTACTGATACAAGAAGTTCATCTGCCATCAAAAAATTTACATAGGCCATAATTCCCTCCTCGTTATTATGATTAAATGCGAATGCATATTCTGTATACTATTAAACTAGAATCCAAAAAAATGTCAACTACAGAATTTTCTTTGATCTCAATTGCTTTTTTAAAGAATCTTTTTTCTTACTATCTAATCTTTTTTTCACAGATGAATAAGTGGGTTTAGTCTTCATTCTCTTTTTAGGAGGATGTTCAACAACTCGTAACATCTCTAAAAGTTTATCCTTACATTCTTTAATATTTAAATTTTGAGATCTGTGCTTTTGGGAAGTAATCACAACATTGTCTCCAACAATATAATGACCGTATCTTTGTAAAAAGCGATCTTTTATTCCTTGTGATATGGCCTCCGAATGCGTGATATCCCAATGAAGAGTTGCTTTGCTGTTTACCTTGTTCACATTTTGGCCACCGGCCCCAGAGCTACGTGAGAATGAAAATGATATTTCGTCGTCTTTCAAAGTGATCATACGGCCCTAACCTTCTGAGAATACTACCATTTATAACTGTCTACTTATTCAACAGAGGCAATAAATTATATATGTATTATATCGTAAATTATGGTCATTTGGTACCTTCTCACAATGAGAAACTTATTTTTGCTCCTCTTCGCTATATGTATCAAATCTACTTTTGCAGTATCTGCTCTTGATTTATTTACGTTTGAAGATTCCTTCGATTGTAACGATAAATTCCCTCACCACAGCTATTGTACAGCTGTGAATGTAAAACCATGGAAAGAAGAAGAAAAGACCCTCGTTCGCAATTATCTTTCTATGCTGAAGAGTGAAAAGTTAGATCACTTCTACAATACAATCAAAGAAAAAGGCATACATAAATTCCACCGTATCGAGTACGGGGCCCGTTGGTATAATGACCATGCAAATAGAAAAGTTCTCTTCTCAAGAAGTAGTGATAATGCTCTCCTATGGGTTAACCCTGTTACCAAAATGATTGGATTTTCAGATCGTTTTTTTGATAACGAGCAGAGATCTGACCCCTACTCTCCACTGCCTAAAAAAGCACTGAATGTATTTCATGAATTAGTACATAACTTTGATATTGCCCAAGATCACATTTCGAACAATCCCCAAGTACAAAAGGCAATTGGCTGGATCTGGAATGGAAAAGATTTTGTTATTGAAGGCCTAGATCACGCCAAGGCTAAAAATGATTTTGATGAATTAATAAAATTGTCCAAAGATGGTTATAGACAATTATCTTATAACTTGATGCGAGAAAAGGGAATAGAACTTGGTCTTCCTTCGCTCTATTCAACTTTCAATACTCATGAATGTTTTGCTGAAATATTAACTCATTATATTTTCGATCCACATGCAAAAAATTATCTAAGTGAACAAGTTCAAAGTGTCTTAGATGATGTTGTTTTAAATTATTCAAAGGGCCAATGAGAAATTTTCCTCAATGGCCTTCTTTAATTCTTCTTCACTGCTAACATCAATCTCACTTCGATTCTTATTTTTAAGTGTCACAATTTTATTTGCTGAATAAAAAACAATTTTCTCATCATCCTTTTTGGAAATGATTAATTCATTTACAAATTTAGAATTCGGATGAGTATTAGTATAGTAATTACCAAGCTCAAAGTCTGATTCTTGGCAGGCATTTAAGTCAAATGTATAAAGGCTAAAAGGTCCTTCTTCCTTTTCTACAATTAATGTATAGAGGCCAGAATTTTCTTTTATATAATAATTTTCTTCTAAGATATTTGTCTTCTCCCCATTCAAAGCAATAATACGATTTGGTGTATAAGGACCAAAGCCAACATCAACTAAGTAAAGTTGATTATTAAGATTAAGAATAGTCATTCTGTGGGTTCTCGGTGCATCTATTTCTCTATTATAAACAACGCGACCGAGATGAGCGCTTACATTAAATTTCAAATCTTTTAGAACTTCATACATAAGTTTATTCTGTTCAAAGCAGTAGCCACCTCTTTTCTCAACGACAATTTTCTGGAAGAGGTCTTTTGTTTCCAAAGATAAAATCTTAGTGCCTTTGCTCTGATATACTTCAATATTGTTAAATGGAAATGAAGCTAGATGATTTGAAACCAATCTGTTGAGAAATTCAATTGTGTATTTTGGCCCATCAAAATTGTTACTTTTTAAGTAAAACTGCCCTAAATTTTCCATATTCTTCCCTTGTTCTCGACATTTTACAACAATAGTTGTTTCTATCGTTATTGTTTAACATATTAGAAACATTAAGTTGTCAGTGATAATTCTTATAGAAACCTATGATAACAATGATAACCATCTAATATAATTAATAAATTTTCAATTTTTTTTACACTCATATTAAAAATCACTTAAAATGATTCCTACTTGTAATCACCTGCACCGCTTTCAAAAGAGGAAATTGCATATGGAGCTCCAATCATTTCTCCAGGATTTTAATATTGGCCATTGGCAATGGAATATAAACACTAATCAAGTTACTTATTCAGATGTTTGGTGTTCACAACTTGGAAGAAATGCGCATGAAGTGGAGAGCTCTCTTAGTACATTTGAAAACCTTCTGCATCCAAACGATAAAGAAGCTACGATGAATCGCGTTCGCCAATTTATTGCCCATGAAATAGATAATTTTTCTTCTATATTTAGACTTCAACATAGTGATGGCACTTTTATCGAGATTTTTTCAACTGGTAATTTCTTGGATAAAGAAAGAACAATACTTCGTGGAATACATATTCCAACAAACAATATCTACCAAGGCTTCACAAGAAATCAATTCTATGAATTTTCAATTTCAAAAATCATCTCTACGGCAAAGTCTGGAGTTTTTGTTAGTAATCTGAATGGTAATATCAAATATCTCAATAGTACTGCTGTAAATTTCTTTAGCAAGGATGCTCACTCTCCAGAAGATATTCTCGAGAGAAATATTGCCGAATTCTATCCTGAAAGCATTATATTCTCTACTCTTGCTAAACTCTTCATAAAACAAAAGATGACAAGAGAGTATGCTGTTGAAGACAAGTCTGGCGTTACAAAGTTTTATGAAATAGATTTCACCATTGAGAAAGTTTTCAATGAGAACATGGTCATTGGAATTATTCGCGACATTAGCCACAAAAAGTAATTACATAAAACGATCTTGAAATGTTGTATTAAGGGCAAGATCCCTCAATTTTAACTGTGAATCTAAAAGCTCTTCACTACTGATATGATTGAAATTTTGAAGATCAGATTTCTCTAAAATTCCAAATGACTCAGAAATATGAAGAACTGTTCCCGATTTTGAAAGAGCGCGATCAAGCTCATCAAATGTAATTGCACAGTTATAGGGAACATCAATCCATGTAGTAAATGAAACAGGCTTGCTTCCACCAAACAGGTAAAAGTCACCCTTGTCTGTTTTACCTAGTAGATAGTCATAATCACTTGTTAAGAAATTCAGAAGATCAAATTCTAGAACATTTGGGGCCATCTGGGCCGTATTAGGCATCATGAAAAAGACTGCATCGTGGTCTTTAAGAAGTTTTTTATACAATCTATCAAGCTTGTCCCCTAGACCACCATCACCTTGTAAAAGAACCTCTTGCCCTTGCCAATAAGAGGCCTTCAGACCTTCTTTTTCCTCTAGAGCAAAGTAGATTTTAAAATCTGGGTTCACGCGTGCAATTTCCTTGGCCATATCTGCAGTGGCCTCTAAAGAATGGAGGTAAAAGTCCTCTGCGAAATCTTTCGACGTCGTTCTTGAGAGTCTATTTCTAATTGGCTTAAGGCCTGGAGTACGAGCTAAAATGACAAATGCGATATTCATATTAAAAATTAATCCATTAACTCATTAATATTATTTAAAATAATGGCACAATTTTTAATTCAACGTCTAGTTATTTTAAAAAGAAATCCAATTAGCCCGGAATCTCCCCTTTGCTCATACGAATTTGAAGATGAAGAACATCGTTATTGTACTTCTGATCGGACTCGTCTGAGAGGCGAACAAGATCAGTTAACGCCTCTATTTGCTTTTCGATAACGCTCATATAACGCGGAGAGATCCTACGTATCATCATTTTGTTCATCATTTTATCGAAGTTAAATTGATAGGAGAATTCAACATCCCAGTCATCAAAGGCATTATATATACTAGAGAGCTCTCTATCTGAATCTTTGGGGAATCGGAACTCCGTTGAGGTGCTGGTAATTTTATCTTCTTCTACTAGCGCCATTTCACTCTCCACTAAATCTTTAATTGATCTACCAAGGCCTTTAAACTTCTTCACCTCACTCAATTCAATTGGCGCACGAGAGAGAGTTAATAATAAGAATAGAAAATAATTCTCTTTTCTCTTATAAAGTGTGTTGACCTGCTTAATAGATAATTCTTTTTGTCCCTGGATCTTCAGACTTGGGATTTCTTTTTTCTCAGTTATTTGTGTTTGAGAATTCGCCCCGTTCTTGAATAGATAATCGAATGAATGAAATTGATTACTACAAAAGGCCAAAACAACTTCTTGCCCTGACTGAGCAGGAAGAGCTTTCGCAATTTGATTGACGATAAGCGCAGAGGGAAATGAAATATTTTTTTCGATCTTAACGAAATACTGATAATTGCACTCGAGTCCACGACTTTTTAAATGGTTAAAAAAGCTCTTTGATGTTTTGTAACCCTTCTCTAATCTAACCCTGACGAGAACCTGACCAAAAGACTCCACAAAAATACTCCTAGGCGATAATCGCCTCACAAAAGATTTCCTAGATAGTTATCGTCAATGTACAAGACATTCATTAATTTTTTTGGAGTCACACATGAAAACAATTCTAAGCATTGCTCTAATCGCTTTATCACTAGGTAACACCCATGCTGGTAATGGAGTTGAAAGAGGAAGAATTATCGTAAGTAACAATTTCGATATGAAACCTGTTATTGCAAATTACTTAGAATCAAAACTTTCAACATGTTCACTTGGAGTAAGAGGTGAATCATTTAAAGTAGACTCCCTATCAATTAAGAAGGATCGTGTTGACCAAGGTATTGTAGACCTTTACTACAAGATGGATGTTACTCACCTTGATCAAAATGGGATCTCAATTAATAAGCTATCAGTTGAAATTGAAGATAGTGACTATAGTAACTGGCGCCGTTACGAAGAGAAACTATCTTTTGAAATTTTGAATGACGAAAATAACCATTGCCTTTAATTAATGAATCTTTGGGAGGAACACATGAAGAAATTATTAGTAGTAGCAGCTCTTTTAACATCAACTTTTGCATCAGCTGAGTTAATTAACTCTGAATACAATGCAAGACAAAACACAACACTTGAAAACGGTATCGAAAAAGAATGCGGTCAATTCAAGTCTCTAGAAGTTCTTTCTTCTAAAAAAGAAAGAGTTGTAGTTGATCAAGGAATTGTAGATTACAAGTTCACAACAGTACTTTATGGAAAGCAAAAGTATGAGCAAAATATCTATGACAAGTACACTGTAACAGTTGTTTCTTGGTATTATGATGGATACGACCACGCTTCTGGCGAAAATGGTTGGTACCATGTTGAATCTGTAGTTTGTGAAGAACTTTAATTCAATCTAGGCCCTAATTATTAGGGCCTTTTTTATTCCATCACTTTTTCATCAAAAGACAACATTTCTAAATTTTCAAACTCTACATCAAAAATTCTTAACTCAACTCACCCATCACCATTACGATAAGATGATTATACGTAACAGGATAACAGATGAGTCAATTTCTAATTTCATTAACCATTGGTGCAATTGTAGGACTAATTCTCGGGGCCTTAAGCATACTGTTTTCAAAGTATGTTCTAAGAATTAAAAATGAGAAGAAGATTAGAATTATAAATGCCCTTTGTATCGTCACAACAATGAGCTTACTTAATATTGAGCCAATCCGTTTGATTCTAATAAAGGTTGTGACCCAGTTTATTCCGGGTGCACAAATTTAATCATCACGAGTTAATACATCCAATAATTCAACCTCAAAACATAAGTTTGAATTAGGAGGAATGATATTGCCAATCTGTCTCTCTCCATAACCTAAATGGCTAGGAACAAATAATTTTCTCTTGCCACCAACTTTCATCCCCACAAGACCTTGATCCCAGCCTTTTATGACTCTGCCAGTACCAAATACAAATTGAAATGGACGTCCTTTATCATAAGATGAATCGAATTTTGTCCCATCTTCTAAACGCCCATCATAGTTAACAATAAGAAGAGCACCTCTTACAGTTTCCTTGCCTTCGCCAATAACGAGGTCTTCAATTTTAAGTTCTAAGTTATCCATAAAAAATTCCTTATTTTAAAAATTAGGTTCCACAAAAAGTTTTTGTCACGACTTCGCCAGCGAGGGGCTCTACAGTAAGAGATAATAAGTCACTCTCTTCTTTGTAAGGATTACCAAAAGCATTTCTAAGAAAATGAAAGTGTTCAAAGTTACCATCAATTGCATCATTGATTGCTTTTTCAATTTGATGATTTCTAGGTATGATAAAAGGATTCACTGAATCCATTAATTCTCTTACTTCGTCAAAACCTTTTCCTTGTTCTTTTAATCTTTGATGCCAACGCGAAGATATTTCTTCGTCGACAAAATCAAAGTTATGCAAACTTCTAAATGTGTTTGTGAAGTCAAGACCATGATTTTCCATTGTGAGAAGAAAATCATTAATCAACTCACTATCACTTGGATGCGGATCAAAGATTCCAATTTTATTGCCCATCACTTTCAGCCACTGTGCCTCATAATAAGCAGAGTACTCTTTAAATTTTTGTTGTAATCGTTGGACAACTTCTTCATCATTCTCCTCATCTCTTTTTAAAAGAGGAAAAAGAGTATTGGCCAAAACAGAAAGATTCCAAAGAGCGATATTACCTTGATTCGCATAACGATAACGACCATGGCGATCAATTGAACTAAAGACCTTATCAAAAGAGAATTTGTCCATAAAAGCACAAGGACCATAATCAATCGTTTCACCACTAATTGAAGTATTATCTGTATTCATAACTCCATGGATAAAACCTAGTCCCATCCACTTTGCGACTAAACTCAATTTTCTTGTTACAATTCTGTCGAAGAACTGATTATATTTATCCTCGTGATCGATTAAATCTTTATCAAAGCGAGCAATGGCATAATCACTAAGTGTTTTGACATTGTGATGTTCTTCTCTTGAGAAAAAATATTCGAAAGTTCCCACTCTAATATGGCCACGGGCCACACGAGTAAATACTCCCCCTGGAAAAATATCCTCTCTGAATACATCATCACCTGTTAATACAGCGGCAAGGGCCCTTGTTGTCGGCACGCCCAAGTGATACATGGCCTCACTTACAATATACTCTCGAAGAACTGGACCTAAAGATGATCTTCCATCTCCACGGCGTGAAAAATGAGTACGTCCTGCTCCCTTTAAGTGGATGTCGTATAACAGACCTTCACGGTCAGTGACTTCCCCCATTAAGATGGCCCTTCCATCCCCGAGACTCGGTACAAAATGTCCAAATTGGTGACCCGCATAGGCCATCGAAATATAGCTTCCCTTTTCTAATAATTCTTTACCTGAAAAAACGAAGGCCAGCTTTTCATTATCGATGGATGAACAATCTAAACCAAGTTCATTCGCAAGCTTATCGTTAAAAGCAATTAGATGAGGCTTAACTGCTGCACTTGGTGTTTCATTAGAATAAAATTCATTTGGGAGTTGATTGTAGCTATTTGTAAAATTAATCATAAAAAACCTAAACAATATTTCCCTGCATCTTAACCGACTTCGTAAGCTCCGTCCAATAACAAGAAATTTCTTTTATTAATTTCTAGACTCCAAATTCCATCAAGACTAAAATAGCGACAAGGATGCACTATGAAAAAGAAATTTGACACTATCATTATTGGTGGTGGTTTTGGTGGTCTAAACGCTGCCATTAAGCTCGGTCAAAAAAAGAAAGAAGTCCTTATTATTGACAAGAGCAATCATCATCTCTTTCAGCCTTTACTTTACCAAGTTGCGACCGCTGGTCTATCACCTGCAGACATTGCAACACCAATCAGAGAAATACTCAAGAAGTACCCCTCTGTGAGCGTCATTATGGATGAAGTCCAAAAAATAAATAAAGAGACTTCAACTATAGAAACATCTTCAGAGCATAAATTTGAATTTAATAATTTGATTATCGCTACAGGCGCTCGCCATAGTTATTTTGGTAACGATCAATGGGAATCACTTGCTCCAGGATTAAAAAGCTTATCTGATGCCTTAAAAATCAGAGAGAATATTCTAAAGAGTTATGAATTAAGTGAGCTTGAAACAGATCAAAGTAAAATCGATGCACTTACGACATTTGTTATCGTTGGGGCCGGTCCAACTGGTGTAGAGATGGCCGGCGCAATTGCAGAAATTGCCACAAAAACTCTAACTAAAAATTTTTCAAATATTGATCCAAGAAGATCAAAGGTTTACTTAGTTGAAGGTGGCGATCGAGTCCTCAGTGCCTTTCATCCAAAACTTTCAGAGAGAACAAAGAAAGATCTGGAAAAAATTGGGGTTACGGTTCTCCTTAAATCTTTTGTAAAAGATATAAGTGAAGAAGGAGTAACCATTGGCGATAATTTCATACCGGCACGCAATGTTGTTTGGGCCGCGGGTAATAAGGCCAATCCGATTCTTAAAGAACTTAATTGTGAACTTGATAAAATGGGACGAGCTATAGTTGAGAAAGACTGTAGCATCAAAGGTCATAGTAATATTTTTGTAATCGGAGATGCCTCTGCTTTTCAAAATGGAAACACTTTTCTGCCTGGACTTGCACCGGTGGCGGCACAACAAGGTAAGTATGTTGCAAGACTTATCAAAAACAATACTCCCAAAGGAAAACGAGACAATTTCAAGTATCTAGACAAAGGAACAATGGCAACAATTGGTAAGAGTAAGGCCGTTATGCAAGTGGGACATTTTAAAATGGCCGGATTCTTTGCTTGGCTTTCATGGTGCCTCATTCACCTTCTATTTCTTGTCTTGTTTCGAAATCGCGTTTTTATCTTCTTTGATTGGCTATATAGCTATATCACTGAGCAAAGAGGTGCACGCCTCATCAAATAATGAGGTGTGTTCATCCGCATAATTTCGGCCCATTAGTTAATTAAATATTAAGATTTTAAAAGATTCTTTCATCAAATTTGGACTTGTCCTATCCTTATAGAACAATGATTTTAAAGGATTAGACCATGAAAAATTTGATTTTCGTCTTTCTACTTTTTGCCTGTGCTACAAAAAGAGATTATCTGGATAATGGTCGTAAATATTATGATAGTGGAATGTATCACAAGGCCATGGAGGAGTTTCAACTTGGTCTCAAAGTAAATCCAGCAAATGCTGATCTGAATATTGGTCTCAAGAGGAGTCAGGATAAAATTTATGAAGTCGAACTACTAAAAGTTCGAGATTCACGACTTGCAGGTGATCCCATGACGGCCCTACAGAAAATTAGAGAACTTGATAAGAATATGAGAGAGTGGAATCTTAACACAGATATCAATGGCTCTGAATTTAGAAAAACAGAACTTGAAAAACTACTTCTTAATCTAAAAGGATATCTCGCAAGCGATCTTGAAAAGGGATTTGTTCTAAAGACGCATAAGACACTAACTTCTTTCAGGGATGTGCTGGGGCCAATTGATGGTTATCAAGTTTATGAGAATGAGATAATTGCAAAGGGAAAAGAAAAATGTACCCAAATCATTATAGATCAAAAATTTTATAATATCTTTACGAGTAAATATTGTGAGTATTTTGGCGAAGGTCACAACATCGTCATAAGTACGGATGAGGAACTTTATAAATTTGATGGTGCAAGCTATATCATCGACAATATAAAAGTTCCCGGTGCAAATTACATCGCTTCTTCTAGACTCTATAATTCTAATGGAAAACAAGGAATCAGTAGTAAAACAAAATTGCATTTTAGCTACAATGAAAAAAGTAGCAATCCATCAAAGACGACCAACTACACAGATCAAGAATCATACTGGACGACAGAGAGAGAAACATATTGGGTGAATGAAGTTTATTATGCAAAAGAAATGAAATGCAATTATTTGAATACATATAACCCTTGCCAAATGATTACAGCTAAAAAGACACGAACTGTTCCAAAATTTAGAGATAAGAAAGTTAAAAAATATCGCGATGTAAGCAAGTCTTATACATTTAAAGTAAGACAGGTCGATCAGAACCTAAGACTTACAGGTCAGACTGAAATAACAATTGATGGAAAAAAAGTTATAGTCAGTCATAACTTTTACGAAACATATAGCGATTATGAACACAATGAATCTAGTTCACTGAAAGGTTTAAGACCAAAAAATCTTTCACTCAAAGATGTTCAAAATTGGAAGAATGCCTTTATTCAAAGGGTCACATCCGATCTCTATTACCAAGTTCACAATCACTGGAGGGCCAAGTATTGTAAGAAATCAGGTAGTCCTGTGGATCAGGGTGAATTTATGATGAGATGTGCATTAGTAGCAAGTGACAATGAACCCT
The DNA here is from genome assembly GCF_000447755.1 of Bacteriovorax sp. BSW11_IV. GTDB lineage: Bacteria > Bdellovibrionota > Bacteriovoracia > Bacteriovoracales > Bacteriovoracaceae > BSW11-IV. Next base: position 73,892 of record NZ_AUNE01000025.1, on the reverse strand, counting down.
TCTTAGACGAGTGGAGCCAGAACTTCTCTGGTCTGGCCTATAAAGAAATGAAAGAGCTTTTAAAAATTTAAGCAAAGCACTTTGAATAGTTTATCCATGCTGTTAATATTTCAAAGTGCAATTAAATCCTTCAGTCTACCCCATTGATGCAAAATTAGAAGATATCGCAAAAGCGTTAGAGAAATCCAATTGTCTCATAATCAAAGCTCAAACAGGTGCAGGAAAGACAACAAGACTTCCACCTTATCTGTGCCTAGAATCAAAAGCGAAAGTCCTTGTATTAGAGCCTCGAAGACTTGCAGCAAAATTATCAGCTCAAAGATGTGCCGAAATATTTGAGGAACAAGTGGGCCAAACAGTTGGTCACCACATTCGTTTTGATAAGAAACTCAATTCTTGCACAAAACTTTTATTTATTACAGAAGGTCTCTTTTTAAGTTATCTAAAAAGTGATGAAACATTGAGCGAATATTCTACAATTATCCTCGATGAATTTCATGAAAGAAATATTCATACTGATTTGGCCTTAACATTAATTCGCAGGCTACAACAGACGACTAGGCCAGATTTAAAACTGGTAATTATGTCTGCAACACTCGACACTCATGAATTAGAAAATTTTCTAGATGATTCTATTGTGTTTGATGTGCCAGGAAGAACATTTCCTATCGATATTGAATACCATACAGCTGACCCTTTAATGGCCATCGAAAATATGTTAAAAGATAAGAGATGCTCGCACAATATTCTTGTCTTTTTGCCAGGGATGACACAAATAAGGAAACTTGAAAGAGAATTAAAAGATGTTATTGATCCCAACATCAACATTGTCCCCCTACATTCATCTTTATCTAAGAAAGAGCAAGATTTGGCCTTTAATGGTGACGATAAGAAAATAATTCTTGCAACAAATATTGCTGAAACATCTCTTACAATTCCAAATATAACTGGTGTTATTGACATCGGCCTTGAACGTAGAGCAAGCTTTGCACCTTGGAGTGGAATGCCTTTACTGCTTTTAGAAAAAATTTCTAAAGCGAGTGCCACACAAAGAGCAGGAAGGGCCGGTCGAATTCAAAAAGGTATCGTTTACAGGCTTTATTCTGAAACCGATTTCAATCTTCGCCCTGCTTTTACACCAGCAGAAATAAAAAGAGTTGAACTCTCGCACTTCATTCTCGATCTATTTAAAATTGGCATATCTTCTCTAGAAGAGCTCTCTTGGTTTGAATTCCCAGATGAAAACAATGTAAATAAAGCGATACAAACGCTGGAGCTACTAAATGCCATTAAAAAGTATCGTCTAACAGATCTTGGACACTTTTCTTCTGACCTCTCTCTTCACCCAAGACTTAGCGCAATTGTTTACCACGCAAGAAATGAAACAGAAGAGCAACTTAAAAACATTATCCTTACTGTTTGTATAATCTCAGAAGGAATGCTTCTCAAAAATAATGTCGAATTCAATGAAAATGATGATGATGTTTGTGACCTTTCGATTCAACTAGATTTGATCAAAGCAAGCTTCTGGAAAGATCAAAAACTTGCCGACTATCCATTCCATTATATTGACAGAAAAAAAGAACAACGAATTATTGAACTCTACACCTCTCTTTGTAGCCGTTTTAAGATGAGCACATCGCTTCCCAAAAACAAGACAGACTATCTAACAATAATCCCTTACATCTTGAAAGGTTTTCCAGATAGAATCGCCAAAAAAGGAAAAGGAAATCAATACAATTTCTGTCAAGGACGTGGAGGAAGACCTACGAGACAAAGTTGCACAAGTGTAACACTACCAGAATACATCATTGTCTTAGATGCACTTGAAGACCCTAAGGCCAATGCCGCAATAGGAACAAGAATCCTTTATGCCTCAAAAGTTTTAGAAACTCATATAAAAGAATTGGATTCTTCATTACTAACAAACGAAAAAGAAACAGTCTTTAACGAAAAGAAAGGTACTCTGACAATTACTTCCCATCTTAAATATGGGAAAATCAATATTTCATCAACGACAATGCCTCCGTTAATTCCAATCGGAGAAGAGCTTGCTCAAATCATAAAAGAGAATTGGCCTTGGCCATTCAAAGATATTTCAGAACTTGAAATCTATAATCGCAAAGTTTCATTACTTAATAATGCCAATATCGAACACAACTGCCCTTTACTGGCCGATGATATGCTCGAGTTGTTCATTGACTCCATCATTGATGAAAAAAGCTCTTACAAGATTCTTCTTGAAAATGATCTGCGCATTTTGATCGAAGAGCAATTGTCTGCGACTGACCTCTATACCTTAGAGAATTTAACTCCTGATAAAATCACATTAAATAATCAAAAAACATTTAATGTAAAATATGACGAAGATACTCCCTATATAGAAGCGAGAATCCAAGACCTATACTCAGTGACGAAACACCCTCATATCCTAAATGATACGCTACCTTTAACAATAAAACTTCTCTCCCCTGCTGAGCGAGTGGCCCAAATAGTAAGAGACCTCCCTAGATTCTGGTCATCTTCTTGGGAACAAGTAAGAAAAGAACTTAAATCCAGATACCCAAAACACTATTGGCCGCAGGAGCCAGAAAAAAGTGATCCGATTCGCATCTTAAGAAAATAATTTCATAAACAAATAACCCAGATAATCTTATTTATTAAGTATGTACAATCACCAATAAAAAACCCTGAGCTATTCTGTCTTGCTTTTGAATCCATCCAACATTAAATTGGCAATATTATGGAAAAAGGCTTAACAAAATTTCAAATATTCTTCATGGCCATTACCTGTACTTTAGTAGTTGGTAATGTTTACTATAATCAACCCCTCCTTGGAGTTCTTGCGAGACACTTCAATGTCAGTGATGCTGAAATTGGACTCGTGCCAACATTAACATTAATTGGCTATGCATTTGGAATTGTCTTTTTAGTTCCACTTGGTGACATGGTTGAAAGAAGAAAGCTTCTTCAGGCCAGTATGATTGTTTCAGGACTCTTGTGTATTGGAATTTCTTACAGCCCCACTCTCTTAGTCTTAAACATCTTGAGCATGGCCATGGGTTTTTTTAATGTCTCAGCATCAGTCATAATTCCATTCGCTGCCAATCTAGCAAAACCAGAAGAAAGAGGAAAAGTGACAGGAATAGTCCTCTCTGGAATTCTTCTGGGCTCATTAATGGCCAGAACACTAGCAGGATTTATTGGGCAGTATATGGGTTGGTCTGGTGTATTTCTCATTGCCGGTTCAATCAATATAGTTTTAGCATTTGTAACTCAAATTGTACTTCCGTATTCAGGGCCACATTTTCAAGGTAGTTATAAAGGTCTTTTATTATCCCTTGGTGAGCTTATTAGAGACCTCCCAATTGCTCGAGAGGCCTCATTAATGGGAGGAATACTCTTTGCGTCTTTCTCAGCTTTTTGGACGACTTTAACATTTCTCCTCGAAGGTGCGCCCTTTCACTATTCGCCGCAGACGATTGGTCTTTTTGGTGCTCTTGGAATGATTGGGGCATTGGCAGCACCACTTGCAGGAAAGTATGCAGATAAAAAAGGAACAGCTGCAACGATTAGGCTCGGTCTTTATTGTTCAATGCTGGCCTTTGCACTATTAGCAGTATCCTCAGTACATGCAATAGGTATCGTCTTTGGTGTGCTGATACTTGATTTAGGAATTCAGGTTGCTCATATATCAAATCAATCAAGAATTTTTGAACTTAATCCAAATGCGCGCAGTCGCCTTAATACAATATATATATTCTCTTATTTTACTGGGGGAAGTTTAGGTTCATATGCAGGGACGCTGCTTTGGAGTTGGGGTAAGTGGCCAGCGGTCTCAATTGGTGGGCTTATTCTTTGTGCCTTCGCCGCTCTCATTTTCAGGAGAGGACGAAAAATTCGTGCAAATTTAGAATTTAAACCAGTATAGAACATCTAGAGAAAGTTTATACGATAGAAATAATAAAATAATTCCTGAAGCAACTTGAATATATCGCATAGAATTTTCATTTTTCAGGAATCTCCCCATAGCTGATGAGAATTCCGCCAATCCGAAAAACCAAAGGATAGAAAAGGTTGAGGCCCCAAGGCCAAACAACATTCTGTCATTAATATCCGGATATTTTGCAGAATAGCCACCTATAAGAACAACAGTGTCTAAATATACGTGAGGATTTAGTAAGCTAAACCATAGAGAGAGCATAATTACTTTCTTTGCAGAAATTTTTCCCTTGATGAAATTCCCATCCAATTTTTCTTTCTTAGATGTAATTCCTTCATAGAGTTTTCTTGCTCCGTAGTAAACAAGGAAGATAATTCCAAAAATCCCGAACGAAATTTTAAGCAAAGGAAATTTTACAAAAATTGTGGCAGCACCAATGACTCCAACAGCAATAAGAAGAGCGTCACAAATGGAGCAAACTGTAGCGACAAGATGATGCCTTTGTTTCTTTAATCCCGATTCAAGAACAAAGATATTCTGGGCCCCAAGACCTAGAATTAAACTCGATTGTAAAAAGAAGCCGTTTAAAAAGTTTTCCATCTGACCTAAAATGGGAAGATTATTTCTAATCTCCCCTTTGTGTAAATTCTTATTCGTTAAAAACAAGTTTTGGCTGCATATGTTTAATAAACAACCTATACAAACTTGGTAACACGATTAATGTTAATATAGTTGCTGACAAAATTCCACCAACGACTACCGTTGCAAGTGGCTTTTGAACTTCGGCCCCCAATCCAGATGAGAACATCATCGGCAAAAAGCCAAAGATATCCGTCAAGGCAGTCATAAGAACGGGCCTTAGTCTTGTCATTGCCCCTTCTCTTACAACATCATCTGCAGATTTACCATCTTCAATTAATCTGTTGAAATAAGTAACTAAGACAACTCCATTTAAAATACTTATACCCGATAGAGCAATGAAGCCAACTCCTGCAGAAATACTGAATGGCATACCCATAATATTTAGAGAAAGTACTCCTCCAATTAAGGCCATAGGTGCACAAGCAAAGATGAGAATGACTTGTGCAAAGTTTTTAAAGGCAGCGTACAACATCGCCAAAATGATTAGCAAGGCCAGGGGAACAAGAATTCCCAACCTTTCTTTTGCACTTTGAAGATTTTTAAATGTACCACCCCACTCAATAAAATAACCTTCAGGTAATTTTATTTTCTGAGCTACCGCCTCTTGGGCCTTGTGAACAAAGCTTTCAATATCCCGTGTCTCAGGATTCACTAAAACGGCGATTCTTCTTTGAGAGTTCTCTCTTGAAACGGCCGTAAAAGTTTCCACAAAATCAATTTTTGCAACTTTTTCGATTGGTACAGTAAAGCCCTCTGATATACCTACAGGAAGCTTTCTTACAAGCATGACATCTTGACGTTCCTGTTCAGAGAGCCTGGTGACAATTGGAAACCTTTTAACCCCGTCGTAAACATGACCAACTTCTCGACCTCCAATCGCAGTACTAATTGCATCTAAAACAGGTCTAGCCGTAACGCCAAGTTCTGCAAGTTCTTCAAATTTTGGAGTATATTGAAGCATTGGTGATTTTCCTTTTGATTCAGACTCTGCCTCACCAGCTCCCTCGATTTCACCAATAACTTCAGCAATCTCTCTGGAATATTCAATGAGTTTATCTAAATCTTCACCGTAGACTTTCGCAGAAATTGCGGCCCTCGTTCCCTCCAATAGCTCGTTAAAGCGCAACTCCACAGGCTGTGACAGCATTAGAACTTGACCAGGTATGGTTAATTCCAATCTCTCTTTAATTTCTTTCATTAACTCTTTTTTTGAAGAGATATGTTTATTGACATCATCTTTGGGCCACTTTGAGCGATCATGTAACATGACATAAGAATCGGAAATATTAACACCCATTGGATCTGTGGCAACTTCAGCAGCTCCAGTTCTAGCAAAGACATCTTTAACCTGAGGAAACTCTTTAATGACCTTCTCAGAAAGCCTTTGCATCATGACAGAGTTTTCAGTACTAATGTTAGCAGGACGGATAAATTGAATAGCAAAATCCCCCTCATCTAATTGAGGAATAAATTCTGAGCCCATTCTAGAAAAAAGAACAACACCTAAAACAATTGCAATGACTCCAATACTAAGAACGGCCTTTTTAAATTTTAGTGCCATATCAAGAGTTGGGCCAAAGGCCTTTTCTGCCATCGCCATAAGAAATGGTTTTTTATCCTTTGTTTTACCGCTTAAAAAAGTTGCGGCAAGAGCAGGTACTAGCGTGAATGAAAGTACCAACGCTGCCCCTAATGCCATAATAAATGTTGTGGCCATTGGACCAAACATTTTTCCTTCAACTCCTGTTAAAGCAAATAAAGGAATAAATACTGTAATAACAATCAATTCACCAAAACCTGCAGCAGATCTGATTTCAATGGCCGAATCAATGACGAGTTGTTTAATTTCTGCGCGAGTTAATTCACGCCCTAATTGTTCACCCCTTTTTTGCAAGCGATGAACACAGTTTTCGATTACGATGACTGCTCCATCCACAATAATTCCAAAATCAAGGGCACCAAGGCTCATGAGGTTCCCTGAAACATTTTGCCATCTCATAAGGATAAATGTGATCAGTAATGAGACTGGAATCATAAGAGATGTAATAATTGCTGCTCTTAAATTCCCTACAAGAAGTAGCAAAAAGACGATAACAAGCCCTGCTCCCATTAATAAGTTATGCTCAACAGTATTTAAAGTGGCATTAACCATATTGGAACGGTCATAAAGAACTTTTAGTTCAACCCATTCTGGTAAGTCTTTTTTAATATCCTCTAATTTTCCAGACACTCGTTGGGCCACAGTTCTTGAGTTTTCACCCAATAGCATAAAGGCCGTACCGACAATTGACTCTTCACCATTAACCGTAGCTGCACCAGTTCTAATTTCTTTATCATAACGAACATTTGCAATATCTTTGATTTTAATGATTTGATAAGAAGACAATCTTTTAACAACAACATTTTCAATATCTTTAATGTCATGAAGAAGACCAACACCGCGTACGAGTAGTTGCTCCCCAGTTTGTTGAATATAACCACCTCCGACATTAACATTTGTTTGTTCAATGGCATTTTCAATGTCATCAAAGTGAATTCCATATTCAGTCATCTTGGCAACGTTGGGCTGAATAAAAAACTGCTTCTCATAACCACCAATAGTGTTAACTTCGGTTACACCTTTAACTGTTAGAAGTCTCGGTTTAATAAACCAATCTTGAATTGATCTCAGTTCCATAAGCTGCATTAAGCGCTCATCTTCATTTCTCGCAGGATTTTTTGCCTCAATTGAGTAGTGAAAGATTTCTCCAAGGCCTGTACTAATAGGACCCATTTCAGGATTTACACCAATTGGCAGTTCGATATTTTGTAATTTTTCAGAGGCCAATTGCCTCGCTTTATAAATATCTGTCCCCTCTTTGAAAATGACTGTGACCTGAGATATTCCATAACGTGAAATTGAGCGAATCGTTTCAACGCCAGGAATTCCATTCATTGAATACTCTATTGGAAAAGTAACCATACGCTCTACCTCTTCAGGTACGAGCCCCTTTACTTGTGTATTAATTTGAACTTGAGTGTTCGTGATATCTGGGACGGCATCAATTGATAAATCTTGGAATGATTTAAAACCAAACAAGATTAACAATAGAGTTGCCAGAAAGACAAACATTCTATTGTTTACAGAAAATTCAATTATTTTATTAATCATAATAATACCTAAATTAAATTAATGAGAATGACCGTATTCAGACTTATCAGTTGAATAGACATCAGCAATACGAAGAAGACCAATACCATTAATAACAAGTTGATCGCCAAATTCAATGCCTTCAACTTTCACTTTGTAGCCTTCTTTATTCTCAGTAATACTTTTAACTGGCATTAACTTGAAAAAACCTGCCTTAAATCGGTATACACCTTTCAAATCCTTCGAAGTCACTAAAGTCGCTTTTGTAATTTGAAATTCATCAGAATCTACTGTTTGGAGTTTGAGTCCAAGTGCCTTTATCGCCTCTTTGCTAAGTTTAAAACCAAGCTTTTCATCTACTGCTTCAATGGCCTTACCTATTCCTACGGCCTTGGCCGATCCATGGGCATGTTCTTCTTCACCATGATCGTGATCACTATGGTCGCTGTGATCAGAATCTTCTTCTTCGTGTTTACTATGATCGTGCTTATCATCTTTCTTGTCGTCGTGTTTTTTTTCAACGGCCTTTTTATAAGTTTTTTCATGATTATGTCCTTCTCCAGCGAGAGAAGATACAGTTAAAAGACAAGCTGTAATTAATGTTAAATATAATGCTTTCATGTTTACTCCTAAATTTTTTCTTCTAGTAATGTTCCGTTGATTTTGTAAATATTCCATAATGCTTCAACGGCCCCTAATTCAAATTCAAATCTCGTACTGGCAAATTCGATCAACTGACGATGAGACTCAATAACAAGTGAAGTTGAAATAATCCCTCTTTTAAAAAGGGTTTCAATTCTATTGTGCTTTTCATCAAGTTCTTTTTTTGTTGCGATAACCATCAAAGAACGTTTAAACGAATTATACTTTTTTTCCCAAGATCTTTTATCAATGTCTGCTTCAAGTTCAATATTCTTGAGTTTGAGAGCATCTCTTTCCATTTCTAAATTCGCCATCTCTTTGTTCGCGTTATTGCGATTAAAAAGTGGTAGTTCCATAGACAAGCTAAGCCCTATTGACTGATAGTTTTTCCCATCAGACTTTTCAATCTCAAAAGTTGGTTTTATTTTTAAATCTGAATAAGCGCGACTCTTTTCATAATCAAAGCGAGACTTAGACATTTCTAAAACTGCCCGCGCTCTCAAGATTTTTGAATATTCATAATCAGTTTTCGACTTCGAAAACCTGTCTCTAAATTCAATAAAGCCAGGAAGAACTGAATTTTTGAGTTCGCACTTCTCACCGATAAAAAGGGAGAGATGGGAATTTAAGTCACTTTGTTCTGATCTAAGTTTAGCAACTTTCAATTTATAGTCATTCGCAACTAAGATCAGTGTTTCTTTCTCTACTAACTCTTCAGGAGAAAGTGTTTTTCTTTGTCCCTTGGTCTTGATGATCTTAGAAAATGCATCATGGGCCTCTTCATAAATTGGAATCAATTCATTAACTTGTCTAAGCCTGTAGAGCTTTAAAACAATATCAATCAATATATCTTCACTCTGCTCTCTTAATTCAAACTTGGCCTGATCAGCAACCTTAGTGGCAAGATCAACTCTTGCATCAAGCTTCCCACCTAATTCAATGGTATGAACAATGGATACCCCTGTTTTAGTCGTATCTCCATCGCTATCCTCTCCCTTCACACCACTGAGTTCCAACTCAGGATTGGGCCTTTCCTTGGCCTCATCAATCAACTTTCTTGCAATTTTGTTCTCTATTAGAGAAAGACTTAAATCAGGGTGATTGTTCTTAATACTACTTAATAAGTCGTTTGAATTTTCAATACGACAATTTGCGAGGGCTTCGCTACTCATTAACAGCGAGGCCAATACACATAGGTGTACAACGTGTCTCATATTCATTCCTATGAAATCGATTAATTAAAAAGGTAATACTTTTTGAGTAAAGTTAAGAAAAAAGTGGAGGCTTTAAAGATGGATCGAGAGCAGGTTCTTCATAATGAAATAAGAAATACCAAGACTCTTTAGTATTGGAAAAAGCAAAATCGTGTATTTTTACAGTTGGTTTTGTGTTGATGATGTTATGAATTCCTGAACAATGATGAAGACAATGGCCTTCTTCAGCATGGCATGGATCATCTGAGCAATCATGGCAATCTTCAGAAACGATTTCTGGACCTAATTTAGATCCAATATCAGTTTTTGATTTTTCGAGGGCCGTAACACTTGCTGAATCATAGACTTCTGCCTTTGGCTCGCTTATATAGCCAAAAAAGAACGTACATAAAATTAATAGACAAGTTATTACTTTAATCATTATCTATAAAATTTAATCGGCTCTTGAAATATAGTCAATTTAATTTCTCAACTTCCCTATTCCCCTTAATTATTATCTATTTATTCCGATATGGAAGTTATGAAAATAATTGAAGCACATAAGACACCTGGGGCATTAGCAGTAATAGGAATTCCTTTTTTTGCAGGTGGATTATTTTTTTTCTATGCCATGCTTAATCCCAATGCTCAATGGAGTGGTACGAAACCTTCACTTTTTGTAGGACTTATAGTCTCATTCATTTTCACACTTATTGGCGCTGCCTTTTTATTCGGAAGAAGTGGCTACATCCTCGACCCTTTTCGAAGAAGAGGACTTACCTACTGGGGGCTCTTGGTTCCTTTTAAACGATTTCATTTTAAATTTGAGAACATTAAATACATTCACATCTGTAAAGAAATTAGAAAGAGTAAAAATAGTTCGTATACTGTTTATCCTGTGAGACTCATCACAACGAATGATGTGAAAATAAATATCGAAAATAATCTACGCGACTATCTACTTGCGAGAGAAAAGGCCGAATCCATTGCTAGACAATGTTCATTCAATTTAAGAAATGATGAAGAAGGTGGAAAAATTTTAGGCCCATCTGAGGTTGATCCTGCCTTTATGGAGAAGCTTGAATCCAATATTAGCAGACCTCAATCACCCCTAAAAACACATATTAAATGTTCTGGAAGTACAGGAAAGTCAGTAATTGAAAGCAACTTTAAAACCTCTATTATTGGTGCACTTACTCCTTCACTGATTGTACTTCTTTTTGTTACTCCTTTTGCGCTCTACTTTTTTAGAGAACTAAGTACGGGAAACCCACCCAACTTTATCCGTTATTCATTTATTGGATTCTTTTTTGTTATTCCAATTCTTCTTACGTTAAATGCGACATTAGGAAGAAGGCAAAATGGATTTAAATTATCTTTTAGCGATAAATCAATTGAAGTACAAAGTTATAAAATTATGGGTCACACTACCCACAAAATTAAACTTCAGGAAATAGATGATATTACACTTCGAAGTTTCGATGCTAAGAATGCCCTTTTAAACTTAATAAATACTTCTGTTGGGGCCAGTGGTGGTGAGGTCAGCATCATCTCAAATGATACTCGCTATTCACTTTATCCATTTGAAAACGCTGAAAATGCTCAATTCCTCTATGATTTGATCTATTACGAACTTAGTCGTTACAAGTAGTTACATAACCTGTCTGGCGATTGACCATCCCCCTGTATAATTTTCAAGACACTATAAATATTCTGTATTTGAGTCATAATTGATCAAATTTTTAGTTAACCTTGTACAAAAAGTACAAAAAGAGGATCAATGAAACACCTAATTCTAAGAACTGCCCTTGCTTTTTCTTTTATGACTCCTGCATTTGCATTAACAGGATCTTATGAGCTAATTTCTGGAAATGGAGAAGATTGCGCAAGAATCCTAGAAATCACTGATGAAGGAAAATCAATCACCATAGATTTATCTAATGATCTCTCTTCTTATTTTAATTTAGACTCAAGTACAGAAGAGCTCTTAATTCAAAATATTAATGGCGGGAAACTAGAACAAAGATCAACAAATTCATCACATGGTACAAAATCAAAAACAACAACTGTAGCGACTCGTGATGATAATAGCGTTAATTTGAAAACAACGACGAAATTCGGTACTCTAATTACAACTGGAAAAGCTGAAAACGAATTAACACTTACTCTTGATGGAGATGAGCTAACATTAGATGTTATGCGCTCTTATAGCGAGACTTTTGGTAGCGGTTGGGAAAGACAATCAAGCTGTGTGTATAAAAAGAACTAATACAGAAAGGCCCAAACGGGCCTTTTTTTTATGCATCAACTCTTTTCGTCCAAAGAATTTTTCCATAAACAATGAGAAAAATCAAAAAGCCACTAGTCCAAAAACCACTCGCAAAATGAATACTAGATAAGAAATTTTCTGGAAATAATACTGGGATAACAAATCTAATCATGGCCCCAATCAAAATAAAAGAATAAGCAACAAGAGTCCAATTATTAGCATGAATATTACGACCTGTATGCCCCAGGGAAACTCTTGTCATTATTCCAATGGCCACAACTCCTAGTCCTCCAGCGAGGAATAAATGAAGGGCCGACTGTGCGAAAGAAAATGAATCATTGAATGAATTAAACCACTCAATGAATAATTCAACATTAATTAAGAACACACCTAAATTTAAGACAAAAAGAATGGGGATTTTAAAACTCAACCATGGACGCCAAAATATTTGTCTAGAGAAATTTAAGATGAAAGCAAAAAGATAAAATACAGGCGGACAATCTTTAAAAACCAGTGGTAGCAAAGTCGCAATACTTAGTATCTGAATGAACTTAGGTACATCTATTTGAACATCGCCTATTTTTTTCATTGTAAAAAAAGGCAATACTCTCCCAGCGATAAGAAGAATTAAAATTCTTAAGATCCCTACTCCCATCATTTTTCCGAATGATTCCCACTCATAAGATTCATAAGTATTTCCAAAACTATAAATTAGTTTTGAAAGTGTCATACCTGTAAGAATTGCACTAAACGGAATAAGTTGTTTTCTATGATTCTTAAGTTTATTTACGGCAAAGACTAAAACAGTTGGCAAAAAGATATTTGATAAAAGGAAATAGATTTCTTTTGGAACTGGTAAAAAAAAGGACATCCTTTCAACTATCCACATGGCGACAAGTAACAACAAGGCCTTTCCCTGATAAGGTCTTGTATTTGTCCAATGAGCACTTGCTGTAAAAAGAAAGCCTGCGATAAGGGCCCCTGTAAAACCAAAGAGCATCTCATGTCCATGCCAATACAAAGGATCAGAGTTTAGTGCAAGATTAAATCTTCCAAGGTATATGGAGGCCCACAACGTCGGGTTAATTGTGGCAATTAATGCGGCTAAGAGAAAAAAGGGTCTAAAACTTACTGATAATACTGGATGATCTTTTAGCATAGATACAGTCCTTTACGGTCCCGTCTTATTAATATATTATAAATATATCAATACTCCTGTATAGGATTTTTGTAAAGAGACTTTAAAAAGGAAGAAACATTTGTATTTTTTGAGAACGTGTTAATTCAAATTTAACTTGATCTCTTTTTTCACAATATTTCTTATCTTTTGTAAATTCGATACCATTAAAAACTTTATCTCTTAGATACTGATATTTTTCAGGACACTCTTTTTTATATTCATCCGCCACATATCTATAGGCCACAAAGGCCTCAGCAAAATCTTCGGCAGGATTTGTTTGCCCATATGTAGAGAAAAAACATGCATCTTCACTTTTACTCCACTCTGTTTTCAAATCATAGTTCTCAAAACTCATTTCACTTTCCCAACCACTTAAATCTTCCCATTCCGAAGAATTATCAGCGTTGAGTTTATGTCCTACAAAATGTGCAACTTCGTGAGCAAGAACGGCCATTCTATTTAGATCAGATCCGAAATTATTCCAAAGGCAATCAAAAAAGCGAAGCTCAGCATTAGCTCCGACACAGCCTCCTGATCCACTATACATTTTATACGTCATCCCTTTTTGCATTTTTACAAACGAACGATTATCTTCAAGCGGCAGCATCCCCCTAGGCAGGTCCTCAAGCCCCCAAAGCATTAAATCGAGCTCATCTTTTTGCCAATTATCTGCATCTCTAAAAGAAAGATACGAAGCATTTAATCCATATTCTTGATGTATATAAAGAATTCTAGGACCAACATCATCCCCAAAGATTTCTTTTACAGCACAAAGGACTTTGTCGCATTTTGATGTGAAGTTGTGCTCATCATCTGAGACAATGAAATTCTCTTTGGTGGTAAGTTTCTCAAAAATTTTTATAAGCTCAGGCGATTCGTTTTTAAATTTAATCCCATGAGACTCCACTGAGACCTTAGCACTTCCAGCTTCTTTGTCTTTCCTAGCTATTTTCGCCTCATAGTCCTTAGTTGAATATTTTATTCGACATGTTGTTTTACCTACAACAGGGTAGCGTCCAACGTGCTCATAACGAGAAAGAACTTTTTCAATATCATCTAAAGATTTATTCGGATAAAATTTCGGATTATAGGAAGAGCAATCAATATCTTGTGCAAAAATGGATAAACTCATCATCATACTTGTAAATGCGAGGAAAAATTTCATTATTGCTTCTCCATCACTGTTACTGCATCAATCCAATTATCAGAACTTCTTGATACAACGAAATAGAGTCCATACTCAGGAAGTGGCAATTGAAACGAGTTACCTGCATCGTGAGAGTTTTCCATTTTAACTTCGTAGGCTTTTTGAATTCTTTCTTTCTCTACCCACTGAACAAGATCACTAATTTTTAATACTCCGGGCCTGAACTTGAAGATGAAATAATTTATTTTTCCATTTTTTAGTGAAATCGTAGTGTCATATTTTTTATGATCTAATTTATAGAAATACTTATCACCCTTCTCTTTATGGGCCTTTCCAACGACTTTTAAAACTTCACTTGAAGTTGTTTTACCTGGGGCTAATTTTTGCAATTTCTCAGGAAGTTTTTTTGAAATGAAAGAAACAATACTTGACTCTGATGCATAAGTATTAAAGATAAATAGAGATAATAATAATAATAATTTCTGGATATGCTTCACAATAATGCTCCGATTTATTTATTAATCGGAGCCTACATACTTATTCTTTAGATCATTATTTGAAAAACCAAAGGAAGGATTTACGACTTAATTGTATCAATTGTGATATTCGACATGAGTAGTTTGTGAATTGGACACTTATTTGCCACTAACATTAATCTTTCTTGCATCTTTTCATCTATCTTAGAATCTAGCTTTATTGTTCTAGTTAGTTTTGACTCTACTCCCTCATTTTCAATTTTCACATCAACGAATGTGTCCCCAAGATCAAAGCCTTTAATATTCGCATAGCTCTTCATTGTCATTATTGTACAAGCAGCAAGGGCGGCCTCTACCAATTCATGAGGATTCAACCCCTTCTCATTACCTCCATGACTCTTTTCAATATCAGAGAAGATTTCATTTTTATCGCTCTTTAAAGAAGTAAAATAGTCTTCTATTATTTTTGCATTAATCATAATTACTCCTAATAATTTTTATTATCGATTTTATTTTATCTCAATCCTAGATTCAATAACATTACTATGTGATAATCATCATGATAGAAAACACTTATCATTATTTCAGGACTTGATATGACTCTAGATCAACTGGAAACATTCCTCGCAATCGCAAAAGAAGGTGGGCTAAGGGCCGCTTCTAAAGTTCTTCATAAAACCCAACCCACTCTTTCAACTTCTATGAAAAACTTAGAAGATGAACTTGGAGTAACTCTTCTAGATCGAGAATCCTATCGTGTGAAACTAACTGATGAAGGAAATGCTCTATTTGAAAAAGCACTAGATATTCTGTCTCAAGTTCAACAATTTCAAACTCTAGCAAAAGAGCTCAGCATGGGCAGAGAGGCAAAATTAAGCCTTGCCATTGACTATTTATGTCCTGTTGAATTTCTTCTAAAAGTTTTAAATAAGTTTAGAAAGAGTTGTCATCATACAAAGCTTGAAATGGACTTTGAAGTTCTTGGTGGAGCAGAAGATAAACTACTTAACAACAACGCTAATATCGCCATCACTCCTTTTATTAGCAAACATTCTAAAGTAGAATCACAGAAAATTTGCGATATTAAAATTATTCCCGTCGCTTCTACACAAATATTTAAAACGAGTAAACCACAACTCCCTCTCTTTCTAGAAACTCCACAAATTATTGTAAAAGACTCTGCAAAAAAATCTTTGCCCCTCGATTTCGGTCAAAATCAAGATTCAAGAGGATGGACTGTTTCTGATCATATGATTAAAAAAGAGCTAATTCTCAATGGTTTTGGATGGGGTCATTTAGAAGCTTCTTCAATTGAAAAAGAAATCAAAGCAAAAAAACTCATTGAATTAAAACTCAATGGTGTTAAAGCAAAGACCTTGCCTCTTTATATCGTTAGGGCAAATAATAAACCATTTGGTCCGGCGGCCAATGACCTTTGGAACCATATGGTGGAACAATTTAAAGAAATTTAAATTTCAGTAAAAATTTTTTCTAGGGGAAATCTCACCTTTTCCATTGTACTAAAGCGATCATCCTTACTGCGATAACCAATTGGACAAATGACAACAGTACCTAGTCCTTTTTCTTTTAAAGATAAAATGTCATCATAGCTATCTTTAAGAAATCCTTCCATAGGACAGGCATCTATTCCCATCATGGCACAACTCACAAGGAAATGCCCTAGCGCCAAGTATGCTTGTCTTCTCGCCCATTCGTTTAATTCCTCACGAGAAAGGCCATTAACAAATCCCTTCATCATATTGGCATAATCATTCATTGATTCTTTCGAAATATTTCGAATAGAGGCAACTGATTCTATAAAATCATCAACTGAATCAGTGTTAAAATTTGTTTTATAACAAAAAACTACAAGATGAGAACATTGTGTTATTTGTCCTTGATTCCAGCTCACGGCCCTAAGCTTTTGTTTTACCTCCTCGTTTTCGATCACTAAGAAGTGCCAAGGTTGCAGGCCATAAGAAGAAGGAGAAAGTCTCAAAGCTTCTTTCAATTTATGAAGATCATCGTTTGAGATTCTCTTAGTTTCATCAAATTGTTTTACAGCATATCTCCAATCTAAACTCTCTAATAGATTCATCATTATTTATCCCCTCTAACAAATTTTTGAATGATTTCGAATAGTACTTTAGCTTCAAATGCTGAGATGCTTATCTTGAATACTTCTACTAATAATAGATAAAGTCTTTCAGCACTTTCAATTTTTTCATCAACTCTCACACCATTATTAATATGTGAAAACATGTCATTGCTCATAAATTTCACACCATCATTTGCAAAAATAGAAATAACAAAACTATTAACAAATTTTGAATCAGGGTGAGTATTCGCGTAGAAATTTGAAAGCCTAAGGTCCGCTTCAGTATAGTTATTTAATTCAAATTGATAGAGAGAAAAGAAGCCCTCTTCTTTTTTTAATTCGAGTCGATAATACCCTCTTTCACATAAGACAACTCGATAAGTTGTATTATTATGGGCCCCTACTTCTACTCCATTCAAAGGAACCAGAACAGACGGGTTATAGGGACCAAAACCAACATCTGCTAAATATTTCTGATCATTAATGGTGACAATATTTACAAGATGCGTTTTCGGATTATCGGCATCATTATTTCCATAGATCACTCTGCCCAAAGCGTACTGTGATTCATAACCCGCTTTTCTTAGATCCTCTTTAAAAAATTTGTTATGTTCAAAACAGTAGCCACCGCGTTTTCTATGAGAGATTTTATCTTCTAAAGCATGATCGGCCAGCGAAAGGATTTCACCTTGCCCCAAAAGTATATCGACGTTGTTAAATGGGTAATTTTTCAAATGTTTTAGAATGTTCTCATTTACCTGCTTCATTTATCCCTCCTTATTGATAAGTAAAACACTTACAATTAATAAAACTAGTCCAATGAATTTCTCTTTATTGATTTCAATTACAGGCATACCGAAAATGCCAAAATGAGAAATGATAGTCGCTACGACCATTTGCCCAGTGACAACTCCCACGAGAACTCGCGCCACTCCAATTTGCGGCATTAACCAATAACAAAGCCCAAGTCCTACAACGCTAAAAAGACTTCCAAGGAACCATAGATGAGTTGGAGTAGCTCTTACTCTTTCAATTGATGGCAATGGTACAAGACCAAAGGCAATTAAAACCCCAATTAAAATGGCACTTACCAGATAAAGGCAAAATGAGCTTAAAAGCGGATTTTGAAGGTTTTTAGAAAGCTGGCCACTCAAGCTACTTTGAATAACAATGGCCATGCCTGAAACGATGCTTAATAGATTAAATATTAGTATTTTCATAACCCAAGGATAGTGAACTTGGGGCCCACTTTCCTTTACATATGTTGAAAAAAGACTAATTTTTTAGATTTTTTCTGATTCTACTGAGTTGTGTTGGTGTAATTCCCAAATTTGAGGCCAAGTGATAGAGCGGGATGCGATCCACCAGACCTGGGTTTTCTTCTTTGAATACCTGATACCTCTCCTTTGCTTCTTGGCTTAAAAGAGAGGTCACTAAAGGATCTTTTTCTAATAACCAGTGACGTTCAAGATAAACGATTTGGTACCATTTAAGATCGTGATGAACGTCTAAGAGAGCGCGATACTTTTTGTGATCAAGTTCGATCACAACCCCATTTTCTAGGGCCTCAATACACAGGGAGGATTCGCTTTGAGTTAGGGCCGCTGCAATACTCGCAGGAAAGCGCCCTTCTGCAAAAAAGTTCTTATTAACTTCTTTTGCATCGTCTTCAGAAATTATATAGGCCCTATAAAGCCCAATATGTGAAAAGAAAATAGATGTAGGGATATCGCCAAACTCAACAAGCCTTTCACCTTTTTTAACCTTTCTCACCTTTGAAATAGATAAGATTCCCTGCCAAGCTTGTTCAGACAAGACATAATAGGTATCCATTACTTTTCTAAGATGTGAAAAAGCTTCAAGTTCCATAGATGACTAGCCTCTCTCCTCATCTCGTAGAGTTAGAATTTCAAAACCATTATCGGTGACAGCAATGGTATGCTCCCATTGTGCTGATAGTTTTCCATCTTGAGTAACTACTGTCCAATCATCTTCTAGATGTTTAATGCCACCACTTCCTTCGTTAAGCATTGGTTCTATAGTGAAGACCATTCCTTTTTGAAGTTTAAGTCCTTTGCCTTTTTTACCATAGTGAAGAACTTGCGGTTCTTCATGCATACTGCGTCCAATTCCATGCCCACAGTACTCTTTTACGACACTGTAACCATTTCTAGTTGCATGCTTATGAACATAGAAACCAATATCTCCAAGGGTATTACCTGGTTTAACTTGTTCGATCCCTTTGAAAAGCGCTTCTCTCGTAGCTTCACAGAGCTTCTTAGCATCTTCACTGGCCTCTCCAACAATATACATGCGAGAAGTATCAGCGATGAAGCCATGTTTTTTTACTGTGACATCGAGGTTGACTATATCACCATCTTTTAAGATTTCACTTTCAGAAGGAACGCCATGGCAAACGACATTATTAACTGATGAATTGAGAGCAAATTGAAAATCATATTGGCCTATTGATGAAGGAATGGCATCGTAATCTTCTCGAATCCATTTCTCAGCTAATTTAGCAATATGGTATGTCGAAACACCTGCCTTAACTTCTGGAATAAGACGAGTTAATATTTCTCCTGCGATTCTTCCTGTCTCACGGTAGAGAACAAGATCTTCTTCAGTCTTTAGTGATATCATAAGATTTCCTTTTAGATCAATTTCCCAGGGGACATTCTAGCGCATTTCTTTTAATAGGTCTGCAAAGAACTCTTTCCAAAATATTTCCATGCTAGAAAAGTCATAACTTAGATTTTTTTTATTGTAGCGAGCATAACTTTTTTCAAGTTTTGATTTTGCCGAAAGAAATCTTTTAGGATTTGTCGGAACCATCGCTAAACGATAACCATACTGTCTATTAAAGTGCGATACATACTCACTGGTTGTAAATATACGACTAAAAAGTGGGTCTAGAACATACCACTTCCTATCATTGGCCCTAAGGATTACCGCCACATGGTGATTCCAATGAGCATTTTCAAACTCTCCAACTAACCACAGTTTTAAAATAGATTGCTTATCAATTCTATTTTTCAGTGCCTCAAGATGAGTGGCCATTGCACGACCGAAACAAAATCCAACTTGATTATTGGGATCATATTCGTTTACTCGGCCACAACTTTTTTGAATAAATTCTTTAGAACGAACACTATCTAAAATGGCTTGAATATCTTCTTTTGTTGTTTCTTTTAAAGATGAATATGGAATTTTATCCATCTCATCAATCATTGCGTAATTGAGATCAATTATTTGCTCATCAGTTTTAGAAGAAACAAAATCCTTATAAAATTGCATATTCAAATCCATCATATCGAGATCAATTTGCTCTCCATAGACATTAGAAATGAACACATTCATATCCTGATAGCAATTTGCGGCCAGAGTGTTGCTTGCGAAGAAAAAAGAAAAAGTATTTAAGATGAGAATAAAATAAAGCTTCATTTGGGCTGCATTTTAACTAATTTCCGCCATATTTATAGATTATTATAAAAACTACGCAATATGTTTAAAACTTTGTCACAACGCACTTTATCCCAATGCTACTCCGTGATAAATTCTAAATAGATTTGAGCATAAAAAATAAAAAGAGACTATGAATTTGAAATCTACATTAAAAAAAATAATATTAGATAAAGGTAATATCGTTACATTCGTTATTTTACTTTTCTTTTTCTACAAACAGGCACCTGTCATAATCAACAATTTCAAAACGACTGACACAACTCTCGAGAGCTACCAAGCAAAAGACATTTCAAATGGACAGATAAAATCATTCCCACCTTTTGATGAAAAAGTCATCGCTATATTTTGGGCAACTTGGTGTGGACCTTGTAAGGTGGAAATGAATAGACTTGATAAATCAGTGCAAGAAGGAAAAATAAAGAAAGAACAAATTGTGGCCATCAATCCCTATGAGAGTGAGATTATTATAAAGAAGTTTTTAGCATCTTCGCCCTATCCGTTTACATTTTTAGATGTGCCAGGGTTGTCACAAAAGCTTAATATACAATCCACTCCTACGACTTTATTCATTGAAAAAGGCCGAATTCAATCGGCCTCTTCAGGTATGAGTTTATTTGGAATTTGGAAAGCGGAAAAATTTATTAAAAACTAATCGAGCTCTTGTAATTGATCAATGATTTTATTTTTCAATTGCTCGAATTCAATATCTTCAATTTCTAGCATTATATTGCCTTCGACTTCAACGGCTTCAACATCTTCTAAGTTCGAATCAGAAGCAACACCAATAATTTCCTCATAAGCAATCGACATATCTCTATGAACAAAAGGGTCTAGAGCATCTAGAGCAACTGTAATCCCAGTACCTACGGCCGCACCACTGGGTACTCCGTACAATGTTCCACCAACTGCTGCAACTCCACCATCAAGGCTTATTCCCGCTCCTGCATAATATGCAGCAGTGGCCTTTGCTCCGATAATTAGTCCAAAATAAAGGGAGGCCACACCAATGACGACATCTGCTCCAGCGGCATAGTAGGCATATCTTTCATTCATATCAGCTAATTTTTTAATTTCTTTTCTACTGTAAGTACGAGTTATACCTTCGAGTTCTTCGCATTGAAGACTTTCAATATCGCCACTACATTCACTAAAGCGAAATTGATTTTTTTCAATTTCTTCCGCCTTAATATACTTACGTGGCGTATCTTCGGCCCTAATGATTGTATGAGCATCAACGACACTCCCTTGAATCAATGAACCCAAGATTAAAATAAATCTGATTTTTTTTATAACGGCTTTCATAACACACCTATAATTTGAATTTGACCAAATTATAGAGTGCTATGAATGAATTTTCTTTGGGATTGAAATATTTACTATCGCTGTTTATTTCTTAAACAGGTGTATGTAGCTGTTTCTATTAACTAAATATGTATCAAAATCACTCTCAAAAGTAGCGGGCACTGACTTTTTAACAAAGTCTTTAGACATTGATTCCTTGGCCCACTGATCAAATTTAGCTCTTATCTGTGAACTTATTTGTAGGTCTTGATACATATTCTTAGTAAGAAGAATACGTTGAAGCCCAGGGATAAAAGAAGTATCTACTAATGAAAGTTCGGTGCCTTTAAAAAAGGGTCCATGAAAGCCTGATAACAATGTCGTAAGATTTTTTTCAAGATCTGCTCTATGCTTCTCGTAGCTTTCCTTATCAGTGGCAATTGCAGCATTGAAGTAATTGGTAAGAACCACACTCGCAAGCTCAATTGTTGCCCTATCCTTGGCCTTTAATAAAGGATCCATTGGCAAAAGACTGCCAGGAGTTGTCTCGTCGATATATTCATTAATAACTGCTGATTCATAGAGAACTTCATCCCCAACAAGTAAAATGGGAACCTTACCAAGCGGGGAAAGTTTCAAAAACCAATCTGGCTTATTGAATAGATCAATATATTTTACTTCGTATGGGACATTTTTATAATTCATCGTAATTAATGAACGTTGAACATAGGGGCACAGCCCAAAGCTAATAATTGTATTCATTTACAACCTCTTATCCAGAATTTATTCCAATTATAACAATCAACTCACGCACGGCAAAATAAAAAAAACTGACCCAACTCCTTTAACAAATAATTTACAGATAAAGTGAAAATAGCGAAAATAACCCAAAATTAACCTTTCAAAAAAAGATCAAATTATGGGAAGAAAATCAGCAAAAATTGCAGCAAAAAAAGGCGCCTCAGACAAGGCAAAGGCACAAGTTTACACTAGAGCACTTAAAGATGTTTTCAAAGCATCTAAGAACGGTGGACCTGACCCCGATACAAACTTCCTTCTAAAAGTCGCTATTGAAAGATGTAAGAAGTTCAACGTTCCAAAAGACAATATTGATAGGGCCATTAAAAAAGGCCAGGGTTCTGATGGCGTTGGCTATGAAGATGTAACTTATGAAGGCTACGGACCAAATGGTGTGGCCATTTTCGTAGAAACATCAACAAATAACGTAACTAGAACTGTAAGTAACGTAAGAAGTTATTTTAGAAAATGTGGTGGATCACTTGGAGTGAATGGCTCACTTGAGTTTATCTTCGAAAGAAAGGCCGTATTTACAATCCCTGCTGAAGGTATTGATGAAGATGAGTTCACACTAGAACTAATCGATGCAGGAGCTGAAGATGTTGAGCTTGAAGATGACATGTATGAAGTAAAAGGACCAATGGAAGCTTTCGGTTCAATCCAAGACAAACTTCAATCGATGAACATTACACCTGAAGAAGCTGGACTTGTAAGAATCCCATTAACTTATAAAGAAGTTGATGAAGAAACTCTTGAACAAGTTGAAAAGCTAATCGATATGCTTGAAGCAGACGATGACGTTGTAACTGTTTACGATAATCTAGATTAAATAGAAGGGCCTAGCAAGGCCCTTTTTAGTTGATGGCATATTAGTAATCAATCACACTTGATAAAGGATAAAACAAATGAGCGACGATACTCAAACTTGCCCAAAATGTAATTCACCTTATGGCTATACAGATGGTCAAATGTGGATTTGCCCTGAATGCTTTAATGAATGGACATTAGAAGCACAAACAGAAGTAGCAGATGCACCAAAATTTTTAGATGCCAATGGCAATCAACTTCAAGATGGTGATGCCGTTACTGTTGTTAAAGATTTAAAGGCCGGTGGAACGACTATCAAAACAGGTACAAAAGTGAAGAAAATTAGACTTCTCGATGACCCTGTTGATGGCCATGATATTTCATGTAAGATTGATGGAATTGGTTCAGTTTATTTGAAATGTTCAGTCGTAAAGAAAGCATAAAACATAATAAAACCTGTCTTATGACAGGTTTTATTTTTTAAGTAAAACGATCAAGTTCTTTTTCTAAATTAAATCTCAAATTTAGATTCTTTTCCCTAAAAAACTCTTTATTTCTATCCGTTACTTAATGATAATTTAATAATAATTAAAATCAGGAATCTTATGGCAGACGGTGACAGTAAAATTGAAATTCTAAATTTTGATGAAGAACAACTTCGATATGAATTGATTGGAAACTCTGGTCAAGAACTAATGACAATCTCTCATCGTACCCATAGTTCAATTATTGAACAAATCGGAACGATAGGAAAAAGTATTTCTGATTTCAATTTAATCAAAGATGAAATTGATCATATCAATCAAGAGGCCGGACAAATTCATTCTAAAGTGCACGAACTGGCCAATGATACAAAAGAGAGCTCAACACAATTAGAAGAAGTGTATCAAAAAATGCAAGTCTTAGAAGATAAGTTTGAAGACGTGAATAAGCTTCTTAAAACAATTAATGCCATTGCCGATCAAACAAACCTTCTAGCGCTAAATGCTACAATTGAGGCAGCTAGGGCGGGAGAAGAAGGAAAAGGTTTTGCAGTAGTAGCGAATGAAGTTAAGGAACTTTCTAAGACAACAAAATCTGCAAATGAAGATATTCAAAATAAGATCCGTCTTATTGGTGAATCAATTAATGATCTTTCGACAAATATCCAATCTAGTCGTGAGAAAATGAATAAATCAATGAATGTTATGCTCACGACAAAAGATCAAGCAGACAATATCAATACCATTACTAAGAACTCAAAAAAATTAGTCATAGAGTCACTAAATAGCTTCAATAGCCTTGAAAACTCTTCTGAAAAAATGGAAATGGATGTAAGTGAGCTTGATACAATTGCAAAGGCCTTCTCTTACCTATTAGCACTTGTAAATCAAAATAAAACTCTTTCAATGGATCCTCTTGAGCGACTTGCTCCCCTAGTACAAACGAGTGACTATATTAATGCCAAAAGATTTTCTCACGATGAGCCTGAGTATATTCTTGATGAAAATGATATTCTCATTTCAGCAACAGATAAACGAGGAATCATTACTTTTGCCAATGAAAGTTTTTACAAAGTTGCACAATATGAAAAAGGGGCTCTTGTAGGAAAGCCCCATAATATTATTCGCCATCCAGATATGCCTAAAACGGCCTTTGGAGATCTGTGGAATGTTATTAAGTCTCAAAAGCTGTGGCAAGGTTATGTTGTCAATCGTGGACGTGAAGGAAGAATCTATTGGGTTAAGGCCATCGTCTTTCCTTGTTATGAAAATGGTGAATGCGTGGGCTACCTATCTGTTCGCTCTAAACCAAGTGCTGATGCGATAAGAAAGGCAAAAGAGGCCTATCGTCGTCTTATTTAGTCACTAGCAGTCTTGGCATGCTCATTGCTTTAATATAGGTAAATGAGCAGGTTTAGATGAATAATATAAAGAATAAATGTACATTTTTTGGACAATTGTTCCTTTTGGTAACAATTTTAGTACCGCAAATAACTTTTGCGGCCAAGAGTGATTGCCAAATAAAAATTGAGGAGCTCTTCCTCTCACGCAACAAGAAATTTTTCAATTACAAAGAGAGATTCTATCGAGGAATGGACCTGTCATTTTTAAATAATGATGAACTGACATCACAGGTAAAGGCAAAAAAATTATTTGACCTCTATTTGATGAGAATAACTGAGACACTAACTGAGACCCAAGCAAATGAGCTAAAAAAACTTGTAAGCGAAACTGAGTATATTAGAAATTCTGACTCACATAATGGTAGCTATTCCTTTGCTACAGAAAAATCTTCGGGTGAAATACGAGTCTATTCACTAAAATCACTCGCAGATAGTTTTTTAACCTATTCAACATTGGCCCATGAAACGGAGCACGCTCTGAAACAAGTTCTGGCAAAATCTAAAAATATCTCTCCCGCTGATTATAAAAAAACATTTTATGAAAATGAATATGAACGATCAAATTTTTTAGATGAAATGGGTGCAATCTCTGCTGAATGGCTTTATCTTTCGGCCGTTCCACAAAAGGAACTTGATATTCTAAGGGATAAGGCCGAACAATTAAAAAGAAAAATTGATCCTAATGAATATAAGTTGATTCTTATAAGTCTAGAGGCAAATCAATATCAGCTAATTGATTATTTAAAACTCAATTGGAAAAATAAAAGATATGACTACGCGACTTTCAAGCAAAATAGACTTGATGATGACTTAAATCGTGGCCATACATCAGACATTGCTTTTTTCACAGTTCTACTTTCTACAGGGACTATGGCCACTTATGGCCTCTATGAGCTCTACAATTGGCTCTCAGATGATGAAAATGATGAAACTGTAAATGAGTAATGGTAGGATATGAGAAAGCGATATATGCTCAAGTGCATTTGATCCACAAGTCAAAAAAAGCATCCCTGAAGCTACAAAGAAAAGCCCCCACATTATTTGCTTTAGAAGTAATTTTTTATGCAAGAATTTTACTTTGCGAACAAATAAAAATCCTAATGCTAAACCTGCAGCAAATTGTAGACCAACATATTGAAGACAATTGTGACTTTCCATTCCATCAACATGAACAAAATACGTCATTGCCTGTAGCACAAGTAATGACACCACCATTGAAAGCCCTAGTTTATCAGTATTCAAATACAGGTTCTTTCTAAAGGTACAGTGATTGAAACTTAGAACAAAAAAGACGAGAGCAAAAACAAATGCGAGCGTGGCCGCCATAACACTTAGTACAAGTGAAAGGTTATGATTGCCTAGGTGTAATTCGTAGTGCCTTGTTAAGAACAAGGCGCTAATTGAAATCCCTAAAAAAAGCATCAATAGTTTTGCTCTCATTTATTTCCTATTTGTGCGGAAGATTTGGCACAACTTTAAGTTTCTCTAAATATTCCCCTTTTGTCGACAAACTTCCGAGGAAAGATTTCAAATCACTAATATCATCTTTTGTTAAGTCCAGATCTAATTGTACTTTCCCCATAATGCGAATAGCTTCTTCTAAATCATTAACACTACCATCGTGAAAGTATGGTGCCGTATAGATTACATTTCTCAAAGGTGGAACTTTGAAATAATATTTATCATTCTCATCTTTTGTTAAAAGAAATCTTCCAAGATCTACATTTTTTGACCCTGTAAATTTCCAATAATCATGCGCCACTCCAAACTTTTGGAACATTTCCCCACCAACAAGTTCTCCACTGTGACAAGAGCTACAGCCAAATTCCATGAATTTTTTTAGCCCCCTCAATTCTTTTGAATCAAGTACGGTAATATTGCCTGCTAAAAAATCATCAAAACGAGCTGGGCCGACAAGAGTTCTTTCATAGGCACCGATAGCAAAGGCGGTTTTTTCAGCAACTAATTTAGGATCACTTTTTTTAATATCTAATCCATGATAGGCCTTCTTGAAAAGATCACTGTAATTTGCAGAAATAAGCTTCTCTCTAAGTTCTGCATGATCTTTAAGAGCAAAAGGAACTTTTACAGTAAATGAATGAATGGCCTGAGCTTCAACACTTTCACGATCTCCAATCCAGTGCTGTAGGAACTGCCCTGCTGTATTTAATACAGTTTGAGCATTTCTAGGTGCTTGTCTATCTTCAGTTCCTCGTGATTTCTCTAGCCCATCACTAAAATGTAATTGTGGTAAGTGACAACGAGAACAACTGACAGTTCCATTTTGACTTAGTCTTGTTTCAAAGAATAACTTTGTTCCAAGGTCAATAATTTCATCAGAAGGTCTTTTATCACCAAAATACGTAATACCATTAAGACCATTTCTAAACTCTTCCTTGGCCTGTTTGAAAGTATTTCCAACTTCAGTATTGTCTTCTACAAATTTAGGACTTGAACATGAAACCATTGCGAATAAGGGTAAAAGAAGTATAATTTTCATAAAATCTCCATTTTTACTACTTATACGGCCCACGAAGAAAAAGGTTACATTTTTTTGAACAAAAAAATTAATTGGTGTGAAGTTTTAAAAGACACCAAAGAAACTCAAAATTTCGAGACCTTAACAACTTTACTTAAAAGTGAAAAATTTGCTTTTTACCCCGCAAGCTTCCATAAATTTTCTTCAGAGATCCAGGAAGATATCATACAAAACAGCCTACTCTCCTTATGGCAATCAATGCCTATCTTTGATGAACAACTTGGGTGCTCATCTTGGATAAAGACGATTTGCTATAGTCGCTATATTGATTATTTAAGGAAAGAAAAGAATCTCTTTAAAACTGAAAGTATCGAGCTTAATGATTATTTAGATTTAAAGACCTCTTCAATTGATGAAATTGAAATTATTCATGACCTTAATGTTGCCCTTGATTTTTTAAAAGAAGATGAAACGTCCCTTCTCATTGAATTTAAAATGTTTGGTAATTCACTGAAAGAGCTCTCTAAGAAATTTGGGAAATCTGAAGGCTCTCTAAAAGTACGAATTTCACGAATTCTTAATAAGCTCACAAGTCAAAATAAGAAATAACTCTTATTTCTTAGCAATCTTTAAATAGCTTTGAAATTTTGGACAATCAAGATGAGATTTTTCAGGGCATGCACTTGCATGCAGTAATCCATCTCGAACGGCCTTTAATTTCTTCATTTTCAAATCAATTTCATGGGCCTTCTCAATTAATTTATTACGATTAATTTTAAATTGACCATTCGATCCCAACATATTCTTTAGCTCTTTAAGACTAAATCCAACTTCTTGACCAAGAGAAATCAGAGAGAGATTCAAAAGTACACTTTCATTGAAGATTCTCTTCAGGCCTTTGCGACCTATTGATTTAATAAGGCCGACTTCTTCGTAATAGCGAAGTTTAGAAGGAGCAAAACCCGACTTTTTTGAGACCTCATTTATATCAATCATTTTCATCTCCCTACTTGACCTCAAGTTGACTTGAAGTTGTATTATGATTTTAACATATCATACTGGAGTTAAAATGAGTCTCTTTTCTTTCCTAGCATCGTCTTTAATAGTTGGTCTAATTGCAACATTGTTCATGGACCTGTGGGCCCTCATAATGAGTTCATTCTTTAATATTAAAGGTCTTGATTACAAAATACTCGGGAGATGGATTTCTCTAATGTCGAAAGGGCATTTCAAGCATAATAATATTTTGAACATGCCCGCAGCTGTCCATGAACAACTTGTTGGTCAAATGGCCCACTATATAATCGGCATACTATTTGCTGGGATATTAATTATAATAGACGTGAATTGCCTCGTCATGCCAAATTTAACATTATCATTAATGATAGCACTTTTAACATTAGTGGCCCCATTTTTAATTATGCAACCGTGCTTTGGATTTGGGATCGCTGCAAGTAAAACACAACATCCTTGGCATAACCGCCTTAAAAGTCTCATGGCCCATATTGCTTACGGGATTGGTCTCTATCTAGCTTGTCATCTTATAGCAATTGTTAAATGATACTAAAATGAAAACTAAAATTATGGTAATAATGGTTTATGGATAATACTTTGACTCCTTCACTTCTGACTTTTACTACTCTATGTTTTATTCTGGCCATTACTCCAGGTGCAGATACTGCATTAGTATTGAAAAGCTCCCTTTCTGGTCAAAAGAAAATTCTGATCGCCTCTATTTTAGGCATTTGCTCGGGCCTATTTTTCCATGCCCTACTATCCTCAATTGGAATCTCGGCCATTATATCAAGCTCGCAGTCATTGTTCACGCTTATGAAATATATAGGCGCGGGATATTTAATCTATCTTGGATTTAAAGGTCTTTATGAAGCCTACAGAGGAGATCATCTCTTTGATAAAGATTCATTAAAAATAAATCCGATGAATTCATTGAAAAATGAATTTAAAAGAGGACTTCTAACAAATATTTTAAATCCTAAAGTTGCTGTTTTTTACTTAACCTTTTTACCTCAATTTACGAGTTCCAACGGTAATATCTTTTTTCAGACTATGGGGCTTGCTATAATTCATATTATGATGAGCTTTTTTTGGCTTTATTTCATAGGGGTTTTTGTTGCTTTTTTTAAAGATCAATTACAGAATAAAAAGATTCGAAGTGCGATTGAAGCAATTTCGGGTACAGCTTTATTGGCATTTGGAATTAAGCTTGCACTTAGCAAGCTTAATTTAGTAAATTAGAAAGAGTAGCAAACAGGAGCTAGTCCTCCATTTCTATAATAAGCACTTCGGTTTCCACATCTTGAACCATCACTTGCACGATCATTTGGACACTGACAACTATTGTCTAGGCCTTTATCAAAAAGAGGACCTTTTGAAGCAGAATGGCGCTCTTTTTGGCCGAACAATAATCCTGAAATAATGTCATGCTGTGATCTCAAATTCTCAGCATGACCATAGGCAATCCTATTACAACGAATTTGTGTATCATTTGTAGAAATATCGATAATTTTAAAAATAATGTTCTTATCAAAAACTATGCGAAAATCTTTACAATCTACGATAGCACCTTTTTTTGCAACAACTTCATATTTATAATCACCATTTAGGAAAATACTTGCAGGTGCACCAACGTTATAAATTAAATCTTCTCTAGAAGTCATTTCATTAATCTTATTAAAATTCTTAAAGTTCTTCTTTGATTTTTTTAACGCAAACTTCATACATCTTTCATGAAGATCAACAGAGATCTCTGAAATATCTCTAGACTTAACAAGTTGATTACTCTCATAACTAACTTCGATATTTCTGCATAAGACCTTATTCTTTTGAATCTTATCTATCGTATAAATATCAACTCTTTTTTGGTCCTCTACCTTTGTATAATTTGGACTGCCATAGAGATTCAAAATATATTCTCTCGTATATTTCTCAGATGGTTGTATATTCACTAAATCAGCGATTCTCTCTCTTCCGTTTAAGGAAGCACAGCTCACAAGACTAAGCAAAGAAGTGATTAGAAAAATATTTCTCATGACAATCCTCATTAAATTAGAATTCAAAATTAATAAGACCTACATAGGCACTCATTCCACGATATGTTTCATCACCATCTGCCGAAATAAATGAAGGACCAATAGCAATATAAGGATTCCATGCACTCACTTGAAAATCGAGCCTCACACCAAAATCAATTAGAGATGTTTCATATGAATAATATTCATCATTTATTTTTCCTTTGAGTTTCCCTTCTGAATAATTGATATATCCACCTAGACCCACATATTCACTTACAAAGTATGAATAAGAAGCACCAATTCCAATTCCTTTATAATCGATGGCCAGTCCCAAACTGGCTAAGTCATATTTATTCCCATCATAGTCTGCTGAATCACCTTTAGTTTTGAAGTAATTCAAATGGCCACGTAGTTTGTGTTGTAAAATATTCTTTGTTAAACCAACACTTAAATTTGATCCGATAAAGTTAATATCTGTATTATCGATCTTGTACTTATTTGCGACACCAATTATCCCTAGGTTAAATTTCAGGTCTTGCGTTTCTTCAAATGTTTCTACTTTTGTAAAACCATCTTTAACGACATTAATTTTTTCTGACTCTTCTGATACTGTTGATATTGTGGCCACCTCTCTTTCAATTTTTGGACCTAATTGTGTATCTGAAGAATTTTCTGTATTAGAAACATCAGTATCAACATTGTGTGATTGAGCTTCTTTCAAAGATTCTGCTATCTCGCTGGACATTTTTTCAATTAAGGCCTTTTTAAGATCAGGGTCTTGAATATTTCTCAACGCCTCGTCGTACTTTGAATAGTCGATAGCGAAAACGTTTAATGTTAAGAAAAAAGAAGTCAGTAATAGATTGAATTTCATTTTATGCCCCCGCAAAATATTCTGTTTCAAATAACAGAGCAATGTATGTGCCAGAAAGAACACGAAATAACAGTAACTTAAAGATGTGTTGGAATAATCAATTTTTGGGCAGTGTTGTTTAATTAGGCATAACTTTAGAGTTCTTGATTTTTAAACTTGCACAGACCAAACGGTCGGTGCTACAATCCAATTCATGGACACAAGACAACTCATCATCAATTCAGCATTAGCGATTCTTTCAAAAGAAGGGCATAAATCTTTAACCACAGCTCGACTGGTAGAAATAAGTGGTCTATCAAAAGGTGGAATTTATCATCATTTTGACAGTATTGATGACATTTTTTTAGCAGTGGCCGAAAAGATAACGACAGAACTGACTGTGGCCTTTGGCGAACTCGACTTCAAGGACATCAATCACTTCCATATTGTGCTCATAGATTTTGCTTTTGATGATTTTGATGAGCAGAAAGTTCTGTACAGCTCACTGCTATACTTCTTAAGTAACACTTTTACTGACAAGAAATATAAAACAATTATGCAAGAATGGATGCAAAGAACGATTAATGAATGGGCCCAAGTTTATCAAAAAAAGTTTGATATAAAGATATCTAAATCAAGACTAGATGAAGCCTGTCGGATGATTGATATGCATTTTTGCGGATTAATGGTCCATACATTACTTATAGAAGATATCTCTCATTATAAAAAAATCTCAAAAACATTTTTCAAATTGATACTTAAAGAATATTTTGTCTAGTCTCACGTTATGAGACTAGACTTAAATATTATCCGAAGATAGCAGTCACAACTTCGTTGATAGCACCTTTTAGACTCTGAGATTCGTTTTTTAGACCTGTTGCTGACATACTTGTCTCATCTGAAACTTCTAAGTTTTTATTTGTTATTTCATTTAATCTAAAAACAGCTTCATTGATCTCAGATATACTCTGAAATTGCCCGTGGGAAGCTTCCATAACATTTTTAGATATTTCTCCACTTTCGCCAATCGTTGTGGCAATGCCATTTAGTTCATCTTGGCACGATCTTGCGACAAGGATACCGCGATTTATTTTTTCAGAACTCTGTTTAATAATTCGCTCCATTTCTACTTTATTGGCCATGGCGAGTTCCTCAACCTTTGCAATTCCATCATTCAATAGCGCTTGAATCTCACTCGCCGACTGCCCTGACATATTAGCAAGATTTCCTACTTCTTCTGCAACAATGGAAAAACCTTTGCCGTGCACCCCTGCCCTCGCCGCCTCTACCGAAGCGTTAAAGGAAAGCAGCTTTGTTTGGAAAACAATATCGTTGATGACATTTGCTTTTTCAGCAATTTCAGTGATGATTTGTGTAATAGCATTCATCTTTTCAGTCGATGATTGAATTTGGGCCACAACATCGTGGTTTGAAACTTCAATTTCTTGAATAGCAGCAATCATTTGATCAACGGCCTCTTTTCCAGAAACAGTTGCGCCAATTCCCTTTCTGACGCTTTCAACAGATTTTTCAATAGCTCTATTATTATCTTCGATAGAATTTTTAATAAAATCTATACTATGTGAGGTTTCAGTCAAACTACTCGCCTGATTTGTTGTCCCATCTTTTAAGACATTACTTTGTTTAAAGATTATCTCAATTGAATTATCAACCTTTGAGCTTGTTTTCGTTAATGATTCAGTTGCACTAATTAATGGGCCAGAAATTGTTTTTTGCAAATATAGCGATAGAAAAAAACCTATTATCAAGATACCGACAGTTACTAGAACAATAAAAACTTCTAGTCTATTAATTGGCTCATACATTTCTGAGTGATCCATACCAGCGACAATCATCCAGCGCATTTCATCAATTGATTTGAAGGCCACTGTTTTTTTAGAGATAGAATTCGTTGTGGGGTGTTTCCAATTGTATGTATGGATGCCATTTTTCATCGTATGCATTTCTTGAAAAAACATCTTTCCATCAGCATCTGGAAGATCATATAGAGATTTTCCTTCGATAGAGTTATGAACAATCAACTTTCCATCGTAATCGACAATATAAGCGTATCCTGTTTCACCAAATTTTTGCTTACGAATTTCATCTTTAAGTTCATTCAAATTACTTTCGGCCTTCCCAACAAAGATTGCTCCAATAATTTTTCCATCAACTTTAATAGGGCGATAAATCGAGAGATACCATTCATTTATAACAAATGCTCTTCCGTAGTAATCTTCACCACTCATAATTTTTTCATAGATAGGATTGTCTTTAGGTATATAAGTACGAGTTGCACGTTGCCCATCATCCTTTTTAATATTGGTAGAAATTCGAACAAGTCCCTCTTCCACTGTTTGGAATAATGTAACCGCTCCTCCTGTTAAATGAGCAATATGATCAATGAGTTCATCATTTTGATAAACAGTTTTTCCATCAATTTTCATTGCCCCAATAGTCACGTCTGTCTGTTCATTACTCGTTTGATGAATGATTTTCATATTAATTTTTTGAGTGTCATCAACACCAGTAGTTGTGCTATTAATCTGATCACTCGCAACTCGAATTGAGCTGCCCAGAGAATTGTAATTACTTTTGTAGTACGCAAGAGTTGTGCTGCGATATTGTTCAACCTTTGCGTCGAGTTCAGAATTTACAGTATCAGTCACAGTTTTCTTCATATAAACATAAACAATAATCGAAATACTTGAACTGGCCAAAAGGATTGATCCCATAATAGCGAGCACCAGTTTCTTTTTAAGACTCATAAAAACTCCATTTAAAACGATGCCACTATTTCGGAAGTATTCAGAAAAACTAAACAGTCACAATTATTAACTTTTCCCTATTTTTGGTGAGTTACAGGCAAAAGACATAGAATTTCATAAGAAATCGAGTATTTATTGTTAAGTTCACGTACTAATCATGACATTAATCATAAATTGAGGTTAGAATGGGCCCATGAAAACACTACTGCTCTTTTCTCTATTATTTCTATCGGCCTGTTCAACTAAGAACTGGCAAAACGCTTCAAGACAAAGTGCAAACATGGCCCCTAAGGCCAGTGAAATAAATGAAGATATCGTTCTTATTTATCACGCGAGGGCCTTTGCTTGGCGAGGCTATTTTGGGGTGCATCCATGGATTACTTGGAAAAAGAAAAATGAAACTCAGTACACCGTCGCCCAAGTTATGTCTTGGAACTTAAGAAATGAAGGGACAACTGTTAATGTAAAAAAAGATATTCCAGATCGACTCTGGTATGACCGTACACCCACTCTTCTTTTTGAAGCACGTGGAGAAAAAGCATCTAAGATTATTGCTAAACTTCCTGACCTTGTTAAAAACTACCCGTTTCAAGATCGCTATGTTTTATGGCCTGGTCCAAATTCTAATACTTTTATTTCTTATCTTATCCGCAACATTGATGAACTCAATATAGAGCTACCACCCAACGCAATTGGAAAAGACTATTTTGGACCGGATACTTTTGTTTCAAAGACAGCTTCACAAACGGGATACACGCTCAGTGCATTTGGCTATCTCGGTGTAACAGCTTCTGCCAAAGAAGGATTGGAACTCAATTTATTAGGTCTACACTTTGGACTAGATTTCTGGGGACCGGCGATAAAACTACCATTTATTGGAAGGGTAGGATTTGAAGATAAAAAATAAGGGTCATTCGACCCTTATCTCTTTGCGATAGTTATGAAATTTTAACTTGAACAGCGCATGGACCTTTGGCCCCGTCACCTACTTCGTAAGTAACGTTATCACCTTCATTTAAAGTTCCTTGATCAACTGCTGATACGTGAACAAAAATATCTTTACCACCATCTGCTGGTGTAATAAATCCAAAGCCCTTTGCATCATTAAAAAATTTCACTGTTCCATTTGCCATAAATTCTCCTAAAAAATAAATATCTACTTCTTGCCCTTTTTTGCGGGGATCTTGAGTTTTAATAAATCATAAATATCTGTTAATTTTTTGCCTGTAACGAATTTTATCTCATCAATAAACATTCCTAAAGCAATCGTGTAAGTCTTATTCACCTGTGGATGGACTTCTTTCTCCTGATTAATCATCGAGAGAACTTTTGCAATTTCACAAATATTCGTTTCAGATAATGCTTCTTTTTGTGCATTAATTTTCTCATGAGTCGAATCATATTCTATCGGCTCATAACGAGTATTAAAAATATCAATTGCCTTTTGCACATTCTCTTTTGAAGCTAAAATTCTATAGTTTTTAGTATTTTTCATTGAGAAATAGTTAATGCAATTATTTTTTGTAAAATTAACTTTGAAAAAATCTTCAGCACCAGGCTCAAGATTTACAACGTCAACAATCTTGCCAATATCACCATCTGTACTAATTATATATTTTCCGACATTAATATTCTTTTCCATTAATATTTCCATCCTACTTATTTGACCAATTTTGAAGCATAATTCTTTGAACATCGGCAAAGAAAACTTCAACTTTAGTCTGATTCATAACTTTCAAAATAAAGCCGTACCCAAACTTATCATGATGAATATAATCGCCAAGATCAAAATTCTTAGATTTATCGTATTCAATAGCTGACTCTGTATTATTTTTTTTCAATCTTTCGAGATAGTCTTTTTGCCCTGCTTTACTTTTCCAACTATACAATTTCTTCATCATGCACCTCTCATTTCAAGACAAAGGATAAGATAAAAATCACCCACGCCTTGAACTCAAGGCTTATGTCTTAATTTAAATAATTTGTGAAACTTAAATTTTACTGATGGTTTCGAAGTTTGACTTAATTAGAAAAAATAAAAAACGAAAAGGAAAACTTAATATATTTTATTCTAACACAATACTAGAGTTAATAATACATATATATTCGATGCTCATTTTGTTACAACTATCTCAATTTGTTCAATATGTTACTTAATCATTACTTTAATCTTTATTTTCATGCTCAATCTCAGTTAATTGAAGAACATTGCCAAACAATGAGATTTCTCCTGTTTTATGATCAAATCTATTCAATAAGTATTGGCCCGAGCTTAAAATTAGAACAACAAAAACAATTGCGACAATTATATGATTAGATCTGATTTCTGACTCGTTCTCAACATCTAATTTTTTACCATTTATCATACTCGTAATCATACCATCGTTGTGACAAAGTTGATGAAACAATACTCCACCAATATGAAGAACAGTAGTAATCAAAAAAAGATGTGCTAATACTTCATGAACCTCTTCAAAAAAGTGTTTACTTATACCGAGTAACATCATCATGCCTGTCAGATTAATCGCTAAAGTCAAAAGTATTAATATAATTGTGACATAACTTGATGCTGGATTATGCCCAAGATATCTCTTTGTTGAGCTGGTAAAAATATCGCTAAAATAGCTAACAATTTCATTTGGATCTAAAATGAAAGCAGTAAATCGCGAAGTCCTAGAACCAATAAAGCCCCATATAACCCTTAAAAAGACAAGAACAAGCATCATTAAACCTGAGAGCATATGGTAAGCATAAAGACGAGACTCATCATCTACAAATTTTCCGATTATGAATGAGACTACAAATAGAGTTGCAAACGACCAATGAAAAATTCTAATTGGTAAGTCGTAGGCCCTTTTACTTTTCATTTTTCTTCTCCTTGTTTATCTTCTTTTAAGATCGAACAATTACGAGAGAAAAACTATAGGCTTGATGACCTATACTCACTAAAATCAGCATATTGGGTCAATTGCCCTATATTTTTTTATTAAAACAACCTTAAAATTTCTTAATTTACGATTATAATAAAGAATCAATTCTTATTCATGGAAGTTCTTTATGTTAACCTTTTTCCTTTGTATTACACTCCTAGGCCTTGCCTACAAATTCTATAGCCCCTTTGTTGAAAAACAGGCACGCATTAATGAAAACAACGAAACTCCTTGCAAGCGTTTCGAAGACGGTGTTGATTATGTTCCAGTATCACCCGTTAAGGCCTTTTTGATTCAATTTTTAAATATTGCAGGAGTTGGTCCGATCTTTGGTCCAATCCTCGGCGCAGTCTATGGACCAACAGCATTTATTTGGATCGTCCTTGGAAATATCTTTGGAGGTGCCGTCCACGACTTTTTCTCAGGTGTTCTAAGCATCAAAGAAGATGGAAAAAGTTTGCCAGAGATTGCTGGTCACTATTTAAATATCTACTTTAAAGGGATCATGCTTCTTTTCACAGCAATGCTCCTTTTCTTTGTAGGTGTTGTGTTTATTATGAGCCCCGCTGGTCTAATTAGTAATCTCGACGTCTTTAAAGATACAATGTTTGCAAGTAATGCCTTTTGGGTATTGGCCATTCTTGGTTATTACTTTTTAGCAACGCTTCTTCCTGTCGATAAGATCATCACGAAGTTCTATCCTTTATTTGGTCTTTTGATGGTTGTAATGACTACATCTATTGCAATAGCACTATTAATTAATGCTCCACAGTTACCAAAGATAGAAAATCTTTTTGCTTTTTTAAATCACTCTCACCTTACACACGAGCTACTAGATCGCGATCCGAATGGTCCTCCTGTATGGCCGCTTCTATTTGTTACAATTACTTGTGGTGCGATTAGTGGCTTTCACTCGACTCAAGCTCCAATCATTGCAAGATGTCTAACGAATGAAAAATATTCTCGCCCTGTGTTCTACGGGGCCATGTTGGCTGAAGGTGTTGTGGCCTGTGTTTGGGCCTTAGCTGGAATTTCAGCTTTCCCAGGAGGATATGTAGAACTAAAATCAGTCCTTGCACAGGGTGGACCAGGTCTCGTTGTAAATCAAATTGCGACTTCGTACCTTGGGGCCTTTGGTGGAATCATGGCCATACTTGCTGTTGCTATTTTTCCTATCACTTCAGGAGATACTGCATTTCGCTCACTAAGACTTACAATTATTGATGCTTTCAATATTTCTCAAAGTATTAAAAACCGTCTTCTCGTTTCAGTACCAATTTTAACTATTGCCTACTTCATGACAAAAATCGATTTCTCCCTAATTTGGAGATACTTCGCTTTCTCAAATATGCTTCTTTCAACAAGCGTTATGTGGCTGGCCACTAAATATCTATTCCAACAAAGAGCATTTCATTGGATTGCAAGTATTCCAGCAGCAATCGGTACGGCGGTAACAGTGTCTTATATTATGACTGCCGCCATCGGATTAAATTTGCCACAATCAACAAGCCAGCCTATTGGTGTTGTTGTAGGAGTCATTTGTATTATTCTACTCGCTGTATTTCATAAAAAATCTTATACAAAATAAAAAAGGTGCCATCACGGCACCTTTTTTTAATTCCAATTATCCGAAACCTTTTCCATTTCCGTACAACCCATATCTTTGTTATAGGGGTCTGTTTTAGCGCCAAATATTGGCTTTTTACTAATGTAAAATTCTGATAATTTTTGAGCTTCTTCGAATTCAAATCTTATAACAGTTGGCTTAATCCCAAACCAAGCATTTAACGGCGCCGAAAGAAGTTGAAACTGGGCGATCCCTCCTTCACTGATAGATTTAATATATTCATAGCGATCACTAAGAAATCTTCCGTAGCTAATTCCATTATCGAATACAACTTCCTTATATTGGTTCTTTGAATCCAGATATGAAATTTGAAC
This sequence comes from Bacteriovorax sp. BSW11_IV, assembly GCF_000447755.1. GTDB lineage: Bacteria > Bdellovibrionota > Bacteriovoracia > Bacteriovoracales > Bacteriovoracaceae > BSW11-IV. Next base: position 34,933 of record NZ_AUNE01000025.1, on the reverse strand, counting down.
AGTGAACTCAATGAGCTTATCGTCATCGAACAGAACAACCGGATAAATATTTAAAATACAAGTATCTTCTTCTCCTTTTGGTTGATAAGGCACCATCGGAATTCCTTTATAAGCTCCAAAGATCTTTGTGATATGAGGAAAGTTCTTTTGTAAGAATTCCATTCTTCTCTTCGTTAATTTTGAAGAAGAAGCAAAAGTTGATAAATTAAAAATTACTGTCATTAAAATCACTATTGTTTTCATAAGTATTTCCTTGTTAATTATTGAATTGAGACTGTACAACGTAGAGGATCCTTAAATCCTTCACTATCAATCTGATCATCTAGCCAAATATTAATATCATCTGCTGCTATATTAATTCCTCCAGTTAGATCTGTATCAGATGAATAAATATCGTCTTCATACATTTCTTTTGTCGGGGCAGCTAGAAGTAGCTCAATCCATTGATTCCCTCCATTCATCGACAATCTGGCCGTTAGTTCGTCGGCCAATCTATTTCTGCCTTGACCTCCACCAGATCTTTTAAAATTTATATTATCCATTTTAAAAATTTGCCCATTCAAAAGCTCTACGAAAAGATCACCACGCAAGGACTGCTCTCCACTAATTCTTCTTAAGTTCGTTAATTTTTGTAAACGAATCACCAAGGCCTTAACTGAAACAGGGCCACCAAGTTCATTCACCTCTTTACAAAGAACCTTATTAAAATTCTTCTGGATCAATTCTTTAGAACTGAAAAATCCCCCTTGTGAATACAAGGAAATAGACAACACACTTATAGTCAGAAAGTTTTTTAACATTCACGCCTCCTCTTTGTTTTGAGACTTATATCAAGGGTCATGACACGACGCAAATAAAATGTTTTTATTTTTTTACCAAAAAAGTAAGCTGAACTTAACAAATAAAATTACTACAAATAGCAATTAGTATCAAAAGTGAAACAATGAATTGCTGATTATTAATCTTGACCATTAACTCGTCTGTCCAGTAGAAGAGAGGACCACTTTCAATTCGAAGGATCACAATGAAAAAGATAATTGGATTAGTTCTCTTTTTAACCCTTTCTTCACATATAAGCGCAAAAGAAAATTTCGGTGGTATATATCTCGATTCAAGTATTCCAAAAGTACAAATTCAAACACTAAAAGAAGATTTCATTTATCTGTACAATACCCCTGAAACAGAAGTCGATTCTGAGTTTAAAACTGTTTTTGAACTAACTGATGTTAATGGCGCCGAATTATACAATTGGGTTTTTAATCGAGTTCGCTACATTGTGGGGCAAGATTATAAAAGAACAGGAAGAAACCTCTTAAAGAAAAAGGGTCACGTCTTCCCTTCTACTCCACTTCCTGATGGTGTCTTCGAAAAAGGTTTTCACACCTATGGTGCCGTCATTATTATGTCCAACTTAGGTGCGGAGCTTTACCTCACAGGGAAAAACGAAAATATCCTCAAAGGACTAAGACTAAATCGCGAAGAAGTTTACGTTCCTTCTCCTAGAACTGGGATTGTTCAAGTCGGAGAAGGCCTATTTCTTGAAAGACTTCTCGTAAATAAAGAACAAAATTCAGAAGCAAATAAAATCAAAAGACTTGGAACCATTTTTCATGAGGCCAGACATAGTGATGGAAATGCAGAGCATGTTGGCTTTATTCATAACGTCTGCCCAACTGGTCACGCTCTTTCTGGATTTTATGCCTGTGAATCTTCTCGCAATGGTTCTTACTCACTCGAAGCGCACGCGCTAAAAATGCTATTAACAAATTGTCATACTTGCTCGATTGAAGACCAGACAAAATTAAGTGCTTCAATAACTGATTCTCTTTCACGTGTTGTGGTTCGCTCTCACCTAAAAACAGAAGAAAAACTCCTTGAAGAGATTGAGGCCTTCCAAAGGGTTGTTGAATTTTATGAAAATTTATTTAAAACAAATCCTGATATGAAAAAAGACTATGAAAGTGAATTAATAAAATTTCAAGGTCAACTAAGTGAATCTGAAGCACAACTTGTAGAGCTAAGAACTCCGAAAATTCCTAAATTTTTAGACCCAATGCCAGAAGGGCATTTCTATGAAGTTTTAGTGGAAGATTCTTCTGAACTAATGGAAGCCTCATTGTCTCGATAGCAAATAGAATGAAAAAAAAACGTATTTTTCTCTATGTATTCTCTGCGTTCGGCTTGGCCTTCTCAATAATAATGATGGGCCAAGAAGAAATTCTAATTGAAAAAATTAAAACCCAATCATCGGCCCTTAAAATTATTTCCTCAAGAAGAGAACAGACGCCTTTTCAAATTTCAAAAGAAGATAACTTAAATACTGAACTTGTATCACTTCCACGAGTTAGTGACTTAAAAAACCTCAACGAACATGAAATCCATCATACTCCCGAGATCATACTAAAAGGCGCAAGTGTTGTTGGACGTATACACAATAATGCTGAGCAATTACCATCAAAGCGTCATGAGGCGATGCTCTTTTTTAAGAACTGCCTTGAGGATGAAAATATAGCTATTGCGATTAGGGCGGTCTGCCTCAATAAGGTCTATACTCTTATACCTAAATGGAGAATTCCAATATTAATTGAGGAAGATAAGATTTCTCTAGAACTTAAGGAATTGGCGAAAGAGCTTTTTTAATAGGCATATTTTAGAAGAACCTTGGCCGCATCATCAAAGAAACGATCAATTGCAGTTGGCTCTTTTACAACAGGTTTAAAGGCCTTATCTTCATAGACTGCATTATCAAAGACAAGGCCTTGGTTTACAAGCATTGGTTTACCTTTTACGCTTGTGCGACCTATGAAACTGAAGGCCATTACTTTTCCCTCTGATATGTCACATGATATCTCTGGTGTTTGACCATTAAGAAATATTTCGGAGTAATAGTTTTCAATCTCTTCATTTTTTTCATTACAGTGAGTACAACCCTGATATTTTGGCCTTGGTACATCTACAACTTTTTGTAGAGGAATTACGCACTTTTCATCGCCTTTAGTGTGTATGATGATGGCATTTCCCTCATCATTTGGAAGGACTTCTTTTGTAATTTTGGCAATTTTATATGTTTTATGCTTGGAAAGTGAAGTTCGAAGTGTCAGGGTACTTTCCATGAAATCATTGGCAAAAGTTATCGCAATAATTGAAAAACATAAAAAAGTCAGTGATATTCTTTTCATAAGAACAATCCTAACATGACCTTTAATTTTGACCTAGTGTAAGTATTTTCCAATATAATAATTAATCTTTTCACGAGCTTAAAACCTCCAACTAAGGGGGCTAAATAAGATCAACTAAATAAACACCCTGACCAACCCATTTTTTACGAGATTGACGATCAAGTTCTGTCACACGCAAGATTTCTTCAGCAACATCTTCTCTGGAAATTCTGAGCTTAGCTTTTTTCAGGGGAAGCATCTGATCATGATAGCTTGTTTCATTGAAACAATAACCAAATTTTCTTTTAGCACATCCATCAGTTAAAGAAGCAGGCCTAAAAACAATATACTCAAAATCTTTAAGATCATTCCCTCCAAGTATTCTTTCACTCTTTACAAGATTTCTAAACACAGGAATAAATTTTAAAACTTGATGTAAGTAAAAAGGAAAGTTTTGAGGAATAGCAAGTCTTGCATTAACGGGTTGACCAAGAACACCAACAGAGCTGTGAAAATAGAGATCAACAAGTCTCGCCTCTTTTAAACCTTCAAGAATGGCACTAATTGTATCAGTATAGATTGTGCATCTAGGACTCATCATATCTTTAAACTTAGTTGGTCCAACAAAACAACAAATCGAATCAATAGTAAGATCATCCATGAGTAATTTTACATAGGTATTCGACTTTAAAATATTAGCACTTTTGGCAATAAGCCTACCCGGAACTTGGGCCATTAATTCATTAGTTGGAGTGAGAACAGTATCCTCTAATAAATCTTGCATTCTCTTTAGGGCCAATTCATCGGATGGGGCACGGCACAGGGCCGTAACGTTATGACCTTTTAATAGGGCCTTTTTGATAAATAATCTTGCCCCTCTCGAGGCCGCTGCAACAACTAAGTAGTGTCTCATCTGTACTCCAACGTTAACACCAATGTAAACAATTGTTCACATGCTAAGTTAACACTTGTTTACATGCAAGTATAAAAATGAGATAATGGGCAAATGAGAAAAAAAACAAATACTTATCACCATGGATCGTTAAAAGAATCCATTCTTCATAATGCAAGTGAGCTTGTGGCCCAAAATGGCGCCCTTGATTTTTCTATCAGGGATATTAGTAACAAATGTGAAGTCTCCCCTGCCGCCATTTACAAGCATTTTAAATCAAGAAATGAAATAGCAGTTCACATGGCACTAGATGGTGCCAAAATCCTGTGTGAAGAATTTGAAAAAATCGCCAAATCCAAAGGCGCTACTCTTATGAATTTTGCCAAGGCCTACATTGCATTTGCGAAAAAGCATGAAGGATATTTTCGAGCGATGTACTTTAAACAAATAGCGGCCATGGAAGAGTACAAGGAATTCGAAACTATTACTGAACAACTTAACAAATATCTCTATGAATCTTTAAAAGGGAGTTCTAATATTAATGAGCTAGAACATACTATTAAGCGTATGCTTAGTTGTGCTCATGGTATTTCATTTTTAATTATCGATCAGTGTTTTAAACTTAGCGATAAGGAAATAGATAAAATCCTCAAAGACAACTTGAAGGATATCAAATAATTTTAGGATCAAAATATGGAACAAAAAGTATATAAGGCCATTAAATGTGATGATGGAAAAAAAAGATGCCCTTGGTGCACTTCAGATGAACAGTATATTTCATACCATGATAATGAATGGGGAAATCCTGTTACAGATGATCGCATTCTTTTTGAAAAAATCTGCCTCGAAGGTTTTCAATCGGGATTAAGCTGGAAAACGATTTTAGTTAAACGCGAACATTTTAGAAAGGCCTTCAAAAACTTTGACTATAAAAAAGTGGCGAAATTCACAGATAAAGATGTGGATAGATTACTTTTGGACGCTGGGATTGTTAGACATAGAGGAAAAATAGAGGCCGTTATTAATAATGCCAAATTGGCCCACGACCTTGTAAAAGAATTTGGCTCTCTATCAAATTACTTTTGGAGTTATGAAGCAAAGAAGAAGTCCAAAGGAACATCGAAAATACAAGCTACTTCTGAGGAATCCATTCTTTTGTCAAAAGATTTAAAAAAACGCGGTTGGAAATTTGTAGGACCTACGACAATGTATGCTTTTATGCAGGCCATGGGGCTAGTAAATGATCATGCCAAGGATTGTTTTAAAGTTTAGATCCCCAAATTTCACCTAATGTGATACTTAAAAAAGTGTCATCCTCATGAATAAGGAACAATTAATGAGTAATACGGAAAACGAATTAAGTTATACAAATAGTAATGGTGAAAATGTTTTTACATCTGCTTATCTGAAAAAAAGAGGGACTTGTTGTAAAACGAATTGCCTTCACTGTCCTTATGGATTTACTTTGAAAAACTTCAGTATTGAAATCCAAGAAATTCTTCCTAAGAATCTCAAACTTGCCAATGAAATTATTAGAGATACAAAACCAGTTGAACAGTCTGCTGTCGCCATGAGCTTACTTGCCAGTGCTTTTGGAAAAAAAGATCAGATTAGAATCCATCACATCACGGCGGAAAATCTGAATGACTTTGCCTTTGGACAATTTAAAGGTGAGATTTGTGCTGTTATCGAATTTTCTAACAAGCTTTCTGAAAGTTCTCGTTATGGAAACTCTGGTCGAACTGTGAAAGAATTATTTTTAAAGAAAGAATTTCAAGATCAAGGTCTGGGGATCGAACACGTTAAGCTATAGTTTATTCTAGTTTTTGAATTAATGTTTTAAATCTATCGATTTGTTTCCAATGGGCCTCAGAATTCTCACGACCTGTGGCCTCGGCCCTCTGCCTATCCTGAGCGGAATATCCTCTGCCCTGAGAGATTCGATGACCAAAATCGGCCCCAGCAAAGTGGGCCACTGAATCAGTGACAAAATAAGGATGATCCCCTTCAATACTCTTGTTGGCAGTGATGGCAGGAATGATATGGGCCTTTATCTTATAGGCCTCGCCGATAAATTGTGATGCCCAAGAAGAGAGTTCATTTGAATGCCCTCTTTTTCCAAGTTCATATCCCAAGGTAATTCCTGCAATTGCCTTATAGTTTCTATTGGACCAATTCCTTTTATAATCCATACCAAATATTTTTCGAGAATACATTCCTAGCTCAATCATAGAGTTAATAGAATCATCTGCGAGAACGTCCTTAAGCTTTTTAAATCTATTATGATCTTCCCTTCTTAATCTCTCTCTAAATTCATTTTTTATGACTCTTGCCCCAGGATCAGAGAGAAGAATTTGAACTAGCTTTATTGCCTTTTCATTATTTCCAGTAATCTCTATGGCCAGTACACCAAGATCAAGATCGCTGATCTTCTTTGGGAACTGTTCAGGTTTTGTTCTGTCATATTGATAAATTTCCCTCTTCCAATTTGTACCTAAGAGTTCATTTAATTTCTTATCAAATTCTATAATATATTGATCAAACTCGGGATTTTTCACGAGAAATTCGACATAAATATCAGAAAAACTTCCTGGATATGTCGATGATAAATCAATAAGTGAAAAGGTATCTTTTAAGACTTTATCACATTCATTTTCAAGCGACTTTAAATTCAATTTCAAATTTTCTTTCATGCATAAAGCTTTTGCAACGAGAAGCTGTCTCTCACTAATACGACTCTGCCCAAGTTTATCTTCTTTTTTTATACTGCAAGCTCGTAAAATTTCTTGGAACTCATTATCAAATGAGCTTGGCTCAAAAGTATTCATTTGAAACATATAATCAAAAAATGGTTTCGTCGTTTTAGTTAACTCAGCACTTGATACATTTTGATGGCGAAGAATTTCTAATGATTGAACAACTGTAGCTTCGGTCTCATTTTGAATAATCGCACGAGTATATTTCTCAAGGTTCGCAATTTCCAAAAGGTTTGTAGAAATACAATAACCATTGTAGCAGCCAGTTTCTCTGATGAACTGTTCACTTTGAAAATCTTGTGCAAGTGAATTAAGTGAAAAAAAAAGACCTATGATTACTTGTATTCTCATAGGTCTCTTATCGGATTCTTTTGTTGATTCTTAAAAACTAAGTGTTTTGACTTCTCAATCAATTAGTTTTCAGAACCTGGATTGTACCAAAGTGTTTTCAGCTCATCCACAGTCCCAGGAAAGACGTTTACGTCCATATCGTAGCGTGTACCAGGAACGTTATAAAGACATGATCCCGTCTTTGTACAATTAATTTCGCTAGAGAATTGCCATAGGAAATATGTATCCCATATACCAGTTGGAAAAGATGGGATATTTTCTCTAAAGCGAGCATACCAAAACGGGGCTTTTTTAATCAGTGCATGATTTTTTGCTTTACTGTTAAGATCTAGCGCCGTTGAGTGGTTGGCATATATGACAACGATTTTCCCGGTGCGATCATAAACGTAATCAATAAACTGTAGGGCTTCTTTAACATTCATCATTGATGACGATTGAGTATTTTCTAAATCAAGAATGAGTAGGGCCTCGTCATCATTACCTACAGTATCTAAAAATTTATCGGCCTGTTCAATAACGTTGCCTGGGCGTCCCAAGTGATAAGCACCCCATAAGTAACCACGCTCTCTGGCGATTTCTCTTCTTTGAGCGTAACCTTTATCAACTTTAAGTCCATCACCAGATCTATGGATCACGGCCGCCATTCTTTTGTCAGCGGCCATTTTATCCCAATCAATACCATTGCTTTCATAAGCATCAATCACGATCGCAGACTGTGAATTACTCCATGGGCGATTCAGTGTATTTAACTGAGGTAATGAAGTAGGATTATGATGAGGAAACTCTCCTACAGGCCTAGGCACTTCAGGATCATCCTCAACTGGTTCAGTAACAGACGGATCGACATACTTAAAAGTATATTTACTTTCTTGTATTAATTTGTCATCACCATCATGGCCACGTAAAACAACCTTCTCGGCCTCTTTCACTTCTTGCGGTGTAAATTCAAAAACAGATCCCACCACTTCAACTTGCTCTTCTTCGCCAAATTGAATTGTGACCCTTTCAATTTTCTCTGAGACTTTTATTTTTAACGAATAAGACACTCCAATATCAAACGTGCGCATACTCGATTCAAGTTCGAGTATATTTTCTTGCTGTTGACATGATGTAAAAAGAATTAAAAGAAAACCTAAAAAAACATTCGAAAGATTAAAAACTTTCATGATTAAACTCAAAAGAAACGTCGTTTCTTTTGTCGATTACGATCTATGGCAACTAACGTACACAACTCAACAAACGTACAGAAAGATCATAATTAGCTATAGAATGCTACCCTCTATACAGGCCAGATCGGCACTTCAGCGATTTTCCTTAGAACTTTCTAGAATCTTTAAACGAGTAATTATCACAACGAGCGTTGCTATAAATTTAAAACTCAATTATCTTTACTCACACCCTTATGATTACCGGAGTTAAGTGCCTGAAAACACTAATTATCTATCTAACCTTTCTTAGTTCTACACTCGCAAGTGCTAATAGTGATTATTTAGTCGGTGATAAGGCCTATTCAGTTTTTAATTCCATCGTAAATAATGGCGGGGACGTCTATTGCACATCAAATACTTGCAACCTTGAAGCAAACTGTAGTTTTGATCGATATCAACCATCTGGTGAAAAATATAAATGCACCATCAATCAAGAAGTCACAATCTCTTCAGAAAGTTCTAAAGAAATTTTTGATTCGATTTTCAATAATGCTTTATCTGTAGATGGTAATTGTAGCGCGTCTTACTGCACTCTATTAGCAAAGTGCAGTTATGACAGAATAAATAGAGCGCAAGATGAGCGCTTTATTTGTGAACTCTTCTAATCGATTTAAATAAGAACTAAGGTGCCAACTAAGGAACTAAGGTGCCACGTACCCTAAATTTCTCTTAAGGGAACGTGGCACTTATATTAAGTTAAGATTATGAAAAAAATAATTCACTCAAAAGACTTCATATCAATGCCATGGAAAAATGGTGGTGGAACTACCAGAGAAATTTTTCGCTATCCAGAAACTGGTGAATGGAATTTTCGCATCTCTATTGCACAAGTAAATCAATCTGGGCCGTTTTCAATCTTCAATGGTTTTATGAGGCATCTTCTTTTGTTGACTGGAAAAGGTATGGTCCTCCACAGTGAAACAGGGGATTACATCATGGACACTCCCCTAGTTCCCTATACATTTTCAGGTGAGATTAGTATTGATGCTGAACTAATTTCAGGGCCCAACACAGATTTCAATGTTTTTTGGAACCAGGCCCTATATGAATGTTCAATTGAAGTTATCGATAATCCTATAGAGAAAAACATAGTCCTAGGAGCAAGTGAGTTCTGTTATATTTATACTGTTGCAGATGACCAGTGCCTTTGCTTGAATGACATTGCACAAGAGATAGAAATTAAGGCCAATTCTATCTTTATTCACTTGAAGACGATCTCTTAGACAAATATCATTTAGCACCGAGTCACATACTCGCCGCATCAACTAAAAAACAATGAATGGCCTAATGCGCTAGCAATTGAGAATTTCAATGCTATTTGCTATAACATTAGGATAATCAACTACATTTAAAGACAGGACAAAACTATGAGTTTGTATGCAGACTACTTAAAGGAAATCGAAGACAGAAAAACACAAGGTCTTCACGCAAAACCAATTGATGGTAGCGAACTTCTAAAAGAAATCATTGCTCAGATCAAAGACACAAACAATGAGCACCGTAAAGAATCTCTAAACTTCTTCATCTATAATACAGTACCGGGAACAACGAGTGCTGCCGCTGAAAAAGCAAAATTCTTAAAAGAAATTATCCTAGGTCAATCAACAGTTGCAGAAATTTCAACTGACTTTGCTTTTGAACTACTTTCTCACATGAAAGGTGGACCTTCTGTTGAAGTTCTTCTAGACCTAGCTCTAGGAAACGATGAGAAAGTTGCAAAGCCTGCTGCTGAAGTTCTAAAGACTCAGGTTTTCCTATACGATGCAGACACTGACAGACTTAAAAAAGGTCTTGCTGACGGAAATAAATTTGCAAAAGATATTCTAGAGAGCTATGCGAAAGCAGAGTTCTACACAAAACTTCCTGAAGTTGAAGAAGAAATCAAAGTTGTAACTTTTGTTGCAGGTATTGGTGATATTTCAACTGACCTTCTCTCTCCAGGTAACCAAGCTCACTCTCGTTCAGATAGAGAACTTCACGGGCAGTGTATGATCACTCCAGAAGCGCAACAAGAAATCAGAGCGCTTCAAGCAAAGCACCCTGATGCAAGAGTAATGCTTGTAGCTGAAAAAGGTACAATGGGTGTTGGTTCTTCAAGAATGTCAGGGGTAAATAACGTTGCCCTTTGGACAGGAAAGCAAGCTAGCCCATATGTTCCCTTTATCAACATCGCTCCTATTGTTGCTGGTACAAATGGAATCGCTCCAATCTTCCTTACAACTGTAGACGTTACAGGTGGGATTGGTATCAACCTACAAAACTGGGTTAAGAAAACTGATGCTGCTGGAAAAACAGTTTACGACGCTAACGGTGAACCAGTTCTTGAGCAGGTTTTCTCTGTTGATACAGGAACAATTTTCACTATCAACACAAAGACTAAAAAACTTTTAAAAGACGGAAAAGAAGTAAAAGATATCGCTTCTGCTCTAACGACTCCAAAAATGGAATTCATGAGAGCTGGTGGATCTTACGCTGTAGTATTTGGTAAGAAACTACAAACTCTTGCAGCTAAAGCACTTGGCCTTGAACTTAAATCAGCATACGCTCCTTCAAAAGAAGTATCTGTTGATGGACAAGGTCTTACTGCAGTTGAGAAAATCTTTAACAACAACGTACTTGGTGCAACACCAGGAAAAACTCTTCACGCAGGTTCTGTTGTAAGAGTAAGAGTTAACGTTGTTGGTTCACAAGATACAACTGGTCTTATGACGGCTCAAGAGCTTGAGTCTATGGCCGCTACAGTAATCTCAACAACTGTTGATATCGGTTACCAATCAGGATGTCACACAGCTTCTGTTTGGGATTCAAAAGCAGCTGCCAATACACCAAAACTTATGAGCTTCATGAATCAAGCTGGTCTTGTTACTGGTCGCTCTCCAGATAAGAAATACCCTGCAATGACTGACGTTATCCACAAGGTTCTTAACGACCTTACAGTTGATGACTGGGATATCATCATCGGTGGTGACTCTCACACAAGAATGTCAAAAGGTGTTGCTTTCGGTGCTGACTCCGGAACTGTTGCACTAGCTCTTGCTACTGGTGAAGCTTCAATGCCAATTCCTGAATCTGTTAAAGTAACTTTCAAAGGAACTCTAAAAGATCATATGGATTTCCGTGACGTTGTTCACGCGACTCAAGCTCAAATGCTTAAGCACTTCGGTGGAGAAAACGTTTTCCAAGGTAGAATTATCGAAGTTCATATTGGAACTCTTCTTGCTGACCAAGCTTTCGTATTCACAGATTGGACTGCTGAAATGAAAGCGAAAGCATCAATCTGTATCTCAAGCGACGAAACTCTAATCGAGTCTCTAGAAATCGCTAAGAGCAGAATCAATGGTATGATCGACAAAGGTATGGACAATAAAGCAGGATCTCTAAAAGGCCTTATTGCTAAAGCTGATAAGAGAATTGCTGAAATTAAATCTGGCGCTAAGCCAGCTCTTACTCCAGATGCAAACGCTAAGTACGCGGCTGAGTTTACAGTTGATCTAGACCTAATCGACGAGCCAATGATTGCTGACCCAGATGTTAACAACGAAGATCCATCAAGAAGATATACTCACGATACAATCAGACCAATTTCTTTCTACGAAGGTAAAAAGCCTGTTGATCTAGGATTTATCGGTTCATGTATGGTTCACAAAGGTGACATGCAAATTCTTGCTCACATGATCAGAAACCTTGAGAAACAAGATGGTAAAGTTGAATTCAAAGCACCACTAGTTGTTGCTCCTCCAACTTACAATATCATCGAAGAGCTTAAGGCCGAAGGTGATTGGGATATTCTAACAAAGTACGCAGGATTCGTATTTGACGATACAAACCCTAAATCAGTTGCTCGTACTACTTACGACAATACAATGTACCTAGAAAGACCAGGTTGTAACCTTTGTATGGGTAACCAAGAAAAGGCCGCTAAGGGTGACACTGTTATGGCGACTTCTACTCGTCTTTTCGAAGGCCGCGTAGTTCAAGACTCTGACACTAAGAAAGGTGAATCACTTCTTTCTTCTACTCCGGTAGTTTTCCTATCATCAGTTCTAGGAAGAACACCTAGTATTGAAGAGTATAAGAATGCTGTTAAGGGGATTGAGCTTACTAAGTTTGCTCCACTTACAAAGTAATTTTCAAATTACATTTATAAAAAGAAAGGACGCTTCTAGGCGTCCTTTTTTTTGAATGGATCAATAGCATGACATGGACACGAAGGCCCATGGGTAAAATAGTAATTTAAAATTGGTGCCGCTCCCAAAAAGAGGCCACACAAAATAAAGAAAAAAGTTTTCATCGTGATCTGTCCTTTTCTTGAGTCTCTTTGTGAAAAATATATTGCATGATCGCTATCAGAATTGGCGGTCCATAACAAAGAGGAATATCCATATATAAATGCTCCATAGACACGAGCCCTCTTAGAGTATCAAATAAATGAATTACAGCGTGAGGAATGAACCACAACTGTAGAATAAAAAACGCATGGGAGCGCCACGAACTTTGATATATGGCCTTTACACAAATAATCGCAAGCATAATGAAGATGCAGCCCATATCTCTGATGAAATGCTCATTCATAGGTCCAAAATCAGGTATACGCCCAGGTAAATTCAAGTACCAATGATTTGGTGAAATCAACATCCAAAGCCCATTAATGACATTTCCTATCGCTAATAGCGAAAAGAACACTCGCCATCTTAAGTCATTACTCACTTTTACCTCCCCTTTTTGATATTATTTGCAAAACACTAATTAAGGATATAAAATATCCTTAATTATTCAAGGAGAAAAATATGACTCTGAAAAAAGGATTGTTTCACTTTATAAGAATGACCTTAGCAATTACCTACTTCTGGGTGGTGGCCGATCGACTAGGATTTCTAGGCCCTGCAGGTAATGTGGGTGTTGTATGGGGAGATTTTGATAAATTTCTCGAATACACAGCAACACTGAATCCCTGGTTTCCCAGAGGTCTTTCAGATTTTCTTGGTTATGTTGTTACGATTGTCGAGGTGATTTTAGGGATATTACTCATTAGTAATAATTTTATAAAGTATGCCTCACTTGCAAGCGTTCTTCTTTTAATTATTTTTACTTTGAGTATGACTTTTTCACTTGGAATAACAGAGGCCTATGACTTTATTATATTCACTGTGATTCTTGGAATTGGGTCCGGAATACTTTATAAAATGTCTCTCTAAAATAATTAAATAGAGGGGCTCCTCTGCCCCCTCTATTTAATTATAGAAAAAATGTAGAATCTTTTGCTAAATTTTCATATACAGATTTACTGATTTTATAGACCCATGGCCCTTTTTCTCTATTTATTCGTTGGGCCTCGGTTTGGGCCTTTATAACGTCTTCAATCATTTGCAATTCTTGCTTACTATCATCTTGTCTAATAATAAATGACCTCGGTTCTTCATCTAAAAGAGCTGTGAGCTTAACAAAATGATCTTCTTTTTCTTTCGCAAAACTAATCTTATATATCAACTTATTCTTGAGTTTAATTTTTATATCTTTATTAAAGTTTAGAGTTTGAACCATTGGTTCAGCTAGAGAGTAAAAGTCATCAAATTGGATTGATGAAAAACTCTTAGCAAACTTTTGTGCTTTTTCTTTTTTAAATTTATTATCCAAAGGTCCTTCAAAAACAAACTCTTTATCTTTTTTAACAATCTCCAACTTCTTGTCTGAGGTCAACCATAACTTTTCTATATCTTCCTCTTTCACCTCTAACAGAACAGTGTTGATGAAGTCTTTATATGATGAATTTAGCCAAAGACTTTCCTCAGAAAGATAGATTTCATTCTTGCCTTCTCTAAAGAGATAATTCCCTTTTCCTTTATGAGATTTTCCGACGACGAAAGATATTGTTTTCTTACCATCATTATCGAACAACTCGACAAGATATTTTCTCTTATCATCACTCAGCTCATAATTAATAAGATCATCTTTACTGACATCAGAGGACACCTTTTCCCTGACTTGAATACTTGCTATTTTATAGATTAAGTCGTTTACCTTAGATACAGATGCAGGATAGGATTTATAATTCTCAAGAACAAATCTATTTAAATCTCTTGTAAGTGTAATTTTCTTATTGTCGCCAAAACTTAATGAGATCTTTTGAATTTTGTTTACATCAAGACCTTTAATATAGTCACTCCCGGCAAGAAGGTCTGTACCTCTTTTATTTTCATTCATATATACAAAGAGAGAGGTTACAAACAAGATGCTAGTAAAAATTAATAATGTCTTCAATTTCATACATTCACCTCTTCAAGTTGAGTTGATTGCTTCGTATTACAATCTGCTTTATTCCTCATAACTCTTTTTCCGCGCATCAAGCGGTTTCTTTTATTATTAAAATAAACACCAAAACCAACTATGATTATTGGAACGAAGAGTGTATTTAAGTATTGAAAGAATTTCCCAATCGCCTCAATACTCTCACGCCCCTCTCGCTTTACGTTACGAAGTTCTTTCTTAAGGACCGCAATGCTTCTAGCGAGCTCTTTTTTCTTCTCAATACCTTCATTTTGAAGAAGTGCAATATTTTCAGTGCTCGCATTTTGTCCCAACTGATTTAGTTCAGCCTGAAATTTAGAAATCCTAGAATTAATTTCTCTTACCTTATCCGCAGTCCTTTTCTCTGATTCAAATTCAATGTCATTAATGACATCAAATGAACGATTAACACGACCTTTTGATCTAACACTCATCAAATCAATATCTCCGTTCAGGGCCTCAACACTATTCAAAAACAAAGTACTATTATCATTAGCGATAGCTTTCCCTAGAAAAGTATTCTTAAAAGCAAATTGATCATTAATAAAATCAACATCCGAGAAGACAATAATTGCACTTTCTTTTGACGACTCTTTTATAACTTCAACTTTCTTTGGTTCTTCATTTTCATTTTTGTTATTACCATTGACTGTTGATTTTACACCATCAGGAAATGCAGTTTTAAACTTTCCAACAACTTTATAGGCCATCACAACAGGTTTCGTTCCTTCAATGAATTTATTCCAAAGAGTTTCAGGATTATTTAGCTCATACCCCACTGCTGTATAACTATTTCCTTTGGCCGTCGTGGACAAGATTGGAGTATGCTCAACATTTTCAACAGAGCTTGCCTCCAGAACTCCTGGAAAAATAAAAGTTGAATTATTTATCCCAGAAGTTACATTGTCTTTATAATCATCAGTACAATTCTCGTTACAATTTACAAGTGCGAGAAGCCTTCCTGCCGGCATATTTGGATTAAATCGACCAACTCCGCTCAGATATTTATCCCCTGCATATGTATTGGTCTTTAGTTCTAATCCCCATTTGTCCATTATTTTTTTAAATGCAGCATCTGGAGAACTAGAAACCCCACCAAGCATACTAGCGCTTCTATCGCTAACAGCGTTAGGATCAACAAGAACGAGTAGATTTCCACCCTTCAATATAAATTGATCAATCGCAAAAAGTGTTGCATCAGAAAATCCTTTTGGATGGATTACAACTAAGGAATCTATTCCTGAAATAGATTTAGTATCCTTTTCAATTTTTCTAATATTGTAAAAATCTGAAAGCATATTGGTCACAGTCCAAGACTCATCGACACTTTTCCCCTGCATTCGCATAATTTGTGCCATATACGGACTTAAATTTTCGGTCATGACATCCATAGAAGAAATAATACCAATGGTTTTCTTTTGTGGATTGAGTACGGTATAAATTAATTTGGTTAACTTGTACTCAAGCTTATCTTTTTGGTTTGGATCAAAAAAATCGATAACTTTTTCTGTACCAGATTCATTTTCAGCAACAAGCCCAAAAAAATAACTTTCTGTCTCTGTTAAGTAAAACTTTCTTAACCCGTAAACTATTGCATCTTCTTCTTCAGGAGTATCTGGCCTTGGGTCGATGATCTCAAGACTAAGATTATTTCTTGAATTAGCAACGTACTGACGTAAAAGTTCTTGAACATAAAGATAATGGTTATTAAATACTCTTAATCCTTCAGTTCCTTTATTCGCTGCAGTCTTTGAGTAGTATAGCTTTAGTTTTACCTGTGAATCTAACTTAGACAGAATTGATTTTGTTCCTTTAGAAAGGGTATACAATCTCTCTTGAGTAAAATCTACTCTTGCTCTTTTTAATAAAGTTGAACCAATATAAATCATCAAGGTCATAGAAAATAGACCCAGAATAACTTTTAGAACATTTTCGTTATGCTTATCCATTTCCTTGCCCTCCTAATTAGCCTTATTCTCATTCAGAAGAATAATATTTCCATATAACCAGCATACGATCATGACGAGAAAGAACCATAAATCACTTAGGCTTATAACCCCCCTTTCTATTGAGTCAAAATGATTTAAAACACTAAGGGATTCGAAAACATCTACTAAATATTTTGGTGAAAATGTGGAGATAAAATCAAGAATCGGTGGAGATCCGGCCATCACCAACAAAAAACTTACACAAACGGTAAGTATGAAGCTAATAACTTGATTCTTGGTAAGGGCCGAGAAAAATCCTCCTACAGCTAGAAGCGCACCGGCCATAAGAAAAGAAGCGACATACCCCAAGAGGGCCACTCCAAGATCAGGATTTCCCAGGTAGACAACAGTTAAAACCATTGGAAAGGTTCCTGCTAATGCCACTGCGATGAATAGCCATGATGCTAAAAATTTAGCGAGCACGGCATCCCTTACAGTAACAGGCATCGTAAAAAGAAGCTCTATCGTTCCAGACTTTCTTTCATCAGACCAAAGCCTCATACTAACAGCAGGTATTAAGAAGATAAACATCCAAGGGATGTATCTAAAGAAGGAGCTCATAGAGGCTTCACGCATATGGAAAAAACTTCCTCGACCCGGCTCAAAAGTCAAATAACCAATACCAAATAAAAACATTACTAAAAAGACATATCCTAATGGTGTTTTAAAATAACTTGCAAACTCTTTTATGAATAAGTACTTTATCGTTCGATTCATCATACTGCGACTCCCTGAATTTCATGACCAGTAGTAATTGCTCTAAAAACATCTTGGATTCGCCCATTATCAGATTTCAATTTCAACTCATTGGGAGTTCCTTCAAATAATTTTTCCCCTTCTCCAATGATAATGCATCTATCACAAACTTCTTCAACTTCTTCCAATATATGAGTAGAAATTAAAATGCATTTTTCTTTAGCAAGCTTCTTTATCAGTTCTCTTACGTCATGCTTTTGATTTGGATCGAGCCCATCAGTTGGCTCATCTAAAATGAGAACCTTTGGATCATGAACTAATGATTGGGCCAAAGAGACTCTTCTTTTGTATCCCTTAGATAGTGTTTCTATTTTTTGAAATTCTACAGATTCGAGAGCGCACATTTTGATAACTTCACGAACTCTATTTTCAATTAAATGTGTCTCAATTCCACGCATCTTTGCAATGAACTCTAAAAACTCTCTAACATACATGTCCTCATATAAAGGCGCATTCTCTGGCACATAACCAAGATTCTTTTTTGCCTCTAGTGTGTTCTTTTGTATGGAATTACCACAAATGATTGCATCTCCATTAGTCGCCTCTAAAAAGCCCGTAATCATTTTCATTGTGGTTGATTTCCCAGCACCATTGGGTCCTAAAAAGCCCAATACTTCCCCCTGATTGGCGTTAAAACTAACCCCTTTCACTGCATGGAAATCACCAAATCTCTTTGAGATTGAATTAACCTCAAGCATGATTTAACCTCCTACATTATTACGTTTATCATTAACGAAACTTTCGTCTCCATACTCAAAAAACTCTTTATGTCTCTTATGTAGTCCTTTCTTTCGTATCGAATGTTTAATTGGACACCAGTATTTTTCTGTACGTGAAGCAACTTCTCTGACGTATGCAATGAGGCCATTAAAATAGCTACAATAAGTACAATTAATTTTTTGGATAGAATTTAAATAAGAAAGTTTATGACGATCAAAAGCAATATAATGAGATCGATCAACCTTTTCAATTCCATAAACAGGAAAACAAATATTTTGATAAATATAAATGAACAAATCTAAAATAATCGCAGGAATAATCATCGAGTAAATCACGGGAGCCGTTAGCACCAACATGATGCTTTGTTCTAAATTTGAATATTTAAACGTATGCAAATTAAAATATCTTTTCACAAACTTCATAAGAAATCTCCTACTTAAAAACAATGCATCTACTTCTAAGAGTTCATTTTAAAAAATTTGAAGACTGAAATTTTGTTGACTATTAGGATCAACATTGGCGGAAAGAATTTTTTGACATTGATCAGATTGCTCTGTGGGCATATCATTTCACACTCCTCGTTAATATAACTTCTTAAGAAATGCTGGTATCTAAAAAAAAATTGTCAAGGTTCAAAATAAAAAAAAATTAACACTAAGCCTTGACGATAATATTTTAAATACCATCTTGAAAAAGACAGTGGCTGAGACCTTCTATTTACGGGTACTTAAAAAAGATTCGAAATAGATGTTGTTTCAACCATCAATCTATTACAAGGAGGCCATATGTTGATGAAAAGAGACTCGCAAATCTCAAATGATCCAACTGTTTCATTCTTCGGTATTGAACTCAATCAAAATCAATACCAAAAGATCAAAAAGAGAGTAGATCAACTTAAAGAAAAGTGTCCATCGCATTGCTCTTTTAAGCTCGAATTTGAAAAAAGAAGTTCCTGTTATATTGGGAAAATAAATATCAAATCATTAAGTGAAAATTTTTATTCAAAAAAAATTGCTCATAATCCTTATCAAGCATACTTAATGCTAGAAGAGGATATCGAACAACAGCTTTTAAATTGGAAGAGAAGACGCTTCAGCTCGAAGCTTGAGAATTCCTTTGCAGCTCAATCCCCACCAAATCTCTAAACTTCTCTGCTAAGAAAGTTCGTTTTGAATCCATTCTTCAGAGAGTTCAAAAATAATAGAAGGGACTTCGTTATTAATTCCAGAGATGATATCAGATAATTTTGTCTTTCTAAGGACGGCACGCCAAGCTTCATCAGCTTGGTACATCGCCTTTGCGATCGTACAAGTCGTACTTCTATCTTTATGTTCTTTTTTTAGGCATGGATTATTGAAGCGAATCTCTTGGCAATTGAAAGATTTTTTTGTGCCCTCGATGGCCTCAACGATGTCCAGAAGACTAATTTTAGAAGGAGATCTGGCAATTCGGTATCCTCCTCTTGGGCCAAGAGTTCCTTCAATAAGTTCAGCAGCTGCTAAACATTGAAGGGCCTTTGAAAGATACTCTTTTGGTACGCCGTGAAACTTCGCCAATACTTTTGTGGGAATATAGATGCCATCCGGCACTCTTGCCAGTAGCTCCATACAGTGAATTGCCCATTCGATCTGATTACTTAGTTTCAAGATTTCACTTTTTTAAAATTTTTAACTCATTTAAAAATACAGCATATTGCGTAAAATGGGTATCTTATTTGAAATTAGATGAAAAAAAAGGACGCTCTCAGGCGTCCTTATTTATTCTAAAATTAGAATCGACATTTAACAGAGGCCCTTACGTCCATAAATGGATCAAATCTATTTGTATAAACATTGATATAGGCATAACTACCTGGGTAAATAACCACATTGTTCATGAATGAATCAAGGCGCACGCCATTTTGAGTAAATCCTGAAGCTCTTCCAGAACAAACCATTGCACGATTCCAATAATTTTGAACAACAGCCTGAGCGTGAGTGTTGTTAAAACTTACATCCGCATTCACGCGAAAGCTTCGTGCCATAGAAGATACTGATGCCAATGTTAAGGCCAATAAAATAATCTTTTTCATATTTTTCTCCTTTAAAGAAATTATTTTTTATAACAAGAGTTATGTAGTTTATTTAAAAGCTGGTTAATGCGAGGAGTGACACCTTCGACATTGAATTGGAAACGATCAAAATAGTATTCATTATTTTTGTTCCAGTAAGTTCCTGTGCGACCGGCCTGTCTACTGAATTCGATATACAAATTGCGTGGAGTCCAACCAATTCCATTGGCGAAATCAAGGGAGAAATCAAATGTAATTGGTCCAGCTTTCGTGATAGTGGCAGGGTGCTTTCTCTCTGATGCAGAACCTTTAAAATTAATCTTGCAGCCATCTCTGGTTACAGTAACTTTATCAAATGTTGCAAATTGATAATCAAAAAGAAGAGTGCGCACTCCTAGAATCTCTGCCATCTCTTTCATATAGGACGTTCTCTCTGCCACTATTTTATTTTTTCTAGTGACTTCTTCTACGTTTTTTAAATAGGCATCCCAAATCGCCTTAATAACAACGACCTTGCCCTCTACGACATAAAACTTATATTGTCCCTTATCAGTATAGTGAACGGTATAAACTTCTAAACCATCTTCCAATTCTGGTTTACTAATGTACTGAAATTTTCTAAGAAGTTGATAAGCTCTTAAATTGTAGTTATCAATTTTTGAAGAATTAGAATTGAGACCGCTTATAACTTTTGCCGTTTCTTCAGTTAAAGCTAGCTCTACGATATTAAAACTCTTTCTATCGCAAACAACATAATCACCGGCACCAAATTCTAAGAAATAAAATTTATCATCGTGACTATCGTTTAGAATTTTAAAATTCTTCTCAATAAATGAACAACTCTGACCTTTTAATCCAACAAAATCAGCGTTTGCCAAAGTTGAAAACAAAGCGACAAGAGTGAAAATAAAAATTTTCATCCGACTCTCCTTAATACATTAGTGATTAAAAACTAACGTATTTGAAGATAGGTCTCAATATTCATATGTAGATATTTCTGCACTGTCACATTCTTAAACAATTAAAATCACGAGGATTTCAATATGTATCTTACCGCCAAAAACGAATGACTTAGAAAAGGAACTTTAAGAGAAACTAGATTAATTCTCAGGATGAAAGATTAAGATTAAAAAAAAATAGTTTTAATCATTTAGCTCATATAATAAAGGAAGTTCCACTCTATAAGGTCTATTGATTGAGAATAACTAAAATAACATTATTCTTGTACGCGCTAGTCATATCTATTTTGATATTCTCCTTCACATATTTCATCCTGAAATCTAATCTAAATTCACTGATTACATACAATCAAAGTGTCTTGCAAACATTAGTATCATCAACTTCAACAAGTTTAATTAACGAAAGTAAAAGAGAGGCCCATAAATTTAAGTTCTCACATTTTTGGGAAATTCTTACAAAAACAAGAATTGGTCAAACTGGAGAAACCTACCTCGTAAATAAAGACGGAGTCCTCCTTTCGCCATCGCGATTTCGAGATGAACTCGTAAGAGAAAATAGAATTGAAAACAATCTCCCCGAAGCAGAGAATTTTAAAATAGAAATTCCAGGTTCAAAAACAAATATAATGTTAGAAAGCCTGAAAATGGCCCAGTCAGGTTGTCACATTCAAGGCTATCTTGATTATCGAGGAATAGAAGTCATCGGTTGCTGGAAATGGCTTGAGGCCTTAGGTATTGGGGTGGTTTCTGAAATTGATACATCAGAGGCCTTCGCTCCGTTTAGAAAAGTTCAAAAAGATGTTTATCGCTTTTCAGGAATAATGTATACGCTCATTCTAATCGGTCTTATATTTGTTTATCGAAATTTTGCATCATTGTTTCTATCACTATTGTCTAAGAAAAATAAGGCCATCAAGGCCGAAGAAAAAGCAGTGCAGGCGTTAGAAATAAAAAATCGTTTTGTTGCCAATATGTCCCACGAAATACGAACACCACTCAACGGAATTATTGGTGGATTACAGCTTCTTGGAGAGGCACAACTTCCAAAGGAACAAAAGAAAATCGTAAAATCTTCTATCGATAGCAGTATAAATCTTAAAATATTATTAGATGAAATTTTGCAATACTCAAATATTGAATCCAATAATACTAAAATTAAAAATAATGCTTTCAATTTCAAAGATAGTATTCAAAAAACAATCAATCAATTCAAACCCCAAGCGGATAATGGAAAAATAAAACTATCCCTTTATATTTGTAAAAGTATCCCAAAGATAATCAAAGCAGATGAAGTACTTATAGGCCAAATACTGTCCAATTTCATAAGTAATGCCATAAAATTCACTCCTGCAAATGGGAAAGTAGAACTTAGAATAGAAAAAGTGAATAGCTCTGTTAATGAAATTAGAATGCGCTTTACAATTTCAGACAATGGGATTGGTATTGCAAAGGATAGTCAGGAGAGAATCTTCGATGCCTTTAATCAAGACGACACCTCTAAGACTCGCAAGTTTGGAGGCACAGGGCTTGGCCTTGCCATTAGTGCACGTCTTGTTCAAATAATGAAAGGAACAATCAGAGTAGAAAGTGAATTAGATAAAGGATCGAACTTTCATATTGAGCTTCCTTTAGAAATTGGTCGTGAAGAAGAAATAGAGATTGAAAAATCAGTAAATCAACTTGAGAAGATTAACGTCCTTTTGGCAGAAGACAACTCAACTAATCAATTAGTCGCAAGCACATTTTTAAAAAAATTAGGTGTGCACTATGATATTGTAAACAATGGAAAAGAAGCCATCGAGGCCGTCAGAAACAAGAAATATGATCTTATCTTTATGGACATTCAAATGCCTGAAGTTAACGGCATTGATGCATCGAAGGCCATAGTTGACGAATTCAAAGAAAATGCACCAATAATCATTGCTCTTACAGCAAATGCATTCAATGAAGAGCGAGAAATGTGCTTTAAAGCTGGAATGAAGGACTTTATTTGTAAACCATTCTCGAAAGAAGATTTGCGAAAAGTTCTTCTAAAGTACGCCTGAGTTGTCCATCTTTGATTAATTCTAGACAAGAAGCTCAAGACATTCATCCATCCTATAAAAACTGCTAATATAGCGAAAACTTTTCATTGGATATTTATGAACATACTTAAACGACTTCACCATAGGGCCCCTTATCTTTTAATATCAAATGTCGTAGAGCACTCTCCTAAGTTTTTACATGCTAAGGCGACACCCAAAAATGAAGATTTCTACATTGTGGGACATTTTCCAGGTGCACCAATTGTTCCTGGTGCCATGATGCAAGAGATGACAACACAGGCGGCAGGTCTACTCATTGCTGAGCACTACTCACCCGTAGAAGATTACGATTCTCAATCGACAAAAGGTTTTGCTTTAGGAGTTCTTCGTGCCGTTCATAAAGCAAAGTACAAGCACTTCGCAAGGCCTGGTGAAATTCTTGATGTTAAAGTTGAACTCATAGATAATTTTGAAAACTCATTTCGCTTCAAGGGCCATATCGAAATTGAGAACAAGAAAATCATGATGATAGAGTTTACACTTGTTAATATCTCAGATGATTTAATTAAATAAGGCCATCTGACTAATGCTTATAAATATTATCGTCAAATTAAATTTTTGAAGCTAGCTTCTTATTCTTTAGCAGTTATCCCCTAATCCGGAATGCACACTCTAATTCGATGCCCGTCAAGATCTAGCACCACAAACGTCGGGCCAAAAACCGCCTTGTGAAATTTCTGTTCAATCACAACGCCAAGCTCCTGCCATTTCTCATATAAATCCAAGACTCTAATCTCATCAGAAACCATGATGGAAAGCTCAAAGCGACTCCCCACCCCTTCGGAAATAAAGTCTTTTGCCTTGTTGGACCACAAAGAAAAGCTAAGTCCATTTTCCATTGAAAATGAAGCATAGGTTGGGACGATGAAACTTGGCTCGATTTCAAAAATTTTTTTATAAAATTCAATACTTTTTCCAACATCGCTCACATAGATAGTAATTAAATTTAATACATTCATGGAAGTCTCCTTGTTAAATGTTCTGAAGTTAGAATAGCAGATGACACTGTCAAAAAATGGCAGTATAAATAAATAATGATTCGAAGTGACCGACTTTTAGAGCTCTTACAAATATTGCGCACAAATCGCTATCCCATAAGTGGGGAAAAGCTCGCGCAGAAATTAAATATAAGCCCTAGGACTTTGTACCGTGATATTGCCCTTCTTAAAGATAAGGGTGCCGAAATTATTGGCGAACCAGGTATTGGCTATATTTTAAGACCCGGTTTTTTCATTCCTCCTCTTATGTTTAATCAAGAAGAGCTAGATGCCATTGTTCTGGGACTACAGTGGGTACAGCAATATGGTGATGCCCCCCTTTCCAAAGCATCACAAAATGTCTTTTCGAAAATTTCCGAGGGACTTCCAAAAAATACCGTAAAAGAAATGAATCGCCTTACTCTCAGAGTCGGCGCTCCTGCAAAAGAAGAACATCAGAAAGAGGACTTAAGTGAATTGCGAAATGCGATTCGCATGAGGAACAAACTTGAAATAAAATATCGCTCAAAAACATTTCTTATATTCCCAATAACAATTGGATACTTCAAGGACAAACGCATTCTTGTGGGATGGGACGACGACAAAGAAGTTTTCCACCACTTCGACACAAAAAAAGTTATTCTCATAAAAACCCTAGAGCAAATGCTACTAAAGTCTCAGGGCTGTTTATTTGATCAATGGTTAAAGGCTGAACTGGCCACTATGACCTAGATTCAGCTCTGCTCTTAGATCATGATACCTTTTTCTTTAGCTGCTTTTGAACTTCACGATGCATTAAAATTATTTTTAGCAAAGACACAACGAGAATCCAAAAAGAGAAAAGGCGAAGTGTTTTCATGAAAACTTCACATTGATGAGTCTATGATTCTAACAAATGAAAAGAAGAGACAATTGATTAGAGTACTGCAAGCAGTTAAACTAATAAAATAAGGACGCACTTAGCGTCCCTAAATATTGATGAATTTTAATGTGGATCATTTTTAAATTAACGACATTTTCCAAATTCTTGCTGAATTTCTTTAATCATTGAATTTCTATTCATTTTTGCTTTAACTGATCTAAATGGTGATGAAAGAGCATTAACTGTCGCAACACCAACTGATGCAATAGATGAATCTAAATCTGTATTCATTGGTGCTGCTGAAGCACTTCCTAAAGCGTACTTAATTTCAGAATCATGTGTACGGTATTTAACTGAAAAGTCACAGCTATAATAAGAATCACCAAAAAATTCTTGAGATGAAGAACAGTTAAGTTTTTCGATAGAGATAACACACTTAACTTCGTTTTCTTCACCTTTAAAAAGGTCATAATAATCTACGTTTGCATAAGTAAAAAAAGACATTAATGAGAGCACAGTAATCATTAGTTTTTTCATAAATTCATCCTGTTTTAAATTAGTTTTAGATTAAAAACATAAATAATGCGGCGCAATATATCATGTTTTATAAAGGCGGGAAGAATATCTGTAAATAATACCACTTCTGAATTAAAACAATAACATAGACTTCAAACGAGCCCTTCAAGACCCTGAAAAAACCTTCTAAATTAATGCTAAAAACTAACTCAAACGATAGATCCCATCTTTTCTTGTCATAAGTTTTTCAGCAATAAACTCTCTTCTAATTGTACAAAAATCTTCGTTATACTTTTCAATTCTGGCATTCACTTCGGCCTCTGAGTAATCACGATCTTTTTTAAACTCTTGTAATAGATGTTTTAAAATTACAACTCTCTTCTTTCTTTGAACTGGAATTGATTTAAGTTCACCATTTTTGAAAAATGTCTTAATAATTTTTTGTTCATACAAAACTTCATTCTCATCTTCATGAGAAACAGAAACTTTCAAAATAGCGCCAAGTATATTTTGATCTAGAACTTTCTTTTGTAGTGAGAAGACTTTGTAGTATTGCTCTTTGCGCGCTTTTATAAGGCCCACCGATTCTAATTTTTTGAGATGGTGAGTGATTGTGCCTGGAGAAAGGGATAGCCTCTCTGCGAGAACTTCCGCATAAAGATCCTTTTCTGCCAGGCTTTTAATGATACTCAGCCTTGCTTCATCACCTAATACTTTGAAGATATTTGCAAGATTCATCGATTAACCTGCACTTACTTCTGAGCGCATCTTTTGAACTGAGGGCAGCGACACCACCCATTCAAATGTGCTAAGTTTAATCATGCCCTTGTCCGCATCTTCATCTCTACCAAAGCGAATATCTTCGCTGTAGCTTTGAGACCAATCTCTATACATTAACTTTGTCGTATTAATGAACTTCTCAGGTGTTGCATTCGTAAATAGCATTTCCATAATTTCAAAAACGTTATCTCTAATCTTTCTTTCAACGTTAATGTCGATCTTGCCACGATTTAGGCCGCTGGCCTGCTTTTGCAGTTCTTTTAATTCTTTTAAAAATTCCATTTCAAAACTCCTTTTCTATTTTGATGGATGTCAAAATAAAACAGGACACAGAAAATGGCAATAATTATTTCGATAAATATCAAATCAGATTTCAAAAAAACGTAAAACCTTTAAATCTATAGCTATCGCAAGGATGCAACCTATCAAACTTAAAAGTACGCTCGATTAACTTGTAATACTGATAAGGATACAAAACACTAAGATGGTGTGACTATTTTTAGTCGATTAGGGCAAATAACAATCATTAAAAAACTACTTACCAAGTAGTTTTGAGACAATATTCTGTACTTGTAACTCACTTAATTCATCATTAAAACTTGTGATATATTGACGTACATGCAAAAGATTTACAACTTTAATAAAATTCTCTTTTTGCGTTGTCATTTGATTTGTCATCAGCAAGATATTTCTTACTCGTACTTTTTTTGAATTTTTAAAAAATGAAGAGAAACTAGAAGCTCTAGGGTTTAAAAAACAGTAGAAAGCAAAATTGGCCCTTTTGATTTGATCAAATACTGTATATTCTGACTCTATGTTCACTGTAGATTTAGACCAATTTTTCGTCTCGATCAAAAAAACTCCAGCAGGAGAAACAACAACGTGATCAACTTGAGCTGAATATATTCTTTGACCATTTTTTACGCTATAAAGTGGTTTTCTAAATTTCAATGTTATATTATTGAGTACATAAAATGAGTCCGGAAGCTTCTTCAACTCTTCTAATGCTTGTAATTCTCCCAAAGCTCCCTGGATAAGATTATAATTAGAATCAAAAAAGTTCTTAGAAATATATGAAACTCCAGACGATTTCATTACCTTCTCTATAATGATATTCTCCGAATGCCTTTGCTTTATCAAAAGAGACTTATCTAATCTTCGACGTTTAATTTTATAGCTCAAATATTTAAAAATTCGGATCAAAATAAATCCACTATCTTTAATCTTCAAATAATCAAAATCTAGTGAACTAAGAGATTGCTTTATATTTGTAATGTCTGCAACGTTTTCTAAGGAGGCTACTTTTTGCGCTAACTCAATTTTTTGCTCACATTCTTTTTTATAATCAAGAACATCTTGAAGAGATTTTAAATGTATTACACCAACTTCTCTTTGAAATGATATTAATCGTTCGAGGCATTCTATTTCACCGAATACTTTGGCCATTAAATTCTCGATTTATAAATCTCTACGTAAAAAATGAAAGATTGATTATAGTAAATCTCTAACCTTATTACGCATGTAAGTGTCTAATTCTGAATAAATTTGCTTGCATTCTTCAGCATGAATATTAGAAAGTTCTTCATCATTTCCATACTTTTCAGACCATATTTTATAATCTTCCATTTTACTTTTACTAATTAGAAATTCTTTCCAATCTCCAGCAAATTTGTCTTTATCAACATTACAAGTTCTACAACAATAAAGGACATTTCCCCAGCAGTGCATTCCTCCGGTTTCTTTTTTCATCGGAATTACGTGATCACGTTCAGGCTTATTTGCATCAGAAAATGGTGTATTACAATAGAAGCAACATTCTCTTTGGAAAGACAATGCTTGCACTTTGTGTAAATTTACATTCCCCTTACTTTTTAATGGTTGATTTCCAAGCCTTTGATCATATGCAAGCCCTGCATGATATAAGAAGACTCTTACTGATGTATTAGATAAATCGCCATAATTATAAAAAAGAGGCATAACAATCTCCATGAATTTACAATGATAGAACTACCTTCTATTATCCAAAACATTTTCAGATACAGAAACATTGTTCATCTTTAATTGCTTGATATATCCAGTATCTTTTTGCCAGTTAGAATTACCTTTGAGGTTCAATATTACCGTTTCTTTCTTTCCATCACTTGTCACATAAGTTAATAGCGCCTCTTTCAAACGACCAATCTTGTCATGATTAGATGTATTTAATAAGATCCATTTCTTCGTAAATAAACCCGGTGGAATGACAAAATCTTTATGATACAAATGGCCGTCCGGGAAAAGTTTCTTATTATTTTCTTCACGATTTCCTGCTTCGAACTGAGAGATATTCATCGACATGGCCGCTCCCAAAGTCGCTCCAGCAAGAAAGTTTACACCTGAATAATTATTGTAACGAGAGCTAGTACCAGCCGCCGCGACACCAGCAGCAACAGCAGCTAACGTTGCTTGATTTTGGGCCGCTACTTTTGCTTTTTCTTTATTCATATCGTTTACGGCATCAAGAAAATAATTAAGCTGATTGCCTGAGACAAATTTAACACTTTCATTTACTTCAGGATGATCGAACTTAAAATAAACCTTCTCTATCCTAATCCAACGACTCGTAGTATTTTCGAAGGTCAAATTGATCATTCCAAAAAAGTTACTAGACAGTTTGTCGTCAATTTGAGAGCTAATGCGAAGCCCGATATCTGTTTCGCCCTTGCCCTTTCTTTTACCATTTTTTTCAGTTTCTGTTTCATTTGATTCAACTTGTTGTGCATAGCCACCTTTATGTAGACTATATTGAGCACACGATGTTAAAAGACTTAAAAATGCAACTAGCGATACAATCCTCATTAGATCTCCTCTATATTTCCAAAGGTTTTATACTTATTTCTTCATCCTCTAAATTTTCCATTAAATCGTATTTGTCTTTGTTCTTCTTGGGACAGTAACTATCAATTCCAGATTTACAAAAATCTGATGAAAAAACTTTAATCTCGGATGAAGTTAGATTCATCTTCGCTAGTTTTTTGCAAGCAACCTTAGCTCCACCAGTGCACCCTTTGATTAAGAGGTCTTTTTTATCCATGTTAGACCCCACATCAATTAATTGATCGCATGAATAGCCATTGCCAATATCACATAGATTTTTGAGAATATTTTCATAATGGGTTTTCTTGTTTTTATATTGGATCGTGTTTTCAAAACATTTCAACTTACCAACAATGTGACAGGCCTTAACAAAAAAGGATTGTGAAAGTTCAAAATTTGAATCAATTTTTAGCTTCGATAAATAGAAACATGCCTTAGATTTGCCCTCTTCACAGGCCTTAGTTAGAAGAAGTTCAGCATCTTGAGATCTGCCATCTTTAATTAAAATATCCGCTTTATTCACACATTCATTCGATTGCTTAATACAATCACTTGAAAACAAGACTTCTGTCTTATACTGTTCTAATAAGGCCCTCAGATTTTTGTTTTCTATTTCTTTTTTTGAATCACAATCTTTCTTTGAGACACTATATCTGACATAGCTTTGATAATTTTCATCCTGACAACTCTCAAAGAGCTTTGTCTCTTCCGGAATTGAGCCACACTCACTTACCAAATCAGACAATGCCTTTCCCTTTGCACTCAACCATGCCTTCTCAGATGTTTTTCCATCACCCTTTGCAGAGAATTGGACGAAATCTACAACTTGACTACGGCCCAATTTTCTTGCCCACAACTGCCCGTTTGAATCTCTTTGCTCCAAACAATCAGCACTCAAGGAGTTTGAGGACAAGAGCAATAGAACAGATATCAATGATAGATATTTCAAAAGATAATTCCTTAAGACTAAAGTATTAATCTCGCTTAACGGAAGAATGGGTGTGTTATTTGAGTCAAGATTTCTTTATGTAACTTTAAAAGACTGACCATTTTATTTGTCACATTTTTCAAAACATCGAATCATAAGTATAAGCTTTTTAATAAATAACAAAAGACATTTACAATGAGAATCTATTTAAAAGTATGTGGACTTGGAGAAACACTTTGAAAAAAACAAAGCACTCTATTCAGCGCCAAAGACAAAGAAATATAAAAGAAAAAGAGCTTCAAAAGGCTATTGCTCATGGAAAACATGTTAGAACATGTAAACAAACAGAC
The DNA here is from genome assembly GCF_000447755.1 of Bacteriovorax sp. BSW11_IV. Lineage (GTDB taxonomy): Bacteria > Bdellovibrionota > Bacteriovoracia > Bacteriovoracales > Bacteriovoracaceae > BSW11-IV. The sequence continues at coordinate 4,457 of NZ_AUNE01000025.1, read as the reverse complement.
AGAAAAGTGTTTGAGCACTTGAATCTAACTTATATCACCTCGGCCTGTGAAGAAGTAATCATAACTGTATATAAGAATAATGAGGACTATTTCAATCCAAAACTTAAAGACGTTATTAACTTTGAAGAGGCAAAGAAAAGAATTTTGGAAAAAAGAGCAGAACAAGAAGATGTATCCGCTTTTGCCCCAACTCCTGGATTGAATTCAATGCCTATAGAGGAAATTGAAATGGATTACGAGGAATATCTGCTGTATCTGAAAAAGGAAGCGGCGTAAGGGGTAAAGAAGTTTTAAAAAATTTCAACAAAATTTTATGTGAAAATAAAATTCAATACGCAGTAAAAAAACCCCACATTCGTGGGGACGAGGTTTATGACATTTTAAATCGTCTAGCAGAACGACTTAAAATTTCTTTTTCTTATCTTTCACTAGCACCTTATTTTTGAGACAACTCAAATTAAAAAAAGTAAGGATTAAGTATGAGTCAATGAGACAGATGGCAAAGAACTCAATCCCCCGGTGAACTCCATGATAGCATTCAACGTCTTTTGATTTGATCCTTCCAAGATAAGAGATGTCTCCAATTCCATATTTCATCTGAAATTGAATATAAAGTAATTCCTCTGGTGAAATCTCAACTCTGTAGCGGCTAAAGAATCGATCAATGGCATGTTCTGAATACTCTAATTCTCGAGACACGATATCCCTCCCCATATTTTCAAGGTCGCTTAAATAAAGAAATCTTGACTCAAGATCAGCTTTATTATGTCCGATAAAACTGACAAATACTGTCAGAATAAAAAATTATAAGGCACCGAAATTATGGGTAACATTAGACCAGAAAGAAGAAGGGAAATGATTTTTTTGCTTTTACGAAATCATGATGAAAATGTCGGTCTCACAATTCATGAAATACATTCTTATCTTGAAAACCAGGGCATTTATGTCGACACCAATACCATTAGAAGAGATATCACTTCTCTTTCAACAACTCACGGACTTGTTTGCAGTGAAAGTAAGCCTGTTCGTTATTGGAGTTCGAAAGACTTTCAAATAAAGCATGAGCTACGCTTGGATGATGATACATTACAAGTTCTCATCATCGCCCTTAATAATCTAAGAAAAATATCGCATGAATATTTCAACGATTATGCCGCGAAGGCCGAAGCGACAATATTAAACTCTCTAGACGCTAAGACGGGCGAAGAGCTTATAAGATCAAAAAATAAATATTTTTTTGACTATAGTTCCTCAGGAAGGCCACAGGGTGAGAATACAAAAGACTTTCAAAAAGTAATGAAAGCAATTCGTGAGAATAAAATAATCACCTGTAAAAATGAATCTCCTTATAAAGATAATGAGCATAATATACGCATAAGAAAGTTTGCGCCACTTATGTTTCTTCTTAGCTCTGGTGTCCCCTACTTTTTAGTTGAAGATCTTGAGGACAGAAAAATTAAAAAGCTTAGGGCCACAAGAGTTACTTGTGTGAAGATTTCTAAGATTATGCATCAATCCTCCTTCAACAGTGAGAACTTGAAGACCAATAGTTTAATTGGTGGCTGGGGAGGAATTGAAGAAAACTCCATTGATATTAAAATCATATGCGACAAAGTCATGGCAACTTTTTTTAAAGAGAAAAAAATCCATTCCTCACAAAAAGTTAAAAATCTCAATGAAGACACTTTTGAAGTCACTTTAGCTTGTTCCCATAGCAGTGAGATTGTTCGCTTAATTTCGTCATTTGGAGGTCATGTGAAATCAATTGAGCCTTCTGAATTATACTCTGAAGTTAAAGATATTTGGGAGAATGGTCTTCAGAATGTTGCTTAACTTCTATAGGATTAATAAAAATGCTTAAATTTTCAAACAATAAATTGATTCCTCTAACTGAATCAGATTTAAAGACAAACGGATTACTTGAAAGGTTTAACTTACAAGAAGCAATAGCAAATAGTTGGAAAGAATTTACAAAAGAAATCAAATATCCAGAACTAATATACATCGGAAAAGAGGTCATCCCAGACAATAGCACTCTTGGTCGAATCGATATACTTGCTTATGATCCAAATGAGAATGTTCCCGTTGTCATTGAACTCAAAAGAAGTAAGGATAAATACCAATTACTGCAAAGTATCTCTTACGCTGCTATGGTTTCAAACTGGACCAATGAAATGTTTATCCAAGAGGCCAATAAAAATAAAAATGAAAAAGCAGAAGAAATTGAAGGCATTATCACTAGATCTGAAGAAGATAGCAATGTGAAGATCATCTTAGTTGCTGAGAGATTTGATCCTGAAGTTATCATTTCTACAGACTGGTTAATAAAAAATTCATATTTAAAAATTACCGCTATCTCACTTAGTGTTTTCAAAAAAGACGATGACCTTTACTTTAGCTTTGACCAAAAATATCCTCTTCCAGAACTTAATGAAATTTATGAACTTAGAAATAGAAAGAAGTCTAAAACTGTTTCAAAAGATAAAGAAAGAAGCTGGAAAGATGTAAGTGATGCTCTCTCCTATGACTGGGGTCCTGAATTTTTAGAGAAATGTCTGAAAGAAGCTAGTGGCGATTCCAATCGATCTCGCTTTATCCATTTACGAAAAGACGTTGACGGTCTTAAGGCAATCTCCTTCTTTTTTCGTAGAAACTATTTAAATGTCTATATTCTTGGAAAACTAGAAGACCCCGACTCTCTTTTTAAAAGCATATTTTCATCAGGTGTGGAATTAAATGAGTGGCTTGAGGGGTATTCAATACATTTAACGACGAGAAAGGAGTATGAAGAGCTTTGTCGTTGGTTGAATTTTTGAGGAATTCATTCTTTTTCAAATCAAAACTAGAGTGGCGAAATTATTGAAAGCAGTAATCATTTGCTATAAATTCAAATTTTGAGTTCGTCATTCTTCTTGAGAGACTGAACATGCCCATACAAAATCCTCAAGGTCATTTTATTTGTGGAAGATTCAAACACACTTTCTGAACATAACCCCACCATTTCAAAACATTAGTGAGTTGCTGGAGCTTGCATTTGAGCTTAAGTCCTGAGCTAGCTTCTTTGACACTGGCCCAAAGCCTCTATCAATAAAGTCAACTCACCACTAAATCGGTGTTATTTTAGCCTTTCTACAGCTCTAGTTTTTTGACAATATGCAGATTAGAACTTTCCTTGGTGCTAATAGATTCTACACGTACATGATAAATCCTTATGATTCTAAGCTTCTCTCTAGCCGACTCAGAATCAATTGCAAAATTAAGTACTTTCTTCTTTGTCATCAATGAAGGATAGATAATACACTCCACATTTGCTGAATTATGAGGACTCCTGAAAAAGAACTTACTAATTGCAGCTGTTAACTTGTACTTTTTAGAAGAACTTACTTTTTCTCCAAGTTTCTTACTTATATATTTATACAGAAGATTATTTTTCTTTTTTTCACTCTTACTTAAATTTGAAAAGAAAAAATCTAGCCTCCCCTGGTGGCCCATCATCCTATCAAATCCAGTTCCCACGCCACCTAGAAAAACTGACTCAAAGAATGTATTCTCTATAATATCAAATTCAGCAATAACCCACTCACTTCCAGGCTTTGCTCTACACTCAAGAACAGTAGATAATATGTAATTTGAAGCATAGAATCGACTTTCTGTTATGGAATGACATCGACCATAGTCAACTTGAAACTGAGCTGGCTTAGCCCAGTAATTATCAGGATTGTCTAAATCAAACGTCCCATCAACTTGCCTGGCCCTAAAAAGCCCGAACCTAGGATCACCAGTTTCTTCTCCAAAGGATAGAGCAACACGACAAAGAACAATGCCACTAAAGGTCTCAATAACTTTTTTAAAAACATCCTCAAAAGAGCTATTCTTTAGGTCAATTTTATCAAGTTCATTTAACTTTCTCTTTAATTCATTAATTGAAATATTGGTAAAATAGTCTTTAACGAGCATGTATGAATGATAACACTAGTTCCAAGGTAAAAGAAAAGAGGAAGAGTAAAAGTCTCACCCTGTAGTGTGTACAGATTTCTCTGCTCTTAATCCTATAAATTAAGTAAAAAAATAGCCTTCATGAAGTATGATACTATTTTTCAGCAAAAGAGATTATTGAACAATCACCCTTCCCATTAATACGCTATGTTATTCATAAGGATTTTGCAATACCTTTTTCTCAAGAGTAGCGAGTAGGTCAATCTCTCCCCAGTCTACAAACCAATTCATTTTTATAAAATGTTTTTCTACTCTATTAACATCAGGTGTACCCGACGAAAGGCCTAGGTTTTCTAATAATTTTTTAATTACACTCTTTCTCAATTTTTTGGAAACATATGGGCAAGATAGAATATCTAAAACTAAATGTATTTCTTCAGAAGAAGATACTTTGTATTTCTGTGTTACTAGCTTTAATTCAATAGTATTCTCTAAATCTTTTCTCAAGTTTTCGAATTCAC
>NZ_AUNE01000024.1 GCF_000447755.1 Bacteriovorax sp. BSW11_IV | reverse complement strand
ACCTAAGATTCTTTATCAATAATTGTTATGCCTTGAGCAACCCAGAAATGTCTTTTGATCTCAAAGTTCTTATTCAAAAAATAAAATTGTAGATTTTCACCAGTTTTAAGTGAAAAGCGATAATACCCTTCAGGAGTTGTTCCATCGAAGCTCATTTCGGCCATTTCAAACGGAGTGTTTGGCATATTGAGATATAATTCTTCATAGTAAGGAAAGCCGTCCCAAATAATGTAGAACTTTTTAATTCCCGTCGACTCTTTAATGGCCGATTCAAAAAAACCTGTATAACCGATACATTCGATGACCTGATTATAATAGCAAAAGACATCACTATCTTGCGGGAATGGATACTCTCTTTGACCTTTCCACTGAGCTTCAGGTGAATCGAGAAGATATTCTAATGATTTTCTTTTAATATTTATTTTTGAAGAAGATAGATATTTTTTTCCATCAAACCATACTTCATAGTATGAAGAGTTTGGACGTAACATTTTTCTATTTTTAAACAATCCTGGCGTACTACCTGTTGCTGATTTTTCTAAAACTTTAGCAGTTGCCGTTGTATCAGAATAAATTGTTCTAGAAACAACGAGAATATTTTTATTCTCTTTAAATACTCTTTTTCTCTTGATGAGAAACTCTCCATTCTTATCTTCTAATCTAAAAGATTTTTCTTCTTTAGAAATTAGATTATTAGATGGATTTGTTGCACATGAACCAAGTAACACCAAACAAAGTGGCAATAATACTCTTTTAAGCATACTATTCCCCTAAATCATTTAAAAACAATTCAAATTGTTCTTCTGTCTCCACGAGATATTCACCTGAATCAATTTTATCTTGTAAAAAGTCAGTGATAAATTCATTCTTCACAAATTGAAGGCCAATTTTTTTCATCGAAGCATCTTTTGCCCTCGGATTCATATAATCCACAGAGTAGATTACTTTTAAACCCTCGAGTTGAATTTCTCTGTTTTCGAATGATAGAAGATTTAGGACATCGACATAATTTCCAATTCTTTCTTCAAAAAACGGTGCTTCAAATTTATTGGCGAAAATAGACATCCCCTCCATAGAGAGATCGACTACTCTGAATTGCATTGGAGTTGGATTTTCTGAATCAAAATCCTTTAAAAATTTTAACTCACTATTCTTGTGACCTTGGAAGGAAAGGACGTTACCACCATCGGCCTGATTCTTAATGAAAAATGAAATAAAAATTCTGTGTGTTGGATAAGTTAGAAGTCTCTCCTTACTTCTTTTTTCTGTTCGATAAACTTTCCCACTCACATTGCATAGACCGTCCACTAAATCGAGAACATATCCTTTACACAAATAAGTCATTTCATCTAGAGAGAAGCTGAAGAGAAATTCATCTTCATCTTTAATGAAGTCAGGGAATTTTTCAAATATTAGCTGATTGCCATCTAAAGAAAGCAAAAAAGAGGAAGCGACTCCTTCCTCTTTTTTCCAGATTTTAATTTTCTTTTGTTCTCTAATTGCGCGAGCAATTTTCGGAATAATTTCAGAAATTTGAAATTCCTGAAATCTTGTAGCGAGGCCTCCTGGCATCTTTTCTCATCCTTGAAAGAAATTTCTACAAAACTACGAAAGTGTAGTTACTTGCTTTAGAAGATCAAGCGACTCAAGCGCTTTTCCACACCCTCTTACAACACAAGTTAATGGATCTTCAGCTAATGATACTGGAAGTCCTGTTTTTTCTTTAATTAGAATATCTAGGTTCGCTAGAAGTGATCCACCACCAGCAAGAATAATACCGTTATCAACGATATCAGCAGCAAGTTCTGGAGGAGTTTTTTCTAGAGAAACTTTAATCGCTTCAACAACTTCCGCAATTGGATCCGCAAGAGCATCTCTAATTTCATCAGAAGTTACTTCGATGATTTTTGGAGCTCCAGCAATTAGGTCACGACCCTTAACTTCAAAAGTCTTAACTTCATCATCAAATGGGTAAGCGTTACCAATAGAGATTTTAATTTGCTCTGCAGTTCTCTCTCCAATTAGAAGAGAATATTTTTTCTTAATATATGAACCGATAGCTTCATCAAATTTATCACCAGCTACTTTAACTGATTGTGAGTAAACGATACCACCTAAAGAGATAACGGCTACTTCAGTAGTACCACCACCAATATCAACAATCATATTTCCAGAAGGTTCAGTGATTGGAAGACCTGCTCCGATAGCTGCTGCCATTGGCTCTTCAATCAAGTAAACTTCTCTGGCCCCTGCTTGTTCAGCAGATTCTTTTACAGCACGTTTCTCAACCTGAGTGATTCCAAATGGGATACAGATAATAATTCTTGGCTTAACAAGTTTAGAACCTGCAAGAGATTTTTGAATGAAGTATTTAAGCATTGCTTGAGTAACTTCGAAATCAGCAATAACACCATCTTTAACTGGTCTAATTGCTTTAATTGATCCTGGAGTTCTACCAAGCATGTCCTTCGCTTCTTTACCAACAGCAAGAACTTTACTCTGACCTTTAACACCTGTGTGAACAGCTACAACAGAAGGTTCATTAACAATGATTCCTCTATCTTTTGCGTAAACTAGAACGTTTGCTGTTCCTAGGTCGATTGCAATATCATTTGAAAACCAATCTAATACTTTTTTTAACATCTCGTATCCCTTCTCTCTAATTTTTTACCAGTGATAGTGTCTGATATTTTCACCTCGGTCTGCAATATCGGCCATGGCCTCAATTCCTAACTCAATGTGAAGATCAGTATATTTTCTAAATACAGATTTAGCTGATTTCTTAGTTTTGATTCCACCTTTTTTCAAAGGACAATCTGAAATCAGTAGTAATGCACCAATATTAACTTTACTTACAAAACATGCAGTAAACAAGGCCGCAGTTTCCATTTCAACAGCAAGAACTCTTTCTTCAATCAGTTTAGTTTTAAAGTCATCATCGAATTCCCAGAAACGGTAATCCGTTGAATGAATCGTTCCTGTTCTATAATCCATTTCATGTTCTACTAGAATTTGAGAAACAAATTTTTGAACTTTGAAAGTTGGAAGTGCTGGAACTTGAGTTGGCAAGAAGTGACTTGATACCCCTTCTGCTCTAATAGAAGCTATCGGTAAAACGAAGTCTCCTACTTTTAATGAGTCGTGTACTGCACCAGCTAGACCTAAAAATAAAACGGCCTTCGGTTGTACGACAGAAATCAACTCTCCAATAAGTGCGGCCATTGCAGCCCCTACACCAAACTCGATAATTGTTACTCTTGCTTTTTTCGATGAAGAAGCTTTGAAGGCTGAACCTTGAGTATAAATATTGTCGTCTAGTAGTGAGTTGAATCTTTCAACATAGTAGTGAAAGTTTGTAAGAATAATTTGTTGTTGAAAATCTTCAATTCTATGACCTGTATATCTCTCAAGCATATCAATTGCGATTTTCTTTTTTTCATCGTTCCAATGAATTCTTCTAGCGCGAAGTTGAGCTCTTTTTTCGTCAAGTGCACTGGCCTGTTTTTTTGTGGCCTTCTTAACTTCAGAAAGATTTTTTTCAATAGATTTTTTCAAAGTTTTGGCAGTAACCGACTTTGATATTTTTTTAGGTGTCGTTTTAGTCTTTTTTGCAACAGCAGTCTTAGTCGCTTTTGTCGTTGCAGTTGTAGCCTTCTTTTTGGCCATAATCCAACCTTTGTATTCCATTACGTTATTCTTATAAAATTTACCATTTACCTGTAATTGTTGACAACTCTTATAAACAGATAAATAAAAACACTTTTTTTCGTTTATGTGCCTTTTACAGGACCTTCTCTTTTTTCTTGTCAAATCTTAACAGAATGCGTAGGATTATCAATCAGTGCATTTATAACACATAGCAAAAGGATACTGTCATGGGTATGGGTCGTAAAAAATCAGAACTAAAAATGAACAGAAAGAAAGCTCAAGCTAAGAAAAAAGCTAGAATCCAAAAAAGAATTCAAGCAGCTAAAAAGTAAAAGCCTAGCTTTTACTTTTTAGTTTCTCCATTTTCCTGTTCTGCATTTTCATTTTTCACTTCTAGATTTTGATCTTCAAGCATTGTCTTGTTTTGCAATACTAAAGGCTCAACCTTGCCGCGACGCATCTGCAGTGGCACAAGATTCTTCATCCAAACGCCATCTTTAAGCTGCCAACTTCCCGAAATTCCTTGAAGTGTTTCTTTACTTCTAATCACAACATCAAGTTCATCGCGTGATCCATACTGTCCATCTTTCAATAGAGAGTAGATGATCTTCAATGAATCGTGTGCTCTGATTTCTACCAACAGTGGTCTTTTGCCATAAAGATCAAAGAACTTTTGGTTAAACTCATCTGGGATAGTTGTAATATCATCACCAATGAAACTTAGGTGTCCTAGCTTATAACTTTCTTCTGATAATGTTTTCGATCTCCATGATGGATCACCAATAACGTTAACATTAAAGGCATCATAGTATGAGAACGATGGAACAATCTGTAGGGCCTCACGTGGAAATGAAGGGATAAAGACCCAATCAAAATCAACTTGTGGCTTTAAAACTTGAATACGTCTGATTGAAGAGCTTTTTTCTAGTGAGTAGATCTCATTAAATAAATCAAACTCTTCTTGTCTTTCGCGCTTAAACTTTAGACCTAAAAGTTTTTGAACAGTCTTTCTATGGTCTGTCGACTCTTTATCAAATGAGTAGGCCCCATTTACGCTTACACCATTTTCTTTTGCTAAACGCCAAAACTCATCAACGTAAGATTGACCTCTTTCCGATTGTGGGTAGATGATGGCCGCTCTTTTTCCGAAGTGGTTCAACATTTTTTCATCAAATAATTTACTTACAAGAGATTCAATTGAACCAGGAACCTCTACTAGAAGATGATCTTTTCTATTTTTTGGTAAGAAAATTTGTGACAAAGATACAAAGAACACACCATTTTTCCTGGCCTCTAGGTACTCTTTTTGGGCCTCATCTGAGAATAGACCACCAATGATTGCTGAAACGTGATGCTTTTCAACTAACTCTTTAACTCTGTGGGCCCCAACGGCAGCTGAACCAGAAGAATCTTCAATAAAGATTTGGTAAGGCTTATTCATGCCAACAGATTTAAAAAATGTTCTAAAAGCATTATCGATTCCAAGCATTGCTCTTTTACCAAAATTTGCTTTTTCACCCGACAATGGAAGAATAATACCAATATTGTAGTGATTCATTTTTGCGAAATTTTCTATTCTCGCCGTAAAATTATTCGCGAGAATTTCAAGCTCTTGATACTTTTCAAACTTATCTTTCATCCAGCTAAGCAGGTCTTTAGCGTTGCTTTTCTCACCTTGGTAGTAAAGTTTCTCTGCCTCTAAATAGGCAAGGTATCCAATTAAGAAAATATCATCGCCATCAAATTTTTCTATGAAACGAAGTCTTTCACTATTACTCAATTTGTAAAACTCTGATTGCAGAGATTCAAAATAAGACTCACTCTTTAATTCAGTTAGAGTGCTCTTTCCTTTAAGTAGCCAAACTAGTGACTCAAGTGCGACTCTTTCTTGTCCCATCTCTTTTGCTGTCTTATGCTTTAACTTGTGGAACTTCGTCGCTTCTTCATCATTTAGCTGTTTAAAGTCGCAAAGTAGTAATACTGACATTGTCTTATCTAAAAGACCCATCTTATAATATGTACTCGCTAGGTTTAATTGGATTTGAGCATTAAGAGCTGGGTCGAGACGAGAAGTTGAAAGGGCCAAATTAAAATTATAAACGGCCTGTTCAAAATCTTCTTTTCCAAAAAGAATAACACCCATGAGGTTGCGCTTCATGGCCGCTTCAGCAGGAAGTAGCATTTGATCGTTCATACCTTTTAATTTAGACATGGCCAGATCTGTTCTTCCGAATTTGAAATCTTCTTTTATAAGAGAAACTTGATCCAAAAAATCTTTCGAATAATAGTCTTTCGAGCTACCACGAGAGATCATTGATATTCCACCACATGATCCAAGAAGAAGAGCTGAAAGGATAATAGATAAAAATAGAACCTTTGAGTTAAAACCCATTAATAATCTCCACTTAAATTCTTGAAAATATTTTACGGCAGTGCTGCTGTTTTTAACAGTCAAATATCAGCGAAACCAATTTGCTTACTCTTTAACCAGAATAACCGAGGTAAAAGATAGAGTAATGTTCGTTAAAAATAAATTTCACTCTACAGCACTATTTTTTGCCAGAATAAAAAAAATGCCTGCAAATCTTCATAATTACAGTCAGATATACATCTAAAGATACTAAATATAAATGTTCATTATCCTTATATTTTTCAATTTTCTCTCTTTTTTTTAAAAAAAAATTTTCGACCTCGAACAAAATGTCGCAAACCAAAAATTATCAATTCAATTCCTAAATGAGGTTTAAATGGTTCCAACAAAGACTGATCCAATTTGGAAAAAATTTGTCAATTCAGAACAGGAGTATTCTTTTTCCTGTCTTGCGACAAAAATGATGTACACACGTATAAAGCAGATGATGCGAAATAAAGATGCCGCGATTGAAGCAGAGGCCGTTGATATTGCTCACAGTTTCTTTGAAAAAAATATCAATATCGTTCAGGCCGATCTCAACCTAATTAAATAACAAAGGGGCATATATGAAAAATTTCTACTCTAAAGAAGAGGTCATCGACCTAATTAATACTGGCAAGAATTTATTAATTGCTGCAGATGAGGCCTTATTCAAAGGTCTACCAAAGGGAAATTGGATTGCTGGAAGTATTCCTTACTTTATGGGAGACGAAGGCGGGGCCTGCATTCGCGACAAGTACTTTGTTACCGTTCTTCCTACTGAATGTAAGTCTGTTTCAATCAAACAATACAAAAGTAATGAACTTGAAAAAATCACTGATGATTATCCGAAAAATGGTGTTTCCTTTATTATCATTCCCGCAACGAGTGAAACTCACATCAAATACGCTAACGAAATTATGACTTATCCAAGTTTATTTAACTCTCCTCTTGTGGGCTGGATTTCGGGTGTTCACTTAGATGATCTTGCATCAGTAAAACCAATCATTTTCAATGGGGCTACACTAGAGCCTTCAAGTGAAGATGCTATTGTTATGCATGTCGAACTTGACGATGCATACGCGGCACAAATCGAAATCATCAATCTCTTCAAACAAGGAGATGGAGATACTATCGAATTTCCAAACGATGGTTTTGTCATCGATAATGCTCTGGTAAACGGTGAATCAGTAAATTTTTATGATTACCTCACATCAAAAAATATCAGCCTCGAACAACCCCTTGTTGCCGACTATTCTGGTGCGATGATTAACGTAAGTTTCCAAGCGCTAGATCATGAGGCCAAGAAGGTAAATCTCTATGCCCCAGTTTTTCAAAACACACCGTATAAGCTTGCTACACAGGTTGCAAATTATGAGAAAGAATTTACGGCCGAAGTTAATTCGCATAATGTTTCGCCCATTTACTCATGTAATTGTATCTTGAACTATTTATATGCAGAATTAGAAGGCAAAAAGACTGGTGAAATTAAAGGACCTATGACTTTTGGTGAAATTGCTTATGTGCTTTTGAATCAGACGATGGTTTATGTTTCATTGAAGAAAAAGTAAGAAAAAAACCAGCGGTTTAGTTACCGCTGGTTTTTTTATTTATTGAAAAAGTTCTTTTACTTTATCAAAGAAGCCACGACTCATTGGATTTGATGATCCCTGATCAAGCTCCGCTAACTTTTTGAAAAGTTCTTTTTGTTCACCAGATAGTTTTGTCGGTGTCTCAACATGAATTGAAAGTATTAAATCACCCTGGCCATATCCACCAAGTTTAGTGATTCCCTTTCCTTTCAATCTCATTTTCTTACCTGATTGTGTTCCCGATTGAATTTGAACTGCAACTTTACCATCAAGTGTAGGCACTTCAATTTCTGCGCCTAGCGCGGCCTGAGAAAAGCTAATAGGTACTGTACAATGAATATCGAAGCCATGTCTTGTAAAGATCTGGTGCTCATCAATTTGAATAACAACGTAAAGATCTCCATCTGGTCCACCTTGTGCTCCAGAATCACCTTCTCCGCTTAACTTTAATCTTTGACCATCATCAATTCCTGCTGGAACTTTAACAGCAAGATCAACACTCTTTCTCTTTCTTCCATCACCATGACAAGTTCCACATGGGTCACTGATCATTTGACCAGAGCCGTGACACTTAGGACATGTAGAAGCAACAGTGAAAAAACCTTGTTGACGTCTTACTTCACCAGCACCGTGACACATGTCACATGTAGATGGTCTAGCACCGTCTTTTCCACCCGATCCGTGACAAGTTTCACACTGAACAAGCTTTGTAATGCTAATCGTTTTCTCACCACCAAAGGCCGCTTCTTCGAAAGAAACATTAAGAACCATTTGTAGATCATTACCAGGTCTTCCAGAACGACGAGAACCGCCACGTCTTCTGCCACCTCCAAGAATATCTCCGAAGATGTCGCCGAAAATATCACCAAGATCGCCGAAGTCACCACTGAAACCACCTTGTCCAAAACCGCCGAAGCCGCCTTGACCGTTAACTCCAGCATGACCAAATTGATCATAGCTCTTTCTCTTACCATCATCTAAGAGAACTTCAGCAGCCTCTGAAGCTTCTTGAAATTTTGCTTTAGCATCATCGCCCGGATTTCTATCTGGGTGATACTGCATGGCCAGCTTTCGGTAGGCCTTTTTAATGTCATCCTTTGAAGCGCCCTTTTGAACGCCAAGGACTTCGTAATAATCTCTTTTGCTCATATCAACAAGAAAAGGTACCAGCAGCTTTTTTCAAAACCACTGGTACCTTCATCCTCCATAATTAAAAATTAGATTTCTTTAAAGTCAGCGTCTACAACATCATCGTCATTTTTGTTGGCACCAGCTTCAGCTCCTGGGTTTGCTCCTGCACCTTGTGCAGCTTCAGCACCTGGAGCTCCACCTTGTTGATACATTTGAGTTGCAACTTTATGAGAAGCATTTTGTAGTCTCTCATTTGCAGCTTTTAGTTCATCAAGGTTTTCAGAAGTTAATTTTTCCTTAGCTTCTGTGATTGCAGCTTCTAGTTCTGTTTTATCGTTGGCAGCAATCTTATCTCCACCTTCTTTAATCATTTTTTCTACGCTTAGAATAAGAGCGTCTAGACCATTTCTAGCGTCAACAACTTCTCTTCTTTGCTTATCTTCAGCAGCGTGAAGTTCTGCATCTTTAACCATTTGAGCGATTTCATCTTCAGAAAGACCTGAACCAGCAGTGATTCTGATTTCTTGAGATTTGTTAGTCGCTTTATCAACAGCTGATACGTGCACGATACCGTTGGCATCGATGTCAAAGATAACTTCAATCTGTGGAACACCTCTTGGAGCTGGAGCAATACCAGCAAGGTCAAAGCGTCCTAGAGTTTTGTTATCTTTTGCAAACTCACGCTCACCTTGAAGAACGTGGATTGTAACAGCTGGTTGGTTATCAACAGCAGTTGAGAACACTTGAGATTTCTTAGTTGGAATCGTAGTGTTTTTCTCAATAAGTTTAGTTAGTACACCACCAAGAGTTTCAATACCAAGTGATAGTGGAGTTACGTCAAGAAGTAGTACGTCTTTAACGTCACCAGCAAGTACACCACCTTGGATTGCAGCACCAGCAGCAACAACTTCATCAGGGTTAACACCTTTTGAAGGTTCTTTTCCGAAGATTTCTCTTACTCTAGCTTGAACAGCTGGGATTCTTGTTGAACCACCAACTAGAATAACTTCGTCAATTTCAGTCTTAGATAGACCAGAGTCTTCTAGACAAGTTAAACATGGCTTAGCAAGGGCCTCAATGTCTTTAGCGATTAAGCTTTCAAACTTAGCTCTTGAAAGTTGAAGGTTAAGGTGTTTTGGACCAGAAGCATCAGCAGTAATGAATGGTAGGTTTACATCAGTGCTTTGAACGTTTGAAAGTTCGTGCTTAGCTTTTTCAGCTGCTTCTTTTAGTCTTTGTAGGGCCATTTGATCTTTTCTTAGATCAATACCTTCTGACTTTTGGAATTCTTCTGCTAAGAAATTAATAATTTCTTCGTCAAAGTTTTCCCCACCAAGGAATGTATCCCCGTTAGTTGCTTTTACTTCGAATACACCGTCAGATGTAATTTCAAGGATTGAGATATCGAACGTACCACCACCTAGGTCGAATACTGCAATATTCTTATCTGACTTTGACTCTAAACCGTAAGCTAGAGCAGCAGCAGTTGGCTCGTTGATAATTCTTTTAACTTCTAGGCCAGCAATTCTACCGGCATCTTTCGTTGCTTGTCTTTGAGCATCGTTGAAGTATGCAGGAACTGTAATTACAGCTTCAGAAACTGTTTCACCAAGATAGTCTTCAGCAGCTTTCTTCAGTTTTTGAAGAACTTTTGCAGAGATTTCTTGTGGAGACATTTCTTTTCCATCAACTTTTACCCAAGCATCGCCGTTTTTGTTTGCAAAAATTTCAAACGGAGCAACTGAAGCAAATTTCTTAGCTTCTGCTGTATCAGCTTTACGTCCGATTAGTCTCTTAATCCCGTATAGTGTTTTTGCAGGGTTTGTTACAGCTTGTCTTTTTGCAACTTGACCTACAAGTACTTCACCATTGTTAGCGAAACCAATTACTGATGGAGTTGTATTGTGTCCTTCAGCATTTGGTACGATTTTATATTTACCGTTTTCAAGAACGGCTACACATGAATTTGTTGTTCCTAAGTCGATTCCAATAATTTTTCCCATTTTCTGTCTCCTTAAATATATAAATTAATTTTTAGCTACTACTACTTTAGATGCGCGAAGCACTCTTCCGTTTAAGATATACCCTCTTTGATACTCTAGAATAACTTCTTGGTCTTTCTTCCCTTCAGCTGGTTGTTGAGCTAGGGCCTCGTGGAAGTTAGGATCAAATTCTTTTCCAACTGCTTCAATCACCTCTAGACCATTTGACTTAAGAACATCAAGAAATTGGTTTCTCACCATATCAATACCAGTAAAAATATTTTTTACTTTATCATCTTCATCTTTTTCGATCGCTTGAAGAGTTCTCTCTAAATTATCCACAACATCGATAAGTCCTTTTAGGATTTTTTCATTACCGAATTTAACGTTGTTTTGAAGATCTCTGTCATGGCGTCTTTTCATATTCTCCATTTCAGCTGCAAGGTAGTAGAACTTGTTTTTAAAATCTTCTAATTCTTTTTTCTCTGCTGAAATTTCTTCTTTTAACTCTTCAACTTCTTCATGAATTTCACGCACCTCTTCCATAGCTTCTTTGGCCTCTTTCATGGCCTCGCTAGCTTCAGTTTTTACTTCTTCGTTTTGAAATTCATTTTGCGTATCGCTCATTACATTTTCCTCATTGCGTCATTAATATCGTATCCAGACTCAAGATGGGACCTCATGGCCCAGTGTCAATGGTGGTGGTGAAAAAAAATAAAACAGGAGATACAAGTATCTATAATTATAGAGTTTTATCAATGATAAAAAGATCATCCATAAGGCTATCTAGCAACAAATATCCTTTAGATGTTAAAACGATATGGTCCTTATTTATTTGAGCAAGCCCTCTGGCCTGCCAATCACGTGCCTTCTCCAATACATTTTTTGCAATATCAGGAGAAAACTCTCTATGAGGATAAAGTCCCAAAGTAGTTCTAAGGGCCATATATATTTTTTCAAGACGAATCTCTTGTGCAGAGAGCTTTTCTTCGACAAATGAAGGGCCTGTTGTCTTCCATTTGTAGCGAAGACCGACTTCACTTAGAAGTCCCGTTGCCGATGGACCTAGGGCCGCAATTGATTTGGATTGCCAATACCCCATATTATGCTTTGACTCAAAACCTGGTTTTGAAAAGTTACTCACTTCATAGTGGATATAGCCTCGCTCTTTCAAATATTGGGAAACAGCAAGATACTCTTTCTCAATCCACTCTTCATCAGGAAGTTTATCAATATGAACGTAAGCACCCTTCACAGTTAAAATATAAAGACTGATGTGTTTAGGATTGTATTTTAAAATTTCTTCTAGCTCAGAAAGAACATCTCTTTTAAGCTCAACTGACATTGGCAGACCGAGCATAAAATCCACAGAGAAGTTAAAATCATTCTTTCCAAAATAATCGAGAGTATCATAGACATCTTGTAGTGTATGAACACGATCAAGTACTTTGATAAAATCTGAACGCAATGACTGAATCCCCAGCGAATAGCGATTAATACCAAATTCTCTAAATGCCTGAAGGCCTTCCTCGGTCCATGATCCAGGATTTACTTCTAGGGTAAATTCTCCATCTTCACGCATTGAAAGATTGTGGCGAATGAAAAAGTTCTGCAAGAATTTTGCACCATCAGCACCCCACAATGAAGGCGTCCCACCACCAAAATAGACAGTGTTTAACGGCGCGAAGGAGTATCCGTAGTGATCTAAAGTTTGTTTATGAACGTGAAAAGACTCTTCGAGAAGATTCTCAAATTTGGCCACTTCTTCTGCTTTTTGTGTAGGGACTTTTTTGTAAAAGTCGCAGTAATTACACAGATGGCGACAAAATGGGAAATGAATGTAGAGTCCGTCAATATTCAAATTTTGCATTGTGCTTTTTTGCTAGGTTTAGGCTATTCTATATCTCAGAAGAAAAAAGAAGGATAGTAAAACTATGAATTACGAAAAAATGAAATTGGCCAATGGCCTTGAAACGATATTGATTGACTCTCCAGGTGCCACGGCCGCTTCTGTCCAAATTTGGTTCAGAGCAGGAAGTGCACTGGAAGAAAAGTCAAATGAAGGGATCGCTCACTTTTTAGAACATATGTTCTTTAAAGGTACAAAAACTCGTCCAGGTGCTCAAATTGCTCACGATGTAGAGTCTTATGGTGGAGAAATTAATGCCTTCACTTCATTTGATTACACTTGCTACTATATTAATACGCCAAACTCACACATTAAGAAAACGATCGATATTCTTATGGACATGGTTTCAAACCCTATGTTTCTTCAAGAAGATCTTGAACCAGAAAGAGGCGTTGTTTTCGAAGAATATAGACGTTCACAAGATAATCCAAACCAGTATGCTTTCCAAAAAATTCAAGGAAGCTGTTTTGAAGGTGGTTATGCTCACCCAATTCTTGGAAGAGAAGATACAATCAAAAACTTCTCTCAAGAACAACTTCATTACTTCAGAAATAAATTCTACAACCAAGGAAATTCATTTCTCGTTGTTGCTGGTGATTTAGAAAAACGTAATGAGATTGTAAAAGAAATCGAAAAGTTCTCGATGCCAACTGGTGATGCTTCAATATTTCCATCATTCAAACTTAAAAATAAAGCACAAATTGAGGTGCACAATAAAGATGTAAGAATGATGACTCTTACCCTTTCAACTCAAGCTCCTGAGTACGATGACTATAAAGCTGCGGCTGAAGATTTGGCCTACAGTACACTTGGTCACGGAGAAACATCTAGACTTTACAAGAGCCTCATTCTTGATGGAACTCTATCAAACTCATGCGCCAGCTCGACAATGTTTATGGCCAAGGGTGGGGTTCACTTACTAAGAGTTTCTTTCCCAGAAGAAAACTTCAAAAAAGTTCTCGCGAAATTGAATCAAATATTTACTGAAATTTTCAACAATGGTTTCACAAAAGAAGAAATCCAAAAAATAAAAAATCAGTACATTGCTTCAAAACTTTACGATAGAGAATCTCTAGAATCATTCTCGTTTTCTATGGGATCAAGCTACGTTCAAACAGGTGATGAAAACAGCGATGACGTATTCCTTGGAAGAATAAAGAGAACTTCGGTAAAAGAAGTTAACAGTGCTATTAAAAATATTCTTTCTCGCCCCTACCACATCAGCTTCCAAGTTCCTAAAAAAGTGAAAACTGCTGAAGTGAAAAAAGAGCTTAAAAAGTTTCAAGACAATATCGCAAATCTTTCGAAAGGGACGAAGAAAAAAACAGATGTGATCAAAGCTGAAAAATCAAAGTATGATCAACAAGTAAGAGTGGTAAAACTAAAAGAAGGTATTAAACTTCTCTATCGTTACAACCCAATGACTCCAACATTTGTATTCCACGGTTATGTTAAAGGTGGAATAACTGAGGAGACTGAAAAAAATAACGGTATCCATCACCTTCTTGCAGCAACCATTGCAAAATCATACAAAGGTATGTCTTACGAAAAGTTGAAGGCCGATCTTGAAGATAAGTCTGCCTCACTTTCAGGTTTCACTGGAAAGAACGCCTACGGTATGACAATGCACGGACAAACAGAACATGCGGAAGAGTTATTAACTCACTTCCTAGGCTGTTTTATTAATCCTGCATTTGCGGCCAATCAATTAAAGCAGGAAAAATCAATTACTCTAAGAGGGATTGAAAGCCAGAAAGAAGATCCAGTACGTCACTGTTTCAGGGCCTTCAATAAAATGATTTTTAGCTCACACCCATACGCTCTAAATGTAAATGGTACAGCTAAGAGTATTAAATCAATTAAACGCGAAGATATTTGTGCCCTACACGATAAGAATATGAAAAAGAAAGAGCTTCTTTTCACTTATTGTGGAGACCTTCTTCTTGAAGATGTTATCGAGCTTGTAAATTCTAGAACAAAAGAACTAAAAGCGAGAAAAGAAGTAGCAGTAAAAGTTAAGCCATTCAAATCATCATTCAAGCATGAGTATATTCCATTTGAAAGAGAGCAGACGCAAATCTTCTACGGAACAAGTGCAGGCGCTCTTAACTCAAAAGACAATACTGTTCTTAAAATGCTCACGGCCCACCTATCTGGTCAATCAAGTGAACTTTTCGTAGAAGTTCGTGACAGACAAGGCCTTTGCTATGCTGCTCAACCTGTACACTTCAACGCCCTTGAAGGTGGATACTGGGGAATCTACATGGCCTCAGGTCACGATAAAGTTCCGGCAGCATTCAAGGCCATTAAAGACCTCATCGGAAAAATTAGAGACAACGGTCTTACTGAAGAAGAATTTGATCGTATTAAAGTAATGATTGAAGGTAATAACCTTATTGGTGTTCAAACAAACGAGGACTACGCCAATATCTACGCTGTTCCAACTCTACAAGGACAAGGTGTGGACTATTACCACAGATCGAACAAAGAAATTAACGATCTAAAATACGCCGATTTCCAAAAACAAGTGAAGAAGATCCTATCTAAAAAATGGGCCTCAGTTGTTGTTGGTCGCTCAGACGCTTAATTATAAGTGCCACGTTCCCTAAAGATGCCTTAAGGGAACGTGGCACTTTTATATCTTCTTAATTTCATAGGGTTACCTTAAAACTTTTTAAAAGATGTTGATTTTTTGTTCTAAAACAATAAGCAAAGTGCTAAATCAGTAGAAGTGTTTTACTAAGTAAACTTTAGGTTGATTGATGAAATTAATTGCAATTCTTTCTTTATATATTCTCACTTCACAAGCATTTGCCTTTTCTTTTAATGAGGCCCAAGAACTTATTGAAAAAAACAATAGCGATGCCGACACCAACAATGACATTAAAACGGTTGAAGATTTTATTAATGTACTTCCAGAAGACTATAAGAATAATTTTGCTCTCATGATTAAGTCGAAGAGCCTTCAGGTTTCAAATTCTAAGAATCCAAGGGTCATCATGTATGGGCTTAACCGTAGAACAATTTATACTTTTAACAGTGAAATGTCTTACAGCGGTGGAAATGCCATTGAGTTAATGGATACTGTAAAAGATGGAGACAAAACAGTTTTTCAATTTAGAGAAATTGCCTTCAATGACGGTAAGGTAAGTTTTTCTGAACCAAATCCTGCAAAGTGTATTAAGTGTCACACGCATAATACTCTTGATGAACAGTATATGAGACCTAACTGGCAGCCATTTTTCAGATGGCAAGGGGCCCTTGGATCAAATGATGACGTCTTAGGCCTACCTTCTGAAGATGGTCAAAAAGAACTTCAGGCCTATAGAGAAATGCAAAAATCTTTTCCAACAAAGAAAAGATACCGTTTTTTGAATATCAATAATTTTGTTCAAGACTTTGGCCACACAACCCTTACTGGTCATGCCAACAGTGCGCTTACATCTGTTATCACTCAATTAAATTATGAACGCATCGTAACTCGTCTGATGAATGCAAGTTATTATCCTTATTTTAAATATGCTCTTTACGGCGCCAATTCTTGTGAGAAGTATGGCCGCGGTCGTGACGGTGATATTGAAGCTTTCAAAAAGGATTTTTTACCAAAAGAGCTTATTGCCCTTCATGATGGCAAGTTTACAAAAGATATGCGCTACGACTTTTTAAATGAAAATTTTCAAGTATCAAGCGCTAGTCCCGTAATGCCTTTAATTAACTATATTCTTGGACCTCTAGGGGAGAATACATTCTACTGGTCAATGAATTTCATGCCTCGCCATATTTTACCTGACCCACGCTTTCAAACAGTCACAAACTCGCGCATGAATCTTGCGGGCGTATTTAACAAGGAAGATCGTGAGCTTAGAAAAGTTGTACGACAAAGAGTGCAGTGGGCGAATCTTCATGGCCAAGATGTGTCTCTTGGAGAATCCCTGAACGATATGGCCTGTGAAGAGCTAGCGGCCATCAGCCAGAAAACATTAACAGAATTTTTAAAGACTCAGGACTACTTGAGCTTCTATAAGAATGATTTTAGAAAACTTCCTAATAAAAATATTCAGTCATGTATTGGTTGTCACAGTGTTGGTAGCTTCTTCGCACCAGAGCTTCCTTTTTATGATGAGAATATCCTAAAACAAGCACTACCAAATGAATGGCAAGGTCGAGGGGCTACGTTGCTTGAGCTTGTAAAATACAAAGTTTCAACAGGAAGAATGCCACTAGGGATTTCTCTAACACCAATGCAAAGAGAAGAGGTTATTCAATATTTCGAAAACTTAGGTGCCACGTTCCCTTAAGACATCTTTAGGGAACATGGCACTTTGGAGGTTTAAAAGTTGATCGTGTAAACGACTTTGAAAACTCTTCTCTGTTGGAGAGAGATCGCGAGCAGTTAAAATAATTCTTCTGATAAAGTTCTAAAGTATCTCTAGTGTGAAGCTCTAACGGAAATGATTTATTTTTTACAAGATAATTTAAAGTGCTAAACGGATAATCCTCACATATTTCAACAATCCCCTTCTTAATTGGATTTTGATAAATATATCGAAGCACTACTGAGTAGTAGTCGCTATTATCAATAAGAGTCCATTTATAACGATCTCCAAAAATTCTATTAATTCTTCCTGTTTTACTTCTAATTTCAAAACTAATACTACGATTGAGCTCAAACATGAATTTATCTATATTCGCAAGAGGAGTCCAAATCATTAGATGATAGTGATTTGACATCAATACAAAGGCCTGTACTTTCACGGGATGTTTTGAATTTGCTCTACACAATGCTCTTTTACAAATATTCCATACAATATGAAGAGGAACATCGAACCACTCTTTGTTATTGCATCTTATTGTTACGTGATAGGGGTATAAATTAGTTCTGATTAACTTTTTTCTTGGCATTCATTGTGATTAATTCGCGAAATTTGAAAAATAAATCATTTCATATTCTTTGGCCAAGAAAGATTCATTTTTGAAAAAAGGGTGCCATGTACCCTAAAGATGTCTTAAGGGAACGTGGCACTTTTTAGCTTTTTAGATTTATTTTTTGGGCATTGGTCCGCGCATTTTGATGACGAGCCCATTAAGAAAGTTTCTAAGGATTTGATCACCACAAAGCTTATAATTTGGATGATCCTCTGCTCTAAATAGCGCAGAAAGTTCCGTTTTAGAAATTTCAAAGTCCACAAGCTTTAAAATCTCAATAATATCTGTGTCTCTTAAAGAAAGGGCCACTCTTAATTTTTTTAGTACATCGTTATTTGTCATCTCTTCCTCG
This sequence comes from Bacteriovorax sp. BSW11_IV, assembly GCF_000447755.1. GTDB lineage: Bacteria > Bdellovibrionota > Bacteriovoracia > Bacteriovoracales > Bacteriovoracaceae > BSW11-IV. The sequence goes on along the minus strand of NZ_AUNE01000024.1, from coordinate 20,494 downwards.
AATTATAGTAAATTTTCAAAATAGCGTAGAATCTCTTCTCGCTGTTGATCTGTTATGTCAATGCCTTTAGGCATTTGCTTCGTTGAAACTTTATATTGAATCATTTCAAGAAGAGTTTTGTCGTAATCTCTCCATTTTTTATCGAGGGCATTCCTAAACTTACCGACATCAGCAAATGGGATTTCAGGAGCAAAGCCTTCTCCAACGCTATGGCAGCCAACGCATGACTGAATATTTTTTGGAAGTAGTGATATCGCCCTATTCCCGTAGTATGAATCCAACTTGCCGCTTTCAACAAGCTCATTTAATTTTTCTATACTCTTTTGAGCAAACTTCTCGCACACTTCAGTGTGAATTTGTGAAGATTTAATCGTCATCTGTCCGTGGACGTCTTGAGGGATAATGCGATTCCCAGAAAGTTCTAATAATTCTTTATCTTCATTTAGGAATACTCCTAGGAAATTTGATCTCGAATCTGTTGGTGTTTGAAAACGAGGATCTGGGAGTAAGTGCCTAGGTTTGAAATTCATTGACCAATAAAATGTATTCTCTCCCAAAGGACCTAGGACATAATTAATCAATGGCATGACTAAGTCTGTACCTTTAACTCTATACGATTCATCTAACCAATCATAGCGCATGGCCTTTGTATATCGTTGATCATGCTTTTCTTTTATCTCTTGAGGGAAAAACATATTTTTAAATTTTTCTAAATCATCATCTTTTCCATCGTCAAACATACGACAAGCAGATGCACCAAAAATAGCATATTTGTAATATTCGTAAAACGAACTGGTTTTTAATCTCGTAATAATTCGTTCATAATTGAGTTGCGTTAAAACTGATGTCAAAGTCATATTGGCATGGCCAAAAAGAATCGTGACCTTACCATCATCTTTATTGAAAGTTTCCAGGTTTAATAAGCGATAACGTTCTTTGTTTGGAAATTCTTGTTGCATTTTCCTGTAGAGATCAAGCTCATAGTTTCCTCTCCCAAAAGAAAGGCCAAGAATATCATCATTCGACCCAAGCGCCCCATCCCATCTACTGTAAGGCTGCCAATTAGGTCTCATAAATTGAACATCATTTGTATTGTGAGTATGACAGCGGATACATTTTTGTGGGTTGGCCTGTGAATATGTCACTTTACCGTCTTTGAAATTTATTTCTCTAAACTCAAAAATCGTTTTACCATTTTTACTAACAGTATCCATAAGTTCAATGGCATCGCCCCCCGAAGTCGCGTGGGGAGAATTGAAGGTATAAACAGTTCTTCTATCTTTTCCATACATGAGAATACGAGGATTTTCCTCATCTGATGTTTGCAAGCTTTTTGAGTCGGTCATCATCGAAAAGATTTCTCGATAATCATTTGGTAACATTTTTATGAAGGCCTCAACAGTGCGCACATCATTGTCTGGATTTTTATCGCTATTTCTTTTTTCGACGATTTCTTTCGCTTCTTTGAATGGCAATGCATGCCCGTTTAAAGAAATGAACGATAGAGTAAGCACAAGTGCGTATTTCATTGTTAGTCCTTTGTTTGCTAATATTTAAGCAAAAAAGGGGCCAAACACGACCATGTAACATTCTGAATTCAGGTCAGAAAGTCATGTAATTCTATAGGGCCGTCTATAATTGCGACGTCCTTTCGGAGCGAGTTTTAGATAATAAAAGCTGAAAAAAAGACAGACCCTCTCGCCTAGCTTGATAGATGAGGTAATCTCTCGTTCATGAATCTGAAACGAGTTTTCTTTTTATTCATAGCTCTAACTTTTATTGGCAAATCCTTTGCTTACGAAAAATGTATTGTCACACACATAAATGAGGCCATCCAATTAAATAAAGAAAGAAAAGTTTATTACACGGATCTCTCACAAGGAATTTCAACTAGAACTTCGAATGCTCTCATCTCTCTAGAAAAGCAGATGCTTCCCATCTCTTATATTTTTGATGGCCTCGCTAAAAAATATCAAAAGGTCGGATTGGATTTATTTTGTGAAGATTTAATTTCTATGAATGAAACACCTTCTTTTAAAAATATTTACGACAATGGTGCTCCCCATATCAAAGACTACAGATTTATTAAACGCCTTGAAATTTACAAAGACCTAAGAAACTCTTTTAAAAATGAATCCTATGATTCTCTTATTAAAACATCATATCAATGGATGGATTACCTCTCCGTAGAACCTCGATTTAATTGTCTAACTCGCCATTTTCTCGAGGCCATTATTCGCTCCGCAAAGCTGGCACCTATTCATATCGAAAAGGCCCATCAAAAAGGAATGAAGTCTCCACGTGCACTCATTAATCGTTATTTAAAATCTATTTTCATTTCTTTTTTCTACTCTGTTCCTATAGACGAAACAGCTCGACACACTCAGGCCCTAGGGATTCCTATCATTTGTAATGATGTCCCTGCCATTCCGATTGATTTTTAACTTATATTTTTTACCACTTAGTTGAATTCGTTCACAAAGCGAACTAAGAATAAGAAAAAAATTGGAGTTTAAAATGAAGTCATTCTTAGTGGCCTTAGCGCTAATTTACATCTCACCATCTTTTGCTAGTGCAAAATGTTTTTATAATAAATTACAAGAAAGAGTTTCTGCAATGGATGCTCTTAGAGCATGTTATGGAAATAAATTTGAATCTAAAAATTCGAAACAAGAAGCTCAATTGTCCGACTTTGACATTTATGAAGGGCCGAACGCTTGTGATTATTTATATGAGCTAAATCCAAATAAGCTAAACAATGTTTGCAAGACTGCACAGGACGCTTACTGTGCAGAAGAAGATCTCGTTTACAATCTTAATATGTACTACGGAACAAAAGCAGTTGTTTGTAAAAAGACAGAGGAATACAAGACAGCAATTAAGCTTTTAAAGTAATCTATTTAAGTCTAAAACCCCTTTTGTAAAACTGTAGTCTCTCATCAGAATGTTTTTCTTCAAGCTCGTTTAAGGCGAGCTTTTGTTTTATTATTAGGGCCTCTAGTTGTTCTTGATTCTCATAAAGACTCATGTCGTGGCCTTTAACAAAATTCTCTCTTTCAATTCCATACAATTTTTCAGTACTTTGATAATAAAGTTTCTGTTCATGAGCAAATAGGGAGGCGTTCTTTGGGTTGTACGGAATAGACTCTTTACCACCACTTAGATAACTCGCAGGTATCCTAGAAGTCTTTCGCAATTTTTCATTAGAGTCATAGAGTTCTTTTTGCAGATGAATGATCTGTTCGCGTTGTTTGCTGATAACTCTTTCTTTGGCCTCTGAAGTTAATTTTAACGATTTTGAAAATTCCTCTTTCGCCTCTTTTAAAAGTATTGCTTCTGACGCTAATGTAGATGGTCCTTCTGTTTGATTAGCAAGCTTCTCCAATAGCAATTGTTGCTTCAAAACAATTTCATCTAAGTTGGGATTATAGGTAATTCTATGGCCAATATAAACGCCACTTATTAACAGTACAGATGACAAACCAAGTATGGCCCACCAATTGATGAGTAAGCGCGATTTATAGACCTCAATACCGTGACCCTTAAATAAATGGGGGGAAAGCTCGTTTTTGGGTAAGTTTAGAGGATCATTTTTTTGGGATTTGACGATATTCTTATTCATAGAAGCAATTATAGAAGTTATCTGAAGAGAGTCCAAAAGGGAGTGAAAAAACATAATTTTACAAGTACTTAGAAGAGACTGGAGTGCCAATTATTTTATACTTTTTACCCTATTTTCTAACTGGGGTTGATTCTCATCTCGAAGTGTTTTACATCGTTAGCTTCATTAACGATTTATCTAGGGATTCAATATTATGAAAAAACTAATTTTAATTGCATCAATTGTTATGGCGACTTCTTCACTTGCAGCTTCTGATTGCGTTGAGAAATATGTAGCAAAGGGCTTTACTGTAGAGCAGGCCGTAAGAATGTGTTATCCACCAAAAATGCCAGCAGGTTGGTTCTTCTCATTCTAATTGTCTACTTGATCTAAATATTCCAAAGAAAAATCAATCATCTCACGGATTCGTTCAGGATCCGTGGTTGAATTGAAAAGCCTAAACTCAATTGTTTCAAGTCTCGGTATATAAGCTATTGGCCCTCGATTTTGAAAGATTCTCTTGTCCACAGTATTAATTTTTGCGATGTCCTCAAAACCTTCTAGTTTTTCTAATTGCATTGTCACAAATACATCTTGGAGACCTCGACCTTTACTTGGTTTAAATCGTGAGTATAGCTCTTCTTTGTCTGCCATAAATTTTGTAAGAAGTTTTTTATAATCACCAACGCTTAAATCACTGGCTCCAATGTGAATATGGATTCCTCCTTTTTCAGGAAAGGCAACAATATTCATTTCATCTAACTTCGTTAAAAACTCTTCGAACAATTCTCTATCTCTATGTCTTGAAATAATAGGACTTGTGATTTCTACTCCATAAGTGTTCTCTGGTGATCCCGTAAGAGTCTCATCAAATTTCACTTCAAAATTTCTATCGTATTTTGTTTCAACTTTATAAAGAGAAGTGTTCTCTGGGGAATAATAGTTATAGGACATTCGTGCGCTCTCACCATATTCATCCACACGACTTAGGTTATAGGTGTACTCTTTTTCAACAGTAGCGTAGCGTTTTTTACTATCGTAAAATTCTTTAATTTTCTCTGCCGTTTTTTTATAGGTATTGTGAGCTGGATCAACCAGAAGTCCTTCAATCTCAACACCAATACTTCTAAAAGATTTTATTTGATTCAATGGCCTTTTTGTAGGAAAGCCGAGCATATCAAATTCTTCAGGAGTAAATGTTCCGGTTCTAATCATCTGTGAATAGAGATCACGATCAAGATGATCAAAATTTAGAGCATGAACGAGTTCACTACTTTCTATAATTGCTCTTATTCTCTTTTCTTTCAATTTTGAAAGTGTTTTATGTACAACTTTTAGCTCGTCAATATTACGAACTTCGTCTAGTTGCGATCTTATCGCAATCTCTTCAGGTGTTAATTCATTATTGATTGCGAAGAATTTTTGAATTGTCCCAACGCAAGAATTCACAAAGTTTGAAACAGAACTTGGCCGACGAGATTTTCGAACCTCAGTTTTGAAGTTTGAACAGCTGACAATGAATGAGAAGGTAAAAACAAAAATAACGAGTGATTTCATTGGTTTCTTTTCGTCATTTCCATGAAAAAAATTAACTTCATTTATGATGCATTATTAATGATATAGATAGCATCTTGCTTATCTTGAGAGCTATTTGAGCTCTGAGAGCTTTGTACAATCTGTATCAATCTAGTCAGCATATTGAATTGTGTGGCCAATTTCTTATAGAAATATTGAACATCATAGAATGAAGTCACAAGTGAGTTGAGTTGCCCATAGGCACTCATCCCAACATCGTGGTAGTACTTCACATCGACAATTTTCTCATTTACCGAATCAGAAAAATACCCACATAACATTAGGGCCGTATCCCCGATGTCTTGGAGTGCTACTTTTCTTTTGCGACTCTCAAGGTGATGAGTTTCTAAAAGTTTTAGACCCAAAGTTTTTTCACGAACCTTTCCTTCGACGACTTCAAAATATTCTTTTGCATGAATAAATTTATCCATAACGAGAGAAGAATAAAAAATGGTTTCATTAGGAAGTGGTGAAGAAGACTTTCGATTCACCGATTGGAGTTCGTCATAAAAAAATGACTGTAAGCTGGTTTCTAAGATGATACTAGTTCTTTCATCCGTCATTAGACTTGGCCCTCCTTCTTAGGGGAGAATTAAACGTCTCTCACTCCTCTATTCTACCCTAAAAACGATACAGATCGAAATTTAGCCATTTTTTCCCAGTTCCCCTCGAATAAAGCGCCTCAAATTATTGTTATTGTGCTAATTTATTGTCTATGAAAATACTTGAAGCTAAAAAACTCATTGAACTCGAAGAAATCATCTCTACATATCCAAAAGTTACGACACTGCTTTTTGATATGGACGGGACAATTATCAATACTGAAATTCTTCACGCGAAGGCCATTGTTGAGACCATTGCTCATTTTGAAAATAAAGCTCCACTAAGTGCTGACGAGATCACTCATGCCTTTTGTGGAATGCCAGACAATCTCGTCTTTTTTAAACTGCAACAAGATCATGCACTTTTCCCATCTATAAACTTCGATACTTTCGTTGAGCGTAAAAATTTAGAATTAAATAAATATCTAAATTCAGAGAATCTCATTCCATCACTACTTGTTGGAATTGATTTATTCTTGCAAAAGGCAAAAAATGAAGGATTTAAGATTGCTCTTGTAACAGCAAGCGAGAGAAGTATTACTCATACAATCCTAGAAAATTCTGGTCTCAAACAATATTTTGATCGCATTATCACAAGACAAGATACCAAGAATTCTAAACCTGAGCCCGACCCCTATCTTCATGCCCTTGAAAGCCTTGGCTCAAATGCCAGTGAGGCCATCGTCTTTGAGGACTCTGTTCATGGCATCGAAGCGGCGACTAAGGCCCGTGTTCAAGCTATTATCAAGGCCTTATGGTTCTAAAAAACTGACGGTACCTTTTTACTAATCTGGGATAATTTGTTAAAAATAGACTAAATACAGATTATTCAAAAACAAGGTACCGTATGTCTGAGAAATACTCTCCTAAAACGAGAACAGTTGAAGATTGGCAAAATTTAGCGACAAAAGAATGTCGCGGTAAAGAGCTCTCTTCACTAACTATTGATACCCAAGAAAAAATAGCCATCAAGCCACTTTATACAAAAGAAGATACTGAGAATCTTCCTTTTACAAATACAATGCCTGGGCTTGAACCCTTCATTCGTGGACCTAAGGCCACAATGTATGCAGGTCGTCCATGGACAATTCGCCAGTATGCTGGATTTTCTACTGCTGAGGAATCAAACGCTTTTTATCGCAAAGCTCTCGCGGCCGGTGGACAAGGTGTATCTGTTGCTTTCGACCTTGCAACACACAGAGGTTATGATTCAGACCATCCAAGAGTTAAGGGTGATGTCGGTAAAGCAGGTGTTGCAATTGACTCTGTTGAAGATATGAAAATTCTTTTCGACGGTATTCCTCTCGATAAAGTTTCAGTTTCTATGACAATGAATGGTGCCGTTCTTCCTATTCTTGCCAACTATATTATCGCGGCAGAAGAACAAGGCGTATCACAAGATAAACTTTCAGGAACAATCCAAAACGATATTCTAAAAGAGTTCATGGTAAGAAATACGTATATCTTCCCTCCAACTCCATCGATGAAAATCATTGCAGATATTTTTGAATATACGTCAAAAAATATGCCTAAGTTCAACTCAATTTCAATTTCGGGTTACCATATTCAAGAGGCTGGAGCAGATGCAGCTCTTGAGCTTGCTTATACTCTTGCCGATGGACGTGAGTATATTGAAACGGCCATTAATGCGGGAATGGAAATTGATGAGTTTGCGCCAAGACTTTCATTCTTCTTTGGTATTGGAATGAATTTCTATATGGAAATTGCAAAGCTTAGGGCCGCAAGACTTCTTTGGTCTGAGATCGTTTCTGAATACTCTCCAAAAGATATTAAATCTAAAATGCTTCGTACACACTGCCAGACTTCTGGTTGGTCACTTACTGAGCAAGACCCATACAACAACGTTATTAGAACAACAATTGAGGCCATGGCCGCAGTTTTTGGTGGAACCCAATCACTTCACACAAATGCCTTTGATGAAGCGATTGCTCTTCCAACAGAGTTCTCTGCAAGAATTGCACGTAACACGCAAATCATCCTGCAAGAAGAAACAGGGATCACTAATGTTGTTGATCCATGGGGTGGTTCATACCTAATGGAAAAATTAACTCATGATATTTCTGAACGTGCTCGTGAGATCATGAAAGAAGTTAAAGATCTTGGGGGAATGGCAAAGGCCATTGAATCAGGTCTCCCGAAATTAAAAATTGAAGAATCTGCTGCTCAAAAGCAGGCCATGATTGATCGTGGTGAATATACAATTGTTGGTGTTAACAAATACAAACTTCAAAAAGAAGATGAAGTTGAAATTCTTGAAATCGACAACACGGCCGTTCGCGACTCTCAGCTTAAGCGTCTAGATAATCTTAGAAAGAATAGAGATGACAAGGCCGTCCAAGCTGCTCTTGACGCTCTTACAGACTATGCTGAAACTGGTGTTGGTAATGGACTTGACCTTGCTGTTAAGGCCGCTCGTCTTCGCGCTTCAGTTGGTGAAATCACTTACGCTCTAGAAAAAATTTGGGGTCGTTATAACGCTACAACAAAAACAGTAACAGGCGTCTATGGTAGTGCGTATGCTGATGATGCCGATTGGAACAATATGGTAAACGAACTCAAAGAATTCGAAGATACTTTTGGTAGAAGACCTCGTGTCCTTATCGCGAAGATGGGTCAAGATGGTCACGATAGAGGTGCTAAAGTTGTCGCCACGGCTTTTGCTGACGTTGGCTTTGACGTGGATCTTTCACCACTATTTTCTACTCCTGAAGAAGTTGCAAAACAGGCCATTGAAAACGATGTTCACGCTGTTGGGGTTTCTTCACTTGCAGCAGGACATAAAACATTGATCCCTGATCTTATTGCAGAATTAAAGAAACATGGGGCCGATGATATTATCGTATTCTGTGGTGGTGTTATTCCAAAACAAGACTATGACTTTTTATGGAATGCGGGAGTAAAAGGAATCTTTGGTCCAGGAACTCCAATTCCTGAATGTGCTAAAAAAGTTATCGAAGAAATTAAAAAAGCGAATAAAAAATAATGAGTATAGATATCCAAAAGCTCGTTGCGGGCGATCGCAGAAGTCTTGCCAAGGCCATCACTCTAACGGAGTCAAAACTCGATTCCCATAGAGATGAGTCCCAAAAACTCCTTGAACAGATTCTTCCCCATACTGGAAAGAGTCTTCGCATCGGTATTTCTGGTGTACCTGGTGTTGGTAAATCGACTTTCATCGAGACTTTTGGACTCTTTCTTATCTCACTTGGTAAAAAAGTCGCAGTCCTTGCTGTTGATCCTTCTTCACCTATTAGTGGCGGAAGTTTACTTGGTGACAAAACACGAATGGAAGTTCTCTCGCAACAACAAGAGGCCTTCATTCGACCAAGTCCGGCCTCAGGATCTCTAGGTGGTGTGGCCCAAAAAACTCGTGAGGCCATGCTTTTATGTGAGGCCGCTGGATACGATATTATTCTTGTTGAAACAGTTGGTGTTGGGCAATCAGAATATGAAGTTGCTTCAATGGTAGACTTCTTCATGGTTCTCATGCTGCCAAACGCTGGAGATGAACTTCAAGGAATTAAAAAAGGAATTTTAGAACTCGCCTCATCGATTATTATTAATAAGGCCGATGGTGATTCAATCAATCTCGCTAAACTTTCACTATCTCATTATACAAACGCTCTTAGACTTGTTCACCCTACAAGCTTTTGGATTCCTCGCGTGCTTTCATGCTCTTCAATTGAAAGAAAAGGACTCGAAGATATCTGGAAGATGATTTCAGATTATCATACTGAGGCACAAAAAAATGGTGAGCTTCTCTCAAAGCGCTCTGTTCAAAACAAGAAATGGATGGATAAGCTTATTCATGAAATGATGGAGATGCGCCTGAAGAAGAACGCGAACGTTCAAAAAATGTGGCGCGACCTTGAAAACAGCGTCACAGAGGGCAAGTCGACGGCCTTTGGGGCAGCAAAGCTCATTATAGAAGAATACTTTAAACAGTAATATCAACAAGATACGTTTCGACTAAATGCGTGACAAATTAAGACTCACAGTGCTAATGTGACGAAAATTTTGTTTATTTGGGAGAATCTTATGCTTCGCTCACTTGTCCTTATATTAGTGTCATTATCTCTTACTAGTGCCTTTGCCAATGAGGCCAGTGGTACAACTAACGTTAATAATGAAACAATTAATATCGATGGAGAATTCCACGAGAAAGTTCAACCTGAAACTATCGTTGAAACAAAAACAGCTGAACCTGAATTCGTTGATGACGAAGAGCTTGTAAAACTGAAAGGTGAACTTAAAGAAATTAAAAATATGAACACTGGTTTTGAAAAGAAGACTGAAACTTTTCAAGAAATGACTGAAACAGCGACGAAACTAACTGCTAATCAAAATGAATATCTTAAAGGTCGTTCAGAGTACGAGAAGACAATCTCTGCGTTTAGAATGAAGCAAGAGTGTCTTAAAACAAAAGATGCTAAAGATTGTGTAAACCTCGATACGAGATCTGATGAAGAGAAGAAAGCATTTAACATTTCTATTCGTAATGAATTTTCTTCTGTGATTCAAAATAAGCGTTTTGAACTCCAGGCCTGCTACCAAAGTGTTTTAAAATCACAGAAACCTTTTGAAGATGCAATCACTGTTCTTGTTAAAATTGGTAAGGAAGGGACAGCGACTCACGTTGGTTTTGAAAATATGAAAGGTCTTTATGATACAAAGATTCAAAATTGTATCACTAAAGTTCTTTATGACATCCAACTGAACAATCGTCCTTATGAGAGCGTTACTTTTAGACAAGTTCTAAATTTTAATATTAAAAATAAGGTCGTGAAGTCTGCAAAGCAAATTGAACAAGAAGATTACGACGCCCTATTTTACGATCTATAGAAAAGACAGCATTCAATACTGTGTCTAAAGTTTAGACACTTCTGCTCATGATTTATGCCATTTAAAGTGATTTAAATGGCATTTTTTTTGCACAATAAGCAATTATGAAAAAGCTTATTTATCTCCCTCTATTGTTAGTATGTTCAATCACTTTTGCCCAAAAAGGGGTTCAGTTTCCAGATTATGGGCAATTCAAACTTGAACTACCACAATCCGAAAAACAGGATGATTTTAAGTTTGATATTTCTGCACAAGAAAAGCTTGAACAAATCAAAGAAATTCTTATTGATACGAAACCTCAACAAGTTCAAATGATTCTTGAAGAAATGAAAAAGAATTTTTCTAATATTAAAATGGGTGGAAGCTCTACAGGTGGAGGCTCTGATCGAACAGAAAGATTTAAGGCCCTCGGTCACATCTATTCTTCATATCTTGAGAATTTAACAGAGGCAGATAGAGATAAGTATGGCATTAGTGTCACGGCCCAAGAACTTAAAGAAATTATCGTACAATTTGGTGATCATGTTTATGAACTTGATCGAGGCCACAATTTTAATATTCTAGATTTTAAAAATGAAATTCAGGCCCAAGTGAAAAACGGTGTTATCTACGAAACAGGAAAAAAGAAAAGTGCATATTTTGCTCGTAATGCACTCTTTGACAATAATGAACTTGTTATTTACCTCTCTCAAAATTGGACTCCAAAAGAAAATACAATTCCTTTAAAAGAGTTTCTAAGAGTTCTTGGTAAGCAAGATGAAATACCTGGAATATTAGATTATCTTGCTAACAAAGAAGTTCCCGACTTAACCCTAGATAAGAATAACTTGAAGCATCTAAATTCTAAAATTCGCTTCAATACTCAAGCAAAAGAAGAAACTGTAACAATTAAAAAGAATTCTTCATGTGTTTTAATTAGAGAGATGCAAGAGAAGCTAAAGGCACTTGATCATTCTGAAAACCTATATACAGGTCCCTTCTCTAAAGCAAGAGAAGAACTTAAGAACTGTGCTACAGTTGCGGCCGTTCAATATGCTTCACGCATTTGTCATTCAGAATATGAACAACATAATAAAAAGAATCAAGAATTTCGGTATGCAAAGTTATCGAAATTCACATTAGGTGATTCTTCATGCAAAAAAAATAGCGCAGGCCAGCTCGTATGCGAAACAGCATGGGAAGCAAATTGTAGCTATTGGTATGCTAACTAAACTTTAAAAAAGTCGATCCCAAAAAACACAAGCTCTTCTTCTTTAGAGGGCCTAATAATTTTATGGGCCTCATCTATTGAATTAAGACAAATCTGTTTCACTTTTTCAAAGTCATCTAAACTTAGACTATGTACACCTGTATAATGTAATGAGCCTGATTGATTCATCAAAACATCTTGAATAGCGCGGTTTCGCCAATTGGCATGATTGATCGATGTAAATGGAGATTCTTTGGGCAAATGGATATGAAGATCTGTAAGTTTCCAGCCAACTCCTTTTTTCTCAATAAGTCCCATGGATTCAAGACCCGTAATTATTGAATTCACTTCTTGTGATGAAATTGAAAGTTTCTTTGAAATTTTATCAATGCTATTGAACGATGGAATAGTCAAAAGAATATGGATCGCCGACCACAGCCATGATGAGTAATATGAAGCTTGGGCCTCTATTGTTTTCACGGATGGGCTTTGAAATCTTTTCGTTAAATTCTCCTGCTCTTCTTGAACACGTTCGATTTTCTTTTTTAAAAGTCTTTTTAAAGCAATCGTACCTGCTCTTGCATACTGAACTAGAGTAAGGAAATACTCGCCCTCGCTCTCACTCAATTCCCAATACTCAACAAGGCCCATGGCCTGCTCTAAGCTTAGCTCTGCACTCCCATTCAAAACCTGAGAAATGTAGGGTCTTTGGCATCCTGCGGCCTGAGCGAGCTTGCTTTGGTAACCTCTGATATCAGTATTTTCTTTAATTTTGAGCCTAACATAGTCTTTATATTTCAGATACTTATATATCATAAACCCTCTTTTTGTTAAGTAATCGTAACACAAATGGTTATTTTTTAAAAACAAATTAATTGTGCGCGCCGCCATTTCATAATACTTACACTTAAACAAAAAATAGAGGTATGAAATGAAAAAATTAATGACTTACTCAATGCTCTTAACTTTCTGCGCTCTCACAACTTCGGCCAGCTACTTATATAATATCGCCTATGACTTTCCCTTATATAAAGGTGAGCAATATGAAGGTGGCTCAAAAACCGCAGAGCTAAGAAGCTACTATGAAGTTGCAACTAAGGTTTTAAATGTTCAAAAAATTCTACAGAAAGACCAAATCGATGGAAGAGCTACTCGCGTTTTCCACGCAAAACAACATGCTTGCCTAACTGGAAAACTCACGATTCTTCCGCACAGGCCAAATGACTCTGGAAGAAAAACTTATGAAGGAATGTTCAAAGAACCTAAGGAATATGATGTTCTAGCAAGATTTTCCAATGGTGTTGGTTTTTCTCAACACGATAAAAAGCCAGATGTACGTGGACTCGCTCTGAAAGTATTTGATGTCTACGACCAGAACGATGGAATTGAAAAAAATGTCGATCTACTTATGACGAACTCTCCAACTCCTGCGGCAAGTAATCTTCTTGGCTTTGCAAACTTTATGGAAGCTGTAGTTAAGTATGGTGTGAACTTGGGTACAGTAAAATACTCTCTCGCGAATCCACGAGCAGGGAAATCTCTACTCAGCGCTGTTGGAATTAAGAACTATAAAGTGAGAAGTTTGGCGACACAAAGATACTGGAGTGGTCATCCTTATTTGCTGGGTGAAAACAATGCCATGAAATTCAGTGTCATTCCTTTGCAAAATGATGAGCCTTCACTGACAAAAGTTAGAAGACTTGGTGAAAACTATCTTTCTGAAGAATTATTAGAAAGAACTAAAAACTCTAAGATTCGCTTTATTCTTGCCGTTCAATTAGAAAAAAATTCACAAGAAACACCTATTGAAGACAACCTCAATGAATGGACTGAAAAAGAATCTCCTTCTATTAACGTTGCAGTTCTAAGTTTTGATCAACAAGACTTTTCAAGCGAAAAATATAGAGATGCCTGTAATACATTAAGCTTCACTCCTGCTAATTACATTTCTGATCATAGACCACTAAGCAATATGGGTCGTGGAAGAATTTTTGCCTACAAGGCAAGTCAGATAGGCAGAGGAGCGAAGGCCGAACCAAATAAGGAAATAGTGGAACAACTAAGAGACTAAACAACTAATTATCAAAGGAAAGTGTTTATGAAGATCTTATTACAAAAATACATCGTCTTTATTTCAATCATTGTTGGCCAGTATTCGACCATGGCCCTAGAAAACACAATAGATCAAAAGTTTTATATAAAAACAAAGGAGATTGCTGGAAAGTTTTACTACGGCCTAGATCAAAACGGTGATGAGTGCCACGTTCTTGTCAAAGAACTTATTTCTGGCACTACAGAATCCGTAACAAGAGGAGTACTTCCCCATAAAAAAATCAATCTTTATCTCACTTCACAGCAATTACCTATCGAGGTCCTTGAGGTTACAAGAGAAACTGAATTCAACAAAATATTGGAACAAAATTTTGGAAAATATTTTCATCAAGAACTAAACATGAAAAAGGAAAGTGCAGGTTGGTGTAGCAATTGTGGTTCAGCACTTCGAGATGGAAAATTTAAAGGACTACGAAATAAATATCTAAGCTTTATCGCAAAAGGTTTCACTCCTATAAATGACAGGGCCAGAATTTATATCACTGATGATGAGCAGAAAGTTAAAAAAGTAGAAATTTATAAATATGAAAACTACTACCTTCCACTCATTAAATTTTCACCTAAAACAGAAGTGTACACATGTACAATTCATTAACCAAGGACTACAGATGAAAACATTGCTACTCATGTCTCTTATGCTAAGTTTTTATACAAAAGCTTATGAACCAAAGGCCGCTCTTTGTAGAGAAATGGCCATAAACCTTTCTAATGAGCTCGTTGATAAAGAGCCATGGATCACAAATATATATTCCAGGCTAGTTGAACTAGAAGCATTTAATGATGAGAATGCCTATACTACAAATGAGCGTTGGAAAGTAACATACTATCTCGGGGCCCAGGGACTACTTATTCATGAATTGAGTTTAAAGGATGAAGATTGCCTGATTGATTTAATAAAAGTGACGAGAGAATAAAAAAAGCACTTCCTAGGAAGTGCCTTTTTTTTAAAATTAGTTACAAGTAACTTTAACAGTTTGAACGCCTCTTTCTTTAACAAGAGTCATTGAACCGCTAAATGGAGCAAGAGTTACACTTCTTACACCTTGTTGTCCTACGTTAGCTGAAAAATAGCTTCCGTAATCTTGAACTGGAGCTGTAACATTTAAACCGTTTCCGGCCACTTGAATTTGTCCACCATCTACACTTACAGTGTAACCTTGACCAGTACAAGTAACGGCCATTGAGTTTAGTGAAGCCAAAGCGATAACTGCTAGAATAACTTTTTTCATTTTCTACCTCTCCTACATTTTAATTATAATTGAATTACCTTCATATGTAATAAATGATCCGACTAAATTCTTCTTTAAGAAGTACATCAATAACTTTCTCCAACCAATTCCGAATGGAAGCCTGGTTTTAGTAACATGGAAAATTATTGTATTATCTTTTGGGTGATGTTCTACATCTGCCTGTACTGTGATCGTAAAGTTTTTAATAAGAACTTTTACATCAGCACTTAAAAAGACCTTATTATTCTTAAATCCAACGGAAATATTCTTAACGTCAGCATCAGAACTTCTTTGCCTTTGACCTGGATTAAGATCATTTTCAAATATCCCCTCATATAAATCCAAGTACTTCTTCCCATCGTCATTAGATGCGATCTTAGAAATGGCAAGATTTCCATCTTTAAAACACTCCGCAAGAACTTGTTGCATATCAAACAAATCGCTATCAAATGATTTCATACAGGCCACTTTCGTATCAAAAAGTGTCGTAACTGATTCTTTATCAGCAATTTGAGTTGAAGGGGTTTTGAATATTAAACGCTCATCTTTAATTTGTAGTTTCTCTAAATCGATAAAGAACTTCGTTTCCTCTTTTTCATCGTTGAAAACTATTTTTCTGGCAACGACTTCAAGATCACCAAGACAATCTTTCGTCATTTTCTCTGAATTTAATTCTTTAAGTTCTGGGTCTTTTGCACAAGCAACCTTTGCGGCCCCCGTATCAATTTTATACCCAGGAATATCGATTGTGTTACGAGTTGTATCAGCAATAATTTGTGCAGGAGAAAGTTCAATATTATTGAGCTTACTCACAAGATTCATATCACCAGTCTCTGATACACTGTAGTATTCGACCTCAGCAGCAGATAGACTATTTTCTTCCTGTGCGTTGATTAGTGATTCCATTAAACAGCCTGCGATAATCCCATCTGCCGTAGTTAGATCATACTTCGCACTACCACCACAATATAAGTTGAATTTTTTTAGCTTCAATTTCATCGAAGCGTCAGTCATTGCAAACTCTTTTCCGTTAAAACTGAAAAATTGTGGGTTTATTAGAAACTTTGATTCTTGAATGTTTAATGTATTGATTGTTTTAAGTGCATTTTCTTCTTCTAGTTGAAAACCTAAGTTTAAATGCTCTCCAGCAAAGCCGATGAAACGAGGACGAAAGAAGATTTTTGAATCAAAGATCTTATTGGAGTTATTAATCCCAATATTCATGCCATCCCAAGAAAGGTTGACCTGTCTAAAATTTAAAATACCTGCATCACCACTCCCTTTTTCTGGAAGCTTGTAATCCATTTTACTGATATCAATTTCTATAAAATTACTGCTATTTACAGCAAAAACATTGATAGATGTGGCCAAACAGAGGATGGGTACTAGTTTTTTCATGCCCATCTTTATAGCACTTACCTGCGTTTCCAAGCCCTTAAGTGTAAATTTTACTCCACCTGACCAATAATCAGATATCACACCTATCCTACCGATTTCATTCGACTTAAGGGGCAAATACTTGCTATAACATTAGCATGAGTCTACTAATTTTTTTTATAACGATTTCAATAGCCGTCTCTTTTCTTTGCTCCATTCTTGAAGCAGTTCTTCTAAGTATTTCGCCGAGCTATCTTTTATCTATTCGAGAGTCCTCTCCGAAAATTTATAAAAAGCTCAATCCCCTTAGAAAGGATATTGAAAAGCCATTGGCCGCAATTCTAAGCCTAAACACAATTGCCCATACAATTGGAGCAACTGGTGCAGGTGCTCAAGTTCAAGTTATTTACGGTAGTGAATGGCTTACCGCCTTCTCTGCAGTATTAACTGTGGCGATTTTAATTTTAAGTGAAATTATTCCAAAATCTATTGGTGCACGTTACTGGAAAGGCCTGGCCCCAATGAGTGCGAGAATCATTCCTTCACTTATTTTTATTACTTATCCACTTGTGTGGGCAAGTGATTACATTTCTCGCTTCATCAAACGTGGAGCCGCGGATAAAATCACTCGTGATGAAGTTAAAGCGCTAGCAGATATTGGTTACAAAGATGGTGCATTGACTCTTGATGAGTACAACACTCTAAAAAACTTTTTATCTTTTCCTCATAGGCCAATAAAAGACATAATTAGACCTATTGAAGTCGTTAAGTCACTACCTGAAAACTTATCGACACTTGAAGCATACGATATTCTTAAGAAAGAATCCTACTCTCGTTATCCTATCCTTGGTGTACATGAAGATGATTTAAAAGGTTATGTACTTAGAAGTGTTGTTTACGATTATAAGATTAGAAACGAATCAGTTCCTATCACTTCTGTTGCGAAGAAAATCCTTCATGTTGATAGCAATGAAAAAATCAGACGAGTGTTCTTGAAACTTATGAAAAGAAGAGAGCATATTGCGGCCGTCATTAATGAAGACAGCCACTTTATGGGTATTATCACTCTTGAAGATATTATCGAATCTCTACTTGGAATCGACATAAAAGATGAGACTGACGAAAATTAATTAAGGCCAGTCTCCGGCCCCTTCTCTTACTAGAATTGGGGCTTCATCATGAGAAAAATCAACGATCGTACTAGAACCAGCAAATTCATATTCACCTGGATCAATGATCATATCGATTCCAGATGGAAAACGTTCACTAATTTGAAAACTATAAAAAAGTTCATCTTCTTCTAATCCCATCATTTCATTAGAGATATTTGTTGATAACAATACATCTCCATGAATATCAAGAAGTGAGTTCACAATCTTTTGTGGGACAAATCTTACCCCAACTTGATGGTCTGTTTTAGAGGCCTGCACGGCCTTAGTTATCTTCTTTGTTGCTTCAAAAATAAAAGTATAGTGCCCTGGAATTTTTCCACGAATCATTCTGAAGGCACTATCACTAATACTTGCAACCTCTGAAGCTTTTGAGATTGAATCACACAGGAGTGAAAAGTGTTTAAGCGGGCTAACTCCTTTAAAGCGATAAAGGGCCTCAACTCCTTTCTTATTAAAAGGATCACATACGACAACCCATGCCGTGTCTGTAGGAACACATACCAACTTGCCCTCTTTTAAAAGTTCAGAAGCACGCTGTAGTACTCTATCATCCGGATTTTCTGCGATTACGTATGAGATCATTCAATATTCCTAATTTTTAAGAAATTTTAGATATTCGCTATCTGAAGAGAATAAAAATTTCGCCTTTTTCCCAAGTGTTTTTTTATAGGCCTCCATAGTTCTTTGAAACTCATAGAAACCAGGATCTTTTGAAAGAGACTTCGCATAAATTGCTGAGGCCTTGGCTTCAGCTAGACCGCGAATTTGCTGTGCTCTTCTATAGGCCTCGGAATCGATTTTTCTTAAATCTTTTTCAATACGCCCTTCAATTCTAGCTTTTTCACCCTGTCCAATTGATCTAATTTTTGCAGCAATTCTTTGTCTTTCAGAAATCATTCTCTCATATACTTTCGCTTCAACAGACTTCTCGTATGAAATTCGTCTTAACTGTACATCTACAAGTTTGATCCCTAAGGCGGCCAATTCAGAATCTGCTCTTTCTACAATCAACTGTGAAAGCTTCTCGCGCCCCATCGTAATTTTTTCAATATCCCCAGATATTTCTTCTTCTACAATAGTTTCACCATCTGCCTTTCTTTTATCAAGTTCGATTTTTTGTTTCTCAATAACATCTATAATAGCGTTTGAGTTTCGAACAGATTCAACAAGGTTATTAGATGAAATTACATTTCTTGTAGCTGAATCTAAAATTGTATCTAGCCTAGCTTTTGCACCAGATTCATTTCTTACTGTCTGGATAAACTTAAGAGCATCAACAACTCTCCATCTTGCTGTTGTATCAACTTTGATGAATTTTTTATCTTTTGTAGGGATTTGATTTGGATAGCCATCCCAAGATAGGATTCTTTTATCTACAAATCGAATCTCTTGTACAAACGGTACTTTAAAATGAAGACCAGCTTCAGTGATTGGTTCTCCAACAGGTTTACCAAATTCTGTAATAATGGCCTGTCTTCCTTCATCAACCACGAATAATGAAGTATTAGCACCGATAAACGCAATTACTGCAATAATAGGAATTAAAACTTTCATTATTTCACCTTACCTTCGCTATACACTGGGAGAATGCCTTTAATCGATGGATCCACTATCGTTATGTCCTCCATCCTAGAAAAAATCTCTTCCATAGTTTCTAAGTAGATCCTCTTTCTAGTGATACTTGGAGCTCTTTGATACTCTTTTAATACTGATTCAAATTTTTCAGCATCCCCGAGCGCTCTATTCACAAGTGCTTCAGAGTAACCTTCAGCTGCAGAAACAAGTTTTTCGGCCTTACCACGAGCTTCTGGAATGACTTTATTGTACTCACCTTCAGCTACGTTTATAACTTTCTCTTGTTCTTGTTTTGCTTCGTTTACTTCGTTAAAAGATGGTTTAACTCCATTTGGAGGATTAACATCTTGAAGCTTTACTGAAACAATTTTAATTCCCATGTCATATACATTGAGAACTTCCTGCATTAGTTCTTGTGCTTGAGTTTCAATTTCAATTTTCCCTGTTGTTAGAACATCAGAAACAAGTCTATCGCCAACAACACGTCTCATGATTGACTCTGACACATCTCTGATATTTGATTCAGGAGAACTTGTTTGAAACAAAAATTTGAATGGATCAGAAATTTGGTACTGAACTGCCCACTCTACATCTGCAACATTCAAGTCACCTGTAAGCATTAATGATTCATTACCAAATGTTCTTTCAGAGTATTCGCTTCTTCTGCCGCGAGAATCAGTGGTCCTAAAACCAAATTCAGCTTGAAGTACTCTTTTTGTTTTTACTTTTAGAACTTTATCAACCCCGAATGGGATTTTGAAATGTAGCCCCGGAGGATTCGTATTCAAATAACGTCCAAATCTTATTACTACCGCCTCTTCATCAGGTTCAACTGTATAAAAAGTAGTATTTGCTCCAACGAGCAAGAGAATGACAGTTACAAGTGGCACTAAAAACTTTGATGCCACCTGCAAATCTCTTTTCATTTTTTCAAAATCATTTTGAGGTTGATTCATATTTTATCCTTCAAGTTCCATCATTAGAACACCCTGATCTAGAGCATCCCCTTCTTTGATATGTATGGCCTTAACAACGCCATCTATACCGGCCTTGATTTCATTTTCCATTTTCATGGCCTCTAGAATCACTAGAGTTTGACCTTTAACAACTGTGTCACCTACGTTAACAGAGATCTTAACGATCTTACCAGGCATTTGAGTCATTAATTCACCTGCTGATCCACCAGACAGCCCCGATGG
>NZ_AUNE01000023.1 GCF_000447755.1 Bacteriovorax sp. BSW11_IV | reverse complement strand
TGCGTCATATGCTATATGAGTTGATAGCGAACAAAGTTGATACAGACATTATCACCTTCAACACAATTAACCATAAATAGCGATCTGCTGATCATCATCTTCGGAAACTAAGCTAATCTTAACTTTCATCCCCATCGACTTTGCATACTTATTAAGAGTTGAAATTTTCAGATCTTTGCGTTTTTCAATTTTTGAAACTTCTGGTTGTGTCATTCCCTTTAGATCAGATTGGTTTAAACCAATCATCTCGCGTGCCATCTTCAAGCGAAGTTCATTAACTTGCGCTTGCCCCTTTTTAAGGGCCCTAGCATATCTCTTCTCCCCCATAACTTCCTTAGCGTGAGAGAAAAAATCTTGATTATGCTTTTTAGTTTTCTTTTTCATTTTTTCTTCCTCTTCTTTATTTTCTTCTGCTCTTTCACAGTTTCATTTTTTCTTTCATCAAGATATCGACCATATATTCTTTCGCTTTGATCAATCATCTTGTCATAAAAACTTTTATCGCCACTTCCGGCCTTATCACCACCAATCAAGAGAACTGCATTTCGATCAGGATCAAAGATAAAAAATATTCTTATAACCTTATCTCTACTATTAAACCGCAATTCTTTAAGATTGGTTAATTGACTTCCCTTAAGAGTATCCGCATGGGGCCTTTTTAGGTGGGGCCCAAACTGTTCAAGCAGCTTCACATGCTCAACCGTATCTTCTTGCAAGACCTTATCAGCTTCATCAAACCAATCTTGGAACTCCACTGTTTGCTTAATGTTCCATATGCTCATCATAACTCCAAAGGCATATGCACTCAAGAGAATATTCCCTTTACGGCATTTATTTCAACAACTTAACATATATCGAAGATTCAATAACTTAAACACACGCTAAATGACTCTTATAAAACATAAAGAAATCTTTTCTTTAGATTTATGACTGATAATGATAAAATGTTTCGTTATTGAAAGGTATTGAGATTAGGACATCTTTCCAATGAAAAAGAAAAATTTAAACAAAAGCGTTCTTAACTATAAAAGGCTAATAAAAGACAGCGATAATATAATTGGCCCCTTGGTGCTCTTGTTCCTCCTAGCTCAAGCATGGTTTTATAACTTAGTTCTTTGCCTTAACTTTTCTGTAATTGCGACAACGACAACTTTTTCCCCACTCGCTCGTATGGGGTCAGTGTTACTTCAAGTCCTTCTGTCTAACTTTATTTTAGTATTCTTGCTAAAAAAGATGTTCTCAATTTTTAAGACAGAGGACAACAGAAGCTTAAGAGCCCTCTCTATGGGAGGTCTTAGTGCTAAATGGCCTTTAATCTTTATTGTATTAATTGGGCATGGACTTACAAAAATTAATAACAATTATATGAATATATACGGAGTCACGGCCTTTTTGCTCTTCATTCTATTTATGGTTATTGTCGCAAGAAATTATCTAAACTTATTCTACAAAGAACGAACAAGAACAATCAAAGAGTCTACAACACTTCTTTCTTTACTTATTTCGATTGATTTAATTTTAAATTATTCACTTTCTGAAATCTATAATTATATCAAATAGAAAAGTATTCAAAGAGATCGAAATTACTTTATTAAAATAAGTCCCAGCAGACCTTTACGAAAAAGATGAGTCAAACGCGCTGTTTACGAAAAATAGTGCTTGAACTTCTTCATTCACGCAAGAGGCTCCAAAATCATCTTCGCAAACAGTGCGCTTGGCATATTGTATACGCTATGATCTATTGGAATCTATGCTGAAAAATTAACTTTGTCCTTTCGATTGAATACCTATCCGATTAAGTTTTCACTTTAAATGACTTGTTATTTCCGCAATTTTCTTTAAATTCTTCTCAACGCCTCCCCATCCATCTTTATAAGATGGAGGGGAAAAAACGACATTAGATGCTGCCGATATAATCTCATTTTGAGTAGATTCACTTGAAGATAACTCGCTATAGTTTTTAAGAGAACTCGCAACAGAAGCTTTATGAGCGACTTCTTCTTCGAAATGTCTCTCCTTCAGATATTGGGTACCAATGAACCAAAGAGCAGCAACATTTGGCGAGACAGACAGCAACCGAACTAACCATACAATTAACAAATCAGAAGTACTTTTTGTTGATTCGTTCTGTGCTTCTTTTTCTATGCTAGTTTTATAAACTATTTCGATCTCTTTACTAATATTTCTAGTATCACCATAAGTGACATAACCAACTCCAATAAATAAAAATAGCCAAAAAGACTTTGCTATCCATAAAGAGTCTTTTCTTTTTTTAAAAGAATCAGAAAGAGCACTAGATACTGCTCCTCCAACATAACTACCCAAATCTTTCTTCAGGCTTAGAAATTCTTTTTTTTCTTTTTCAAGTTGCGATAATAGTTCCCCAGTATTTAATCTTAGTTCATCTAAAGCTCTTTCTCTAATAAATGAAACCTCTATTCCAAAAGTTCTTAACTGTCCTCGTAGGGATGATATTTGAGAAGATAATTGATGATAATGTTGCTGATTTAACTGGTTTTTAAGATTTCTAAAGTTGTTTAATATAGCGGCAATCGAGTTTGATAAACTAATAAGAAAATTAAGAGGCACATTTTCTAGATCATTCAATTCAATCGCTTCTTCTAAAATTGAAATAATCGCATCGTACTGAGATCTTACATCCTCTAAAGAGTGATTATTCCATGCAGGAAAATTTTTACAATTTTCAAGGACGGTCATATCAAATTCATTTTTTAAATTATTGAAGTTAAATTTCACTTGGGCTATAGTATTTATTAAACTCAAACATGCTCCTTGATCAATACTGACAAAACAGTATGAATTTATCGAATCTAAAGTGACCATTTAATTTTTATTACAAGCAAGCCTCTTAGCGAATATATTTTAGAGACAATGATCATCTAATTATCTTCAACAATTCAAACAAAAAAAATGCGGAAGATTCTTCATTAAGAAAAATTGATTTTTTTTTAAAACCGATAATTCAAATAAAACGAACTCTCAGGCGCCACAGGAATTAAAACCTCGGCCTTAAACTCTTCCCTATCAAGAGAATAGATCACACCTGATTCATCATAGAAATGAACTTTTTCAATGAGTGCTTGTGCCTTTTCGACAGAGTCAAAAGAGAGTTTTCCATCTGTGAAAGTGACAATTGGAAGGTCTAGTTTTGAGAGACAAATTTCATTAATGCCGGTTGCAGCAAGGTAAGAAATGAAGTCTTCTTTGTCGAAGGCCACAACTTCTCTCGTGTGATTAATCACGGCCGAGTAGATATTCATTTTGTCGAAATTTGTGTTTTTAAAGTAAGTCCAGCCCTCGCCTTTTTCATCGCAAAGATTTTTTGAAAGAGAGATGTACTCATGAAAAAATGACGAAGAAGTTTTTGCTTGATCGAGCTCTTGGCCATCAGGGCCACAACCTTTATAGATATACTCTCCAAAAGCAAAAGGAGTGACGTCCACAAACTCAGTTTCGCCATCTATTTTACCGCTGTAAACTACTTCCCCTTCACCACATGATTTAGGATTGGCAGCAAGGGATCTTTCAATGCGAACTTGGCCCTCACCTTCAACAGACAGAACGACTTTTGAACTCTCAGGCCCAGAGAAGCTTTCTGCGCTCATCGAAAAGGCCATCATCATAAGAGGAGCGCCCGTCCAATTAAGTGTAACCGAACGTGAATTGGTATTTCCAAGAGCATCCGTCACTTGATACAAAATCGTATAAGTTCCATCAGTGTCGGCCGTCACATTAGTATCTTCAAGATTTGTAAAATCAAAAGTGATGACACCTGGACCAGAAGTTTGTGACCATGAATATGTCAGGGCGGTAGAATCCGTCACAGTGGCATCAATAAGCTCTGGCGTCACACCAGATCCATTAATTGTAGCAATGGCCGCAATCACAGGCGCCGTTGTATCCCAAGTTAGAGTGAGTTCATCAAAAGAAGAATTTCCAGCGATATCTGTTACTGTTAAGCGCACAACGTAGACGCCATCCGTATCGGCGGCCACAGTTGTATCCTCACTTGAAGGAGAACCAAATGTAACAGTGCCTGGGCCTGAAGTTTGCGTCCACGCATAAGTGGAAACATTGGCCTCAGTAACTGTGGCGTTAATAGATCCTTGGGCGTTAAGGGCGATATCACTGCCCACATTCACAACTGGAGTTGTGGCGTCCCAAGTAAAGTTAATCGTATCACTTCCAATATTTCCGACAGCATCAGTGGCCTCTAGCTTAATCACATAAACACCATCAGTATCAGCGCTAATAGTCGTATCTTCACTTGTGCCCGTGCCAAAAGAAATATTTCCGGGCCCTGAAACTTTAGACCACTGGTAAGTTAAACTTGAGGCGTCTGTCACAGTTGCATTTTGTAAGCTTGCCGCATTGGCAATGACATCAGCGCCAGCATTAACCACAGGTGAAGTATTGTCCCAAGTAAGATTCATATCATCACTTGTGGAATGGCCCGCAGTATCAGTAACAGTTAGGCGAATAACATAAGCACCATCTGTTGATGCGAAGATTGTCGTATCCTCTGTATTTGGTGTTCCAAAAGTAATGGTTCCAGGTCCAGAAACTTTTGACCATTGGATGGTTGAAATATTTGTTTCAGTTATAGTCGCGTCTTGAGTAAAGCTTGCATTCGCTACTTTATCCACACCCGCATTTACAACTGGAGCTGTTCCATCCCAAGTTAGAGCGAACTCATCAAAGGCCGAATTTCCAGCAGCGTCTATAACAGTGAGGCGTACAACGTAGGCCCCATCGGCATCGGGAGTGACACTTGTGTCTTCACTAGTACCTGAACCAAAAACAATATTTCCAGGACCGCTTTGCTTTGACCATAAATAAGTCATGGTCGTAGCATCACTTGTGGTTGCGTCTTGTGTGAAAGTTGCCCCTGCCACTTTATCAGCACCCGCGTTCACTGTTGGAGCCGCCGTATCCCAAGTGAGTTGCATGGTATCTGTCGCGCTATTGCCGATGGCATCAGTGACTTGCAATTGAATAATATAAACGCCATCAACTGAAGCTGACATGGTTGTATCTTCACTCGTCGCACTTCCAAAAGTGACCACTCCTGGTCCTGAAACTTTTGTCCACGAATAAGTCATGGCCCCTGCATCAGTGGCGGTGGCGTCTTGTGTGAAGCTCGCATTTGCTATTTTATCCACACCAGCGTTTACAGTCGGGGCCGTGTTATCCCACACCAGTGTAAACTCATCATTAGAAGCATTGCCCGCAATATCTGTAACAGTTAAGCGAATAACGTAAGTTCCATCGGCCGAAGCAAAAACAGTTGTGTCCTCACTCGTGGCACTGCCAAATGAAATGGTTCCAGGCCCTGAAACTTTTGACCACTGGATCGTTGAAATATTGGCCTCAGTGATCGTAGCATCTTGAGTAAACATGGCATTGGTATTTTGATCAACACCAGCGTTGACAACAGGAGCTGTCGCATCCCACGTCAGAGTGAAAGAATCATTTGAACTATTTCCAACAGCGTCCGTTACAGTAAGAGTAATAAGATAGCTGCCATCGGCCGAAGCTGAAATGGTTGTATCTTCTGCGGCAGGTGTTCCAAAACTAATGGCCCCAGGTCCAGTCCAAGAGTAAGTCATGGCGGTAAGATCTGAAGAGCTCGCATCAATACTGAACATACCAGAAGCAATGATATTATTTCCCACTTCAATCACTGGCGCGGTCGTATCCCAAGTGAAATTAATTGTATCAGAAGCACTATTTCCAAGAGCATCTGTGGCCGTGAGTTTAACCACATACACCCCATCACTTGAAGCAGCGATCGTCGTGTCTTCGGCCGTAGGTGATCCAAAAGTTAGCGTTCCAGGTCCAGATGATTTGGTCCAAGAATATGTAATGGCCGTACTATCAGTGACGGTTGCATCTTGAGAGACGGCCACATTTGTTTCAACATCGACACCGGCATTCACAGCTGGAGGAGTTGTATCCCAAGTGAGCGTCACTTCATCAAAATTTGTATTTCCTGCGGCATCAGTGACAGTAAGACGAAGAACATACACTCCATCTGCGTTTGGAGAAACCGTTGTATCCTCTGCATTATCACTTCCAAAAATAACAAGGCCCGGTCCACTTTGTTTTGTCCAAGCATAGGTAACAGAGGTTGCATCTGTTACGGTGGCGTCTTGTGTGTAAATGCCGTTTCTTGAAGAGTCGGCCCCAGCGTTCACTGTTGGAGGAGTCGCATCCCAAGTTAATTGAAAAGTATCAGTTGCCACATTTCCAACAACGTCCGTTGCTTGTAGTTGAATAACATAAACCCCATCAGCACTTGCACTAACGGTCGTATCTTCACTTGTGGCCGAACCAAAAGTAATCGTTCCCGGCCCTGAAATTTTAGACCACTGATAAGTAAGAGTTGTGGCATCACTTACTGTCGCATCTTGAGTAAAAAGAGCATTGGCAATCTTATCTGTACCTGCATTTACAATCGGATTTGAAGTATCCCAAGTGAAATTAATATCATCAGAAGTTGTTAGGCCCACTTCATCTGTAACAGTTAAGCGAATAACATAAACACCATCTGCGTTAGCTGAAATTGTCGTATCTTCACTTGTGCCAGAGCCAAAGCTTACGGCACCTGGACCTGAAACTTTATTCCACAGATAAGTCATGGCCGTAAGATCACTGGTTGTTGCATCTTGATTGACAAGAACGTTGGTCTCTTGATCAATACCGGCATTGACGACAGGATTCGTTGTATCCCAAGTGAAAGTCATCTCATCAAAGGCAGAGTTACCTGCGGCATCTGTGGCCGTAAGACGAATTGTATAAACACCGTCTAAATTCGCTTGCAGTGAAGTGTCTTCGGCACTGGCCGTTCCAAAAGTGACGACTCCCGGACCAGATTGTTTCGTCCAAGAGTAAGTAATTGCCGTAGCATCTGTCACTGTGGCGTTTTGATTTACTTGGGCAAGAACCGTTTTATCTGTTCCCGCATCGACAACTGGAGGCGAAGCATCCCAAGTGAGAGAGAACTCATCACTGGCCGTATTCCCTGCCCCATCAGTAACAGTAAGACGAATAATATAACTTCCATCGGCGTCAGCAAAAACAGTGGTATCTTCAGTTGTGGCCGTACCAAAAGTAATGGAACCAGGTCCCGTCACCTTTACCCATTGGTAAGTCAGTGATGAGTTGGCGTCAACTACTGTGGCGTCTTGAGTAACTAAAGCGTTTACAAGTTGATCCACACCAGCGTTCACAGATGGGTTTGTGGTATCCCATTCCACCGTAATATCATCAGAAGTTGAAAGGCCAAAAAAGTCAGTGACCGTTAAGCGAATAATATACACTCCATCAGAATCAGGAGTAATCGTAGTATCTTCACTTGTAGCGCTTCCAAAGGCCACATTTCCAGGCCCTGATACTTTAGTCCATGAATAAGTCATACTCGTAAGATCAGTGGCCGTGGCGTCCTCGGAAATCATAGTATTTGTATTGTGATCAATGCCAGCATTAACCACAGGGGCCGTTGTGTCCCAAGTGAGTTGCATATCATCGCTGGCACTATTTCCAGCGCCGTCAGTTACAGTTAAGCGAATTGAATAGACTCCATCGGCATCGGCCGTCATCGTTGTGTCTTCACTTGTGGCCGATCCAAAAGTAATATTTCCAGGCCCTGAAATTTTTGACCACTGATAAGTCACAGCGTTGGTATCACTTACCGTGGCATCTTGAGTAAAAAGTGCATTGGCCACCTTATCAACACCAGCATTTACTGTTGGCGCAGTTGTATCCCATGTCACTTGAATATCATCGCTGGCACTATTGCCTGCTCCGTCTGTAACAGTTAGACGTAAAACGTAAGCGCCATCACTACTCATGGCCACCGTTGTATCTTCACTTGTGTCGCTACCAAAAACCACAGTGCCCGGACCTGAAACTTTGGTCCACTTATAAGTCATCGTGTTTGTATCAGTTGCCGTGGCATTAATATTGGTTGCCACATTAATTTGAATATCGGCCCCAGCATTAACGACGGGAGCTGTGGTATCCCAAATAAGAGTCACATCATCTGTGCCCACTTGTGAAAGAGCATCAGTTACAGTGGCGCGAATAACATAAGTTCCCTCTGCACTAGCAGAGATCGTTGGAGATTTAGAATTTACTGTATTGAAGTTTACTGTCCCTGGTCCAGAAACTTTTGACCATACAACTGTTGTCGCGGTGAGATCAGTGATGCCAAGAGTTCTTGTGACGGCCTGATTCGTGTTGATATCAGCACCACCATCAACGATAGGAGCCGTCGTATCCCATAAAACAGTAATCGTGTCTGTTGTAAAATTTGAAAATGTATCCGTGGCCGTTAAAGAAATAACATAACTTCCATCGGCGTTTGCAGAAATCGTTGTATCTTCACTTGTGCCGCTACCAAAAGTAATATTTCCTGGGCCTGAAACTTTTTGCCACTGATAAGTAAGAGCATGGGCATCGCTTGTGGTTGCATCTTGCGTGAAAGAAGCGTTCACCGTTTTATCCGCACCTGCATTGACACTCGGACTTGTGCTATCCCAATCAAGATTAAATTCATCAAAAGCGCTATTGCCGGCGTTATCAGTAACTGTCAGACGAATCACATATGAACCATCACTTGTGACACTTAAAGTTGGAGTTGCCCCATTATTTGCGACGACTAAATTTCCGGGACCTGATGTCTTTGTCCAAGAAAATGAAATTGGATTTGTATCACTGGCCGACCCATTTTGAGTGAAAGAACCATTGGCCAAAAGATTATCGACTCCTGCATTCACAGTCGGGTTTGTCATATCTAAAATAAATGCGGTCGTATCAGAAACAACTTTCGATCCAGAAGTTACAGTGAGCTTAATAACATAACTTCCCTCAGCACTGGCACTGACAGTTGGGTTTTGCACACTTGTACTTGAAAATGTAACCGTTCCTGGTCCTGATAATTTTTCCCAAAGAAAGACTCTGTTTGGAGCTGTACTCACAGTTGAGTTTGTGGCCTTGGATGAACTTGTATAAAGTGAAGGACCAGCATCTACTGTAAGAGTTTCTTCCTCAATAACTGGAGAGAATATAGATTCGCCTTTACCGCCACCAACGCAAGCATAGAAGAACATCAATGGGATTAAGATGAATAAATTTTTCATCGAATCTGTCTTCCCCACAGGTCAAAAGGAAAACTGACACCAAGAGCGAAAGAGCTTACCTTTAATTGCAAATCACCTTCAAGCTTAGTCACAACTCCACTAGCTGATTTTCTTTTGCTATAAGTTTCTGATTTATATTCCGTGAATAAGAACATATTCCACGGTTTATAAACGATAAAACTTAGCTCTCCTTTAAAACCTGATCCAGAGTAAATACTTTGATCAGCATTACTCTTCATTTGTGCCCCAATAATCATCCCGCCAAAAAGGCGAAAGGCATTGGAGAAATTAAGTCCTGCCCCAACAACAAATTGGCGGCCGATGAAACTTTCATTCTTGCCAGCTTCAGATTCAAAGTTGCGGTAGTTGCCGACAAATTCGCCTTTAAAGAATTTCCACGTATTTTGATAACCAACGCCAATTCCACCATCAAAGGCCGAAAGAGAATAACTCTCACCTAAAAGTGTAGCACTACCAGAAATGTTAATAGAGGTATGCGGTTCGAGAAGAACCCCTGCCATAGAGTTATGAATAAAGAGAATAACGAGTAAAATTACGTGTTTCACGGCTTCCTTGCCTATGGGGTACATCATGCACCCTTATAAAAGTCTAACAATTTTACGCGGGCTTTGGGAAGACCTTGTAAAAAATAAAGACCATTTTGTCTCGGTGAGCATCTAGTAATTTCAGTCACTTAAAAATGTTCATGAGTGTTCATAGTATATGACGACAAGATGCAGCACAATGGGCCCACTAACTAACAAGGGGTCTACAATGAAAAAAACATTATTACTAAGCGCACTCTTTTTCACTTTTGGAGCTTCACAAGCTCACGGTTTTCTAAACGAAGAGTCAATTCGCAACGCTGTTTCATCACGAGTTTCTGAGGGAGTCGAAAATTTTAATAAACCATGGTTTTGCCAAACTAAGAACCAAGGCTTTGGCCCTTACACAGGTATTGGCCAAACAAAAGAGGCCGCAAAAGCAGAGGCCCTTAAAGAATGCGGGATTTTTTGCAGTAGCAACAAGGCCGTTCAATGTGAAAAAAGAGATTCAACAGTTTTTGAAGATGCTGTTAATGGTGAAAGAAATAGAGGTGAAAATAATGATCGCTATATTCAAAGACTAGAGCAAAGAATTGCCGATATGAAAATTGCAATGGATCGTCAAAAAGATGAGATTAGATTTCTTAGGAACGAAAATGACGACCTAAGAAGAGGGCAAAGAAATAGTCATTGGGAAGAAGTTATTGAAAAATTGAAATTAGAAGTTTCAAATTTAGAAATTCAAAAAAATACACTAAACAATGGACTAAAACAATGCTCAGGAGAAGTTGTAAGTCTAAGAAATCGTACGAACGAGCTTGAAAAGAATTTAAGACTATGTCGTGGTGATGATTATGAAAAACCAGATTTAACACCAGAGCAAATTTCTGCCTGTGATTATGCAACTTCAAATGGTAGTGATCTGACAATGTGTATGAGCACGGCCAAAAAGTACGAGCTTTCAACTGGAATTATTAATGCTTGTGACTATGCAACTTCTAATGGCCATGAACTTAAACTATGTCTAGAGGCCGTAGGAATTCGCAGACCAAGAAATCCAAAATCGGTTGTAGAAAAATGTGATTATGCAACTTCTAACGTAAATGATCTTATTGCTTGTATCAATATCTAAAAAAAAGGCCCCATCAACTGGGGCCTTATTTCATATTATCTAAATCTGCGCATCGCTTTTTCATAACGAATTTGATCGTATTTTAAATCTAAAAGTAAATTAAAATTCTTCTGCAAGTTTTTAGAAATTTTTCTTCCATCATGATAAATCATGACTGGCATAAACTGACCATCTTCTTTTGCTTTTACTGCGACGTGATCGGGACTAATTGTATAACGACCAGCTTGTTTGTCTGTCGGCCATTCATAATCTTCAAAAACCACGTAAGCAAGCTCTGAACATACAATTTTCTTATCTGTTTGTACGTTGAAGTTAAAATCGTATTCTTTACCGATTTGTTTAAACGCTCTTCTGATATAGTGCTTTGTTTGTTCGAGATCGAGTTCCTCTTTTGGTCTGACCACCGCCAAGTCATCAATGTCGATAAAGTGGCGAAGAGAATTGAGCTGAACACCAGGTCTTAGGGCCTCAACAATATTGTGATTCGATTCGACAAGTTTTTTAAATGTTGGACCTTTATAATCATTAACGTCTACAGCATATTCATAAAGCTCATCAAGTTCATCCCACATCCCTAGTTCTTGAAGTTGTTCTTTATTACCAACCCAAATTGCCACGTGTCCCCAGTGTCCTGGAATAAATTTATCCGTTAAACGAAATGGCGTTTTTTCAAGAAGAATATCAAGAGGTTTAAGTTGTGAACGAATCGATTTTTCTTCATTCATAGAAATGTTTTTTAGCTTTCCAGATCTTGTTTGCACTAGACCAACAGTATTTCCAAATCCCATTGAGATTAGGTTCATTGTACTGTCACCAATTTTGAAAATATCATCGCGAATAATTGTCGCGAATCTTTCAAGCCTAAACTTGATTCTTTGTCCCATCGTAATTTTACCAATGTGACCATAAGTGTAACTTCCGATGATAAGCTCATTTAAATAGGCATTATAGCTATTTTTAACAATCTCACTGTCTGGATTTTTCTTTTCCCAGTCAATGATATCTTGAACATACTCTACAACACGAAGAGTTCTCTTATAATTATCGAGCTTTCTAAAGTTCCCAGTAATCTCTTTAATTAAATCATCGAGTTCAACATTATCAAAATTGACAGTTCTTCTGAGCTTTTTATTTTCATCATAAGGCATAATCGCCAAGATGTAGTTATCATAAAGCATCATGGCCGCGACCAGAGATTGCTTCATTTTAAGAATATTCAAACGTCCCAAATCATCGTCTGGATTTAAAGATATTTTAATGTCTTTATCGAATTTATAAGCGAATGAGAACATGCGCTCAAACCAGTTAGAATATTTCTTATCGATTTTTGTAGGTGTCGCTACAACATTGAAATTAACGTCATCATCTGAATACCATTTCTCATCCTCAACTTTCGATAAAAGTGATTCGCGATTAATAGCATATTCTTTAGCGGCCGTATGAATGAGCTCCAAATCCTGACTTGTAAGAACTTTGTCTTTTACGTTATCGTAAAAAGTCATCGCCCTAATTCTAAGATCGAGAGATTTGGAAATGTCTTTATTAAAGGATTCAAAATTTTCTTCGTAAGCTACAAAGTCTTTGTAGTATGGCGAAGATTCTGAGACTGAAGCGATTTGGCGCTTGGGACCTGTCCAACTTGAACAGGAAGTAAGTACGACAGAGGTTGCGACAATGAGTGTCTTTACCTTCATATGGCCTCCAGGTAGACGTTATCTAGAGGCTTTTCGGATAATTTTAGTCAGGAAATTAATTCTTTTTATTGATTAAGAAGAAAATCAGCTACTTAGTAGTAGCTGATGGGATAGGCTTCAAGGTGATTTGGGATATGAGAGCGAGATTCGTTTTCATATCTTTTAATCGTAATCGGTGTTCCCTCTTCAATAAGATCAAAAATCTCATTCATTTCTTCATCTGTTACGGCCATACATCCGTTTGTCCAATCGAAATTTGGATAGAAGAAATCTCTCAACCATGAATCAAGAGTATCTTCTTCAACACCAAATTTAGATACGAAATTTCTAACGGCCGAATTTGGTCTGTAAGGAAAACCGTGAATCAAAATAAGATCACCTAGTTCGTTTTTAGAGTATCCATTGGCCTTCCCCCACTCAATATCTTTCTCATTTGGATAATTGATAAGAAGTGATTTTGGGTAACCTGTCTTCACACGTTTTTTAACAATTTTATATTCACCCTCAGGAGTGCGCTGATCACCTCTTAGACGTTTAGGTCCCATTTCGAAAAGGGGATTATTGTGGGCAATACTAAGAGCGATATTATATTCTTTGATGATTTGATTCTTAGATAAAAGAATCATTTTTCTCTCATTTTTATAAACCAAAATATGGTCAATTTTATCTTCAGAAAATGCTGACGCGACAAACAAAAACGCCATCATAACTGCCACTAATTTCTTCATAAATACCTCTAATTAAAAGAATAAGCACTTATATCACTTTTTAGGACCAGTGGAATAAGAGTAGAGAAAGGCCGTAATTTTTTCTGTATCTAGAGAAAATTCGCCTCAAAAACTAGGACAAATATTTGATTTCATATTATAAGAAGGCCATGGATAACGAAAACAAATACAACTACGAAGCAGAAAAGCAGAAGGTTCTTGATAAGAAAATCAAGGCCAGAACCACTTACACAAAAAAAGTCGAGATTGAAAAAAAGCCCGATTGGTTCAAAGTAAAGCTCCCGACAGGAGACAATTACAAAGAAATCAAAACAGAGCTTAAAAAGAACAATCTCTGGACAGTTTGTGAAGAGGCCTCTTGTCCTAATATCAGCGAGTGCTGGGCCTCTAAAACGGCCACAATCATGATCCTAGGAGGAACGTGTACGAGGGCCTGTAAGTTTTGTCACGTTGATACAGGAAATCCAGGCGGCAAGCTCGATCTTAACGAGATCACCAATGCTGCCAAAATGGTTAAAGTAATGAACCTGAAATATCTCGTTGTCACTTCTGTGGATAGAGATGATTTAGCTGACTACGGGGCATCACACTTTGCCAACGTTGTGAGGGCCATTGCTGAAAGTAGACCAGATACACTAGTGGAAGTTCTTATTCCCGACTTCAATGGCGTGGAAGAACATATGGACACACTTGCTAAGAGTAACCCCTTTGTTATTGCCCAAAATGTTGAAACAGTAAAAAGACTAACTCACGTTGTGCGCGATAGACGTGCGGGTTATGAGCAAACATTAAAATGCCTTGAGTACTATAAGAAGAAATACCCTCATATCAGCACAAAGACATCACTTATGGTGGGTCTTGGTGAAACGGTAGAGGAATTAATTGAAACGATGAAAGACCTTAGGGCCATCGACGTTGATATCGTTACATTTGGACAATACCTACGCCCTACTCCTCGCCACTTACCTGTTGTGGAGTATTATAAACCTGAGGTGTTTGAATATTTAAAAGAGAAGGCCTATGAAATGGGCTTTAAATTTGTGGCCTCAGGTCCTCTTGTAAGAAGCAGTTATAAGGCCTCTGACTATATGGACCACTTAAAAGCGCAGGGACACTTAAAATGAAGCTCCTAGAGGGATTAGACTTAGGAAAATACGGCCTATGTGAATCTAACCTCGAAGTGATTGGCAGCTGCCTTATTGTCACAAAAAAATCATGGGATTATCAACTCGCCCATGATTTTCAAGAAGAAATGGTTGAAAGAGTTTATGAAAACAAAAGTGAAAGTGCTTTTATTTTCTGTAACCACCCAAGTTGTCTCACCCTTGGAAAAGGGCTGCAAAGAACCAAAGACGACAAGATTAATCTCATCGACTTTAACTTGGCGCTAGAAGAACAATTGCCCGTTAAAGTCCACCATATCAAAAGAGGTGGCGGGATAACTTTTCATCATGAAGGCCAATTGGTTTTCTACCCTATCGTTTCGCTAGAAAATAAAAAACTTCGCGTCTTTGATTTTCTTATTACCGTTTTAGAGAAAACAAAAAGCTCTCTTGAAGATTTATATCAATTAGAAAATCTGAATGTGCGCACTGATCTTTTAGGATTATGGGCAGGACAAATGAAGATCGCTTCAATTGGACTTTCGGCCAAAAGATTTGTTTCTTATCATGGATTGGCCCTAAATTTAGAAAGAGACCAAGTGATTGAAGATGTCTTGAGAAGAGTATTTCCTTGCGGATTACCAGGCAGCTATTACGCTCCTCTTAGTCAATTGACTGAGAAAAAAGTGAGTTTTGATGAAGTTCAAAACTCACTCACAAAAAAATTATCTGATATCTTTTCTTAGGCGCTCGAAGATTGCTTCAAGAGCGTCTTCAGAGTGACCATCAATCTTCTCAATATTTAGAAGAAGAAAGTTTGTTAGGATCGACTCGATTTGAGTAAGGTCAGGTCTTGAAATACGCCCTTCAAAGTTCCATCCACCTTCACCTTGCATAGACTTCTCATCAGAATTCCCAAGAAGAGAATTCACCATATTAGTTTTAAGATCAATTAAACTGTCATCAGAACAAGCTGATCTTGTAGATTCACAGTTTTCGATTAAAAGACTTTTTGAATGACTCATAAGCGCTTTATAATCACTTCCACGATAGAAGTCGTTTAATAGCTTATTCACATCTCTAGAGCCAGTATTACCGATGGCCACAATTTTAGTTGCTCTTTTTTTGGCATCTTTTTTACCAATTTCAAGTTGTCCACCAGCGATGGCCGAATTACCGAGAAGGATGACTAAGGAAACGATAAGTAAGTTTTTAATGTTCATAGATAACTCCTATTTTGTATAACCATTTAATCAGATTCTAATTTTTCATTTACTCACATATTCAAACAATTATGGACCGTATAAGTTCCCTAAAACAGGCCAAAAAACCCTTTCTTTTTCTTCTTTGGCGCCTCTTGAGAACGGCTATCATTCACAGGGGCCAAGATAATTTTACGGGACCCTTTAAAGATTTTGGCCGCAAGTCGTTTGTCGTTTGAAAAAGATAAAGTCATATAACGAGTGAAATCTCCGGGCTGTCTTACAGCGTAGAGTTCTTTATTATTACAAGTAAGCATCAGCTTAAATGATTCTCCATTGAGAGAAAAATCATCCCGGCTTTTGAATTGGCCCACCCCTTTAAAATTGTAGAAATCCTTATTGCTCTTACAATAGTCTTTGTATTTCGAAAGTTGAGCTTGGAAAGCATCTTTTACTTCGTTAATTGAATCTTCGCTTGATTTATCCGAGCCATAAACACCTACACCTTCAAGCATTCTTTCGATAAATTGAATTTTTTGCATCGTCTTACTAGAAACAGAACTCCACTTAATACCTTCTGCGGATTTATAGAGAGTCAAAAGGCCTTTAAGCATAAATTCTAAATTGGCCACTTCATCTTTAGTCATATCACCGGTTCTTAGGATCTCAATAAGCTCATCCTCGAGTTCGCGGCTTCTTACGTCATCGATATCTTCAGGATTGACATAAATTCCAGAACGAAGCTTTTCTACAAAGACTTTAGAACCAACTAAAGAATGTTTCCAGGCCTCAAAGTTATTATCAAACCAGATAGAAAGTTTAAGTAACTTTAAACGAAGAAGATTGGCGATAACTGCATCTGCAGATATATATGATGATTCCTTATGATCTTCTAGAACACTTGGGCTCCATTGGTACAATTGGAAGTATTCTTTGATCTCTTGTGGAATTAAATCTAAATCCATTTTAACAAGATCTGAAACTTCATCATCTACATTTTGAAATTTAGAATCTTCCCATTGAACACCGATAAGTTTTAGTTCACCTTGGTTCACATCGTGAAGATCAAGAACACCAAACGACAGGGCCACTAAAGAAGAGTTTTGTGACATAAAGTATTTGTTTACGAGTTCAATATTTTCTTTAAAGCGATAAATCCATGCTGTTGTAATTTTCGCAGTTAGAATTTGGTAAGGATTTGTCGGTAATGACAAATCATCCATCCATGCGTCTACTTGACCACGTTGTCTTTCTTTTAGAGTGATCAGTTTAATTGAATTAGAGTACCCTTTATTAGAGTCGCGGTATCTTTCTAATTCTTCGACATAAATATTTTCAAGATCATTGGCGATTTTCGCTAAAGTCGACTTTTGCGCTGGTGATTTTTTAGACCTTAACACCATTGATTTCATCGATTGGAAAGGATTCATAAGATATCCCATCTCGGCAATAAATACGTCATCACCATTAGCAAAACGCTTAATGATCTTTTTATATGATTCCACGTTACCAAAAACGAGGTCGATTTCATTATTTAATTTATAGAGAAATTTAAGAGATAAACCATAGGCATGGTACTCATTAAGAACAGTCGTTCTAATAAGGGCCTTGATCCACTGGCGAACGAGTTGTTCTTCATTTGTATTAAGCTTCAGTGAGTTAGATTTTGGTGGCGCTTGTTCACTGGCATTAAGGGCCGAATCAATTTTAGCGAGATTACCTTCGAAGAAAAACTGGCGCATTTCATCTAGGGCCAAAAAAGAAAGGTGTTGATTCTCACCTGTCTTCTTAGAAAGAAGAGTTACAACTTGAGGCAAAGATTGAATGACTACGGCCTCATTCTTTTTAACTTCTGCATCACTAGCGTGAATCATTTCATGAACAAAAGTCACAATCGTCTCTTCCATTGATCTTCTCGCAAGATCGATGGCAAAAATATTTCTTTCTTTATTGTAAACTCCACTTACTGTGAAATTTCCATGCTTATCTTTGTTTAGAAGCTCTTTAGCACTGCTATGACCGTGCCCATGACCGGCCAGGCGGTTTCGCAGACCTTCAGAGAGATCTTCAACGCGAATATCACCCTTTACAATGGCGTTTTCAAAATTTTTCACATAGCTTGTGTACTCACTGCCACCAATAACTTTGACTAAAGAGAGGATAGTATTCGTGTATTCTTTAATCCAAGAGTTCTTCACTTTTTGAATAAACTTAGTACTCTTGTGATCGGCGTAATATCTTAATATCTGGGTTTTAACAGGATATGTTTCAGACAAAGTGACTTTTGCATTTCTATTTGAAAATAAGTTTTGAATAACGACTTGAGTGCTTGAATTTTGCCCCTCAATTAGGGCTACAAATTCCGCGACATCACGAGTTTTTGGGTGTGAATCATCATCAAAGTCCATTGACCATGTTTTGTTTTTTACCATTTGCTCCACAAGTGATCTTGGCAAACGATCAGAAAGATCGGCAAAGCTCAGTGCTGGAACAAGAAGCATTAGGATGGCCAGGGTTGATGTTAGTTTCACAATTCCTCCGAATTAAATTCAGATGTTACTTAGTCAGGTGACTACTTTTTAGTCAAAAAAGAGGTTCTAACTACTCAAAATCTAGTAACATCTGAATAAAGTGCATTAATTATGCCAATTTCTTAAAAACGTTGATTCATATTGCGAATAAGACGCCAAATCTCTTTTCTGAGAGAGGCCAAATCTTCGTTTGATGGAATCTTATTGCGTTGAAGATTAACTAAAACATTCTTGTAAACGCGACCCTTTTTAATGGCGATCACATCAGCAAGGCTCTTTGCAATTGCAGGTTCACGCACACGCAGATCTCCTGCTAGGTCGGCCCCTAAATATTGGACAAGCTTTACAAGAAAAACCGCCTTAGAGGCATCTGCTTGTAAACCAGATGAATAATTCCACATTCTAAGGGCCATCATTCTTCCAAACTCTGCGCTTGTTACGTTTGTTCCCTCTTTCATAAACAGATCCATATCTCTGTCACTCAAAAAGGTATTGTCGTTAACAACGGAGTAGGCCATTTCAAAACCTTCTTTATAAAAGTTTGCAATAAATCTCACAGACTCTTGATGGGCCTTTCCCATGATCCCAAGAGTAAGTCTTGCCATTTCACGAGTACGATTTAGGGAAATTCTTAAAAACTTTTCATCCTCTTGGTTGTCAGAGATTTTTACAATTTCTTGGGCCTTAGAGTCTAAAAATTTAATACGATCACCTAAACTGTAATCAAGACGATTATCAAGAGCGTAACGAATCATATCTTTAGCACTATATGAGTCGAGAATTGTTTGCTCTAAATCCTCTAAACCTGAACCTTGAGTTCCTACACCTTCAAGATCACTTTCCATTTTCACATCAAAAATGAGCGATTCTTGTTGGGCCGTGATTTCTTCGCCCTCACCTAGACCACTCGACAAACTCAGGCCATCCATTGAAAATGTTTTTGCAGACATTAATAAAACAATAAGTATAAATATATTTTTCATAATTCTTCCTAATCAAATAAGTTGATGAATAGTTTTTTAATCCAACTCAAAGTTCCACTGTCATATGCAGTCATTCTGTAGCGACCAACATCATGAGTGGGAGTTGCGATAATGACAGATTCTTCTTTGCCACTATAGGTGTCGAAGAACATTGCAATTTTATTTACGCCTTCATAACTCACATCGTACTCGGCCATAGTGTCAAATTCAGATACGACAAGTGCAGAGAACATATCATCACCATTAAGCTGAATCATTTCGTAAGTTTTTTCTGAAGAACCATTTTTATAAATTGATAGTTCTGTGCCAACAACGACTAACTCTGGTCCATTTTTATGACTGCCGCTCGCAAAGTAACCCTTTTTAGAAGTTGCTCTAAGTTTAGGATGTTTTTTCTTATCTCCTCTTCTAACAAGGCCAAGCAACGCTCCATCAAGTGCACCGTTTTTACCTTGAATAACAAATTCATAGTTGAATTTTCCCATGCTGCCTTTTGAAACGAGTAGCACAGGAGAGCGAGTATCCATTTCAGAATCAATATTTAAATTACCATTGCTTGTAATATTGATTGGAGCAAGCATCATAGAAGAGCCTTTCTTCACACTGCGCCCTTCATAAAAATAACCAAAGCCACTCTCTGATCCCTTTCTCACTCTTTTAGGAATTAAAACGGCCAGGATCTTGTCTGTGTTATTTTCAGCATTATCAACAAGTAATTCATAACCATTAAAGTTTGAGTTATTAATGCCTTGAACTTCATAATAACCATTTTCAAGAACTACCCTTTTTTTCACTTGTTGCTCACGCACCATACTTGAAAGGACTTCTTCAATATTAGACTGCTCTATATTACCTCTATCTGTTGCATGCACCTTGTTCATAAAAACAAAAGACCCAAGAATAGCAACTGTAGTTATCATTCCAAATCGTATTGTGTTTTTCATACTCTTTTTCATAATGCCTCCTAACAACCTCTGTATCCAACATGAGTTCCCTCGATCACTCTTTGTAACTCTAGGACTTCAGAACGGATAAGATCGACTTTTCTTTTTGATGGAACAGAAATATCACCACATCTAAAGCGTGAAATGATATTCATAATGCCATCTGCCTTGCCCTTAGCGCTGCAAAACTGTCTTCTATAAACGCTATTATCGATAAGTCCAGAGATAGAGCGAACAAAAGCATAAGTCACATCAAGCTCAGTTGTATTGTCTGCGAGTGCACCATTGATCTGATCAAGAATTGAGATGTATTTTGCACTCAAGTCTTTCACATTTCTAAAGTATTCAATTGGAAAATCTGCTTTGAAGAAAGAATCATCAAGGTATGAATCAACCACTTCATTATAGTAAGGAGCATCAACATATTGGTATGACCAATTGGCAAGCTCTACTAATTTTGTAAGAGTCATAAATTCAACTTGAATGGCCACATACTTACGTGAAATATTTTGTGCCACAGATGCTTCAAGCACGCGACTAATATTATAGGCCGCCACAAGAGTTTGAGCTGTATATGGAGGGATATCTGTTTGATTAAGATAAAGTCTTCCTACACTTTTTTTAAGGGCATCTTTAATTCTTTTAACTCCTTCTAGACGTCTTCCGTGTTTCCATTCATCGACTGCAATACGTGCTTCAGAATTAATTTTTGAAAGTACTCCTAGACAGTGATCGTAAAAATCATAAATTTCTGCGCGACCTTGATCATTTTTATGAACTGATGTCGAGTCAGTTAGAGGAAAAAGTTTTGCTGGACACATATTGGCCGCAGCGACTTGTTTGTTTGAAAGTACACTTAGTGCGAGAATTGAACTTACTGATAAAATTTTTAAAGTCTTCATTTTAAACTCCTTAGGTTTTTTGCCTCCCAAGGAATTTAGAACGAAAATGAATTTTTAAGGCCGAGGAAATATGACAATTATGGGCCGAATAATTTGCATAATTACGGCAATTTATACTTAACCGAACGACCAGCACCTACTTTTACAAGATGGTTGTTATGAAGAAGTTGGGTGATTTCACGCTTAATTGAACTTTCTGACAGGCCTGTTTTCTCAACAAGAAAAGAGCGCCCTATTTCATATTGTCCAAATTCTTTAGCATGTTCCATACATTTGAGAATGAGGGCCTGATTCCTATTTGATGCAATCTTCGCTTTATCTCTGCGCAAACGATATAGAATAAATTTTTTCTTAGAATTCCACCCGTAACCATTTTCTGCATTCACAATACAATCGTCACTTTGCAAGAGCTCTCGCAAACGTTGAACGGAGGTATAAATTCTTGCATCGTGGATAAGTGGGTCATAGATATCACCCCATACGAGTGTAGTGATCTCATCTTTTACGAGGACACCTGGTGATACTTCTAACAGTCCAAGGAGAAATTTTTTAAGCTGGGTCCTCTTTGCGATATCTTTGATCTCTTTACCATCAAAATACAATTCACCTGTATCTTCGATAAAGAGAAATTGACCTTTGAGTGTCTTTATATTCTCTTGGATTTCAGAACAAAGAGACAACTCTCCATTCTCAATTCTTTCATATTTATTGGCAGAACCACCGAAACTATGCTCAATAAAGCTCTTGAGCTTGGCCACATCACCTTTTCTAAAATCATTCCACTTGAAATTGGCATTATTCTTTTTAATTTGATCATACCAAATTCTATAAATATTCTTCACTCTCTCATCAGCAGACCATTCATCAATGGTCTTAACGTCAAATGAAATATCTTCACCACAATGAAGAGCAAAAAGGTCAGCAAAAAGAGTGAAAAAATTAAGGTCGTCGGCAACAACTTTTTTTAAACGACCAATTTGACCTAGACACTCTTCTTTTGTAGCACCATTTGAAAGCTGTGCTCTGAGCTTCCCTAGGATACTATAAGCACTATATAATGCAGTACCTGGAATATTGTCACACGATTGTCCAAATTCTAGAAGAAACCTTGCACCGTAAGGTTCAATTCCCGTTTTGAAAACGACCTCTGACCACAGCTCAATGATTTCATCTTGAGATAAATCTATTGATGAAATCTCTTTTTGCAGAAGTCCTAAATCTTCGTCTTCCTCTTTGCCATGCTCTCTTGCCTTTTTAATTAAAAGGTCAAATGTTTGTTCTGCCTCAATACGCTCTTCACGCAAAAGACAAATACGGACCTTTTCACTTAGTACATCTTTTAATGAAAAATAAGGTCCTTTAATTCCCAAATAATCAATTGAGAGATCAATTTTTTCACGGGCGATTTTTAGCTGTAATCTATGGCGAGCAACTTTTGCTTTAATTAGATTCAATCCTGCGAGAACTAATCCATGGGAGAAGTCTTCTGCATAAGGATAAATATCATCAACTGCTTTTTCTAGTTTTTCAAAATTCTCATCTCTTAAATAAATCCATAAAGTGTTCATCGTACACATGGCGTGATAATAGAGATTACCTCTTTCCTTAAATAAAAGAGCGGCCTTTTCATAGTACTCAAGGGCCTTTTTATTATCGTTGAGATGATAGAATGAACGAGCTAGTTGAAAAGAGAGCATACTTAGAATTTTTGGATTTTCATTCAAATCAGAGTGTACAATTTCTTTTTGCAGTTCCAGCAAAATCTCTAAAGACATTTTAAAATCACTCTGCATTTTAGAAACGGCCCTCTCTATTTTAAGATAGGATGCCGTCTCAAAGTCCACATGTGGAATGACTCTTTCACATAATTTTTGCGCAATTTCAGACTTATAGTAAGAATTTAAAAAAGTCGTAAATTCACATATAAATTGTTTTTCGTGTTCGCTTAGTTTTTCAACATTGAGAAACTTTTCGATAAAAGGTGTAATCTCAGAAATTGCACGATCTCGATTTCCTCGTACAATCTGCAGTTTCATTAAAAAACGATTCAAAATAACTTTTTCAATGACATTTAAATTTTTAAGAGACAGCGCCTTATCAATCAGCTCAAGCAACTCACTTTGAACTTCAAATGAAATACTTTCTAGTCCCTGTAGACCAAGATTTACCGGAAGGCCATTGAGGGTCTTTTTAATAACGTCCAAATTCATCGTGGACAAAGATAAAGATAGTGATTCAATGACGTTTTCACTATCACTACTAATAGATAAGACAAGTCTTGCTGTAATATCTGAAATCTCTTTTGGAGAGAGGTTTTCTAAGAAATAAACTTCGATATGTTTTTGTAGCTCAAATAATTTCGTTTCGAGTCGACCATGGGTCTTTAAAATATTGCGGCCCGAAAGTTCCTCTACAAGTATGGCCGTATCGAGATCATACTCACCAGCAAGAGATAGAAATTCACTTTCATTTATCGATCTCCCCAAAACGGCCCAAGATTTTAAAAAAGAATTTTTAGTTTCATCTAACTCTTCTAATGAACTACTAATAAAACTACTAAGACCTTCTTTTGATAGTGAATACAGGCCGAGAAGAAGAGGAATTCCAGACGTTTTTGCATAAACATTGGCAAGCTCCTCTTTTGAAAGCTGATTTTCAAAGAATTCAGAAACTTCTGCAACAGAAAAAGGCTCGACTTCTATTCTTCCAATTTCTGGAAAATAATTATGGGCCATTATTTCGTCGCTTAAAATAAATTGTTTCGGAAATTGTGGGCGTGAGCTTACAAAACTTACGAGAACTTTTTTGAGATGTTCGGATAGAAAATGAAAATTATCCCAGACAACATAGTCATATTCGTCCCACTTCTTTGATAATTTTCTAAGCAACCACTCTGCCGATTTCCCATTGGCCTCTTCATCAACTTCATAGGCCAAAACTTCTTCAAAAGGAATTTGTCTTTCGAGACTTATCCACAGGATCTTTGCTCCCTTAGACTTTAACCATGAAGAAACGAGGGATGTCTTCCCGATGCCTTTTGTTCCATATACAAAAGCACAGCGTGAGATAGCATGAATAGTATCAAGCTTAGTTATGGCCGATATTCTAAGAACATCCATAAAACTCCCTATGGAAGTCTATTCGGTTCATTCATGACAGAACTTGACTTAAAAACTATAGAATCTGTTTGAGCCTTTCCCACAAAATGTGCTCATCATCGTTGGATAGACCGTGACCAGAGTGAGGAAGTTCAATGATTTCAATGTTTTTCAAATTATTTTGATAATAATTCACATCCTCAGCGCTGACATGACTTCCTTCTTTGAGTCCTTTGAGCAATAAGAACGGACAAGATAGAGACCTCCATGCAACAGAGAGATCGATTGGGCGATACTCTTGGCGCAGACCTTTAAGGGCCTGGGCATGAAAAGGAGAATATTTATGATTGGCAGTTTCAAACCAATGATCTGAGAGCTCCACCATATGGGGACCATGATCAATGGCCAAAAAGGCCTTGGCATTAAGACCTTTTTCAATGGCCCTTAAGGCCCATAAA
Source organism: Bacteriovorax sp. BSW11_IV (assembly GCF_000447755.1). Lineage (GTDB taxonomy): Bacteria > Bdellovibrionota > Bacteriovoracia > Bacteriovoracales > Bacteriovoracaceae > BSW11-IV. The sequence continues at coordinate 5,010 of NZ_AUNE01000023.1, read as the reverse complement.
ACACCTTGTGAATTGGCTATAATTATCGGTCTGATTACACCAAGCTCGCGCGCTACCGCCAAAATATCTTCAGCATGATGATCCAAGGAGTAACCTTCATCTGGAGCAGAGCTGCCTTCTCTTCCTCTTGGCGTAAAGCTTACACAAAACTCATGGGAGAATTCATCCATATCGCGTGCAAAACTTGAAGCGCACCCTCCCATTCCGGGAATGAAGAGTATTTCTCTCTCCCCCATCTCATTTGTGAAAAGGACTTCTAACTCGACACCTTGCGAATGAATTGTTGTTTTTGTAACCATGGCCCTAGTCTATTAAAAATTTTGAATCCTTTCAAATAGAAAACTACTTTACTCATGCAATCTTTCATTTGTTGACATTTATTGAAAGCAAAATTGTTGTAAACGATAATAGAAGATATTTATTCCATTTAGTTCAGGAGGAACTGATGAACTTCAAGACGCTTTCTTTAGCGATGGCACTAGGCCTTTGTTCGCTATCTGCACAAACTTTTGCTCATACTCACAGCGATAAGAATAATTCATTTGTAGGTTCTGTAAAATTAAAGAACTACCAAGAGCAAATGAAAATGATTCAAGGCCTTGATATCGACATCGCCGGTGTGGATAGAAAGAATAATATTGTAGACCTCCTCCTAACAAAAGAAGAAGTATCTAAGCTTGAGGCAATGGGCCTTCATGTCGAAATTGATTTTTCAAAATTAGATCGCAAGGGTTTAGATGACGACTATAAAAGTCCTTCTGAAATCGAAGACATTCTAAAAAATACAGAAAAGAACTTCTCTCATATAGCAAAAGTTCATGTTATAGGTCGCTCATCTGAGGGACGAGAGATTTACGCTCTTAAAATTTCTGATAATCCTGAACTCAATGAAGAATCTGAACCAGCAATTCTCTTCAACAGTATGCACCATGCACGTGAAGTCATGTCACCAGAAGTATCTTTGGATATTATAGAGCAATTAACAAAGAACTATAATTCTGATGAAAAAATCAAACACTACGTAAACAACAATCAAATTTGGATTGTGCCAATGCTTAATGTTGATGGGAATCAAAAAGTTTGGGATGGTTCACGTATGTGGAGAAAGAATACAAACTATGGTCATGGTGTTGATATTAACAGAAACTATCCCTACAAATGGGGAACATGTCGTGGCTCTAGCGCAAGCACATGGTCTGATACTTACAGAGGCCCAACAGCTGGTTCTGAGCCAGAAACTCAAGCTCTTATGAATCTTGTTAAAAACATCAGACCAGTATTTGATATTTCTTATCACTCATATTCTGAAATCGTCATTTATCCTATGGGATGTAACGGAGAAAGAGCTCAGACAAAAGATATCATCGAGCCAATTGGAAAAGAAATCGGTGACCTTATTGGTTATGAAGCGGGAACAGCATGGGAGCTACTTTACTCAGTTGATGGCTCGGACATTGATTGGATGTATAACGAATATCAAGTTATCCCTTACGTAATAGAAGTGAATTCACGTGCTCAAGGTTTCCAACCAAGTTATGCAAAATGGCGTGATAAAACTGTAGAAAGAAATCGTCCAGCATGGCTTAGACTTCTTTCTCGTCTTGATGGACCAGGTGTAAGAGGAACAATTACTTCAACTGAAAATATTCAAGATACAACGATTGAAGTCACAAAAATCAATGGCGAAAAAGTACAAGACTATAGAGTAAATCCAACAGGTGGTTTTCATATTGTGTTGAATAAGGGTGAATATAAATTAACAGTTAAAAACAAAAATGAAGTTTTAAGCGTAAAAACAATTTCTATTGAAAACGAAAGAATGAATATCACCCTATAAGAAGGAGCCTTTGTGAAATTTTTAAAAGTATTACTACTCTCTACTCTTACACTTCCCCTTACTTTGGCAAGTGCTTACTCAGCGCCACGATGCTTGGATAATATTTGCGAAGAAAATATTGTTTCCGACAATATTGGCTACTTTGGTGAAGTTGTAAAAATTTATGATAACCATACGGCCGATGTTGCCCTAATAAATGTTCCAGCAAAATACAATTTTAAACTTTCAGAGCTAGGCACTCTTACAGAGTGTTATCAAGAATTTTGCGAATACCAAATGGTCGTAGACAAATGGGGAAATCCTGGACAAATCTACGCACTCTTTAATAACGGTCGCATTCACTTTGTTGAACAAGAAACAGGTGATTTTTACTACCTTACTATAAAAGATATAGCGAAAATCAACCAATAAGCTAAAATTTCAATCACTTACCTTATTAAAACGCAGTTTCATACTGCGTTTTTTTCCTTTTAAAACAGCGCCAAAATGTTTATAGTCGTGGGGCTTATATCTAACAATTTTAAGGAGTTTTGAACCATGAAAATTGGTGTTCCTAAGGAAATTAAAAACAATGAAAACAGAGTTGGTCTAGTTCCAGGTGGCGTTCGTCAGTTAGTGATGGATGGACACCAAGTTTTTGTTGAAACAAAAGCTGGTACAGGAATTGGTATCGATGACGAAGCTTATATCAATGCTGGTGCAACTATCGTTGGTTCACTTGAAGAAGTATTCGAAAAATCAGATATGATTATCAAGGTAAAAGAGCCTCAACCAAGAGAGATCGCTTGCCTTAAGCCGCACCATATTCTTTACACATACCTTCACCTTGCTGCAGACCCTGCTCAAACAGAAGGTCTAATGAAGTCGGGAGCAACTTGTATTGCTTACGAAACTATTCAACCAGCTGACGGTTCACTTCCACTTCTTACTCCAATGTCTGAAGTAGCAGGAAGAATGGCAACTCAAATTGGTGCAAGCTACCTTCAATTAGATAAAGGTGGAAAAGGGATTCTTCTTGGTGGTGTTCCAGGTACAAGAAGAGCAAAAGTAACAGTAATCGGTTGTGGTATCGCTGGTACAAACGCAATTAAAATGGCCATGGGTATGGGTGCAGACGTAACTGCTATCGACCTATCAGCGAAGAGACTTGCTGAACTAGACGATCTATTTGACAACAGAATCACTACTCTATACTCAAATATCGACAATATCGAAAACGCAGTTATTAACTCTGACCTAGTTATCGGTGCTGTTCTTATTCCAGGCGCTAAAGCTCCTAAGCTTGTGACAAGAGATATGATCTCTAAAATGGAAAAAGGTTCAGTTGTTGTAGATATCGCTGTTGACCAAGGTGGATGTATTGAGACTTGTAAGCCAACAACTCACGAAAATCCAACTTTCCTAGTTGATGATGTTATCCACTACTGTGTTGCTAACATGCCAGGTGCAGTTGCAAGAACTTCAACATACGCTCTTACTAACGTAACTTTAAACTACGCTAGAAAGATTGCTAAACTTGGAGTTGAAGAAGCTGCTGCAAACGATGAGGCCCTTAAGAAAGGTATCAACGTTTACAAAGGTGGCCTAGTTTATAAAGCGGTTGCTGAAGATCTAGGACTTCCATACACAGAACTTAAAATCTAATTTTAAATTCATATAAAGGCCCACTAAAACGTGGGCCTTTTTCATTCAATCGTACTTTAAAAGTAACTCTATGAAATTCATCCTGAACAAAATCATTTATTTTATCGCTCTTTTTTTACAGAAATCTTATCGCTTTCAATATGAAGGATTAGAAAATCTAGAAGAATTAAAAGAAAAAAATAAAAACTTTATCTTGGCCATTTGGCACCAAAATTTACTTCCAGGAATTCTTGCACAAGTAAATGATAGCTTTGTGGTTATTGTATCTAAGTCAGGTGATGCCGAACCTGTTGCCTACACTTGTAAAAAACTAGGTCACCATGTTGTGAGAGGCTCATCTCGAAAGGGAGATGTCTGCAAAGGTGGTCAGGCCGCTAAAAATGATATGATTGAATTTCTTAAAGAGGGTTATCCTGGAGCTGTTACTGTTGATGGTCCAAAGGGTCCTGCAAAAAAAATCAAGCCTGGTATTATCAATATGGCGAAGGAATCAAAATGCGTGATCGTGCCTTATACAGTTAAAGCAAAATCATTCATTCAATTTAATAGCTGGGATAAATTTCAATTACCAAAACCATTTTCGCGCATTATCGTTCACTACGATAAAGGAATTGAAATAGAAAGTGACCTAAACGATTTCGAAAAAAAGATGAATGAGATCGAAGTCAAAATGAATGAAGTCGACCAATTGATCGCGTACAAGGCCCTTAATCTCTAAGGGCCGCTAGCATTATCCTATAATTCCAAGTAGTCATTACCTCTTTCTCAAACCATCCACAATTTTAAGTCCTTAGAGTTCTAAACTTAAAACACTAAGCTTCCAATATTATTGATTTTCTCACCCAAGGGTCTAAATAAAAAAACAATCTTTTGGCCAAATTATTCTTTACGATATAATCATAACAATTCAAATTCCTATCGTTTAACACAAAAGACAATTAGAATAGCGCCATGAAGGGCGCTCTATTAACCACTTTCACATTCCTATTCGCAACTTTTTCCATCAATGCCATGGAAACATTTAGAATTGTGACAGTGGAATGGCCCCCATATATTTCAAAAGATCTACCGGAACATGGCCCCTTTACTAAAGAGCTCAAAAACAAACTTGAAAAGAAAAATATAAAACTTGAACTTGTGTACAGACCTTGGGCCCGTGCAGTTAAAGAAGCACGCGATGGACTTCATGATGCTATTTTTCCAGAATACTATAACGAATCTCGTGCCAAAGATTTTTTCTACACCAAGGCCCTCGCAGACGGACCAGTTGGCCTATTTGCAGTTGAAAATTCACGCGCTTTAGAAGATGAAACTTCTCTTGCAGGAAAGAGAATTGGACTTGTGCGCGGATATGTTAACACACCTATTATTGATAACGATCGCAGTTTGATTAAAGATTTTGCCATTAGTGATGAAGATAATATTCGCAAGCTATGCAGTGGTCGTGTCGACATGATTTTCATTGATGATCATGTACTAGAATTTATTTTAGATACGATGAAAAGAAAGGGTGAACAATGCCCGAGAGT
>NZ_AUNE01000022.1 GCF_000447755.1 Bacteriovorax sp. BSW11_IV | reverse complement strand
CTTATAGCCACGGTAAACATCATATACTTTGTTGACGTTTAGAACTTTTCTTGGAAGGTCTTGCTTAGGAACTTTCCTCCAGCTTTTATTGTCGTTCGACGCAAAAAATTGTCCGCAAAGCTTTCTAATATAAACAATATTTTTATGATCGACTTTATTATCTGTAATTGTCTGGTAGTGAAATTCAACAAGCTCACTCGAGTGATTAATCACTTTTGTAAGATCGATGATTACATCATTTTTTTCTTCATCAATTAAATATGTTCTCATAATTACATTCCCATCCTTCTAGCTTCAACACTGGCCAAAAGCTTGTAGAAGCGATCATGATCAAAATCAAGGGCCACTTTTTCTTGTGGGTTCTCATCTTTAATGAAGTTTGTTGTATATCTACCTTCCATAAAGTTTTCATTTCTCATAATAACTTTTAGAAGTGGAATATTTGTTTTTAATCCTTCTATAAATAGACCATCTAGTGCTGCTTCCATTTTGCGAATAGCAACGTCTCTTACGATACCCTTACAAATAAGCTTTCCTACCATTGGATCAAAGTCTGGAGTTACATCTAGATCTTTAAAAAGGCAGTGATCAAATCTTGTTCCTTGTGGGAAATTTGTATCAAAGCCAGTCACCTTTCCTGGAGAAGGAAGCATTGTAATTGGATCTTCAGCACAGATACGACATTCGATAGCATGTCCTGATCTTGTTATAAATTCTTGGTTAGGAATCATTAGATCATCACCAAGAGCAGACTGAATCATACAAACAATCAAATCAATTCCTGTAATTTCTTCTGTGATAGGGTGCTCAACCTGAATACGTGTGTTCATTTCAAGGAAGTAAAAATTCTTATCTTCACCCATAATGAACTCAACTGTACCCGCAGAGTCATAGTTAACTGCGCGAGCGAGCTTTACAGCTGTTTCACAAACACGTTGTCTGAGTTCTTCATCTTCACCAATAAATGGAGATGGTGCTTCTTCAACGATCTTTTGGTGACGACGTTGAATCGAACACTCTCTTTCAAAGAAGTGATAGATATTTCCTTTTTTATCAGCAAGAATTTGAACTTCAATATGATGAGGATTAACAATAAGTTTTTCTACAAGTAGATCACCATTGTTAAATGCGGCCAAAGACTCTCTACCAACAGCTTCAAAGTTCGCACGAACTTCAGCCTCATTGTTACAGGCCCTCATTCCACGACCACCACCACCAGCGACGGCCTTTAGAAGCACAGGGTAGCCAATTTCATTTGAAATTCTAACCGCTTCGTCAACTGTTGGAACCGCTGTATCAGTTCCTGGAACAGTTGGAACATTGGCCTTATTTGCAATTTGTTTTGAGATGGCCTTATCACCCATCAAACGAATAGCTTCAGTGTTAGGAGCAATGAAGATGACTCCTGCTTTATCTAATTCTCTAGCAAAGTCACTATTTTCAGATAAAAACCCATAACCAGGGTGAACAGCATCAACATTGTTCTCTTTGATAACTTGCAATAACTTTGGAACATTCAAATAAGTTTCTTTGTTATTACTTCCTTCTAAATGAATCCACTCATCACAAAATTGTAAGTGAGTTGCATGAACTTCATTATCAGTCCAAAGACCAATCGCCGTGTGTCCTAGTTCACGACAGGCCTTTGCAACACGAGTTGCGATCTCACCTCTATTGGCAATAAGAATTCTTCTCTTTTGATTTTTTGGTATTCTGATCATAATTGAATATTCCCGTGTTTACGCGCTGGAAGCTCAACTTTCTTATCTTTAAGAGCAACTAGGTATTCATAAACTCTTTGACGAGTTTCTTCTGGAAGAATAATTGAATCTAAGTAGCCTCTTTCAGCTGCTTTGTATGGATTAGCAAAATTCTTTTCATAAGCAGCTACGAGCTCTGCTTTTTTATCGTCGTATGCTTTTCCAGTTAAACCAGCTAGCTCATTTCTAAAAATAATATTTACTGCACCATCTGCACCCATTACTGCAATCTCAGCTGTTGGATAAGCTAGGTTGATATCAGCTCTAATATGTTTCGAGGCCATAACGTCATAAGCACCACCGTAAGACTTACGAGTGATAACTGTAATTAAAGGCACTGTCGCTTCAGAGTATGCATAAAGAAGTTTAGATCCATGCTTAATAATACCGCCGTACTCCTGAACTGTTCCTGGAAGGAATCCTGGAACGTCTACTAGAGTTAAAACTGGAATATCAAAAGCGTCACAGAATCTAATAAATCTTGCCGCTTTAGTAGATGCATCGATATCTAAAACACCTGCAAGAAATTGTGGTTGATTAGCAACGATACCAATTTTGATTCCACCAATTGAGGCGAATCCATTAATAATATTTTGAGCGTAGCCTTTGTGTACTTCTAAGAACTGACCATCATCAACGATATCAAAAATAATTTCTTTCATATCATATGGCTTCTTAGGATTGGCAGGAACAACTTCTTTAATTTTATTGTTATCTCTGTAAACAGGATCTGAAGTATATTTTAGTTTTTGTTTTCTGAAACATGATGCAGGCAAGTAAGACATAAGCTCTCTTACTCTCTCAAAGCAATCATCTTCATCAGTACACTTAAATTGAGCAACACCAGATTTCTCAGCGTGAGTAGTGGCCCCTCCAAGTTCTTCTTTTGTTACTTCTTCGTGAGTAACAGTCTTGATTACATCTGGACCAGTTACAAACATGTATGAAGTTTTATCAACCATGAAAATAAAATCTGTGATTGCTGGAGAATAAACAGCTCCACCAGCACAAGGACCCATGATTAATGAAATTTGTGGAATTACACCTGAACACTTAACGTTTCTGTAAAAGATTTCAGCGTATCCACCAAGTGCATCTACACCTTCTTGAATTCTAGCTCCACCTGAATCGTTAATACCAATTACTGGAATTCTATTTTCAAGCGCGAAGTCCATAATTTTACAAATTTTCTTTGCATGATATTCACCTAAAGCTCCACCCCAACAAGTAAAGTCTTGTGAATAAAGTGCAACTTTTTGACCGTTAATTGATGCGATACCAGTGATTACACCATCACCATCGTATGATTGTTTTTCCATTCCGAAATCAACACAACGATGAGTAACAAATTTATCAAACTCGATAAATGTACCTGGATCTATTAAACGTTCAATTCTTTCTCTTGCAGTATATTTACCTTGAGCATGTTGCTTTTCAATTCTGGCGCTTCCACCACCTAAATCCGCCTTTGCTCTTTTTTCAAGCAATAGGGCTCTCTTTTCCTCTAAAATTGGATCCATGATTTACCTCCGAAAGTAACGAGGTATTCTATCCTTTTGATCACTAGGAGACTGCACACACCGCAGCGTTGGAAGACGATTTTACCAATGAAAAAGGCCCCAGATCGGGGCCTTCAATTATAGTATGATTCTAATACTTTTTTATTCGCCAGCGGCCTTTTTAACTCGCTTATCAAGATCGTACTTTTCAACTTTCATGATTAAGCTCGCTCTCGAGATTCCAAGTTCTTTTGCAAGTTTTGATTTGTTGAAGTTACATCTTTTCAGACCCTCACGAATCATCATTGCTTCAAGTTCCTCAAGAGCATCTTTAAGCTTACCACTCATATTGATACCGCGGTTAGCAACAGCTGGTGCTGCACCGTGATCAAGAATTCGTTGTGACAGAAGATCTGGAGTGATCATCTTATCATCGCCTGCAAGTACAACGAGTCTTTCAACTTCGTTTTGCAGCTCACGTACGTTTCCTGGCCATGGATAATCAAGCATCTTCTCCATACATTTCTTAGAAAATTGCTTAATAGGCATTCCTGCTTCATCACATCTTTTCTTTAAGAAGTGATCCATAAGAACTGGAATATCTTCGTGTCTCTCTCTTAGTGAAGGAAGATTCACGTTGATAACGTTAATTCTATAGTAAAGATCTTCTCTGAACTCACCTTTTGCCATCATTGCTTTAAGATCTTTGTTCGTCGCTGCAAGAATTCTTACGTCAGTTCTTCTTGGAGCATCAGCACCAACTGGCATATATGTTCCTTCTTGAAGAACACGAAGAAGTTTTACCTGCATTGAAAGTGAAGTGTCCCCAATTTCATCTAGAAATAGTGTTCCACCATTGGCAGTTTCAAAGAAACCTTGCTTATCTTTAATCGCACCCGTGAAGGCACCTTTAACGTGACCAAATAATTCTGAGTCCAAAAGGTTATCGTTAAATGCAGAACAGTTTACAGCAAGAAACTGGCAATCTTTTCTTGGTGAGTAGTAGTGAACTGCTTTTGCAACAAGCTCTTTACCTGTACCATTCTCGCCATTAATTAGAACTGATGATTCTGAGTTTGAAATTTTCTCTAGAAGTTGATAAATCTTTTGCATCTGCTTCGATTTACCAATCATTGTATGGTAACGATATTTTGTTCCAAGCTCGCTGTTTAGGGCCTGAATTCTTTCTTCACGCTTAGAGATCTCAGTAGTAAATGTTTCAACTTCACCGGCAACAAGTTGAACAAGTTCTTCAAGATACTCTACATCAAAAGAAGAAAGTCTTTTCAGGTGAGCTACTGCGGATTTCGCATCAGCTTCAATAGCACCACATTCGACTAATTGTTTTACAATCTCTGATTCTTCATCGGCCGTAATTGTATTCAATACAAATGGATAGGCCATCACACAACCAAGGAATTCACCATCAATTACAACTTTAGTCGCAACACATTTAACATGTTTGAAAAATGAATCGAATACAAATGTCTTATCTTGTGATGTTTGTAGATGATCAGAAAATCTCTCGATATCCTGTGCAATAAAGTTATAACCATGGCTCAGTGCCATTTGAACTTTAAAGAAATGATTCTTAAAAACATAATCTTTTTCGATATGCTTACTTCTCATTTTATAGTGCATATCTGTATAAATAAGTTCTGTGCCGAACCACTTATCTAGAATCTCTTCTAGTTTTGAAATAACGTGAAGGTTACCCATTTCTTGCCAGTTAATCATCTGCATCTCCTTAATGCTAGTGTCCCTTTTGCAAGAGACACTTGATACAATCTGACTAACTTTTCGGCACTCTATGTTTAAAACTTAACGCTTTTTTGGATAGTGTGTTTATTTTTTCTACACAAATCGATTAATGAGTCTCGATTTTTTGAGGAATTGTGGAATCCTTAGACAAGTAATTGAGAATACGTGTCTTGTATGAATCCAATTTCCAGTCTTGTGGCCCAATAAACTTGTTTAAGTTCTTACCACTTGCCCCAAAAAGGTAAGTTTCTGGAACCTTTACGGTCCCAAACGTATTTAGAAGCTCACCCTTCTCGTCATGAACAACTTTAACATTCTCTGGAAGTTGACCAAAACGCTTTAAAAACTTTTTTATTTTCCCATTATCGTCATTAACAGCAAGTAGAATGACATTAATACCCATCTCTTTTAAATCTTTTGCTAGATCTAAAAATTCAGGAAGCTCAGCCTCACAAGGAGCACACCAAGTTCCCCAGAAATGCACAAGGGCACCTCTAGAGCCTGCAAAAATAGACTGCTGGTCTACTGTCTCATTTGTATAAACTTCGGTAAGAGAGAAGTTAGGAATGGCCTCTAAAATAGGATTGGCCGCAGACATACGATCAATTTCTGTGAACTTATTTTTTTCGTATAGAGAATATGCAAGAGTTAATGTGAATAGGACAACAATAGTTAAAATTTTAGAAGATGCAGACATGATAAATCAAAACTCCTTAAATAAAAAAAGACCGTTACTCCGAAAAGTAACGGTCTTCTTATAGTCTTGATTGCTTTAATTAGTCAACAAGTGCGATGTAAGCCATCTTCGCGTTGTCACCAACACGATTGTCTGCCATTCTCATGATTCTTGTGTAACCACCATTTCTTTCTTTGAATTTTGGTGCTACTTCAGTGAATAGAGTTTGAACAGCTGCTTTGTTGTTAAGTTTCTTGAAAGCAAGTCTTCTGTTTGCAACAGAATCAACTTTAGCAAGAGTGATTAGTTTTTCAACATAACCCTTAACAGCTTTTGCTCTAGTGTGAGTAGTCTTGATTTGCCCGTGATCGATGATTTCGATCGCAAGGTTTTTAATCATAGACCCTCTGTGAGATGGACTAACGCCTAATTTATATTTTTGTTTTTGATGTCTCATAAATTACTCCTACCTAAGGTTGCGGATTATTGTCCGTCTTCACCTTGGTTCTTTAAATCCTTCATGATGCTATCAACTTTCATTCCAAGGCCAAGTCCCATCTGAGTAAGGATTTCCTTAATCTCATTAAGTGACTTACGACCAAAGTTTTTAGTTCTAAGCATTTCACCTTCAGTTTTAGAAACAAGTTCGTAAATGTACTTGATATTAGCATTCTGTAGACAGTTTGCTGAACGTACAGAAAGCTCAAGTTCAGATACTGGTTTAAGAAGTGCGCTGTTAGCATTGCTTTGAACAGCAGCTGAAGTCTTAACTCCACCAGTTTCAACTCTTGCATGCTCTTCTTCATCTTCGAAGTTAAGGAATACTGCTAATTGATCTCTAAGAATTTTAGCTGAATAAGCTACAGCATCTTGAGGCTCAATACCTGCGTTAGTCCATACTTCAAGAGAAAGTTTATCGTAGTCAGTTCTCTTACCAACACGTGAGTTAGTTACTGTGTAATTAACTCTGTTTACTGGAGAGAAAAGTGTATCTACGTAAATCCATCCGATTGGAAGGTCATACTCTTCTTTGTTATCAAGTGCAGTTACATAACCCTTTCCTCTAGCTACTTTAAGTTCAATTTTAATTGAACCACCAGAAGACACGTTACAAATAACGTGATCAGGGTTAAGTACTTTAACATTTAAATGCTCGGCGATGTCCGAAGCCTTAACTGGACCTTCACCAACTTTCTCTAGTGTTAAAGTTACTTCTTCTTTATCTTTAATTTTAAAACGAACTTCTTTTAAGTTAAGGATGATTTCTGAAACTTCTTCCTTAACGTTGTTGATCGTTCCAAACTCGTGCTCAACACCGTCAATACGGATCGCTACAATACCAGCACCTTGAAGAGATGATAATAAAACTCTTCTAAGTGAGTTACCTAGAGTCTGTCCGTATCCTCTTTCAAGAGGCTTCGCTACGAACTTTCCATAGTTTTGTTTTAGCGTATCAGCATCAACTTCTAGAGCAACTGGTCTAATCAAGCTAGCCCAGTTTTTAGAAATAAACTTGTCCACAGATATCTCCTTAAATTGGTTTTATACTCTTCTTCTTTTTGGTGCACGACAACCATTATGAGGGATTGGAGACCTATCTGCAACAGAAGTTATCTTTAAACCAGCTTGGATAAGTGCACGGATAGCATTTTCTCTACCAGCACCAGGACCCTTTACCTTTACCTCAACAGTACTCATACCGTGTTCCATAGCTTTCTTAGCAGCTTCAACTGAAGCTGTCTGAGCAGCAAATGGAGTTGACTTCTTAGAACCTCTGAAACCCAATTGTCCAGCAGATGCCCAAGCAACAGCATTACCCTGCATATCTGTAAAAGTCACAATTGTGTTATTAAATGAACACTGAACGTGACAAATACCGTGTGTAATATTCTTTTTAATTTTTTTCTTAACTACTTTTTTTACCATAACGCTATCCTCTACCTCGCAAAATCATTACTTCATTTGCTTAATGGACTTCTTACCAGCGATCGCAGTCGCAGGTCCTTTTCTAGTCCTTGCATTAGTATGAGTTCTTTGACCTCTTACAGGAAGACCTTTTCTGTGTCTAATCCCTCTGTAACATCCAAGATCCTTCAAGCGTTTGATGTTAAGACCGATCTCTCTTCTAAGATCCCCTTCAACCAAATACTCAGTTTCAAGAATCTTACGAATGTTGTTCGCTTCTTCTTCCGTTAATTCATTTGAACTTTTGTGTGCGTCGATACCTGCTTTTAGCAGAACCTCTAAAGCAACTGAGTTACCTACTCCGTATAGTGAACGAAGAGCTACTCTCATTACTTTATTTCTAGGAATATCAACACCAAGAATTCTCGCCATAGCTACACTCCTAATTGTATGTTAATTTAGCCTTGTTTTTGTTTGTGCTTTGGAGAAGATTTACATACAACTCTTAGCACGCCTTTTCTTTTAATAACTTTGCAATCTTTACAGATTGGCTTTACGGATGCTCTAACTTTCATAACAACCTCTTACAATCAACTATTTACCCTTACTACGGTATGTAATTCTACCCTTAGATAAGTCGTATTTACTAATTTCTACTACTACCTTGTCCCCAGGAAGAATCTTAATGAAGTGCATTCTCATCTTTCCTGAGATGTGAGCGATAATACTGTGACCGTTTGGCAGCTTTACTCTAAACTTTGTGTTTGGCAAAAGCTCAGTAACTTCACCCTCAACTTCAATGACATCTTTCTCTGACATAGACAAACTAACCCATAATTAATTAGGCTTGTATATATGACTCAGGGCCATATTGCAAGCCAATATTTGATAAAAAAAATTAAAAAAATTCTAATCAATAAGCTTTTTCAAGTCTTCAAAAACAACATCCGCTGGCCTAGAAGCATCTAGCTCAACAAGTTGTGTTTTAGACTTGTAGTACTCGAGCACAGGTTCAATGGTTTTTTTGAAAACCTCGAGTCTGTTTCTTACAACTTCCTCTTTATCATCATCCCTGTGAATTAGATCCTCACCTGATACGTCGCATTTTCCATCGACTTTAGGCTTTCTTGTAAGTAAGTTGTAAATCTCTCCACTCTTTGGAGCGAGGCGACGATTTGTAATCCTTTCAATGATTTGCTCAAAATCAACTTTAAAGTAGATTGCTTTAGCAGGGATACCTTTTAAAACAAAATCTTCCAATAAAGCTGCCTGTTCACCATTTCTAGGAAACCCGTCAAAAATATAAACATTATTCGTTAAGTCACAATTTGCATTAAGTAGCTCTAGCACAACTTGATCATTTACAAGTTCACCAGCATCCATAATAGACTTTACTTTCTTTCCAAGCTCAGATGCTTTTGCAATCTCAGCTCTCAGAAGATCTCCTGTAGAGATATGTCCAAATCCAAACTCAGACACAAGCCTTTTGGCTTGCGTCCCTTTTCCAGAGCCCGGAGCTCCTAATAAAATCAATTGAGGCTTGCTCATTTTTATTAAAACCTTCTATTGCTTCCGTTGTACTTACCACGAGACTTATATGCATTCTCGTATCTGTCAGCAAACATAAAAGATTGAATATTCATCATTACTCTTACTGAAACAGATACCAGGATAAGCATTGCTGTTCCACCAAAGCGAGTATGACCGCCAGTAACCATATCTGGTGTAATACAAATGATTACAAGAAAGATGGCCCCGAAGAAAGAAAGTCTATTAAGTACTCTATCAAGATATTCTTTTGTTTTATCCCCTGGTCTGATTCCAGGAATAAAAGCATTATTCTTCTGAAGCATTTCTGCAATTTTCTTAGTCTTAAACTGAATTGGTGCATAGAAATAAGTCATATACACAATCAATAGACCAAAAAGTATATTAAACAGCATTTGTCCTGGATATAAAGACTGCTGAATAGTATCAAAATAAGGCTTAAGCGGACTTCCTGCCGGAATAAAGTTCGCAAAAGTTAGTGGCGCCATCAATAAAGATGAAGCCAAGATAGGAGGCATAACACCACCTGTATCAACTCTCATTGGAAGAGATTGAGTACCGCCATACACTCTGTTATGAACAACCCTCTTAGCATATTGTACTGGAATACTTCTAAATGATCTCTCGATGAAAGCCACAATAAAGAAAGAAACGACAATTACACCAAGGAAAACAAGTAGTGAAATACCACTTAATTCACCGTTTCTGTAAAGTGTAAGCTTTTGAATAATTTCAGATGGAAGCTCAACGGCGATACCTGCAAAAATAATTAGAGATACACCATTTTCAAGACCGAATTCAGTAATTCTTTCACCCAACCACAGAAGGAACATTGTCCCAGCTGCAAGCGTGATCATAGTAGTTAATCTAAAAACCATACCTGGCTCAGGAACTACTCTCATACTCCCATTAGTAACGAACCCTTCAAAAACAGCGGCCATACTGTATCCTTGAATACAGCACAGCACGACAGTCGCATATCGAGTCCATTTTTGGATTTTCTTGTTGCCTTCAGAGTCTTCTTGAAGCTCTTGGATTGAAGGAATTACTTCGCCTAAAAGACTGAAGATAATCGATGTCGTAATATAAGGCATAATCCCTAACGCTAGCACTGAGAACCTCTTAAAAGATCCACCAGTGAATGTGTTAAGAAGATCAAATAAGCCCGTACCCGACCCCTCAAAATAAGTTTTAATAGCAAGCGCATCTACACCAGGAACGGGTATTTGCGCTACCATTCTATAAACTACCAATAAAAGAAAAGTGTAAAAAATCTTCTTTTTTAGCTCTTCTAATTTTCCCTGAGCAGCTGACATTTAAAATCCTTTTTACTTAGTTTCGATTTTTCCACCATTTTTAGTAATGGCTTCTTCTGCACCTTTTGTGAACTTATCAATGTTAACAAAAGTTAATGCCTTTGCAAGCTCTCCAGAAGCAAGAATCTTAATAGATCTATGTCTATCTTGACCTTTTAGAAGACCTTTTTCACAAAGAGTCTCTCTAGAAACAACTTCTGAATCGAATTTTGCAGCAATTTGCCCAAGAGTAATTGTTGCATATTCTTCTTTATGTACAGCGTTAGAAAAACCTCTTTTCGGTAATCTCATATATAGTGGCATTGATCCACCCTCGAAACCAGTTCTTACGTGACCACTTTTTCTGGCCTTTTGACCTTTGTGACCTTTACCGGCTTGAGTACCTTGGCCAGAACCTTGTCCACGACCAATTCTCTTTGTATTCTTATGAGCACCTTTAGGGCTTTTTAAATTATTTAACGTAAGCATATTATCCTCTCAATAATCCGATCAGTTATTCTTTGATCTCTAGAAGGTGAATAACTTTCTTGATCATTCCTCTTACAGCAGGAGTGTTCTCAAGAGTCTTTGAAGTACCAGTCTTTCTAAGGCCAAGACCTCTAACCGTTGCCTTCACTTTATCAGTTGAAGCAATAGTACTTTTCTTAAGTGTTACAGTTATAGTTTTGCTAGTCATAATGCACCTTAACCTTTAATCCTTAAGCCCTTAACTTCTTTCCCTCTCACAGCTGCAACTTTATCAAGTGATCTTAAGTTCTTAAGAGCAGCAAAAGTAGCTTTTACGATATTGTGAGGGTTATTTCCTCTAAGTGACTTAGTAAGTACGTTAGTAATACCCGCAAGTTCCATGATTGAACGACAAGCTCCAGCGGCCTTAACCCCTGTACCTTCTCCTGCTGGTCTGAAAAGGATCTTACCAGCATCAAATTCACCTAGAACTTCGTGAGGGATTGTTCCATTATCAAGTGGTACAGAAATCATATTTTTCTGAGCAGCTTGAGTTGCTTTTCTGATAGCTTCAGGAACTTCTTTTGCTTTACCAAGGCCGTAACCAACGCGACCTTTCTTGTCACCAACGATCATAAGTGCAGAGAAAGAAAATCTTCTACCACCCTTAACAACTTTAGCAACACGGTTAACAGCAACAACTCTCTCTTCGATATCTGTTACTACTGCAGGAGCTTTCTTCTTTGCAGGAGCAGCGCCTTTTTTAGCTCTAGAAGTTTTCTTTTCAGAAGCTTCTACTACATTTTCGTTTTTTGTTTCTTCTGTCATAACAACCTCTTAAATTTTAATCCCGTTCTCTCTAGCTGAATCAACAAGAGCAGCAACTACACCGTGGAATCTATATCCGTTTCTGTCGAATACAGCGTTTGCGATGTTAGCAGCTTTTAATTTTTCAGCTACAGCAGCACCAACAACTTTTGCACCTTCAACATTACAAGCAGCTTTTACAGCTGTTTTTCCGTACGTTTGTACAGAAAACAATGTTTTAGAAGATACGTCGTCAATTGCTTGAACAGTTAAGTGCTTGTTAGACTTAAGAACACATAGTCTTGGCCTTTCAGCAGTTCCGTTAACTTTCTTTCTTAAAGCAAGTTTTCTTCTGTAACGTTTCGCTTCTGATTCGTTACCAATTTTTCCAAGTTTTTTTCTAATCATAAAATCTCCAACCCTAAGCTATTGCTATCCTCAGGCTAATTATTTCTTACCGCCAGATTTACCAGCTTTTCTAATAATTCTCTCTTCAAGATACTTAACACCTTTACCTTTATATGGCTCAGGCTCTCTGAAAGATCTAATTTTAGCAGCAACAAATCCCACTAGTTCTTTATCTGCACCAACAACTTCGATTTGGTTTTTATTTACCTTAGCTGTAACACCAACTGGTAAAGTAAAATCGATTGGGTGTGAGTATCCAAGGTTTAATGTGATTACGTTACCAGCTACAGCTGCCTTATAACCAACACCGTTGAACTCAAGAACTTTAGTGAAACCTGTAGAAACACCAGTAATCATGTTACTGATTAGTGTTCTAGCTGTTCCCCAGTTTGAACGAGAATTTTTTGACTCATCAACTGGTGTAACAACGATTTCATTGTTGTTTTTTTCGATCTTTACAGATTCGTTAAATTTATATTCAAGTTGTCCGTTTGGACCTTTAACAGAAACAAATGTTCCGTCAATCTTCACGTCAACTTTTTCAGGTACTACTACTGGCTGTTTTCCAATACGTGACATGGCAAATCTCCTACCAAACGTTACAGAGGACTTCTCCTCCAACCTTCTTCAGTCTAGCTTCTCTATCAGAAATAATTCCGTTAGAAGTAGAAAGAATCGAAGTCCCTAGACCTGAAATAACTCTAGAAACATCTCTATATCCTTTATATTGTCTCAAACCTGGAGTAGATACTCTCTTAAGACCAACAATCGCGTCTTCTTTTAAAAGAACTTTGATCGATATCTCATTTTGAGACTTAGCAATGATTTTAAAAGATCTGATATAACCTTCATCTTTTAAAACTTTGCAAATCCCTGCCTTAACTTTTGAAGCAGGAAATTCAACTCTATCGTGACCAGCACGGATAGCATTTCTAATTCTTGTTAGCATATCTGCTATTGGATCAGTCATCATAATTTTAGCTCCTAACTCTTACCAGCTTGATTTAGTTAAACCCGGAATTAGACCTTTAAGACCTAGTTCTCTTAGGGCAACCCTAGAAAGACCAAACTTTCTATAATAAGCACGTGATCTACCTGTTAAATTACAAAGGTTTCTTACTCTAATTTTTGAAGAGTTTCTTGGAAGCTTTTGTAGTTTCATTTGGGCTTCAAATTTTTGCTCATCTGAAGCATTCACGTCTTTAATTGTTTTACTTAGTTCAGCTCTAAGAGGAGCATATTTTGCAGCCAACTTAGCTCTTCTTTTGTTACTTTCAACTTTTGCTTTTCTAGCCATATATCAACCCCTTAGATTATTTACGGAAAGGCATTCCAAATTGAGCAAGTAGTTCTTTACCTTCTTCGTTATTCTTCGCAGTAGTAACGATAGAGATACCCATACCTCTTACTTTATCAATTTGATCGTAGTTAATTTCAGGGAAGATAATTTGCTCTTTAAGACCAAGAGTATAATTTCCTCTACCATCGAACCCTTTATCAGTAACACCTCTAAAGTCACGTACACGTGGTAGAGTGATGCTTACTAGTCTATCCAGGAATTCGTACATTCTCTCACCTCTAAGTGTTACACTTGCACCTAGTGGCATACCTTCTCTTACTTTGAAAGAAGCAATTGATTTTCTAGCTCTAGCAACTACTGGCTTTTGACCCGTGATTGCAGCAAGATCTTTAACGATTGCATCTACTACTTTTGCGTTAGTAACTGCGTCTTTTGTACAACAGTTAACAACAATCTTCTCTAGCTTAGGAATTTGGTGAACGTTTTTGAAACCAAATTTCGCTTGTAAAGCAGGAGCAATTTCTTTTTTATATTGTTCGCTTAATCTACTCATAATTAATCCTCTAGCTTATTAATTAAGAACTGAACCACAAGCAACGGCAACTCTTACGTTCTTTCCGTCTTTGTTTTCAATTCTGACTCTTGTAGCTTTTTTAGTCTTAGGACTTACTACGGCCACGTTGCTAATATGGATAGGTCTTTCAACTTCGAAAATTCCACCTTGTGGATTTTCTTGAGTAGGTTTTACAGCTTTCTTTACGATATTAACACCTTCAATCAAAACAGTGCTTTTCTTGAAATTAAGCTTTGCAACCTTCCCAGTCTTTCCCTTATCCTTTCCAGCGATTACTACAACTTCATCATTTAATTTTAACTTTTGCATAATTCACCTTACTTTATGGATTAAAGAACTTCCGGTGCTAAAGAACAGATCTTAGTAAAGTTTCTAGATCTTAACTCTCTCGCAACAGGTCCAAAAATACGTGTTCCTACTGGTTCATTGTTATTGTTAAGGATAACAACACTGTTGTTATCAAAAGCAATATAAGATCCATCTTCTCTTCTAATTGGATAAGATGTTCTTACGATAACTGCTTTCTTAACATCACCCTTCTTGATCTTTCCACCTGGAAGAGCTTGCTGTACAGCCACAACGATAATATCGCCTAAGCTAGCACTCATTCTTTTTGAACCACCAAGAACCTTGATACACTTAACTTCTTTAGCTCCGCTGTTATCAGCAACTTCGAGCTTTGTTTGCATCTGAATCATAGGTTTCTCCGATATATAATAAAATGCCCCTCTAATAGGGCTTGTTTAACAAAAAAACTATTAATTAACTTTGAAAAGTTCCCATTTCTTTAACTTAGAGTATGGTCTTGATTCGATGATAGTAACTTTATCACCTAGTTTAGCTGTTCCAGCTTCATCATGAGCATGATACTTCTTAGTTTTAGAAACGAATTTGTTGTAAATTGGGTGCTTGAATCTTCTAGCAACACTAACTACGATAGTTTTAGTGTTCTTATCAGAAACAACTTCTCCATTCAACTTTCTTTTAAACTTCTTTACAGCACTCATTACTTGTCACCCTTCACATTTTTTGCAGTTAACAGACGAGCAATATTTTTCTTCGCAATTTTAATGAAGTGAGGCTTTTCAAGGCCTGAAGTTGACTTAGCCATCTTCATATTGAAAAGCTCTTTTCTCAATTCACTTACTTTTGCGTCTACTTGCTTTGCGTCCCAACCCTTAATGTCTTCAAATTTCAACGTTTGCATCGCATCCTCGCATTAATTATTATTATTCAGCGTCTTCTCTTCTAATGATTCTTGTCTTAACAGGAAGCTTGTACATAGCTAATCTAAGAGCTTCTTTACTTAGTTCAACATCAGTGTGCTTGATTTCGAACATTACTCTTCCTGGCTTAATTACAGCAACCCATGCATCAGGAGAACCTTTCCCTTTACCCATACGAACCTCTGCAGGTTTTTTCGTAAGAACTTTATCTGGGAAGATCTTAATCCATACGTTACCACCACGCTTAATTTTACGCGTCATGGCGATACGAGCAGCTTCAATTTGACGGTTCGTTATATACCCACATGACGTAGCTTGTATAGCAAAATCTCCAAACGTGATAGTATTTCCACGGTTGGCCTTACCAGTCATTCTTCCTTTCTGGTGCTTACGCCATTTTACTTTCTTAGGACTTAGCATTTTAAACCTCGGCTTTTAAATTTCACCTAGTTACACATCTCATTTCGTGTAACAGATCTTATTTATAAATTTCACCCTTATAAACCCATACTTTAACACCGATAACACCGAATGTTGTATGAGCCTCTGCTGTGTTATAATCAATGTCAGCTCTTAGAGTGTGTAGAGGTACTTTTCTCTCTGCGTATCCTTCAGTTCTTGCCATTTCAGCTCCACCTAAACGACCAGCAGTTCTAACTTTAATACCTTTAACACCAGCTCTGAAAGCAGATTGCATAACTTTCTTCATTGCTCTTCTGAACGCAACCCTTTTCTCAAGTTGGCCAGCAATGTTTTCAGCAATAAGTTTTGCTTCAGCATCAGGTCTCTTAACTTCTGCAATATTAAAAATTAGTGTACCTTTAGTAAGTTTCTTAAGGTCATTTCTAATTTTTTCGATTCCAGCACCTTTCTTACCAATTGCTACACCTGGCTTCGCCGTGTAAACAGTAACCTTAACTTGGTCAGATGTTCTAGCGATGTCAGTTTTAGCAACTGCAGCGTTTTTCATGTTTTCTTCAATATACTTTCTGATTTGTAGATCTTCGTTCAAAGTTTGAGCATACTCATTCTTAGTAGCAAACCAGTTTGAATGCCAACCTTTGATGTATCCTAATCTAAAACCATAAGGGTGTACTTTTTGTCCCATGTGTCCCTTCCTATGCTTCTTTTAATTCAACTGTTACGTGACTAGTTCTTTTTCTAATTCTGTAAGCACGACCTTGAGCTCTAGGCATAATACGCTTTAGAGTCGGACCTTCATCAGCAAAAATCTTTGTGATTACTAGGTTGTCGATATCATACTTTTCAGAATCTGCAGCAATTGCAAGTCCACTATTAATAAGCTTCGTTAGCATTAGAGCGATCTCTTTCTTCTCACAGAATCTAAGAGTCTTCAAAGCTTCAGATGCTTTTTTATTGCGAACAAGATCACAAACTTGTCTTACTTTTCTTGGAGCTATTCCAATTTTTCTGTTTTTAACTGTAATGGCCATAGCGAGCCTCTCCTAAAATATAATTCTAATAATCTTATTTCTTAGACTTCTTATCAGCGCCGTGTCCCCAGAAAGTTCTTGTTAAAGCGAACTCACCTAGCTTGTGACCGATCATTTGATCTGTAACATAAACTGGGATGAATTTCTTTCCGTTGTGAACAGCAAAAGTAAGTCCGATAAACTCAGGTACAATTGTTGATCTTCTAGACCAAGTCTTGATTACCTTGTTACCTTTATTTCCTTCGTCTTGAAGAGAGATTGCTTTCTTCAGAAGGCTAATGTCTACGAATGGACCTTTTTTTAATGAACGGGCCATATATTTCTCCTAATTACTTTCTACGTTTTACGATAAACTTGTTAGTTCTCTTGTTCTTTCTAGTCTTGTAACCTCTAGTTGGCATACCCCATGGAGTCACAGGATGTCTACCACCAGATGTTCTACCCTCACCACCACCATGTGGGTGATCAACAGGGTTCATTACAACACCGCGAACAGTAGGTCTGATACCAAGTTTTCTTGTAGCACCAGCTTTTCCTAGGTTTCTCTTTTCGTGATCAAGGTTTCCGACTTGGCCAATAGTTGCTCTACAGTTAAGCTTAACTTTTCTAAGCTCTCCTGACGGCATTCTTAGAAGACATGAATCACCTTCTTTGGCCATTACTTGTACATAAGCACCAGCTGAACGAGCAATTTGTCCACCAGCACCTGGGTAAAGCTCAACGTTGTGAACTAATGTACCAACTGGGATATCTCCTAGTTGTTTTGAGTTTCCAACTTTAATATCGGCTTGAGCAGAAGAGATAACGGTGTCACCCACCTTCAAGCCAAGTGGTGCAAGAATATACTTCTTCTCACCATCCGCATACGCTAATAGAGCAATGTTACAAGTTCTGTTTGGATCGTAAGCGATCGCTTGAACTTTTGCAGGAACTTCAAGTTTATTTCTCTTGAAATCGATTACTCTATATCTTTGTTTTACACCGCCCCCTCTGTGACGAACAGTAATACGTCCAGTATTATTACGTCCAGCAGTTGACTTTTGCACTGAAATCAGTTTTTTAACTGGTTTTACGCCTTTTGTAAGCTCTTCACTAGTAACAACTTGCTTTTGTCTTAGTGAAGGAGTTGTAGGCTTAAACTTTTTGATACCCATGGTTATCCTCTTCTGCAATTATTAAGTTCTTATACACCCTTGAAGAATTCAATCTTTTGGCCTTCGCCTAATTGAACGTAAGCTTTCTTGATTTTAGATGTCTTAGAAACACCTTTTCCAGCTCTCTTCATTTTTCCTGGGGCAATATTAGTCTTAACATTAAGAACTTTAACGTTATAGAGTTTTTCAACAGCTTCTTTAATCTGGTTCTTGTTAGCTTTTAAGTTAACTACAAATCCAAATCTATTGAAAGTTTCATTAGCAACTGATGATTTCTCTGTGATCAATGGTTTTACAATTACTTCTTCTAGATGCATCATATTACACCAACTTGTTTAATAGGGTTTCTAATGCTTCTTTTTCAATAACTAGGTTTTCAAACTTCACTGCTTCATAAACACTGAAACCTTCAACTGCTAGACCTTTTGCATTTCTAATGTTTTTTACTGCTCTAAGAGCTAAGCTATCTTTGCTAGCAGTAACAACTAGTGCAGAAAGAAGACCTTTTCCATTTAGCATGTTAAATAGATCTTTTGTCTTACCAGTGCTTTCAATTGTTTCAACAACAGTAAGTTTCCCAGCTTGTAGCTTATCAGCAAGTACTGATTGAATAGCCTTCAAAGAAACTTTTTTGTTAACTTTTTGAGTATAGTCTCTTGGTTGTGGACCAAAAGCTGTACCCCCACCAACCATTAGTGGTGATCTTGTAGAACCTTGTCTAGCTCTACCTGTCCCTTTTTGCTTAAATGGCTTAATACCACCACCGCTTACGAGACCTTTAGTCTTAGTACATGCTGTTCCCTGTCTTCTT
The DNA here is from genome assembly GCF_000447755.1 of Bacteriovorax sp. BSW11_IV. GTDB lineage: Bacteria > Bdellovibrionota > Bacteriovoracia > Bacteriovoracales > Bacteriovoracaceae > BSW11-IV. The sequence goes on along the minus strand of NZ_AUNE01000022.1, from coordinate 1,404 downwards.
CCAGCAAGTGTTGCTTTAACAACTTGGTGAACAACAGGTACATTAATCACTTCAGCAGTTAGATCAACACCAGTAGAAAGTTTCCCTGCTGCTTCTAACTTTGAATTAAGTACTGTTATATCAGTCATTTTTAATTCCTCTCGTTAATTACTTTTTAAGCGCTTTCGCAATTCTTACAAAACCGTTCTTAGATCCAGGTACTGATCCCTTAAGAAGCATGTATCCTTTCTCTGTGTTAACTTCAACAACTTGAATGTTTTGAACAGTTTGATTCTTGTTACCCATTTGACCTGGCATTTTCTTGTTTTTCCAAACTCTTGCCGGAGTCGCGCGGTTACCAATAGATCCTGGTCTTCTGTGGAAGTGAGATCCGTGAGCCCCAGGTCCCCCTGCGAAGTTGTGACGCTTCATAACCCCTTGGAAACCTTTACCTTTCGTTGTTCCTGAAACATCTACATAAGATGCAGCAGCGAACTCAGAAACTGAAAGTTCTTTTCCAAGAGCTTCTGTAGAAACTGATCCAGATACTTGCACTTCTGCAAAGTCAACAAGATTAGCTTTAACATCAGCTTTCGCTAAATGTCCTTTAGTTGGTTTGTTAACAAGAACTTCTCTCTTCTCGTTGTAACCAATTTGGTAAGCTTCGTAACCGTCTTTTTCTACAGTTTTAACTTGCGTTACGAAGTTAGGAATGAGCTTAATAACAGTAACTGGCACATGGTTACCTTGCTCATCGAAAATCCTAGTCATTCCGGCTTTTACACCATAGAACGCTGGAAGATCAATTGTGTTGGAAGTCGCTGTAGCATTGCCTTGCTCTACAGCCTTATTTTCTTCGGCCATTCTACCTCCACAGCATCACTCTGCCCTCAGAGATGCATGCATGGTTAATATTCTTTTTTTTCAAGCCCTTAGGGCACTTGATTGGGTCTTTTTTAAAAAAATTTAGTACTTAATTTCTACATCTACACCAGCAGAAAGATCTAATTTCATTAGACTGTCTACTGTTTGCTGAGTTGGATCAACGATGTCAATTAGTCTCTTGTGAGTTCTCATCTCGAACTGCTCTCTAGACTTCTTATCAATGTGTGGTCCTCTTAGCACTGTAAATTTATTAACTTCAGTTGGCAAAGGAATTGGTCCAGCAACTCTTGCACCAGTTTCTTTAGCCGTTTGAACGATTTCCTTAACAGAATTGTCCAAAAGTTTGTGATCGTAAGCCTTAAGCTTGATTCTCAATCTTGACGCTTTCATTTTTATCCCTGTTCAAAAATTAACGCAGTTGAATAAGCGTTCTAAATTAGTTTTGGGCCCTTTGTCAAGAACTCCCTCAAATTTTTTTTGCTTTTTTCAATATGCATCAAAAAAGGAGGCGCTTTTGACGCCTCCCTATATAGTTTTTAC
>NZ_AUNE01000021.1 GCF_000447755.1 Bacteriovorax sp. BSW11_IV | reverse complement strand
AACCATACTCTGAGCGAATATAGTCTTCAAACATCAAAAGAGAGATTTCAATTTTTGAAAGATCTAGTGTTCTGATAAACGGCACTGATATCAAAAAGATCAATTCTTTCTCATTGGCCGGTAGGGCCATGTGGGTAATGACCGGAGCATCTAAATAAAGGATACGGTACTTCACACCTCTAAAGCCAAATTTTTCTAAGAAGGCCCCAAAGTATTCATCGACTCCGTAATCCGCTTTTTTAAAGTCCCACTTTAAAATTGGAGCATTTTTAACAAGCCAATACTCAGACATGAAACCCCAGAAATCTTCAATTCTAGGCATGTCATATTTCTTTTGCATTTTAGAAACTTCACGCTCTTTCTTTTTCTTTTCATCTAATGTCTTTTTCTTGGCCACTTCATCGAGACCATCTTGCTTTAAGACATTTTTAATTTTAGAAAAATCAACAAACTCATTATCGACTTCTTGAGCATGTGTACTGGCAAGTAATAAAGTAAGTAAGAGGATTTTCATCATAGATTGTCTCCTACTGCTTTGGACTCTCCGTAATTGTACACATTCTTCAATCTACCCCAATAGTACATTTCTGAAATAGTAAGATTGAGGGCATCATAATATTTTGGATATTGTTGGTTAAAACAATCTGTTACTTTTGATTCACTAACAAAACGAGCTTGGACAAATCCTTCATGTCCTGCCGCTTTTATCAAATACCACCCACGACCAAAAATCATTTCTTCAGTTTTTCCATCTGAACGAGAAAGAATTTTAACTGGATGACCACACTCCAAAGTGGTGTAGATTTCCATATCTCTATTTGGGCCACTATAAAGTTGGGCAAACATTGAAGAAACATAACCAAGTTTAGCAACTTTAGTCGTTACTTTTGTTTGGGCATGACCTTCAAGAGATAGCATTAATAGTAAAGATAAAATGATTCCTTTCATTTAAACTTTCCACCTAAATTGGATTGTCTCCCATTGGTGACATTGAGGACAACGCCAAAAAATTTCATCCGAGTTATATCCACATTCACGACAAAAGTGCTTTGTCAGTGACTGGTGAAGACCATCTAATAATTTCTTTGTTTGAACCATGGCCTCGCTTGTCTTTTCAAGTTCAATAAGAAGTTTCACATACTCTGCTTTCATAACTTCAGATGGATTTTTATTCTTTTCCATCCACTTATTCATTACTTCGTAAGCACTCCCCGTTTTTCCATCTGATTTCAAAAGACGAACTTTTGACAAGATAACTGATGGAGCCGCTAGCAGTTCAGCGTCATCTATATCTAAAAAGAAATCACGAAGAAGTTTAAAACGCGTAAAGTATTCATCTTTTAGTTCTTCCGCCCCTCTAAATCCCTCTTCAAGAGATTCAAAGATAAAAGAAGCATACATCGGATGTTCTTTTAGAAGTTCTAATAATAATGATTTCCCACCTTCAAGATCTCCGCCTTGGATCATCAGGCGTAAACGTAAAATCTTCGCTGAAACAGACGGTGCAAAACGAAAAGCATCATCTAAATCTTCATTACATTTTGAGAATTCACCTTTTTCAAAATGGGCGCGGGCCTTCTGAACAAGAATATGAGAGATCGTCTCACCTTGATTCTCATGTCCGACTTTAGAAAGCATAATTCTATAGTTATAGGCCTGATCCCATTCTCCAATATCTTCATATATTCTACATAGTGATTGAATTACTTCATATTGATCTCTATTAATACGAAGAACGTCTTTATAAGTTTCAATGGCCTTATCAACAAATCCACCTTTATCAAAATCAACGGCCAATTCTTTCAGGGCACGAAGTCTTGTGGATTCATTAATATTTTCTCTCGCAATTAGTGAGCGGTGAATAGAGATGGCCTTTTCAATTTCACCATTACTTCTAAACAATCCACCAAGAGCAAAGTATGTTTCGATAGTCTCTCTATTAATATCTACAGCATTTAAAAATTCTTTAATCGCAAGATCTTTATTACCAGAGATTAGATATTGAGTAGCATTCAAAAAGACTTTCGATTGAGCTTCATAAATGGAGTTACGATATCTCTTCGAAAGTTTTACTCCTGTATCTTTCTCGATTAGGTAGTGATAAAAAAGTACAAGCATACTCACGACAGCAATAACTGCAAGCAAATGTTCTTGTAACCAATTGATCAAGAGATCAAAATTCATTCTAAATCCTTATTTAAACATTAGTACGGGAGCGCCGTGAACAAGCCCTTTTAAATTCAAATTGCTTGTGGCCTCTTCAATATTCTCTAAGTAATCCCATAGAGATGGTTTGCTTTTCTTCTTAATATATCTAAGAGAGAATTCACCTTTTAGCTCGAGCTCTTGATGAATTTCACGACCTGCGGCCCAAAGACTTCCAATCTTATCAACAAGGCCGTATTGCTCAGCAAGCTCTCCAGAGAAGATTTGCCCTTGAGCAAGTTCTTTAATATCGCCTTTAATTTTTTCTTTTCTCGTTCTTAGAATGTCATTGATAAATTGTTCATGAACACCATCAAGTAGGGCCCCCATCATTGAGCGCTCTTCTTCTGTGATTGGGCGGTATGGCTGTCCAACATCTTTGTAGCGACCAGCTTTCAGTGGTGTTGGATTCACTTTCGCAAACTCAAATAGTTTTGAAAGATCCATAAACTCCATGATGACACCAATTGATCCCGTAAGAGTTCCTGCTGATGCATAAATACGACGAGTCCCTGAACCTAAATAGTAACCCCCACTTGCAGCAATTGATCCAAAGCTTGCATAGATTGGTTTTCCATTTTCTTCTTTTTTATCAAAGGCCTCATCAATTCTTCTCACTTCTTCATAAATCTCTTGAGTTGGACCTACGGCACCACCTGGAGAATTAATTCTAAGAATGATTGCTTTAATTGTTTTGTCTTTTTCGGCCATATGAAGAAGTTCAACTGTACTTTTCGAATCCATGATCACGCCATTGACTTCGATTACACCGATTGGTGATTGCTTAGTCGAAAGACCAGCTAGATCATTTTCATCTTTAAAAACTTTCATTGTATAGGCGGCAAAGATCATCAGGACCACAAAGAAAAGGGCCACCATCATTAAGACGCCAGTAACTGCGCGGTTTTTTGTATTCACTTTCAACTCCATTTGAAAAAATCTTTCTATATCTTCCCAAAAACATTGAATTTCGTAAACAAAAGGCCTCAAGTAAATCTTAAAAAATGTCGAAACGAAGGTAGGAAACGGAGGAAAACCATGAAAAAGGCCCTATTATTCATTTTGACACTTCTTGTCTCAAGCTCTTGGGCGCAATACAAAGCTCCAGATGTAAAGCTTAAGAAAGAGTGGAGCGTCACAAGTGAGCCCAAACAAGAAAAATGGGATTCTAATTTTAGAGTGGAAGAAGAGCCAGAAGAGCGCTTTATCGCCTCAGAAGATGATGAATTTGAAAGAAGTCCATCTTCAAATTCTGCACCTACTCCTAAAAAGACCGAGAAAAAAGCTGTGGAATGGCCATTAATGGAAGAAAACTAATCCCAAAGATTCAGTTTATCTTCCATCTCACTCTTTAGCTGCCCACAGGCCGCTAAAATATCTGCGCCTTTAGTAGTCCTTACCGTTGTAATCAGTCCCCTTTTCATTAATTGATCTTGGAACCATTTAATACGTTCATCACTCGGACGTTTGAAATTCGAATCTGGATATTCGTTAAAAGGAATAAGATTAATCTTTGAATCTTTCTTATCAAGAAGCTCACCAAGGGCCTCGATATCCTCTGGACGATCATTATAATTTGCAATTAGGATGTACTCGTATGTAATCCAACGGTGTGCTTTAAGATTGATCGTTCTAATGGCCTTCAAAAGCCTTTCAAGATCAAAGGCCTTATTGATCGGCATAAGCTCACTTCTAATATTGTTGTGGGCCGCATGCAATGAGATTGCAACGTTAACTGGAGGAAAGTCATTAAGCTTTTCAATCTGAGGAACAAGCCCAGAAGTTGAAAGAGTAATCTTTCTTTGTCCTAGCATTAATCCTTTGTCTTCCATGAAGATTTGTGTGGCCTTCTTAACATGCTCAAAGTTATGAAGTGGCTCCCCTTGTCCCATATAGACGATATTTGTCAGCCTTTCCGATTCACCTACTTTTTCTTTTAAAAAGCGAGTAACAGTTAAGAACTGCCCAACAATTTCCGAGCTATCAAGGTGACGAGTTAATCCCATTGTACCTGTATGACAGAATGTACATCCAATGGCACAACCAACTTGAGAAGAAACACATAACGTGAGACGATCGTTTTTAGCAGGAATAGCAACGGTCTCAACTGTCTTACCATCACTCATGGCCACAAGAAATTTTCGAGTTCCATCGACAGAGTGACCATCCCAAACAATTTTTGGCAAAGTAAGAAGTAGATTTTCATTTAAAAAAGTTTTTACTTTATTTGAAATATTCGACCAGTTTTCTGGTTCGAAGACTGATTTTTTATAAACCCAATCGTAGATCTGATCGGCCACAAATTTTGAAAGACCATTCTCTTTAAAATAGTCACGTAGTTCTTCTACAGTAAAAGAATAAAGGGATCTTTTTTCTAAATTTGGTTTCACAGTCTGCCTCATTGTAAATTCAAGCCCTTACTTACCTCAATATACCACGGCCGTGAAGGGGGTATGAACAAGTTTCTTGCACCAAGTCGTGATATAATCTTTAGGCCATCCCCCTAAAATGACGAAAAAGGTCTATGAGAGAACAAACAACCAAACTATTTTTATTTCTTTTCCTTTTTTCAACAATCACAGTGGCCCATGCTTCATCCATTACTTTGCAAGATGGTAAAAAGCTAAATAACTGTGAGGCCCACAAAGAATCCAGCACTCTTTTTTGCAAAGATGGCAAAGACGAAGTCATGGTTCTTGGTAATATGTTTGGTTTCACGGCCGTGGCCCTGAAAGGAAAAAGCGTCACTCAACTAAATGTTTCAGAAGTTGTGATTGGTGATGAGACTGTATTCAAAACATCATTTGAACCCACCAATACAACCTTTGAAACACCTAATTGGAAAAAATCAATTTCTTATAATGCCAACGGTATTACTTCAATCATCATGTCTATTGAAAACTCTGCCATGGGTGTTGAAAATTTTCCTGCGGATATCCAAGAAAAAAGAGATGCTTTCATTAAAAAATTGGAAACTCTTCAAGAAGAATATGGCAAAGAGCTGAATACAAACTCTTTAAAAGTATCTCTTGAATCTGGAAAAGTTCTCAACTGCGAAAGAATTAAGACAACATACTCCCATCTAGCAGCTGATCAAAAAGAGTTCTATCAAGGTCCTGGCTCTCATTTAAAATGTCCCATATTCAAGTGCAAAAGTCCTGGCAAAGAAGATTTCTATACATTAATGGACAATCAACCTGGTTCATTTGCTGATGTGATTAACTTTAATAATGGTGAATATAAAAACGATCAAAACATCTCATTTATCCAAAGCAATATTCCAGGACTTTTTCTTCACGATACGCGTGGTCCAAAAGTTCAAAATCCATTTGAAAACTTCAATGAGAAATCGCAACTCTCAAAAGATTCCTTCATCCCAGCTCAGATGAAGCGCTATTCGGCCCACTTAAAGAAAGCCTCTACGCCCCACTACTCAACAATGATTGCTTACGCCACAACAATTTGTAACCCAAGTGATGTAAAGATTTTTAAAAATGCTGAAGAAAAATTTTCAGAACAATTGAGTAATGCAAAAGTTGCAGAATATGTAACTTTTATGAATGATGGTCTTTTTAATTTTTATATCAATGGTGATGCTGTTCCAGAAATTGCCTGTTTTCAAAATGGAACCTATTATAACCCAGAGGCCTATAGAAAATTAAAAGAGCGCGGGGCTTTCATTGCTGAACAACAAAAAACAATCTCCGAAGATGATGTTAATAGGCTTTTTAACAAAGCAATCAAAATGGACAATATCGCTTGGAATTTCAAGGCCGATGGCTGCTATGCAAGAGCTCACCTTATGGCCAGAGAATTTGAAAAGGAAGGAATCTATGTTGAAAAGGCCTGGGCGAAAGGAAGTCTAGGCGTTACAACTCCTGATGGAGAGATTAACTGGAACTTTCACGTCGCCCCTTCATTAAATGTAAAAATGAAAGATGGTACGATAAAAAAAATGGTCATCGATCCTTCTGTTTCAGACAAACCGACGACTGCTGATGAATGGGCCGAAAAAATTTCAAAACTAAGAGTTCAAAAAACAGGTTTTCCCTACCCTGTTAACAGCGTTAATCTAAATAGGACATCCCTTGCGTTTAGCTCTACTGATGAATATATGCCTTCGGAGTTTCAATCAACTCTAAGGACATTTGAGACAGAAGAAAAAAGAATGGAACATGCTAATTCAACAATGCTTGAATATAAAGGTTACGGAAAATAATTATGAAAATACTTATAATTTTAGCACTTACTCTCACTTCTCTTTGTACTTTTTCAAAAGAATCAAAGAAGTTGAGCGCTTTTGTTTTACATGTTGGCCCTTATCCTGAAAAAGGATTTGTTAGCGTAGGACTTGCTGAACATGCAGCAGTTTTAAAGGCCCCTGAAAAATTGTCTAAATGCCTGATGAAAAGTATTGAAGAAAAAAAAGCGGTTAATTTAGAATTGGATCACAAGAAAACAGGAATCATTATCCAATCATGTAATTAACTTTTTTTTTACTAAATTAAGAAATATTTAACTTAGACCTTAAATAAATCCTGCCGAGTAGCTTCTATAAAGTAATTTTCACTAAAAGGGGCCACTCAAAATGTCTTTCAAAAGCTTAAGATTCAAGTTAATTGCAATGGTATTCGCCGGGTTCATTCCAATTATTCTTGGTCTCCTTCTTTATGTCTTCCCTACCTATGAAAACTTCTTTGTGGAACAAAAGAAAGTTGAAATTAAAACTGGTGTCGATATTGTTATTGGAATGCTCTCTGAACTTGAAGATCAAGTTAAAAATGGACACATGACAAAAGAGCAAGCAATCGCTGACGCTCGTAAAATGTTTGGAAAAATCCGCTATGGAGACAGTGACTATTTTTTTGCTTACGACAACAAAGGTGTAGGAATGGCACATGGTCTAAAACCAGAGCTTGTAGGTGTTGATCGATCAAATTCTAAAGATCCTAATGGAAAAAACTACATGCAAGATTTCATTACCATTGCGAACGCCAAGAGTGATGGCTATGTCGATTACCAATTTGAAAGAAAAAAAGGTCAAGAGCCAGAAGATAAAATATCTTACGTGAAATTCTATGAACCTTGGGGCTGGCTAATCGGAACAGGTGTTTATATTAGTGCAATCCAAGAACAAATCAACGAGACAAAAGTAAAAATTTTTTCAGGTCTGGCGATCATCATCGCAATTGCTCTCGGTTTCAGTATGACTTTTTCAATCAGATTAAGTAAAACCCTTGCAGATCTTAGTAATGATCTTCAATCTGAAGCGAATCACGTTGATGAAGTTGCAAAAAAGATTTCATCAATTAGCGAGTCCCTATCTTCGAGTACAACCCAACAAGCATCGGCCCTTCAACAGACTTCATCTTCAATTGAAGAAACAAGTGCAATGATTGAAAGAAATGCTTCTAATGCAAGACAATCAATTGAAATTTCACATCAAAGTCAAAACTCAGTAAATGTCGGAAAAGATAGTATCAATAGAATGATGGGATCAATTAGAGATATCGCAAGAAGTAACGAAGAGATCATTAATCAAATTGATGAAAGTAATAAAGAAATTGAAAATATCGTTCGTGTCATTAATGAAATTGGCGATAAAACAAAAGTCATCAATGATATCGTTTTCCAAACAAAACTACTCTCTTTCAATGCCTCAGTCGAGGCCGCACGCGCGGGAGAGCAAGGCAAAGGCTTTGCCGTGGTTGCGGAAGAAGTTGGAAATCTTGCAACTATGAGTGGTCGTTCGGCCAATGAGATTACAGAAATGCTTGACCGAAGTATTCAACTAGTAGAAAGCACGATCAAAAATTCAAAAGAAAAAATTAGCAAACTTGTGGCCGATGGTGAACAAAAAGTGAAATCGGGAACAGGAATTGCAGAAGAGTGCTTAAATGTTTTCAATCAAATCGTGGGCGATGTTAATAAAGTAAGTGACATGGTTGAAGAAATCTCTACGGCCAGTACTGAACAGTCTAATGGAGTACGAGAGATTAATTTAGCTGTCACGGAGCTAGACTCTGTTGCTCAGCAAAATAGTACAATGTCTCAAGATACTGCGACGACCGCTGAACAATTGAAAGCACAAGTTATTTCTCTCAAGAGAATGACACATCACCTCAATAAAACAGTTAACGGTTAATCAATTGAGGTTGTGACATTGAGTCACAACCTCATTCTCTTTGTGGATATTCGCCACTTTTTTATTTGCCAGAACAATTTCAAATCCTTCAAACTAATATAAGTACAATTTAAGAAGGATCTTAATATGCAAATTAAAAGGAATTTAATTAACGCCCTGATTCTAGGGTTCACTCTAGTATCATTCTCTGCAAGCGCAGCATGGCCAAGCTATGAAGTCCCAAAAAATGGTGATTTTGTTGAAACGCTTGGACACCCTTCAACAGACTCTCTCAATCCAAATCATATCTCAGTTCTCGTATGGAATATGTACAAAGGACAAAATGAAACTTGGAAAGAAGATTATCTGGAGCTAAGTAAAAATAAAGACATCCTTCTACTTCAAGAAATGTTTTTGAATGAAAAAATGAGAAGCACTTTTTCTGAACAAGAGGGAATTGAATTTCAAACGGGTACAAGCTTTATCTATGTGAAAGATGACGCCAAGACAGGTGTTATTAATGCATCGACAGCGAAAGCTCAAGAAATCATTCCGAGACAATCAAAAGTAAGAGAGCCTGTAATCAATACGCCAAAAATGGCCATGATCACAACATATAGTCTTGCAGGTCGTAACGATAAATTAATGGTTATAAATATTCATGCTATTAATTTTGTAACTGCACTTGAACTTTCTGTGCAACTTTTTGACCTCGCTTCATTTATTGAAAAGCACAACGGCCCAGTTGTTTTTGCAGGGGATTTCAATGTTTGGTCTACTCAAAAACAAAAACTTCTTTTCTATATCGTGAAAAAGCTTGGACTTAAAACTGTAGAATTTGATCCCGCTTCAGATGATCGCATGCGTGTTTTTGGTCGTATTATTGACTTCATTTTTATTCGTGGTCTTGAATATGATAATTCAAGAGTATGGGGCGAAATCGAAGGATCTGATCATAAGGCCATGACTGTGGACCTAAAAACTATCTAAAAGAATGGGGTTAAATTACTGGTATTATAATTTCAGTAATTTGCCCTTTTTTTTACTTCTCAAACTGTCACATATCTAAACACACTTCATGTAATTTGTTCCCAAACCCTTTAGCAAAATTCTCTATCACTTTATAGTATTGCCATGACTTTACTTAAATCAATTCTCTTAACTCTAACTCTTTCTGCTCCAACTTATGCAGGATGGTCAAATTATAAAGTCCCTAAGGCCAACAAACTAGTCGAACAAATTGGAGCGAGCGCACAAGAAGAATTAGACCCCGATCATATCTCGATTCTCGTATGGAATATGTACAAGGGACAAAAAAAATCATGGTCCAAAGACTTTCAAGAACTAAGCGACAATCGCGATATTCTTATTCTCCAAGAGATGTACTTAAATCAAAAAATGCGATCAAGCTTCCTAGAAAATTCCGAAATGGAATATCAAACTGGAACAAACTTTATCTATGCTAGGGAAAAAGTGAAAACGGGTGTCGCCACTGGCTCTAAGGCCAAAGCAATTAAAGTAATAGCAAGACCTTCTAAAATTTTAGAGCCCATAACAGAAACACCTAAAATGGCGCTTATGACTGAGTATGCTTTAAAAAACAGAGATGACTCTTTATTAGTCATCAATATTCATGCGATTAATTTCGTACTTCCAATTGATTTAAAAACACAATTAGATGATCTTGCAACATTTATAAAATCCCACAGAGGACCTGTTATTTTTGCAGGAGATTTCAATGCTTGGTCACCAGCAAAAAAGAGAATCCTTTTTAATGTCACTCGTAAACTTGAACTTAAAGCTATCAATTTTGGAGAAAAGGACTACAGAACTAAGACCTTTGGATATGCCTTAGATTATATTTTTGTAAGAAATATGAGTTATGATAATTCAAAAGTTTGGGGCCACATATATGGCTCAGATCACAAGGCGCTCACCGTGGACCTCAAGGCTCACTCAATTCCCTAAAAATCACTACAACTTCAAAGACTTATAGAGTTCATTATTATGTCTAAGTAAAGTGAATTGTTCATATAATAAGATATGACAAAAATTACACTTGCAGCTCCAGATGGAGACTTTTTAATTAAACTCAAAGACGAAGTGAGTACTCACGACGATACGAGTGTTACTACCTATACAAACTCTTCAGATCTTTTGAGCAATCTCCAAAACAATGAAATTGATCTTCTTTATATAGAAGATACTTTTGGTTCCAATGAATTGCGCGAAGTCCTTAGTACGCTGGCAACAACGAATTACAAAGAAAAGGTTTTTGTTTTTTTAGGCTCGAGTAATTTTAAAGAAATGAAACCACTACTTGATGAGTTTCCTTTTCCAAATTTGAGCCCCGTTTTTTTACCCGCTAGTATCGAAAAAATGTCCAAAAATATAAATGGAGTTTTAACTAGCTTTGAAGGTGGAAAAAAACAAATTTATAATGTTGATACAGAGTTCATGAGATATTTCATTGAAGCGGCCATTGATACATTTAAACAATGGACTGATGGAGATGTCACAAGCTCTAGGCCATTTATCTTTAATCAAATTAGAAAATTAAATATTGGAATTCGTGGAAAACTTTCCATTGAGTCTCCATTCTTTACTGGGACATTTTATATTTCTTTTCCTCTCGATACGTATAAAAATATTTATGAAAACATGACTGGTCTTGTATTCGATGAACTCACTAGTGAAAATTCTGACCTTGCAAGTGAGTTTGTAAACATCGTTTTTGGTGCGGCCAAAGTGGGACTAAATCAGCATGGATACAAATTGCCTATGCTCATTCCTAAATATGAAAAAAATATTTCAATCGATTCACAATTTGATGTCATTGTAATTCCTCTAACGACGAAACTAGGGCCTGTTTACTTGAAAATTTGTCCAAATCACTTGAAGAATCGGTAGATGTTTTCACAAAGGGAACAGTTTCACCTAAACGGAGCGCTTTGTGCTTTTCCTCTCTTTATTATTTTTTAGTTTTCACCGATAATTAGTTTATCGACGCTAATAAGCCCTACTCATTAGCGTCGACACACCACCTACTCTTCGGTACCGGAAATTCTACCCTTTTTCCGGTACCAATTTTCAGAAACAAATTAATGAAATAATTTTTTAAAGATACTTTTCTTTCCGCGATCAATATTTTCTAAAACATTTCCGCTCTGAACAAGTTTTGTAAGAAGTTCATCTTTATCAACAACACTTTCTAAAACCGCGTTATATTCGCCAGATGAAATTAATGAGACAAATGAGAAATCAAATTCTTCACAAAGTTTAAATGAAAACTTATTCAGCTCATCTAAGCTCTCAAATGGACCAATAGATTTTCGCCCATGACAAGGATGAGTATATTGGTCATTATATAATTGTACGATTTGATCATAATCTAGATGACCTTTTTCATCGAATAAATGTGTTAGGTAATAAAAAGATCCTTCCTCAACTGAGTAAGATTGATTTTGATATATTCCAACAACACCTTCTTTAAATACTTTTTCCACTCATTCTCCGAAGTTTAAGAATAAATTCCAAAATCAAAAGAGACAGATGCACCAGGCAACATCTCAACTTGAACAACGTGCGAAGTCGTTTCAACCTTCACATTGATTTGATCAATAACACGAACTAAAACAAAGTTTTTTGGAACTTGAAAATTCATTTTCTTCTTATAAGAAGTTCCATTATAGAATGACAATCTTCTGACTTCTTCGTAGTTTAACTCAGAAGCAGAAGTTGCTCTTTTTCTCCATGAGAAATCAACTTCATACTCATCATGAATTCTCAAATGACGAATAGAAAATGTCGTAAAAATACGTTCCCAAAAATGAAGCTGTTTATCAAAAGAAACCCCAGATAAAACATCTCCTTCCAAAAGTACAAGTCGACCTTCACCCAGAGAAATATTTTGGACATTTGTTACATAATTAAGTTTTTCAAGATTAAGTGAGTTCTCTAAATAGAATGATTCTAATCTTCGTTTAAAATCTTCATTCATGGCACTTGTATCAATAATGATTTTTCCACCATTCATGAATAACTTTAAAACACTATGAAAACTTTTTGTATCGAAGCTTCTTCCACTGACAACATGGATTCCCTCTCCAGAGAGTTCCCCTTTTTCCCAAGAGAATTTTTTATTATCTCTGATGGTAAAGGTTCTTAGGAAGTCTCTTTTTAAATAGGCATTCAATCCATTTTGCTGCCAAGTCTTATCAATATTGTATCCTTCAAGATCTTGATAAACTTCAACAAATGAGAATGGTCTAAAAATAGCACTGCTGTCTTCATCATAAAGATGATCAGTAAAAGTCACTTGCGACAGTGATTGAACAACCAGCTCTTCCATCTGGCGCTCAAGAATATGTCCTTTACTCTTGGCGGGAATAAGAACAGATGATGAAACAATACCTTGAGATAATGCATTAAATAACTGTTCTGAATACTCTCTACGAGAATAGTGATCAGTTAATCTATTAAAAAATTCTTCATTATCGCCTGAGAGGAAAGAATATTTTAAATCCCCCTCCCAATTTGCATTCAGTGCCGCCTTAGCAGAGTCTAAATATAAATTGCGAATAGTATTTTTAAACTCATGACGGAAAAATTTTTCATCTTCAATCCCACTTATTAGTGGGGTGTCATCATTTGGATCGGCCTCACGCTTTTCTTCTTTCTTAGCTTGTATAAAGCGACCAAAGGCCTGCTCAAAGGCCCGAGATGAATCTTGGAAATAAGTCTTAAATTGACCCTCTTCCATATATCCACACTCAATACCCCAAATATCTTTATCAATACCTTTTTGTGAAAAATAATGTCCTAACGCCTTCACAAACTTAGCATAGGCCTGAAAAACTCTTGGATCATAGAAAGAGTAAAGTTTATTTAATCTCTTTTCAGAATCAAGAATTGAATACCCGAGACCATCATCACTAATGGCCAGTGAGCGCGACAATAAGTGAGGTACGCCACCATTTAACAAAAATGGCGCCGGCGAAATTGGTAGAAGAAAGACGACTTCTCGTCCTAACTTAGTTGCAATTTGCACAAGTTTTTTTAGATCTGTTTCAGGGCGCTGATCAGCAAAGTCGAATTGATCGCCTGTATCAGTATGAAAGGCCCAATTGATTGGTACTAATATTTTACCAACGATTGGGCATTCTTGCAGTTTTGCCTCCCACAATGAAGCTCCAGTTTTCCAATAGAAAAACCAGTTCTCACCGGGAAAGACGACATCATTGTCTCTAGGGACTGGTGTGGTTAAACTCAATTTCTCTCCGCACAAAATAGTCATTTCTTCCATGATTATCCTTATTTATTCATTCTAGCAGTATTGAAAAAATGATGTAAAGCGTTCCTTACTTTATTTAAGGAGTAATTGCGACGCATTATTTTTGCGCAAAAGATTTCCATCTGCTATAAGATTTCGGGAATCACGTTTCATATTTAAAGAAAATATAAAGAAGCTAAAAGGAAAGAGTTATGTGGTATTTCACAGAAGAAGAAAAACAACTGCAAGACGTTTGTCGCGACTTTGCTCGTAATGAACTAGCTCCTTTTGCAGAGAAGCACGATCATGACGAATCGTTCAACATTGATGCATTCAAAAAAATGGGAGAACTTGGCGTACTTGGTATTACTGCTGACCCAGAATATGGTGGTGCAGGAATGGGTGCTCTTGCAGCAACAATAGTAATGGAAGAATTTGGAAAGGCCTGTGCAGGTTCAACTCTTTCTTATCTTGCTCACTCAATGCTATGTGTGAACAATATCCAAAACAACGCTAGTGCCGAACAAAAAGCTAAATATCTTCCAAAACTTATTACTGGTGAACACATCGGTTGTATGGGAATGAGTGAACCGGAATACGGTTCAGATGCTGTTGGTATCCAAACGAAGGCCGAAGACAAAGGTGACCACTACCTACTTAATGGTACAAAAATGTGGATCACAAACGCTCAGTTCTCTGACATCGCGTACGTTTATACAAGAACAGGAAGCGACAGAAAAAATCTTTCGACATTCATTCTAGAAAAATCAAAAGGTCACTTTGAAGTTGGAAAGCCTATTCACAAAATGGGTATGAGATCATCTCCAACAGGTGAACTTATTTTTGATAACGCAAAGGTTGGAAAAGATCATCTCGTTGGTAACGTTGGGGACTCAATTTATCATATGATGAAAAACCTAGAGATCGAAAGAATTACAATTTCTGGTATCTCACTAGGTATTGCTCAAGCTTGTCTTGATCAGTGTGTGAAATATGCTACTGAAAGAAAGCAATTTGGCCAAGAGATTGGAAACTTCCAATTAATTCAAAAAATGATTGCAGAGATGGCAACTGAAGTCGAAATGATGAGAAGCTTTCTTTACAACACAGCATATCGCTATGACCAAGGTGACAAGGGTGCAACAGTTGCGGCCCAAGTTAAACTTGCACTTCCAAAGATGGCGACAAAAATTGCTCTTGATGCTATCCAACTACACGGTGGATACGGTTACTCAAGAGAGTTCCCTCTTGAGAGAATGATGAGAGATAATAAACTTAACGAAATTGGTGCAGGAACTAATGAAGTTATGATTATGATCATCGCGAAGAATCTTCTTAAAGAAGCAAGTAAAAGATAAAAAAAGCTCCCCTTTGGGAGCTTTTTTATTTCTTAAAACAATAATGATTCCATAAAGCACGCTTCTTTATTTGAACTTCTTCATTTGGATCATAAGGCGTTGTTTCAGTCATAAAATAAATAGTAAATTCCATCAATTTATTGTCATGAGTTTTATTCCATTCCCTACAAATATATCTTCCAAACCTCAAACGATAAGCATTCTTATTATTACTAGCAAGATTTAAAAAGAACTTTCGCCACTGAGTACCATCAACAGTAGTTCTCAATTCCTCTGGTCTTTCAAAAGAAACAGGCTTATTGAAGAATGGATCAATAGTAGTTCCATCCTTAAGTAATCCTTCAATAACTGGCCATCCATCATTTCTCATTGGCTTAGGGGCAAACATATTCCACTGCTGGTTTAATCCAACCAGAAAAACAGATTCGGTGAACGGTGTACTCACATCGAACTTATCTGAGCCTAAATATCCTTCAAAGTTCCAGGCAGTAGATAAGAGCATAAAATAGATGACTAATGCTTTTGATAATAGTCCTTCTTTTTTAGGACTTGTTTTCAAATAAGTATTAATAAATACCCCATAGCTCATTCTTTTTTTAGACAAAATTTTATAGAAAATATTCCCTAAACTTCTTATAAATCCAATCTTCAAAATTGGACAAAGAAATGAAATTTTTGAATAGCTAATGAGTTCAATTAAAACATCAAATCTTAAGAGTTTTTCATTTTTCTTAATTAATACCCAAGAAGCTTCTTCCAAGATGATTTTTTCGGCCTCACTACTTTCCTGTGAACTTTTAACGTCAAGAAATGGTATTAGAAGAAAGTCTCTTAACAACCAACAGAATTTTTTACAAAATCCACACTCTTTATCATAATAAAGAACCCCATAATTTTCGTCTTTCTTCATCTGAAAACGATGCCCTAGAGCATTCCAAAATTCAGTTGGTAGAATAACAATCCAAATGGCAAAACACGCCCAAGGAAAGACTCCCAATTCCAATGTTAATAGAATCCCAAGATGTAGAGAAAGAAATAAAAAGATGGCCAACAATCTTAAGAAACCTTGGCGTACTGGTATAAAAAGAAGTAATGGCCCGAGCCCTTCAATCCACAAAGTCATGAATGACAATACTTTCATTATGAATGGAAAATTCAATAAGAACTTTCCAATTGGTGTCGTAAAAATATCTAAACTCATTGCTAAGTAAACTGAATCAAGTTCTGACAACCATGATGGGTGCCACTTATAAGCAAAAGTAAAAAAGTACATCAGAAATATTTGAAGAAAAGCAAAGAACGCAGGTATCCCCATGTACTTGTCCTCTACTTCAGGAAGTTCAGAAAATACTTTATCAAAGCTATACTTAAATTGAATTGGCAAAAATAAACTTAAAAAAAGAAGAATTCGAAGAAGATTGTCCCCTCCGTGTGCAACTTCAGGAAAGCGATTCTGAAATGATAAAAGAAGTACCCAAGCGACAAATCCAAAAAACTTGGTTCGCATTCCCATTGTGTAGAACAAAGAAGCAATGACCCCAATAATGGCCAAGAGATTGGCAAAAAATGGAGTACCATTTAAGTTTAGTAAACTAATTTTCCATGAAATTTCAAAATTTGAAATGAAATCACTTCGAGACAAAATACCCGTATCAACATAGAAAGCATCAATCAATTTAAACCTATTTAAAAAGTCAAAAACAAGAATGATACCGACAAAAAGTCTAAAGAACGCCAATGAACGATAATCTAGGTAAAATAGTTTTTTTAACAAAATAAACTCCACACAAAAAAAAAGGGCCCGAAGGCCCTTCTTTTGGAACTAATTAGTTACACTTCTCTTCATTGTACACTGATAAGCTTTGTGTTTGATAGTTGGAAATCTTCTCCCCTGCTACCTGAAGATCAAGCTGGCTTCCACATAGGGCCATTTTTTCTGTCACTGCTTGGAATACGAATCTGTTTTTCCAAATCAATTTACCAAGTTTAGCAGTTTCACTTGTAAAGTTTTTCGACTTCACATTACCATATGCTTTACCAGTTGAAGCAATCTCATTAAGGGCCGACATTGTTTCATTTTCATAATGTGACTTACAACCAACAACGTTATTTACACCCTTACATAGGTTATCTTTGTCACCATTGCTAAAGTACTTCGCAATATTTGCCTTTGCATTTACTTTTAGTACCTGAAGCGATTTACCTTTAGATAAAGAGCTCATCGCTTTAGCAAAATTCATGTCAGACTTAACAGCAAGTTTAACTGTTAAGTATGATAGATCAGAGCTCGAAGGAGCAGTTAAGTTAACTTTGATCCCCGTATCTTCATTAAGAATTCTTAGGGCCTTATCAAGGTCGTGACCTTTTGCATGATCTTTCTCATAAAACCATTCAAGTTGAGATAAGTGATCATTAGCTACAAGTTTTCCTTCTTTAGTTGTCGTAGCAAGTCCTGACTTGAATACTTTGGCCATATTTGTGTGTCTTGTAATCAAGCGACCATTTAATGACTTGAAGTAGATTCCATATTCAGAAACTGTCTTGAAACCTTCTTTAGTGCTATCAATATTCTGATAGCTATAAGTGCTTCCTTGTGAGTTTGCTACGTTAATAAATGGAATACCAAATACAAATGACTTAGATTTTGTTTTTACTAAGTAATTGAATGAATCAACTTCTTCCACGAATGGGTTGAATTCTTCAATAGACATTTTCTGAACTTGGGCCACGTTACCTTTAAGTAAGTCTTCGTACGCTCTCGCTGTTTCAAAATCACTTAAATCCATTTCGTATGAGAACCCAGCACCTTTATCATCATATTTAGTTGCTACAGCACTTCCTACAATTACACCATTAAAAGTACTTCTAGACTTCAATTCAGCTCTACTAAAAGATACTAATACTTTTTCGTGATCTGTTTTTTCAACGTACACTCTCCATGCACCTTGATCAATCATAGTCATACCAGATGCGAGAACACTCCACCCGATACT
Source organism: Bacteriovorax sp. BSW11_IV (assembly GCF_000447755.1). Taxonomy (GTDB): domain Bacteria; phylum Bdellovibrionota; class Bacteriovoracia; order Bacteriovoracales; family Bacteriovoracaceae; genus BSW11-IV. The sequence goes on along the minus strand of NZ_AUNE01000021.1, from coordinate 909 downwards.
ACCAATATAGAACATACCACCAGTTGTTTCGAAGTATGCATTATCTCCAATTCTCCACTCATTAATATCATGAGCATTCCATGGGATTTTTCTTTCAATGACATTCAATTCTTTTTGATCATTTACAAAGTAATTGAACACAGCAGTTCTTGACTTCATTGGTGCAAGTCCAATTGCCCCACCAAGTAGTTCTCTAAGGCCAGTTCCATTTTCAAAGAAAAATTGTAACTGTGCCCCTAATCCTCCAAGGATCATCTTATATCTTTGAACTTGGAAACCATTTTCGAAAGTATTAATCGAAGCATAACCCTTGTCTTTCAACTCTGGAGTTAGGTTGATAACTCTCATAATCCCATCAATATCAAAAAGAGCAAGAGGTCTTAGCTTAAATTTCAGCTTATTTTCTTCTGGCTTCTTCTCTTCTTTTGTTTCAGGAGGATTATCTCCATCATCACCATTGTCGCCATTGTCTCCGTTGTCTCCAGTTTCACCATTGTCACCGTTGTCACCGTTTACGCCGTCATCTCCATTGTCACCATTTCCACCGTTGTCTCCAATACTTCCATCGTCACCGTTTCCGCCATTGTCTCCAATACTTCCATCGTCACCATTTCCGCCATTGTCTCCAATGTTTCCATCGTCACCATTTCCACCATTATCACCAATGCTTCCATTGTCTCCATTAGAACCATTTTCCCCAATGCTTCCGTTGTCTCCATTAGAACCATTTTCCCCAACGCTTCCGTTGTCTCCAGTTGATCCATTATCTCCGATACTTCCGTTATCTCCGTTCGTACCGTTGCTTCCGTGATTTCCGTTGTTTCCGTTTTCCCCGTTGTTTCCGTGATTACCGTTGTTCCCGTTTTCCCCGTTGTTTCCGTGATTACCGTTATTCCCGTTTTCCCCGTT
>NZ_AUNE01000020.1 GCF_000447755.1 Bacteriovorax sp. BSW11_IV | reverse complement strand
CAGGAGCGACTGTTCCAAATCATCGAGATACTTGTACCGATTCAGCTCAAAGAACTACTAATGACGGTAACCACTACGTATGGTCAATTCATCAGGCGAGATTAACAGGGGTTAATAAACTCAATATAGGTACAAACTCTTATGATGCTACTTTCTTAGGAAATGGCGTTCATGGAACGTGTGCCGATGGAACGGCAGCGACGAGCTGTCCTGTGCGTATTACAGATTTTTTCGTGGCCGTTGATGGTACATTCTTCTTTGTTGATTCAGATATGATCAGAGTTATTGATAACTCTGGCAACGTTCAGACACTTTATGGACAATCAAAATCATTTGGAGATGGTGGGCTAGGTCAAGATGCGAGATTTGGTATTATCAATTTTATTGACCATGGTGCTGGTGACAATGTTGTGATGATTGATAACGCCGAAAGAATTATGAGAGAAATAAGACCGAATGAAGTAACAAATCAAGTTATAAGAGTTGCTGGAAATGGTGTTCTTGTTAATGGAAGCTTTAGTACGGCAACTGATCCAAGATATCAAATGCTTGATAGTGCTTCATGGGGACAGACTTTCTCATTTGCAACAAATCCTAGTAATGGTGATATTTATTTCGCCTGTACATGGCATAATGTTTGTCGCCTCAATAGAATATCCAATCGCTGGGAAATTATGATGGGTCAAGATGGTGGCTCGAGTTGGCTTTCTCAGTCTACAGATAATGGTACAACAATGGATATGGGTAATTATCCCGCTTCTATTAATGGATATTTTGGTGGCAACATTCTAACGGGACACTACAGTTGGTCAGGCACAAAAGATAATAATCAATCTTTCAGATTAACGAATGTTTCAAATTCATTAAGTACCTATGTTGCAGGGAAGGCCGAAGAAGGAAGTGCGACAGGTTGCCCTTCAGGGGCAGGAACAAACTGTAACCTCGGTAGCTCAAGACAATATTGGTCGGCAATCACATGGGACTCAACAGCTTCAAAAATTTTATTTGAATTTGATCGTGATCGCGGCTCTTACATGTTCCGTCACCTCTCAGGAAATAGTATTACAAATGCGTTTACTTACCCCGAATATTTCCTTTCGATTGTTAAAGTTGGAAGTATTATCTATGGCTGCACAGAAAACAATGAACTTAAGAAATGGGATACATCCACAAGTTCAGTAACACTTCTTCCAATTCCAGGAACTGCGAAGTGTCATGGGAATAGAATACTTTACAAAAATGCTTCGGGAGATAAACCAAATAGACTTGTCTTTCCATTTAATCAAAATGGACTACAAGGGATTGCTGAATATTTCCTTAATTAGCTCCCCCCCTGTTCATAGAAGTTAATGACGTTTATAATATTGTCATGAGAAAAATCGCTGCCCTTCTACTTACTCTTATGAGTATTTCATGTTTATCTAAAGAAGTTCTAAGACTTGGAGTTAGCCTTAGTAACCCTCCCTATTGTATTGCTGAATCTAATAGCGGTTTTGAAGTCGATTTAATTAAAGAGGTTTTCAAAGAAAGTGAATATGACGTCGTCTTTGTATTTGCTACAAATGCACGTTTGTTTGTTCAATTTATGGATGGTGAAATTAACGGAATCTTAAATGCAAATATAGATTACTTTCAAAAAGAATATAAGAAACCACTCTTTGAAACCGAAAGCATCGTCACTTTTCAAAATTATGGAATTAGCCTTAAAAAGAATAGTCTTAAAATTCAAGACATAGACGATCTTAGAAATTTGCGTGTGAACGCTTTTCAAAATGCGACTAATTATCTCGGCCCAAAATTTAAAAAGATGGCCACGCAAAATAAGCGCTACAATGAAATTCCTCAACAAAGAAACCAACCAGAATACTTATTAAGAGACAGGGCAGATATCATTATTTCTGAAAAACACATTTTCACATACTATCTTAAAAAGTTTCAACCTAAGACAAATCGTGACGAATTGTTCACTTTCCACCCTCTTTTTCCAGCAGAGCCCAAGGCCATCATTTTCAAATCTCGCAAGCACAAAGACGATTTTAATAGGTATTTCGCTCAAATGAAGGCCAACGGTCAGGTTGAAAAACTACGCACGATCTATGGGCTTGAGTACTAAAATTGCCATACTTAGAGACTTTTTAGTCAACAAAGATAAAAATAAACATCCTAAACTATCAATATTACTTACTTTACAAAATTTTGACCTAATTTAAATTGCTTCATCTTTGTTAACATGTTAACCATATAGTTAACATATTAACTAATGAGGTTAGAAATTATGGACGTACAAGTAAGAAACAAATTCAAAGCGGATTTACAGGCCATCCCTGATCTTCAACTTTTTGGAATGATCCTTCGTTGTGGTGACCTATTTGATAAACTAGTTATTAAAAACTTAAAAGAATATGGAATCTCAAAAACACATTGGGATGTTCTCGTTAAGGTCTATTTTGATACCGAAGATCAAAAAATTAAATTATCAGAATTAGGAAGACGTATGATGGTGTCAAAGGCCAATATAACAGGCCTTGCAAATCGTATGGAAGATAATGGGCTAATTAAAAAAATTAGTGAATCAGATGATGCCAGAGTCAAAGAAATCACTATTACTGACAAGGGTTTTTGCCTTCTTGAGAAAGTCCTTCCGAATTACAAAGATTTAATTTTATCGTTTTTCAATGACATTGATGCCAAAGAAAGGGAAAGGCTTCTTGTCATTCTAACAAGCCTACACACGACACTTGATAACAAATTAACTGAACTAAACTAACTGAATAGAAAAAAGAGGGACTAATGAAACCAACAACATTGGTAATGCTTTTGAGCTTACCAGGTCTTGCCTACGGTCAAAGAGTCGAATTAAACCTAGACAAGGCCATTGAGCTAGCACTTAAAAATAATGAAGGTGTTGCCATCTCTGGAGCAACTCTTGAAAAAGCGGAAACACAAATTTCAAAAGCACGATCGGGATTGTTTCCAACTCTTAAATTTGAATACAATGTTGTCAGAACTAGAACAACGCCAGTTTTTCAAAACACTCAAGACGCTTGGTATAGAGGACCTTCTATTACAGCGACACAACCTGTGTACACTTTTGGAAGATTGAGTTCAGCTATTGATTTAGCAAAATCTCAAAAAAGTCTTTATGAAAATGATTTCATTGCGACGAAGGCCAATATTGAAAAGATTGCAAAGACTTTCTACTACTCGGCCCTTTTTAATCAAGAGCTTCTAGAAATTACTCAAAGCTCTTATGACAACGCCTCAAAAAACAATCAGGCACTTAAAAAGCGCGTTTCTTACGGACGTATCAGCCGTAATGAAAATTTAAAAATGCAAGCAGACCTTGCCAGTAGAAAGCCTCGCTATATTGAAGCTCAAAAGGTTTATGAAACTGCAAAAATTGATCTAGCAAACTTTCTTGGATTAGATCCAAAAACTGAAATAGTGTTTAGTGACAAATTAGTAGCAAAAACAAGAAAAGTGAAAAGTTCAAACAATGAAAACTTTGAAAACCTGGCCCAAGTTAGAGTTCTTTCAGATTCGATTGCCATGAGTAAATCATTAGAGAGCATTGCAAAGTCTGATCACTTACCGACTCTTGCTCTTTTTGGTTCCTACTCTCCAACAACTTATTATGATGATTTTTTCTCAAATGAGATCCGTGATCAAAAGAGCTATACATTTGGTCTAAAGCTAACATTTGATCTACCTCTAGGTGGAGAAAAATTTGATGAAGTGGCAATCAAAAAAGTCGAAACGAGAATTGCAGAACTTCGTTATCAAGCAGGAAAACGACAAATTGAATCTAGAGTTATCACAATCACAAAAGAATACGAAAAGCTTTTAGAAAAACTCGATGCCAGTAAAACAGCAGTTTCACTAGCTCAAGATTCATATAAAGTTGCGCTAAGTTCTTTTTCAACAGGCTCAATCTCTCAAACTCAGTTAAATGATAGTGAACTTCTCCTTACTAGTAATAAAATTGAATACGCACAAAATATTCTACAACTTCACCTTCTTTCAGCAGAACTTGATGAACTTCTTACTGAAGGGACAAATGGAGGGATCAAATAATGAAACGTATAATTATAATCATTGCCCTACTTGTTCTCTATGCTGGGTCATTAAAATGGAAAGATGGAGTCATTCAAAAGAACAGGGCCGTAGAAACTCCAACAATACCAGCAATCAGAAGTGTTGAAGGAACACCTGTTTACGCTCAAAAAGCTAGTGAGAAGAACTTCTACAAGACTCTACTTGCTTCTGGTTTTATGACAAAAAATGGACAACTTAAAACTCAAGTATCTCCAGACTTAAAAGATAAGCTCGCCATTGGTCTAGAAGTTTTCATTGAAAATGAAGGCAATAAGATTAAAGGAACTATTACATCTCTTTCTTCTAAGACAAATGTCTACTCAGGGCTTTATGAGCTGGAGGCGACATTTAGAAACTTTCCTGTTGAGTGGATTGGTAAATTGAAAGTAATGAGAATTCCTTATGACAAAATCTCGGGAAAAATTGTACTTCCAAAATCAGCGATTTCACTAAGAGACGGTAAATCGAAAGTCTATAAGATTATCGAGAACAAGGTCCATATCACTGAGGTTCAGCTCTTAGATTCCAATACAGATAACTATGTTATCAATGCAGGAGTTGCTGATGGAGAAGAAGTTATTACAAGTGATCAAAGATATTTACTAGAAAACGAAAAAGTTAAAGTTATAAATAATTAGGAGCATCCCATGATAGATGTATTTATTAAACGTCCGGCGATGACATTTATCTTCATTCTCATCTTTATGGTTATGGGGATTGTGTCTATTGGAAAGCTCATTATTGAGCCTACACCGAAAATTGATTTTCCAATTGTAACAGTTCAAACGATTTATGCGGGGGCTTCTCCGAATGAGATTGAAACACAGATTCTTAAAAAGATAGAAGATGCTATTGCCGAAGTATCTCAAATTAAAAGTATTAAATCAGATGCCAGAGAAAGTGTTGGTGTCGTAGTTATTGAGTTTTTGATTGAAGCAGATGTAAACATTAAATCTATTGAAATCAAAGATAAGGTTGAGGCCATATTAAATGATTTTCCAAGTGGGGCCGACAGACCAATTATTGCAAAGTTTGACCCACTTCTAAGACCTATTTCAACACTAGTTTTGAAAAGTGAAAAACATGATGCGACT
>NZ_AUNE01000019.1 GCF_000447755.1 Bacteriovorax sp. BSW11_IV | reverse complement strand
AGAAAATCAAAACTCTTCATGGCCGGCATGCTTCACGATGTAGGGATGAAATTTATCTCTCAAGAAATCAGAGACAAAAACCCGCTCTACTTAACAAGCGAAGAAAAAACAGAACTTGATTCCCATACCAGAAAAGGAATGGAGACACTAAGTAATCTGCCCAACGTTCCAACTGAGGTGATTCTTGCCGCTTATCAACATCACGAGAATGTTAAGGGAACTGGTTATCCCCTAAAATTAAAATCGGCCAAGATCTCACCTTTTAGCAAAATAATTTACATCACGAGTCATTTTTCCATGTACTTTGTCGCAGCACTTAAACAAGAAATGTCTCCGGAAATGGCCCGCACAAGGGCGTTTCACCGTTTTCTCGAATTTCATGCTGACTTATGCGATAAAACTCACCTTGAGGCCTTCAAAAAAATCTTTTCCCCTTAACGGCCTCTAGATTTAAGGGTAAATTATTAAAGTCTTTTTTATTCAACCTCTAGGAGAATGACTATGTCTTTAACGCCCCTTAGCGTTCCAAATAAACTTGCTAAAAATCCAACATCACAACCAAAGTATGCTGTAGAAGTTAAAAACAAGAATGGCGACACTGTTAAAGTGGGTTGTCCTCAAACAACAAGAGGTCTTCTTGCTCTAATGAACCAGCACGCTGTTATTGGTGGAGCTGCTTGTCACTGGGGTGGTCCTGCTGCTTTTGCAGAAATGATGTCTGCTATCCACGGCATTATGTTCACATCAGGTAAAGAATGGTTTGATGCCTTCAATTTTGTAAACGACGCTGGTCACGCAGAAAACGGAATTTATGCCCTTAGAGCAAACTATGGCTTTGATGGTTTATCATTCGAAAGTCTTCGCGACTTTCGTTCAATTAAATCAAAACTAACTGGTCACGGTGAAGCTCACTTAAATCCAGAGCAAGTTTTTATTTCTAACGGTCCTCTAGGTTCAGGTGTGCCACAAGCACAAGGACTTTGTCTCGCAGACAAACTAATTGGCAACGACAGAACAACTCTTTGTGTTCTTTCTGACGGTGGTTCAATGGAAGGTGAAACGAAAGAAGCTTTCGCTGCAATTCCAGGACTTGCAAAAAGAAACAAGATGAATCCTTTTGTTCTTGTAATCTCTGATAACAATACAAAACTTTCTGGAAGAATTGATAAAGACTCTTTTAACATGGAGCCAACTTTTAGCTCTCTTAAAGAACTTGGTTGGAATCTTGTTCATGAAGAAGAAGGACACAATCTTCAAAAAGTATATACAACTCTTGAAAACGCAATTGAGCTTGCTAAGAAAGATCCAACAAGACCAGTTGCTCTTGTGATTAAAACAATCAAAGGTTACGGCGTTAAATCAACTGAAGAGAGTTCTTCTGGTGGACACGGTTACCCACTAAAGGCCTATGATGATAAGCTTCCAGCTTTTCTAAATGAGATTTTTGCAGGAAACACACCAAGTGAATTTACAACTTGGGCCAACGATATTCTTGCTTCAAAACCAGCGGCAAAAGAAGCATCGGCATCAACTTCAACTGTAAAAAGTGAAAAAGTTCAGCCAGGTTTTTCTCGCGCGGCCATTACTGCTGTAAAAAATGGTCTCCCTGTATTCTCTGTATCATCTGACCTTCAAGGTTCAACTGGTATTGCTGATTTCCAAAAGGCTTACCCAGAAAATTATATCGATATCGGAATTGCTGAATCAAATATGGTTTCAACAGCCATCGGTCTTTCAAAGCAAGGATTTATCCCTGTGGTTGATACGTTTGCCCAATTTGGTATCACAAAAGGAAATCTTCCTCTTATTATGGCGGGACTTTCTGAAGCGCCTGTTATTGGTCTTTTCTCTCACACAGGCTTCCAAGATGCTGCCGATGGTGCCAGCCACCAAGCGACAACTTACTTTGCAGCGACATCTTCAATTCCTCATGTGACAGTTATTAGTTGTTCATGTTCATCTGAGGCCGAGGCCTATATGACTGGTGCAATTGAGCAAATTAAAACGAAAAGAGAAAAAGGCGAAGTTGCCGATAGCGTTCTTTTCTTCTACGGAAGAGAGAATCATCCTGCTTATTACAAAGAAGGATTAACTTACGAATGGAAAAAAGCACAAGTTCTCGCAGAAGGTTCTGATGTAACAATCGTTGCCAACGGACCAATGGTTGCGAAGGCCCTAGAAGCAAAAGAAGCTTTTGAAAAACTTGGAAAATCGGCAACGATTATCAACAACCCATTTATCAACCACCCAGATGTTGAACTTATTGCGACTCACGTTGCTAAGACAGGTGGCAAGCTGATTACAATTGAAGACCACCAACTAGTAGGTGGAATGGGTGCTCAAATTGTTCACGCTCTAAAACTTAAAGACGTAAACTTCAAAGCAAGATCAATTGCCAACAATGGAAAATTCGGTCAGTCTGCCTATACAGCAGATGATCTTTACGATCTTCACGCAATGAATGTTGAAGGTATCTTAAACGCTTATAAAGAACTATAAGATATAAAAAAGGCGGTCACCATGGCCGCCTTTTTTTTTCTTACTTTCTAAATTCACCAATATAAGTTGTATGTAATGCCGACCACTTTGCATAATGGTAATCCATTACAGAAATAGTCTCTTGAAGCTTTGCAACTTCTTCATCACTTAAAGAATCAAAATTTCTCACTAAGTATTCAAGAACTGTCGCACCGATATCACTTGATTCTTGTCTCAAGTTAATGATCTGCTCTTTAGTAAGATTGTAATCACCTTGTGATAACACACATGAATATAGAACCTCTGATGCCTCTCCCACACTCTCTAGTGCTTTTTTAGAATCTGCACACGCCAACATAATGGGATTTGCAGCAACAAGATCATCTGCCGTTAAAAATGCCTGAGCACCTACGTTAACAAGAAGTAAAGTGGCCATGATTGATTTTTTTAATGTAAGTTTCATAAAGTCTCCTGTTTGTGTTGTGTTTGTTTTATATTTCTCATCTACTTAAGTTCACAAAGAACTTTTAGGACTTGAAGTGTTTCACCCTTTTTAGTTGCAATAACGAGCTCCCCTGTTAACTCAGTTTCATTAATGGGAGCAACACTCATGAGAGAATCAGTTAATCGGCTTACGGCCTTAACTTGAATTCTTCCATCTAAATATTCTTTTAATTCAATAATGCGAGAAGCGCGCATCACCCCTTTTTCAGAAGCGAGTTCAAGAGGGATATCATTAGTGGCGGTAATGATTTCAAGATCATTTCCCTGCAAATCAATCGTAATGAGGTGATATTCAAGATCAGATCTGTTTTTTGAAGAACACTCCAAAGTTGAAGCAAAAGAATTTGCCATCAACGCTGAAAGCACAACAATGCTAAGCAGTTTCATAAAAGTCTCCTGTGTTTATTTTGTGTTTTTGATCTTTAGAAAAGATCACTGAGAAAAAAGTATGAAAATTATGGAAAGAAAAGAATTGTTTGAAGAAGAAAAATAGAAATAGCAAAGATGATTTTATTAAGTGTTCACTGAAAGATATTGTGCAACTCCTACACAAAATCAAGCTCAATATGAGTTTCATTTTTTTACCCTTGCTAAGTTTTGACAGGTATATTGAAGATGAGAAGGAAATTAAAGCTAATTAATTCTAGTTGATATTTTTTTTAGGGTGCTTATATTTTTTCTGTGAAATTTTGAAATAGCAAATGACATAAAAAAAGGGACCCTTAAGAAAAGGGTCCCAAATGAAATTACTTAATTGATTGTCTTGTGTAACTAATACCGCTACCACTATTGCAAAATAGACCTTGCTCATGGACAAGAACAACGCCCTTATCTCTTTCACGGCCATTAAGAAGAACTTTAATACTCTCAACTCTTTTAGCAAGCCACTTGCTATCGACCTTCTTATACTGGATCACTTCGATTTGATCTTTACTTAAAACTCTAAGCGCGTATTTTGTCGTTCCGCTCTCCCATTGGTTAGAAGTCTCTCCTGTTTCACAGTACAGATTCACCATATAGTAGCGATCAGTCACAAGATTTGTGATGATTTGCTGACCTGAAATACTTTTGAAAGCTGCTTTTTCAGAATCAAAGGGAACATCAACTTGAATTGTATCTGAAGATTTTGAAGTATTGCCGCTACAATCTTTCTTATCAAGTGTAACAAGAAAGCGTCTATTCATATCAGAGCCATTCTCTAATCTTGATCTTTGAAGTGCTAGAGCATCACAGATGCTATCGATGATTTCAAGTTCTGCTTTATCTAGAACTTTTGCATCAGCGATTTCATCACCACCTTTAATTGGCCCGTTTTTTGGGGCCTCTTCTTGCTTATTACAAGAAAGTAGAACAAATAGACCTATGATCATTATTTTCTTCATTTCCGGCTCCTATTGTATTTTCAAAACGACTTCATTGTTATCAATTCTCATGCGAAACTCTCCATCATCTTTCAACTCAGGGTAGGCCTCAATCCATTTCTTCATTAGATCTTCAGCGTAATCTTTCGCTTCGCTAAGCTCATAGCTTTCTGTAAAATTCACGTCCACAAAGAAGATTTGACCTTCTTTTTTAATTTGTGCTTTAAAACTCTTATTCATTAAAAGTCTCCCCAATCACATTGTAAGCAAACAAGACCGATTTCACGCCACATTGTCACCACTGACTTTCTATCATCAACGACAAATGTTACTTCATAACGTTTACTCAAATCTTGTTGAAAAATATCCTTTTTAATATCGCTATCTTCTCTAAAGTCCCCTGTTGATCTCATGTGAAGTTCATCATATGGGACATAATGTCGGGCCAACCATTCTTTTGTCTTTGCGCGATACTGATCTTCACGACCTGTAACAAAGAGGATTTTGTGACCCGTTCCGGCCATGGCGTGAATAAGATCAAGACACCATTTATTGAGCTTGTCTTCACCCATAAGTTCATTGAACTCTTTCCAGTTTTTTTTACCCTCACCATTTACATGGTGTACGCGATGCTCGCAATCACATAAGGTTCCATCGAGGTCTACAATGATTGCACGCTCCACTAAATTCTCCTAAGCTCTAAATGCTTAAGCCCAATACACGAGTTGAGCTTTCTTTCCACTAACTCATCAAAGACACGGAAATTCACTTCACATGTCACGGCCACAGTAGCATCAAAGACGTGACCACCGAAGGCCTTAAACTCTGAATCACCTAGAGTTGCGTGAATATGAAAGAACGGCTCACCATCCATATGCGAAAGATTTCCCTCTAGTCCTAGAAGTTCGTAATCATCCGTGAATTTCTTTTTGTGATATTCTAATTTATCTAGATGGTAAAACCCAAGCTCAACATCTTTAAGAGCCCCAATGCCACTAATGTGGCCACTTGTTAAATTTTCTTTTTTGGCAAACTCTATAAGCTTTTCAAAAAGATTTTCATCTTTATCAATGCGAACAATATAATTTTGTCCGTCGTTCATATATTCCATTACTGCTCTCCTTCAACCATGATGAAATCAGTATTTTGTATACTGAGATGAGCGTGAATTTTTAATTCTAAATCTTTTAAATCTAAATTCTCAGGAGCAATCGGTGCGCCAATGGTAATTTTAACTTTTCTTCTCTTGAAGGTAGGAATGCCTTTTAAGGCCCCTTTATTAGAATGAGAAAAGAAACTCCCCCATAGGCCATCGATGGCCATTGGAATAACTGGCACGGGAGATTTTTTAACGATCTTACTAATTCCTGGTTGAAATGATCTCATTTTTCCATTCTTAGTGAGATATCCCTCAGGAAAAATCCCTAAGCACTGACCCGATTCTAGATTGCTAGCAATGCGATCGAAAGCAAGATTAAGTGTCTGTTCGCTTTCTTTTCTTGTGGCAATCGGAATCAGTCTTGCTTGGTCATACCAAAAACTCATACCCGGTTTATTGTAATAAATATGATCGATCACAAAACGCACTGGTCTTGGTGCCACGGCCATAACAAGTAACCAATCTACGTAGCTCACATGATTGCAAGCAATGATGGCCCCACCATCTTTAGGAATATGGTGTTTTCCTTCAATCTCTAGGTCATAGAAAAGATATGAAAGAACTTGTCCAATAAAGCGCAGTGTTTCTTCTGTGTAGGCCTTAAAATACAAAAAGAATGAAAAGCCTAAATTTATAAGAGCAAAAATTCCAAGAATTTTTGGAATCGAAATGCCCGCCCCATTCATCACCATAATAAGCACGGCCGCAACAACCATAAAGATAGTATTCCAAATATTATTTCCAGCGATAATGCGAGACACTTCATGCTCACCTGCACGAGTTTGAATAAATGCAAATTGAGGAATGATAAACATTCCACCAAAAATTGAGATAATGAAAAGATCCATAAAGGCCCTAAAAGCATTATCAATTTTTAAAAATTCACTCACACCAACAAGCACTTCACTTTTCATCGTCCAAGTGTGACCAACATAGAAAAGATCTAATAAAAAGATTGTCATCCCCACGGCCGCAAGTGGAACCATCCCCACTTCAACTCTCTTATTTGAAAGCTTATTACATATAAAAGAGCCTAGCCCCATGCCCACAGTAAAAGTTGCAAGAAACACAGTTCCAACAGTTTGATCCCCCGAGAATACATCTTTAACTAAAGCAGGAAGAACTGAAAGAATGGCCGCACCTAAAAACCAAAACCAAGAGATTCCAAGAACAGCGTAGAAAACATTCTTATTGTTCTTAGTTAGTCTCATAATATCAATTGTTGGCTTAATGAATGTGTAATCGACTTTAATATCTGGTGTGGCGTTATTAACGTTGATAACTTTTTTAGAAGTAAGAATTCCGATGAAGGCCACAAAGATAACACCGATACCAATAACTTGGTTGGCCCACTCCACTGTTGTGGCAAGACCTCCAAAGATTGTTCCAATTAAAATTGCTAAGAAAGTTCCCCCACCAATATAGGCGTTTCCCGTAACGATCTCATCTTCTTTTAAAAGATTAGGAATGATCCCATATTTTAATGGCCCAAAAAAGGCCGATTGGGCACCCATGAAAAAAAGCACGACCATCAAAAGTGCGTAAGAGTCTAAATAAAAACCAAGACCCGCAATGGCCATAATGATAAGTTCAGAAATTTTTGTGTAGCGGATGATATCAGCTTTTTCATAACGATCAGCGATTTGTCCAGCAGTGGCAGAAAACAAAAAGAAAGGAAAGATAAACACCCCACCGGCCATGGCAACAAGTGAGGCCGAAGATAATCCCATCATTTCAATACTTTTATATGTAATTAGCATGACGACAGCATTCTTAAAAAAATTGTCGTTCATTGCTCCTAAAAATTGTGTCCAAAACAAAGGCCAGAATCTTCGATCCTTGAAGATGAATTCCATTGACAAGGTGCGCTCCTTAAAACAAATGATCTTTAAAAATTGTGGCAAATAAAATGTGATAAGTCACTTTTTCCATGCGTCAAAATCTACCAAAAAAGAGCGTTTTGGGTTAGGATGGCCCCATGAAAAAGCTATATCATTATGTCATTTGTCCTTATTGTATTCGCACTCGCATGGCCTTTGGCTTTTTGGGCGAAAAATATGAATCTCATGTTGTTGCTTATGACGACGAAAAAACGCCAAAAGATTTAACTGGCGTTAAGATGCTGCCCATCATGCAATTTGAAGATGGCAAGGCCATGAATGAAAGTCTTGATATTATCAAGGCCATCGACTTAGAAAAACGTATTGATTTTTCTTTGTATGAAAAAAACCAAGCTGAAATTGATGCCTTTTTAGATGAGATCGCAGGTCCAATGTACAAGCTTTGTATGCCTTATATGATTTGGTCCCCTGAGTTCGATGAAAATTCTCGCAAGTATTTTAGAGATGCTAAAGAGAAAAAACGTGGGCCATTTTCAGAATTGGTAAAAGATAGAAAAGAGTATCTAAAACAACTGGCACCAGCTCTTATAAAACTAAGATCAAATCTTCACCCTTATTTTTTAGGTGATAAGTTTACAGTGGTTGATATTCTTGTGGCCTCACATCTGTGGAATCTTTATCTGTTACCAGAGTTCCAATTCCCACCAGAAGTTCATATGTATCTGCAAAAAGTTAAACAACTTTGCCAATTCGATTGGCATGAAGACTTTTGGCGAGACTAATAAAATAGTATCGCCATTCCACATAGAAAGAAGACGAAGGCCAACCCCAAATACCATGTTGGCCTTTTCTTAAAGATAATACTCTCCATAATTCCAGAAAAAACTGTTCCTGAAACATTAATCCCCGCAAGGCTTGCGAGATTAATGGTTTTTATGGCCTCCAAATAAAGGGCCAAAGATAAAAAGGTTCCAAAGAAGCTTCCTATCACAACCATAAATTGTGACTTGCGAGAAAGGGCCACAAAATTTTTAACAAGACCAAAAGGTTTGACAAAACTCATGACAAAAAAGACGAAAAGTGCGCCAAGACATCGATAGATATTTCCCTCAAGCGCATGAAGTTCTGGATTCATATTAAAAGAATAGCGAGTAATCACAACTCCAGTGGAATCGAGAAGAAGCCACAAGAGTGCCATAAAAATTCCCTTTAACTGCCAGTGTCCTTCTTTTTTGAAAGCTTCAAAAGAGAGAGTGAACAGGCAACAAATAAAAAAGATAATGGCCACGGCCTTTTTCATATCGAGGGCCTGATCTAAAAACAGATAACCTAAAATCCCAAGGATCACCGGTTGAAATCCAAAGAGCATCATCGTTCTTCCTGGTCCCATTTCTCGATAGGCCAAGAATAAAAAGATATCTCCAATCCCAAGCCCGAGCGCTCCAGAGAGAAAGAAAGTGAAGAAATATTTTGTGGGAACAAATTGAAAACCGACAAAAAACTGAACGGCAATAACAAAGAAGATAAGCCCAACCAGCGCCTTCATTGCATTCATCCAAGTGGATGAATAGAGTCTTGAATAATAAGTAAAGGCCTGTGAGCCCAAGGCAAAACTAAAATTTGCAAGCAGTGCAATTAAATAGACGTTGATAAGTCACCCCGAAAATGAGTCTTAAAAGATTATGCCTTACTTACCTAGAAAAACCCAGAGGGGACCAATTAAAAGAAATTGAATATCTTTAAAAAATGATGGTTTCTTCCCTTCAATTTTATGTCCAATAAATTGTCCTATCCACGCCACCACAAAGACACTGAGGGCCACATAAAAAAGACCCGGAGTCTTATCTAAAAAAATAAGTGATATAAAAATTGGAATCAAAGTGAAAAAGGCCACGATCATAACCTTAGCATTTTTTAAAGAGATGTAGAAGGCCAAGCACACGGCCATGAAGACAGTGGCCGCATTGATATAGAAATGGTCACTCACGGCCTGTGGCATTGGTATACACCAGAGCATGGCCAATAAGCTCCAAGTAATAGCAGGAACGCATATTTTATGAATTATTTGATTGGTTCTGTTTTGATGGGAAAGTCCATACTCAGCTAACCAGTCTTCAGCTGTTCTGATATATACTCTCCTTCTTTTTGTAATATGGAATTAATCGATTCGTAGAGGGCGCGGGCGGTAAAAGGTTTAACAAGAACTTTTCTTACCCCGGGCCTTATGGCAAGCCCCTCTTCTTCTTCAGCATGTCCAGTCATAATAATGATGGGAACTTCAAGCTTGCGATTAACGATCTCTTCAAGAAACTCAACACCGTCAAGTGTGGGCATCTTAAAATCAGTGACAATAAGATGAACACCATTTTCGTAAAAGATATCCAAGGCCTCAAGTCCATTAGAAGCAGTAAAGACTTCAAGTCCGAAATCTACTAGCTCGGTTTTTAGGGCCTCGCACACATCCGCCTCGTCATCGACGATGAGGATTCGTTTTTTTTGGTCAGTGCTCATAATTATCCCCCTGACTCTTAACCACTATTATAAACGACTTTTATTAAACTCTCTAAAGAATTCTCACTTTATGGCCGTCTAAAGAATGGACAGTACAAAAAGCTGACAGCACACCTCTTTGTAAGTGCCTATGAATTGGTCACGATATTGGCATCTTCCTTGCTCTACATTGGGCAGGGGGAATCGTTATGAAAAAGCTACTTGTACTTATGGCCATTGCAGTGATCTTTGCTTCATGTGGAATGCCCATAAAAAAACATGCTCAAGAAAGTACAGGAACAAGGCTTTTTGCCACAACTGATTCAGTATTCTCTGAATACATCTCTAAATTCGAACAAGAAGGGAAAAAATACTACGGCAACGATTTCAAGGTTGGCGATATCCCAGTTAATTTTGGTGATACAGGAAATCCTGATTTTGATGGTGTGTGTATTATGTACTCTAATGGCACAAGAGAAGTACTCATCAAAAAAGAATGGTGGGATAATCGCGGTGTAACTTCAAAAGAGATGATGATCTTTCACGAGTTGGGTCATTGTCGTTTAGATAAAGATCACGATGACGAAACAGTTCCAGTAGAGCATGGAACTGTAAAAGTAAGTTTAATGAACTCAGTTCTGCCTTCGGCAACAACTTATATCCAATACAAGGCCGGCTATCTTGCAGAGCTTTTTCAAAGTACAAAAGAAGTTTTGAAAAATCTTGTGGCCTCAAAATAAAAAAGACCCGCATAAAGCGGGCCTTTCGTGTATAAGAATTTTTGAGATCTTATGCAGCTTCTTTCTTCTCTTCCATAGCAACTGGAACTTCCATTTCGAAAGCTTCTGGAGCAGCTGGAGCTTCTTCTACAACTACTCTTGGAGGGTGACAAGATACAACGTTTGAGTTGATATCTTCGTGCCACTCAAGACCTTTTGGTAGAGGAATATCTTTTAGACAAAAGTGTCCGTGTAGTTCAAGATTAGAAACGTCAAATTCGATGAATTCAACGAAATCTTTCGGGAACCCTTTAACTTCAGCTTCGTGAAGTACGTGTTGAACCATACCACCTGCTTTAATACCAGCAGCTTCACCAACGAGGTGAATTGGTAGAGAAACAACAGTTTTCTCGTTCTCAGCAATCTTGTGGAATGCGATATGTTGGATAAAATCACCCATATGGTCGTATTGAATAGAGTCTAGAGTTACAAGATGCTTTCCATAACCTTTTACTTCTACTTCAAAAACTTTCCCTGAGTGCTCATTGAACTTTCTAAAGTCCATTGATTTTACCATAAAGTTTACTGACGCGAATCCTTTCCCATAAAGTACGCCAGGTACCCATCCTTCAGTTCTCATTTTACGAAGTGGGGCCTTAAATTTATGGTCTCTAAATTCAGTTTTTAGTAGTTCGTACACACTGTCCTCCTGTGTTGTGACAAATATCTCACAAAGACATTTCGGACTATGCAAAAAAATATTTATGAATTAATTTAAAGAAAATGAATATCCGACAAAAGGAGTCCGCCATAAAAACACAACTCTTTAATTCTTTGTTTATTGAGGCCAAAAATGAAGTTCCATCCCCCCATCACAAAGTGATGATTGTGATGCATGGCCTTGGCGACCGCAAAGAATCTTATGTGGATTTAGTTTCTGAAATCAATGTCACAGGCCTTGCTTATCTTCTTATCGATGCCCCAAGATCGTACCCTATTGGTCACTCATGGTATGAAATCCCACCAGGCAACCCACAAATAGGAATTCACGAATCAAGTGAGATGATCCTAAAACTTATCGATGAACTTGTAAGTGCTGGGTACAAGCACTCTGATATTTTCATTTGCGGATTTTCACAGGGTGGTTGCATGGCCATTCAAGCACTTTTAAAACTTCAAACTCCTATTGCTGGAGTTGTGGCCCTGAGCCCGCGTATATACGAAGAATTTCTGCCGACAGAAATTTCTGAAAATATTTTAAGCACACCACTTTTTATTGCTCACGGTGAATTCGACAGTGTGATCCCCTTCAAACAAACAATGGAAGGCGCGCAGAAGATTGCCAATCTAGGTTTTGAAATTCAGTTCAATGGTTACGATATGGACCATGAAATTGATGTGATTGAAATTCGCGATGTGCGTGAGTGGTTGAACGAATATCTTTAATAAAAAAGGCCCGCACTAAGCGGGCCTTTCGATATCTTCTTGGTATTGAAATTATCTTGCAGAAGGTTTGAACCAACAAAGTGGTCTAGTCCCTACGTCGAAGTTTTCGCTTCTGTTACAAACACCAGCAGTTTGGTCTGAGTTAGAAGTTTCTTCGTTGTAATCTTTGATACAAAGAGCACCTTGGAAGTAAGTGTCTAGACGACATTGACCTCTTGGGTGTTTGTGATCAGTTTTGCTAACTACTGAAGTATCAGGAGTTGTGAAAGATACTTCTCTTCCACCGTTAAGTAGTTGAGCTAGACCTTTAGCAGCTTGAGAAACTCTTTTACACATAGCTACGTCTGAAGATGAAGAATATGTAGCTTCACACTTCTTAGCAACTTCTGAATCAATATTCATATTAGATACGATTGACTCGTTATCATCTGATTCATAGATTCTTTTGAAACACTTCATTGATGCCCAGTAATCAGATTGACCTTCGTTTGATGCCCATGAAGGGAAGAAGAATCTTGTTACTTTTGGAGCACCAGCAAGGTGGTGACCAAGTTCGTGACAGATAACAAGAGCGAAACCATCGTTAGAAACAAGTTCGTGACGAGCAAGACCACCGAACATATGAACGTTCCAAGTCTTTCCTGATTGGTTAGCATAAGCATTAACCGTACCATCATCCCAATTTCTAACTACAACAAGGTTAGCACCTTTTTCAGCAACAACTGGCTTGTAAACTTCAAGAGCTCTATCAATGATTTCATTGAAAGTTTCTTTAGTCATACCATTGTCAGCTTTTTGATCAGCGCTGATGTACATATCGTTTTCTGGCATGAAACCAGTTTTACCATCGATATCACATGAAAATGAATTTACAGAAGCTAGTAGAGCACATCCCAGTGCTGCATTTTTAAGCATGTTCAACATAGATCCTCCCTGAATATATTTGAAAAAAAATTATTCCCAAAAAGACAATGTTTAATCCTGACTAAGAAAAAATGAAATGAAAATACTTTTATTGCAAAAGTTAGAAAAAAAAAGCTCCGAATAACGGAGCTTTTTAGTATGACATTGGATATAATCTAAATTTTAGTGGTGATCACCACCGCCGATCATATCGTCATCAAACGATTTAACCGCGATAATTAGAGAGATTGGTAATAGGGCCCAAGTACCAACTAGACACAAAGCAACAAATAATTCAAAATTCATAAGACTTCCCTCTTTAATATGTATTCTTCTTCACTATAATCAAAAAGATTCAAATTTTCTAGTCTTCTCGATTATTTTACCTGAAGACTTTACAACTATTCAAATAAATTTAATTAAGGACATACTGTCATGAAATATCTCATACTCATCTTCTCCCTTTTCCAGACGTCTTGTACATTATTGCGCGGCTCACAATATGAGGGACCAAGAACAGAAAATTTTAACGGTGAAGTTTTTGAAAACCATGTACCAGATAGTGAAAAGAAATCTTTTTGGCGCTATCTAAAAATGAGAATGCGCGAGAGTTACCCTGATTGGCCAAAAACATTTCCCGCTGTGACTAAAACAATTCCACAGTCACATCATGATGCGAAGGTGACTTTTATCAATCACGCCACCGTTCTTATTCAACTTGATAAGATGAATATTCTTACCGATCCAGTATGGTCAAAAAGGGCATCGCCGTTTTCATTCACTGGTCCAAAAAGAGTCATTGAAGCAGGTGTCGATTTTGATAAGCTCCCTCGTATCGATGTGGTTCTTATTAGTCATGATCACTATGACCACCTCGATGAAATGAGTATTAAAATGCTCGAACAGCGCGACCGCCCCCTTTTTCTTGTGGGCCTTGGCAATGAACTTCTTCTCAAAGATTTAGGCGTATCAAATGTTGTCTCCCTCGATTGGTGGCAAGAGTATAAAATGGCCGAAGTTACTTTTACCTTTACTCCTGCCCAGCATTGGTCAGGGCGCGGTCTTTTTGATCGCAACACGACTTTATGGGGAAGCTTTTGGATTAAAGGATCAAAGAGCGTCTATTTTGGTGGCGACACAGGTCTAGGGCCACATTTTAAAATGATTCACGACAAGCTGGGTGCTCCTGATCTCGCTCTCCTACCAATTGGGGCCTACGAGCCACGCTCATTTATGAAGCATCAGCATATGAATCCTACTGAGGCCGTTAATGCCCATATGACTCTGGAAAGTAAAAAGAGTGTTGGAATCCACTTTGGAACATTTCGTTTAACAAAAGAAGATTATTTTGATCCCGAGAAGCATCTGAAGGCCGCCCTGAAAGAGCAGGCCATTGATGAGAGTCTCTTCATCGCCCCAAAGCAGGGCGAAGAATTAATTTTCGTCGAGTAGAGAATCTGTCGTTCCTGCAATTTCAACTTGCAGGATACGCTCAAAACGTGAAGAGATTTTATTCGATGTTGTATTGATTTGATCAATATCCTTAGTCACTGTCTGCAGGTGTTTAGACAAGTTACTCCATCTGTCTTGATAGCGTTTAAATTCATCACCAAGCTTATTAATTTCTTCATGCATAAGAGTCATATACTTATTTCTTTCGATATTAATAATCACAGATTGAAGAGTCGTTAGCGTGGCCATGAAAGTTGTTGGACTTGCAAGCCAAACTCTCTTGCTGTTGGCGTAATCTACAACATCGCCATGATAAGCGTGAAGTTCTGCAAAAATAGCTTCTGCTGGTAGGAACATGATGGCCTGATCAGATGTTTCGCCAGTAATAATATATTTTGAAGCAATATCATCAACGTGTTTTTTTACGTTTCTTCCAAACTCCTTACTTGCAAGCTCCCTCTCACTATCTGGTAGAGTTTTGTCATACATTCTTTTGAAGTTTTCTAATGGGAATTTAGAGTCAACACAGATTCTGCCAGTCGGCTCAGGCATAAAAAGAATCGAGTCTACAATCTTACCATTTGAAAGTTTGTATTGAAGATCATAAATCTTATCGTTCTTCTCACCAAACACTGCACTTAGGACATTACTCAGCTGAATTTCACCAAAAATACCGCGGCTTTTCTTATCAGTTAGAACATCCTGAAGTTCAACGACGTTACTTGAAAGAGATTCAATTTTCTTTTGGGCCTCATCAATCTTAGCAAGACGAGCAATAACATTGGCAAAAGTTTCGTTTGTCTTTTTAAATCCTTCATCAAGATTTTCTCTCACCTTAGAAGAAATTTTTTCGAGCTTATCTTCTAGGATTTTATTCAACTGAACAAACTCTTTATGAAGAGAATCTTTCATATCAAGTTTAAATGAACCAATTTCTTTATTAATTTTGTCGCGAGATTCTTCTTGTCTTAAGACTAAAGTTTCACGCAACTCTCCAAAGTTTTTCAAAAGAAACTGACTATTTTTTTCGTTCATTTCACGAGTAAGTCCACCTAATTGAGTAATGTTTTCAAGAATAGTGGAATCTTGATCGTTATTATTTTTTTTCAAAATCATCACGCATAATGCAGCGATGACTAGAGCAATTATAATGAGAACAATATTTAGTGCTATTAACATAGAGTGAGACCTCAATTTTTGCTTTCTTGATGGAAATTTTCAATTCATTCATAATAGAGGAAAAGTAATAGAAAAATAAGGAAAAATTGATGAAATTGCTCTACATTCTGCTCGCCTTCTTGATCGGTGTCCTCGTTCCTTTCCAAGCTATCGTTAACTCAAGACTTGCCAATTTTATCCAGAGCAATATAACAGCGGCCTTCATCTCTTTTTCTGGTGGATTTTTGATATTTCTTACAATTGTAATGCTCTCACCCGCACCTTTTCCAACATGGAGCAAACTCTCATCACTGCCACCTTATGTGTATATTGGCGGAATCATCGGCTCAGTATTTGTTCTAAGCGCCATTATTCTTGTGCCTAAACTTGGCTCAACAGGTTTTGTGGGCCTTGTGGTTGCGGGCCAGCTTTGCATTTCTTTAATTTTAGATCACTTTGGATTTTTAGGATTACCAGTGAACCCAGTTGGAATGGCCCGCATTTTTGGGGCCATCCTTCTAGCTTGTGGAGCAACTCTTATTTTGAACTACTAAGAGTTTTATTTGTGGGCGTGGTCTCATCAATTAAAGAGAGACCATCGATCCAATTTCCATTTACGCGCACACCCCAATGAAGATGGGGACCTGATGAGCGACCCGTATTTCCCGACATCCCAATCACGACACCTTGTTTAACATTTTGACCAACCTCGGCACTAATTGAAGAAAGGTGGCAATACAAAGTTAAGATACCAAGGCCATGATCAACAATAACGGTATTTCCATTAAAAAAAAGACTTCCCGTAAAGACAACCTTACCATCATTGGCCACAGGAATTGGCGTCGGTCTTCTTGCTCTAAAATCTACGCCAGAGTGCCACGATTCTTTTTTATCATTGAAAACTCTTTTCGTTCCATAAACCGAAGTCACTTTAGATCTAAGTGGTCTTATAAAAGGTTTTGTGAAAAGAGAGCGATCGAGAATCCCCTCAGAGTAAATTCTTTCTAATTCTTCTTTTTCTTGTAACCATCTCTTTGTATCGGCCTCAGATAGATCAATATGTTTCTTTGGAACATTCAAACGATTTGATGGATATTCATAAGGGATAACTTTGAAATTTAGAATGTGGTAACTCAAATAAGTATTCTCTTCGACTTTCTTTTTCAGAAAACAATTAAATGAATCTTTTTCAATATAGTAATTCGCAGAGATAAAGGCCTGATAAACCCCTGCAACTTTTTCAATCCCAACCTGTGTTTCATCACAAACGAGAATGGAGTTGGCGAAAATGTCGCGATCTTTGAAGACGACCTTTTTCACGAAACCAGGGTGAATTGTGTGATTTTCCACAGTAACAGGAATTTCTTTGACACGCGGTGCTTTAGCGGTCTCACTATTTTTATTGAATAAGGCACAAGAAGCGAGAAGGAATACTCCTCCCATATAAATAAATCTTTTTAAAATATATAACATATCTACTCCATTAGACTGTTCAACCATTATGGTAAAAAAAGAATGAAATTTAAAGGATAACTGGGCCGAATAAGCTTTTTGTGGTCAATATTTAGCAAAATTGCTATTATTACTGTCAATTAGTAGGAGAATTATATGAGTAAAGTTGGTACCCCAAAGGGAACGAGAGATTTTTCACCCGCAGAAATGGTGAAAAGAAACTACATTTTTAGCACAATTCGTGCTTCGTTTGAAAAATTCGGTTTCATGCCTCTTGAAACACCTGCAATGGAAAACCTTTCAGTTCTAACTGGAAAGTACGGAGAAGAAGGAGATCGTCTTCTTTTTAAAATTCTAAACTCAGGTGACTACCTTGATAAAACTCCAGAGAATCTTTTAAATGAAAAAAATTCTCGCGCTCTTACTAAGCACATCAGTGAAAAAGGCCTAAAGTACGATCTAACAGTTCCCTTTGCACGTTTTGTGGCCACAAATCATGGAACACTAAGCTTTCCTTTTAAACGTTATCAGATTCAGCCTGTGTGGCGCGCTGATAGACCTCAAAAAGGTCGCTATCGTGAATTCTTTCAATGTGATGCCGATATCGTTGGTAAAGAATCACTTCTATGTGAAGTGGATTTAATTCAATTATATGATGACGTTTTTAAGAATCTAAAACTTGATGGCATCAGTATCGTTATTAATAATAGAAAAATTCTTACAGGGATTGCAGAAACTCTCGGAGCTAAAGATAAGATGGTCGATATGACAATGGCCATTGATAAGCTTGATAAGATTGGCAAAGATAAAGTTCTAGATGAACTTAGAAATAAATCTTTCACAGAAGATCAGCTTTCAAAGCTGAGCTTCATTTTTACATTAAGTGGCTCAAATGTTGAAAAGCTTAATGCCATGAAAGAATACCTAAAAGACTCTGAAACAGGTCTTTTTGGGATCACTGAGCTAGAAACTATATTCAAGCACACTGATAAACTTGGTGTTGAGGTTCTCGACTTTGACGTGACTCTCGCGCGCGGTCTTGATTATTACACTGGGGCCATTTTTGAAATCAAAGTTCTAGATGGCTCAATGGGCAGTCTAGGTGGTGGTGGTCGCTATGACAACCTAACAGAAATTTTTGGCGTAAAAAATCTTTCAGGTGTTGGGATTAGCTTTGGTGCTGATAGAATTTATGATGTTATGACGGATAGAAATCTCTTCCCAGATAACCTTCAAAAATTTCTTGATGTACTTTTCATTAATTTTGATGATGACTGTGCAAGTGAAGCTCTCTCTCATATTAAAAACCTAAGACACGCTGACATTAAAGCAGAGCTTTTCCCAGAAAGTGATAAGATGAAAAAACAAATGAAGTACGCCAATGATAAAGGGGCGCGCTTTGTAGCGATGTTGGGAGAAGATGAGAGACAAAAAGGTCTTATTACTGTTAAAAATATGCAAACAGGTGAACAAAAATCTGTATCACCTTCTGAACTGATTGCAATCGTGAAGGCCTAAGCGGCCTTTCTACGATTGGTTACGATATTATTTAATTCTTCTACAATTGAATTAAGTTCCACGGCTTCATTTTTAAGAATACGGACGTTGCCAGCAGATTCGTTGGCAATGCTCGAATTCACATGGGCCACTTCATCAAGCTGTCTCATGGCATCGTTGATCTCTTGAACCCCTTGTGACTGCTCTACTGAGGCCTGCGCAATTTCTGCAACTTTATCATTCACAAGACGCACGTTTGATAAAATCTCATCCAAAGCACGTCCGCACTCATGAGCAACTCGCGTTCCTGTTTCAACTTTTTCTTTTCCTTTAACGATAAGCCCATCTACTTTTTGTTGGGTCATCGACACGATGGATTCAACCTTTCTAATACTCTCATCAAGCATCGATGAAATTTCTGTAGCGGCACTCCCACTCATATTGGCAAGATTACCAACTTCTTCTGCGACTACGGCAAAACCCTTACCATGCTCGCCTGCTCTTGCGGCCTCGACTGAGGCATTGAAAGAGAGAAGTTTTGTTTGGAAGACGATATCGTTGATGACCTTTGTTTTCTCTCCGATATTTTTGATGACATGAACAATTTCTTGAATCTGTTGATTACTGTGCTGCATTTCATCTGTAATATCTTTATTAGACGAATTGATATCTTCAATAGCAAAGATCATTTGCTCAATTGTACTCTTTCCTCTTGTGGCGACCTCATTACTCTTACCTGAAAGATCTTTTGATTCATTGGAAGCGTCAGTATTTCTTTCAATCATGGCACTGATTTCATCAACGCTAGCAACAGTTTCTTGCAAGCTCGATGCTTGTTGGGTAGAAGCAGAGGACAGACGCTCACTTTGAGTTTCCATATTCGAAGAAGTTTTCTTTAAATGATCGGCCCCTTGATAAAGCCTCGCAACCACATTAAGAATTGGTTTTGTGATTGATTGAGAAAAGTAATAAGAGAAAATAAAAATGGCCACAGCAAAAAATAGTCCTACGACTAGGGCCGTTTTATAAATAGCATAGATGGCGGCCATGGCCTCATCTTCACTTTGAGTAGTGAAAACGGCCCAGTTTAATCCAAAGTCTTTTATGAATGAAAAGTACTCAACTTCAACGGCCCCCGTACTTCCCACTTTAACTTTATGATCCATCGTTTTTTGTTCTTTAAAGGCCTTCTCTACCGAAGAGCCACCGCGCTTTTCACCGATATTTCCTTTTTTAACAACACGGTTCGTTCTGTAATATGTTTGCCCGTCGGGCTCCATACCGACAAAATAGGTTTCACCCGTTGTTCCAAGTCCTGTCAGTTCGTTCGCAATCTCATTTACGGCCTTAGTTGGAATTGCCAATAACACGGCACCGATACTTTCACCTTTTTGCCAACGCCCTCTTTGTGAAGAGTTCGGAGCAAAACGGGAAATGAAAAAAGCAAAATTTTCATTATAAAAGGGCAATTTAATATAATCACCGAAGATGATGCTATCAGCTCCAGCATAAGATGAATCTAGAACTGCTTTTAGCTTTTGAGAGAAACGATTATTTAGCTCTAGGAGATTAGTTCCAATATTCAAAGATGGATTATCACCCTTTGCAATGAGATCCCCTTTATTACTTACAAGTAAAATATCCCCGAAGTCTAACTCTGTCGCACTCGTTTTTAAAAAGTCTGAATTCTTTGCCATGACAGCTTTATATTCGTCACTGTCTTTTCCTTTATCAAGAGCATCTTCATAATCAACAAAGAGGTCTTGAAATTTTCTGTGTCTTGAAAAGATAACGGCCGCGGAATGGTAACCTTTAAATCTTTCTTTTAAACGAGTGACTTTAGCACTTTGAATGGCCTCTAGTTTTTGATGAATTTCTGATCGCACAGTGGGTTCACTATTTTTAATCGCTAGCACTAAACCACTGGCAAAGGGTATGAGAGAGACTAAAATAAAACTTAAAATCATCTTATTTCTTAAACTCATACAATCTCCAAATAAAGAAAAATAAATATATCTTCCCTATTATCGGACGGAATAAGCGAATAACATTAGCAAAAGATTAGATTAAGGTTTTTTGGCCAAATACATTAAAATGGGAATAAAAAAAAAGGCCCAAACGGGCCTTCTATGCAAATAGTGTCAAATGACAACTAATTAGGCCAGAATATCGTATGGACGAATAGTCTTTCTACCGTTAGCTGCACACTTCTTTTGAGCTTGGTCAATTAACCAATATACGTACTCATTAAGAGCTGCAAGAGTATCAGAAGATACATTGTATCCAGCACCTTTAAGAGCATCTTTAGTTTTTGAACCAACTAGTAGCATTTCTTTGTTAGCTTTTTTTGCTGCTGGTTTCTTTGCTGCGGCCTTCTTTGGAGCAGCTTTTTTTGTGGCCTTCTTTGCTTTTGCCATAAAATTCTCCTTATCCATGTGAATATGTCTTCAATATCTGATCATTCTATTTTCTCTTCGCATTGATCGTCAAATTAAAAAAGCTCATCATTCAATTTGTCTTTTTTTCGAAGACAGCTACAATATTAAATGTAAAAGACAAGGATGGTCCTCAATGAAAAAAATGATTTTTATGCTTATTGCGACTAACAGCGTGTACGCCGCTGTACCAAAGACAAATCTAGAAACAAAATTATGTCATTCATCAAAAGAATACATTACGACTTTTCGCTACCTAGAAAGTGAGAAGCAATTTTCTCTAGAAAGAAATGATATCAAGAAAATTGCAGATACTGTTTCTAGAGGTTGTGAAAATGCAGCGAAGAGATTCATCGACGTGAATTCTCTGCTTGTAAAAGCAGGAGTTCAAACAGCAGATGCCATCAAGATTGCCATGAAATATTCAAATCAATCTGATGAAGGAGCAAACACATATATTACGATTTTTAAAGAAGCATTCCTAAAGGATTATCTCGATCTCGATGTTAAAGCAGCAACAGAGCTTGCAGAGAAATTATCGTTTGATAAAGATGGCGATGCAGTGATGATTAAAAATGATTTTCAAAAGATTGTTCGCTTTTGTCTAGACAATAAAGGACTCGACCTCTCTGGTCCTCGTTGTGCTGAGATTGCGACTAAAATTGCAGATTATGGAGTGAAGTATAATCAAGAAATGGGATACGTATTCACAGAGCTTTTCACATTTCTGACAAAGAAATCAGGAGCTGATCTTGCTACTTATAAAGGATTAGAGCTTGCAATAAAGCTTACTGAAAATGGACCACTCGTAGCGAAGAATTTTCAAGATGCTTACAAGTTTGCCATTTCTAAGAAAGGATTAGACTATTCGAAGAGTGAGGCCATAAATTTTGCTGAACTTATGACCTCTCGTTCTATGATTAAAAAGTAGAAGCGAATAAAAATCCAGGGGCCCATTTTCCTTCACCAACGTTAAAAACGCTTGAAGTGAAAATTGGCCCATAAACCTTCTTCTTATAAGCGCGTTGATCTTTGGCCACTCTTTCCCACTCTGATTCAAATAAAATTGGCGAGAATGCAGCAGCAAGAGAAACAGCTCCCATAATTTGAGCGGCCGTATCTTTTTCAACTTTACTTAGCATATAAGCACTTGCCCCACCATTTGTAAGAGCTGAAATCCACTTTAAACGAGATGCTAAGCGAGCGGCCTTATTAATTCCCTCTTCAGCAATTCTCTCACGTGTAAGTTGTTCACGTACACCATTACCTGTGATGCGATTAACATCAGAAAGAGTGTCGTTATAAACTCTATACCCTTGTGACATATATAAATTGATACCAACCCAAGCGCCACCAACAAGAACACCTGCTAGTGGAGATCTCTTATCTGGATCATCTTCTTTATCAACACTTCCAAACTGAAGCACACCGGCCACAAGAGTTGAAAGTGCCGAGATCTGCATATTCATTGGAAATAGAATACTGTTTTTCTCTTCTTTTTGAGCAAGCATCTTTAAACGCTCAGTCGCACGAGGAGTTACTTCTAACTCGGGATAAGTAAGTTTCGTTTCACCATAAGCGTTTAGCATCACTGCACCAGCAAGTGTGTTAATTAAAATTGCTTTTTTTAGCAGATTTTTCATAAAAATCCTTTTAAACAGAATTAAAAAATATAGAATGGTTTTATTAAACCAAAAGTTTATCTTTTCATAAATAGCGAAATATTTCCTCTGAGGTTCTAATGAAATTGCCAACAGTAATTTTTCTTACTCTACTTCTGTGCACGAACTCTTATGCGAAGGTCATCGGCACAATTACTAAGCTCAAGGGACAAGCTTCTATTCTTGAGATTGGCCATAGAGAAGCGAGTAATCTTCAAATTGGAAGTAAAGTTAGTAAGGATGCCTCTATTTTAACAATGGAAAAAAGTTTTGTGCAAATTACCTTACAAGATAAAACGACAATTAATCTAGGCCCTAAAAGCAAGATCATTTTAGATCAATCCCCCGTTGATAATCTTGGTGAAGTTGGAATTGTAAATTTAATGATGGGAAAAATTCGCTCCGAAGTAACTCATAAACAAGTAAGAGGAAAAGAGAAGCTCTTCATCAAAACAAGGACAGCGGCCTTGGGAGTTAGAGGGACGGACTTTCAAACGATTTATAACCCAGAAAATAAAATCACAAGTTTAATTACTTTCGATGGGAAGGTGGCCATGGCAAAAGCAGAAACACCTATTGAGAAGATTTCAACAAATGATCTCAAAGAAGCAACCTTAGTTGAGAAGGGTCGCTTCTCCACTGTCTCAGAGAATCTTCAACACGTAACTGAGCCTGTTAAGATTTCACCTGTTCAGTATACGGGTCTTAAAATTAATAAAGAAATGACTGAAGATAAAAAAGTCGACAAAAAAGAATTCGAACAAGTGCACAAAGAAACTATTGCCATCTATCAAGAGATATCAAAAGAAGAAACAAAAGAAGGAAAAACGGCCGCTAGAAAGTTCGATGTTGACGATCAAACCTATAGACCGACCGCTGGCGGTGTTGTCGATCTTAATACTGGCATCTATGTCCCTCCAACAATGGAAGAGAAAAACTTCAATAAGAAACTTAATATTTACGAAATTAAGGATGAGAAAGGAACGATCTCTGCTAACGGAACCTATGTTCCTCCAGCAGGAGTAGTGCTCGATGCTAAAAAAGGATTTGTGGTAGCAGATAGCACGAAAACAAATTCTCAAAGTCTTGAAGTCGCAAAAGATTTAAACCAAGAAATCTCCGGACAAATCAACAAACCAAAGAAGCCTTCACTTGAAGATCTAGAAAAAACTCAAGACGTTGATAGCTATGATAAGTACTATCACATTGAGTAATTAATAAGTGTTCAAGCGCTTTAGATAGTTACTTGTTTGATTCTCGACAAAAGTGTTTTTGTAGTGTGATTTAGGTGTTGAATAATGCCACAAATCGCTCTGGTACACATTTTTTTGTTTGTCTAACTCACCTGCGATCTGAAGTGCATAAGGATTTGTCTTTCCTGTTTTGATGTCTTTTTGCAGTTGCAAAGTCGTGAAGCTCGGCTGAATTTTCGTAATCATTTTCCTTCCTTATCCCAGAATCTTAATTATAAATGCTCCTATCTAAAGGCAATCTTAAAACTATAAGATGCGGAATAATTTTCGCAAGTTACCTTTCGATATCGGAATTTGTCATAATACTAGCAATGGCATCTTTGCCAATATTTCTTGCAAGGTAGAGTTATGACAAAACTAACAATCACCCTATTTCTTCTTTTAACTTCATTTACAACATGGTCACAAGAAGAGGTTTATACCGTCATTATCCGAAAGCAAGAAGTAAAAAAACAAAGTCGATGGTCTCTTGCAGATTGGCTGGCAACAAAAAGAAGAATATCTCTGATGGATCAGTGGCTTGCTCTGAATACAGAAAGCAATATTTTTGAATTTGTCTTGGATTATAGTAAATTCACTTTCGATGAAGAAACATCAACTCCAGAGAAAGAATTTAAAAGTGATGTGGGAAAATTTAAAATGTATGTCACATTTTTAGGACTTGAGGCCGAGGCCGATCAAAATAAGTCCGAAATAGAAACAAGAAAATTAAACCTCTCTGCAAGGATTTTGGGATCATCAGCGCAGACCACACACTTCAATTTACTCTTTGGCAAAAAATGGTTAAACACCAAAAATTATGGCGATCACGCACCTCTATTTTTTGGAATTGATGGCGATCTCTACCTGCTAAATTTTTTAGGTCTGTCAGGTTCATTTGAAAAGATTAAAAAGAAGAGTGCCAATGATTACGAACTCACAGGTGAGCAATCACGCTATGGAGCATTTTTAGAATTATGGTTCTTACGCCTTTACTATGAAAAACGATTTGACCACTTCTACTTCAAAGACACTGCTGGTCAAAACAATAGAGTTAAGCGCGACGGTGACGCATTTGGAATTGCCATCTATTTATAAAGTAAGTAAAACTGTGGCATGGAAATTAATCTATGCCAAAGCTGGCACCAACTACTTCAAGATGAATTAAACTCTGATTACTTTAATCAGTTAACGAAATTCATTGATACTGAAATTAGCTCTGGGCAAATAATTTTTCCACAATCACATGACATTTTTTCGGCCCTCAACTTAACACCTCTTGAAAAAGTCAAAGTTGTTATCTTAGGACAAGATCCCTATCACGGAGATGGGCAGGCCCACGGTCTAGCTTTCTCAGTGAATCGCGATATTAAAATTCCTCCAAGTCTTGTGAATATTTATAAAGAACTCAATAGTGATTTAAATCTTGAAATCCCTAGGCACGGTTGCTTAGAATCATGGGCCAAGGAAGGCGTTTTACTTTTAAACAATGTACTTACTGTACAAAAAGGCATGGCCGGCTCACATCATAAAAAGGGCTGGGAAAAATTCACTGATAAAATTATAGAAATCATCAATGAGAAAAAAGAGAATGTGGTCTTTATCCTTTGGGGCTCACCTGCACAAAAAAAGGCGAGTAAAGTTAATACAGAAAAACATTTTGTCATTACTTCTGTACACCCCTCACCACTTTCTTCATATCGAGGATTTTTTGGCAGCAAACCCTTTAG
Source organism: Bacteriovorax sp. BSW11_IV (assembly GCF_000447755.1). Lineage (GTDB taxonomy): Bacteria > Bdellovibrionota > Bacteriovoracia > Bacteriovoracales > Bacteriovoracaceae > BSW11-IV. The sequence continues at coordinate 473 of NZ_AUNE01000019.1, read as the reverse complement.
TAAGGCCAACGATTTTCTTGTTCAAAAATCTCTGAAACCCATAAATTGGAATGTGCCCAATTCTTAAGTACCTCAAACAAAATTCAAAAACTTAACCCCTCTAAACAATATAAGTGGGACGCTAAAATTGAGGGTAAATTGAAGGTTAAGACGAATTTAACTCTTCCCCTGATCTAGAGACTTAGCCCGATCAATCAGCACAAGTATCTGAAATTAAAAAATCTTCGCTAAAATTCAGACTTGGCCCAACAAGCTATTCCCCTCACAATGCCCTTAATGAGAATACTCATATTAAGCCTCCTCTTTTCAACACACTTAATGGCCGAGGCCTTCGCAAAAAGCGCCACTGCTACTGCGAAGGCCAGAGTCTTTGCCAGTGTACAAATATCACATAACGATAACAACGTCGCCGTATCACCCAATCAGGTGGTGAGAATATCTGTTAATGGAAAATCAATGGAATTAAAGTCGAA